>CAVXKJ010000009.1:0-47958 GCA_963762355.1 uncultured Microcaldota archaeon | reverse complement strand
AGCCGAATTATTCAATTCAAGTGATGAACATCGTGTGGTCCTATTATTTGAGGTAGCCCCGAATCATTATATATTTATGAGAAGGTAAGAAAGAAAATATTCAAAGATAAACGTATGTAATAAATTGCAGGAAATTCTCTTTGGCCTATTTATTTTCCTTTATTGCCTGCTCTAATATATCGAGTCCCCGGTCTATAGATGCTTCGCTTATTGTAAGTGGTGGTGCGAATCGTATCACAGATTCGCCGCATGTCAGAAGAAGAAGCCCTTTGTTGAACGCTGATTTTACTATTTTCTCTCTTTCTTCTACTGCATGCTCCTTTGTTTTCCTGTCTTTTACGAGTTCTATTCCTACCATCAGGCCGATTCCCCTTACGTCACCTATTATTTCATAGTCGTCTTGCATCTCTCTAAGCCTTTTGAGTATAATTTCGCCCTTTCTCTTTACTCCGTTTTCCAGTTCCTTTTTGTGCTTTGAAACATAGTTCAATGAGGCATTTGCCGCTGCTACTGCAACATTATTGCCCCCAAAAGTATTTGCATGTGCTCCTCTCGGAAGATCGCCCAAATTACTTCTGACCACTGTTGCGCCCATCGGAAGGCCTCCGCCCAAAGCCTTTGCCATGGTATATATATCTGCCTCAATTCCAAAGTTCTCCAGCGCTAGGAACTTGCCTGTGCGCATGTAGCCAGCCTGTACCTCGTCGTCAACAAGAAGTATACCATTCTCATTTGCAAGCTTCCTCAGTCCTTTCATGAAGCTCTTTGGAGGAACTATGTATCCACCCTCGCCCTGTATCGGCTCAAAAAATATTGCTGCAATTTCCTGCGGGTCTATCTCCTTTTTGAATATGTATTCTTTTATATAATCAAGGTAATCTTCACCGCAATCATGATCATCGTGGTGGTTGAAAAGGCATCTGTACGGATATGGATACGGTGCGTGTACTACTCCGCTGAATGGGCCAAAATGCGCCCTGTGCACTGCCCTTGATGCAGTAAGGCCTAATGAACCCATTGTCCTTCCATGAAAGCCATTATAGAAGGAGAGTATATACTGCCTTTTTGTGAATATCCTTGCGAACTTAATTGCGGCCTCGTTTGCTTCGGTTCCCGAATTAGATAGGAACATCTTTCCAAAGCCTTTTGGAAACATCTTTATAAGCGATTCTCCGAATTGTACTGGCAATTCGGAATAATAGTCGGTAAAGGCTGCATGCATTAGTTTGTCTACCTGTTTTTTAATTGCGGTTCTTATTTCCGCGTTGCCATTGATTCCCAGATTATAGACCGCTATGAATCCAGAGAAGTCGATCAGCTTTTTGCCATTGATGTCATAGGTAAAGTCGCCATCGCCGTGATCTGCAACGAAATCGAATGCGGATCTTGTTGTAGTTAGGAATATCTTTTTGTCCCTCTTTATTACTTCTGAGATTCTTGAGTTTGCCATTAAATTCCCTTTTTGTACCTGGAATAATTTATAAGTGCGGCAAGTGACTTCGCTGCCTCGCCGGGGGAGTCGTATACTGGCACTCCTGCGCTCTCCATCATTTCCTTATGGGCTCTTGTATAGCTGCCGCCCATGCTGACAACCACAAGCGGCTTGCTCATGTTTGTTGCATAATGTATAAGCGTTGCCGCTACTCTTGAATCAGCGCCCGGAGTCTGAAATAGCGCTATTGCCATTATGGCGTCTATATTTTGATCCTTTTCTATTGCCTCCAATGCTGCTGCGAACCTCCTGTCATCAGCATCTCCTGCCATGTCGAGCGGGAGCCTTATGTTAACTATAGGAGGCATTGATTTCCTTAACGCCTTTTCCGATTCCTTTGAAAGCTCTGCCATCACAAGGTTGTTCTGGCATACTGCATCTGTTGCAAGCACGCCTGTCCCACCTCCATTTGTTATTATTGCGATTCTTTTGCCAGTTGCGAGCGGCTGTGTATCGAATATCTTTGCAAAGTTGAGAAGATCCTTTATGTCTGTTGCCACGGAAAAACCGAATTGCCTGAATACCGCATCATAGGCTTCATGGCTCCCTGCAAGTGAGGCAGTGTGCGAATGCGCAGCCTGTGCGCCCGCATCGGTAACCCCGCCCTTTATTATTACTACAGGTTTTATCTTTGTAGCTTTTTTAGCAGTCGCGATAAAGTCCCTGCCTCGCTTGACGCCTTCTATGTAAAATACAATAACCTTCGTGTCCTTGTCGTTCATCAGGTAATTAAGAACATCAACCTCGTCAACTACAGATGCATTCCCATAGGATATGAACCTTGCAAGGCCGAAGCCCTCACTGTTTATGAGATCGAGTACCGAGCTTCCAACTGCGCCACTCTGCGATGCGAAGCTTACGCCACCTATTTTTGGGCGGTCAATCTTGTATGTTGGGAGGAACAATGTATCATTTCTTGATCGCGGATCCATTACGCCAAGGCAGTTAGGACCTATTACAGGCATTGAGTATTTCCTTGCTGTCTTTACTAATTCTTCCTCAAGCTTTATCTCACCGACCTCTGCAAATCCGCCGCTTACAACCACTGCGCCCTTAACTCCTGCTCTTCCGCATTCATCCAGCGCTGCTGGCACCGCCTGCGCAGGTATTGCTATCACCGCAAGCTCTGCCTTTCCCTTTATCTCAAGAATGCTCTTGTATGCCTTGTGTCCCATCAATGTTCCTGTGGTGTTTATGTTTATGGGATAAATCTTCCCGGAATAGCCTGAATCTATGTAATTCTGCACTATCACATGGCCTACCTTATCAGGGTTCTCTGATGCGCCGATTATTGCGACAGATCTGGGATTCATTATAGGCTGCAGATTTGCATATGCGATCTTTTCTCTCTTTTCCTTTTTCATATATCCATCATCTTATTAGCCTAAGATCTACAGCATCATATGTATTGTCGTGCATAAGGATAGGATTAAGATCCAGTTCTGTTATATCATTCTGCATGAACATCTCAGATGTCTTTATCAATAGTTCCTTTATTGTCGCTGCTGTTTTGGGATTGGGCGCTATTATTGGACCTGATCTCAATTGCTGCAGCATCGATTCTGCATCGCGCTTGGTTATTGGGCATAACCTAAGCGTAAAATCCTTGAATGTCTCGACATAAATGCCTCCAAGTCCTAGAAGAATCATCTTGCCGAATTGTGCATCAACTTTCCCACCTATTATTATTTCAGTCCCATTTTTAACCATCTTTTGGGCAAGGATCTTATACGGCCTGAACTGTTGCGCCCTTTTTGTAAGTATCATTGTATCCTGAGTTTATCTCCTTTTCGGAGCTTAGATTAAGTGCGACAAGCTTGTTCTTTGACTTGTGGAGCGCCTTTGGGGATACTGCCTTTAGCACTATCGGCTTGCCCCTTGAGAATGCAACAGCATCCTTAACGCTAGATACATACCTGCTCTCTACGCTTCTTATACTGTACTTCTGGAGCAGCTTGTAAGCGCTCATGTAGTCTATAAGTTCCATTCTGTTCCCTTTTCTCAGATACGATATGTTATGTATATGAATGCAACTGCTATTGCGGCTATCACTAAAATAACTAATAGCGCCATGCTCTTCATTCTCTTCGCGTTCATTATCTTCGCCTCCAGCTCCTTCAGCTCTGCGGCTGTTTTGGGGGGTAAAGTGCCTTGTGAGGGTTGTGCATTCATTTGTGGCTGTGCAGTAGGCTGAGCATCCACATTAGTTGCAGTTGTACTGTCTTGCATTGCAGAAGCGGATGCAACTGGTATTGGTATGCCATCCTTGACTTGAAGAAATCCTTTTTCAGTAAGTGTTATATTCATGTTGCCGTTGCGAAGCTCGTATGACAGCAGTTTCTGCTCTGAGAGCTTGTACAGCCTGATTGCAAGATCTCTCGGTGTTACATTCACCCCATGTGCGATCTCGGGAAGGTTCCTCATCCCCGCCGAAACCTCTGTTAGTATTGCCATGTCAAGCTTGTCAACAGGAAGCGATGATTTTTGGTGGGATTCTTCAAGGAGCTGCTTGCCCTCGTCTGTCACAGTCAATGAGCTCTGGTTCGGAAACTGCGTTATAAAATCGACAAGCCCCTTTTGCTTGAGGGCGCCAAGTATGTTTGCGGCATCAAAATAGGATGAATTGATAAGCCCGCCGAACCTCTCTGTTGTTGCTTCGGGGGTTATCCTTGAAAGAGCAACAAGATCAATAAAATTTATCGTGTCTAGCATGAAAGCACCTTTACTATAAAGAAAGAAATCTATATATTCATTAGCTTGTATGCTGATGCATTTAACAGTGCGTATTGAAAATGCCATAAGGAAAATGAATGCTGATATTCCGATAACGATTACTCCATTTATGATAACGCTTCTGAGCAGAAGATAACGAATGTTATCCAGAATATGAAAACTAAAGATGCCCGACGTGTAGGACTTTCAAAAAGGCATCTTTTCAGATTGAAAAAGAAGATAAAGATAAATGAAGGTAAGCGTCTAGACATTAGAAAGAAGACGTTAATGAAGATATTAGGTAGCTGTATTAGTTAAATTGATATCTAATACAATAGAACTCTTTGGTTTTAATATCCAATTTTCTAAGATAATTCGACCATATGTTACACTAGGGTAATATATTTGTCCGCCATATATATTATTATAGCTAATTAGATAAATATTTGAACATCTTGGGCATAAATTTAGGATCATTGAAAACCTTACGTAAATGATACTCTGCAACTGGCATCGATTGGATAATCCTATTCGCTAATGCCCTTCTTGCTGGTTTCCAGCATTGTTCTATTGGGTTAACCTGCGGTGAATATTTAGGAAAATAATACAGTCTGAATGTCTTCTTGTGTGTTTTTATGAACCTGTCGACTATTTTTCCATGATGGCAAGGTCCATTATCAGCAAACATACATACTCTTCCCCATCGCAATAATACTTTGTTCAAAAATTTAACAAATGCCTTCTGATTTTTCTTTTTCGAGAATGAAAACAAGAACGAGTATCTGCTCCTAACACCAAATACATTTGTGCATTCGTTTTTGCTGCTTATTGTTACTGAGGGATGTCCACCAACCTTTGCCCACCCACGTTTTATGAGTGGCAACAAACCAAATGTTGCTTCGTCTTCACAGCCAATTACAAAGCCCTTCCCACGATAATAGCATGCCAACCTGGAAGCTTTTTTTTAAAACGGTCTATTTCGTCTGCTTCTGGGGATTTGTAATGTCTTGGCCTGGGTCTTTGTATCGAAAATCCAAGTGCTTTCAGTAATTCCCACACATGAACGGTTGTATATTTCACGCCGTATTTCTTTCTGATGAATTCCTTAACCTCTTTTGTAGTCCAAAGACCATTTTTATTACCTGGAGGACCTCTTTCCAACTGTTTGACCACATTTTTGCGCTGCCTTAAGGTAAGAAGAGCTGGCCTTCCTGTTTGTTTTATGCTGTCTTTTGCGTCTATACCTCCCTCACAAAACCGATGCAGAATACTATGGACTGTTCTTCTCTTCAAATGTGTTATCTCGACAATTTCATCGATGCTTTCTCCTTTCTTCCTATGTATCGCACATAGCAATCGAATTTTTGGTTTTGCCTGCACCTCAGCTGAATACAAATTCTCCAATTTGTTTAGGTTTGATCTTGGTAGGAACTGATCGCCCTTTGGTAAATCCCACATACAATCACAAAGAAATATTCATTTCACTTAATTAGGAAGTATCGTCTTTTGTAGCATCTGTCGTTATAGCTTCTCCCTTCTTTATATTCCTTATTGCGATATCACACTTATTTTTAAGGTCTTGAGTAGTATTCGGATTAGAAGAATGATTTACGTATCTTTCAGGCGACGAATAAAGGTAGAGTTTCCCCTTGTGATTGTGAACAAAATTTCTCTCCAGTTCTGTAAGTTTTTGGAATTCCTTATTCGTCAAAGGTTTTAGGTTATAATTTATTACGACTTCGCCTTCATGGAAATTTCTATTAGAAAAAACTCCTTTACCGAACAATTTTCCCTTACCTATAAAGACATCATTCATGATATAACCTTGAAGTGCTGTACTTCAATACCAAGAATATATACAAGGCAAGATATATAAATGTTCAATTATTAATCTAATCAGCTATTAGAAGAGCGATTATCGTAGTAGCTAGAACAGCCTTCACCAACAAGTACATTCCCGTTATGATTTGGTGAGCAATAACCATTTACAACAGAGACATTTATTGAATTATATTCCTGACCATTTGGCATACCAAGGAAAAGACTATCTAAAATAATATTTTTAGTGTTATTAGAGCGTATAGTTAGTATATAATTACAATCTGTACTGTTACATATATCCTGAGACCCGCCATAACCCAAACCACCATACCAACTAATATTTATTAAATTTGATATGTTTCTAGATATATTTACTTTATTATAAACTTCTACGAATCCTGTTTTGTTTTGCATATCTGGAGTTATTATTATATAATGCCCATGTCCATTACTACAGCTATTATTATGCGAAAAGTTAAAATTATAATAACAATAGGAAACACATTGAAAATTACTAGAACAGGTAAAATTTGAATTTGTAGGGATTGTTTTATTTGTTAGATTTGTTTTATTGAATATCCCGTATTCTTTTAATATTAAATAATTCGGAGAGGTAAATGTTAGCATGTATGTTATATTTGTGTTATTTATTACTGAACTAAAATACGTTGGTTCGTAAGCAGAAGCGGGATTAGAATATCCTGAAAGGTGTGTGTTGTTGACACTTACTTGCGGACTACCCAAAGTAGGAAGCTGACCAAAATAGAATGGCGACAAGAGATAGATAAATAGGAACAAATATACCGCAAAAGAGAAGAATATTGAATAATAAATATTAGGCAATTTCCTATACCGTTTCCATTGAATTAATAAAATATAAACTGTTGCCAGAACGATAAGGATAGAAAATATAAAAATAATTAGTCCATCACCGGTTCCACCGAATTTAATCCCTTTTATTAAAGAAACTGGTAACGTAATGATGTCCATGATACTAACAGATAAAAATACTAAAAGTATTGTCATTGCAAAATCGACATTTTTATTTTTATCGAAGTATCCAAACATAAAGCGTAAAACCGTTATTGTAACTATAGGAGCTAAAAATAGCAGTACTAAAGATTCATCGACGTAAAAATTTATATAATTAGTCAATGTCTTTCCCAAATTTGTTAATAATGAATTATAAATTACGTAAAAGTCATTCGCAAAAATTATATTGCCTCCCCCAACTTCATTTAGTAATCCTCCAATAACTGGCATCATTAAAAAAACAATTAAAAAATAAAGAAAAACACCAACTAGAATAACGTAGATTATCTTCTCGAAATCTGAAGTCCTTTTCCATAAGCTTCCTTTCTTAAGTTTGTCTTTTTCGCCATCATACCTAATTTTAACAGAATAAAACGCTTCAAGTATCAAAAATCCTGATACAAAGATTAACAAGTAAGTAAGTCCACTAACACCAAATATATTTCCAGAATCAAAACTTATAGCTGATTAGATTAATAATTGAACATTTATATATCTTGCCTTGTATATATTCTTGGTATTGAAGTACAGCACTTCAAGGTTATATCATGAATGATGTCTTTATAGGTAAGGGAAAATTGTTCGGTAAAGGAGTTTTTTCTAATAGAAATTTCCATGAAGGCGAAGTCGTAATAAATTATAACCTAAAACCTTTGACGAATAAGGAATTCCAAAAACTTACAGAACTGGAGAGAAATTTTGTTCACAATCACAAGGGGAAACTCTACCTTTATTCGTCGCCTGAAAGATACGTAAATCATTCTTCTAATCCGAATACTACTCAAGACCTTAAAAATAAGTGTGATATCGCAATAAGGAATATAAAGAAGGGAGAAGCTATAACGACAGATGCTACAAAAGACGATACTTCCTAATTAAGTGAAATGAATATTTCTTTGTGATTGTATGTGGGATTTACCAAAGGGCGATCAGTTCCTACCAAGATCAAACCTAAACAAATTGGAGAATTTGTATTCAGCTGAGGTGCAGGCAAAACCAAAAATTCGATTGCTATGTGCGATACATAGGAAGAAAGGAGAAAGCATCGATGAAATTGTCGAGATAACACATTTGAAGAGAAGAACAGTCCATAGTATTCTGCATCGGTTTTGTGAGGGAGGTATAGACGCAAAAGACAGCATAAAACAAACAGGAAGGCCAGCTCTTCTTACCTTAAGGCAGCGCAAAAATGTGGTCAAACAGTTGGAAAGAGGTCCTCCAGGTAATAAAAATGGTCTTTGGACTACAAAAGAGGTTAAGGAATTCATCAGAAAGAAATACGGCGTGAAATATACAACCGTTCATGTGTGGGAATTACTGAAAGCACTTGGATTTTCGATACAAAGACCCAGGCCAAGACATTACAAATCCCCAGAAGCAGACGAAATAGACCGTTTTAAAAAAAAGCTTCCAGGTTGGCATGCTATTATCGTGGGAAGGGCTTTGTAATTGGCTGTGAAGACGAAGCAACATTTGGTTTGTTGCCACTCATAAAACGTGGGTGGGCAAAGGTTGGTGGACATCCCTCAGTAACAATAAGCAGCAAAAACGAATGCACAAATGTATTTGGTGTTAGGAGCAGATACTCGTTCTTGTTTTCATTCTCGAAAAAGAAAAATCAGAAGGCATTTGTTAAATTTTTGAACAAAGTATTATTGCGATGGGGAAGAGTATGTATGTTTGCTGATAATGGACCTTGCCATCATGGAAAAATAGTCGACAGGTTCATAAAAACACACAAGAAGACATTCAGACTGTATTATTTTCCTAAATATTCACCGCAGGTTAACCCAATAGAACAATGCTGGAAACCAGCAAGAAGGGCATTAGCGAATAGGATTATCCAATCGATGCCAGTTGCAGAGTATCATTTACGTAAGGTTTTCAATGATCCTAAATTTATGCCCAAGATGTTCAAATATTTATCTAATTAGCTATTAGTTGTAGTAATGGGAACATTAAATTCACACCAATAGATACTACATTTAGAACATATAAATACCTTATATCTTCCACTTTCATGGAAAAAGGGGACATTTGAGGGTTATGTATATAACCCCCTTTGACCTTTGCCCGAGCCATAATTTGAACCCGATGCGCAGTACAAAGTATTATAGCTTAATTTTACTAAAATATAGTTATAGTAGGTGCATCAATGCAGCTTAAATTTTTTGGAGGTGCCCAGGAGGTTGGACGCTCATCAATACTGCTCAAGGATGAGACATCCCTTCTTTTAGACTATGGGATAAAGCTTGGCGGAAGCAAGATCGAGTACCCTACCGCAATACCAGATGCTGATGCATTCATACTCAGCCATGCGCATATCGACCATTCAGGCTTTGCCCCGGCACTATACAACGAGATGCTGATACCCGCATTCGGCACAGAACCAACACTCAAGCTTTCCGAGTTGCTTCTTGAGGATTCGCTTGCGATTGCAAAGAAGGAGCATATGAAGCCGCGCTTCCACAAGAGGCAGATAGAGAGCTTCAAGCATCGTTATACGCCGATAGACTATGGAAATGCTTTTGAATTTGGTGAATACACGATCGAGCTTACTGATGCGGGGCATATATCGGGAAGCGCAATAACAGCAATAGAGAATGCGAACTCAAAGGACAACAGAAGGATAGTTTACACTGGCGACTTCAAGCTTGGCCCGCAATACCTGCATAAAGGCGCGGATGTTGCAAAGAGCGATGTTCTGATAATCGAATCTACATATGCTACGCGCGAACATCCGGACAGGGATGAGCTTCTTGGCCGGCTTGCTGCTGCGATAAAAGAAACGCTTGACAACAAGGGAAATGCGCTGATACCGGTATTTGCGGTCGGCAGATCTCAGGAATTGCTTACCTTTCTCTACAAGAACAATCTTGCGCAGTACACATATATTGACGGCATGGCTAGGTCTGCCACATCCATTGTCTTAAGGTATCCTGAATTCATAGACAATTCCAGTCTTCTTTCAAAGGCGCTTTCCGAGGCCACTGTTATAAAGGACCGTGATGACAGGGAGGAGGCTTTAAGCTCACCATCAATACTCCTAACAACTGCAGGAATGCTGAATGGAGGCCCTGTTCTTGATTATATAACAAGGCTAAGAAAGAATTCGGCCGTTTTCCTTACTGGATACCAGGTTGAGGGTACAAATGGCAGAATGCTTATGGATACGGGAAGCCTGATTGTCGACAAGAGGCTTACGAAGATAGATGCTCCGGTTTCCTATTATGACCTATCTGCACACGCAGGAATGGGAGAACTACACGAGTATGTAAAAAAAAGCGGGCCGAACAAAGTGGTGTGCGTGCACGGCGATTCAAAAAATGCAGTTGCCTTAGCAGAAAGCCTGAAGCTGGAGGGCTATGAGACCTATGCCCCTAAGATAGGGGAGACTATAAAGCTTACATGAATCAATCCTTTTAGCCTTGATATTGTTACTTGGCGCGTATTCAGAATCGGCCAACATTTGGCCAGGCTACGTTCTTATTAAGTGCAGCTAATGGATTAATCTCTTCAGATTGGGCTGGCGCGTATCTTGTTATTGAGAATATCAATGCGGCGAATGCTCCGAATATGAGTACATCGACTATGCCAAGATAGAGGGTGCCTGTGCTTGTGTATTGGTAGCTGAAGAGCATTGCTGAGGCAAGGCATACAGATACTACAACATAGAATCCGCTAAGCGGGCGCACAAAAAGCATGATTGCCGAGCCGAATGCGATTGCCATTATAATGCTTTCAAGAAGTGCAAATGCGTAATTGTAGTTTATGTTTACTATAAAGAAGGGCAGGCCTATCTCGTGTACGTAGCCTAGTATGTAGAGCACCTGCGCATGGGAGAAATAAAAGAAGGTAAGTACTGCTGCAAGCATCAATAGCCCAGATACCGTTGCCATTCTGTTGCTTGGCTGTATGGCCGAAAATACAGGCTTTGAGGATGCATTGTCTATGTCCTCAAGGCAATAATAATCCTTGTTGAATTCTATTATATCTTGGAAACAGAATGCCCTCCTGCATGATTTGCATATCGCATATGCGCCCCTCCATGGATGCCATAGGCATGTCTTACTGCTTGCTGCCTCTCTGCTCTGCTGCTGGCTTATTGGAATGGGTTTCTTCAGGTGAGGGGTGCTCTCAATATTCATGAGCTCATTGCTTGGGGGCTCGTGGAATGCCTCTGGTTCCCTGTTATATGCAAGCTCCTGTTGCGAGTATATACTTGATCCTAAATTATAGCCCTGGTCATTTTGCTTGGCCGATGAAAGATCAAACAGTCCGAAACGCATATGCCTTTCCTTTGCATTCGCAGCGGCATTTTGCTCTTCCATGGCCTTTGGCTTCTGCACCTCTTGGCGCTTCTGCTCACGCACAACTGGTTGCGCATTTATTATTTGTCCAGACGCCTTTTGCATGGGTTTGGAGATCGGTTCTTGCTTGTATATGCGTTCTCCAGTCAGATTCTTTGGTATAATCATGGGCTCCGTTTCCTTTGAGGGACTGAATATCCCCAATCTCTTCAGCGCATTAATTGCGTTAACATTTTCCTGCGTGGATTTCTTTTTTCCCTTTTTCTCTTTATTGACTACTCCCCTCGCCTTGAAAATCAAAAGGGTTGATGGGTCTATAGTCATTGCATTGCCTTTATAATTCCCTTTTTGAGCGCTCTATTGCCTGCCTTTTCAGCTTTTCGAATATTCCCCTGTGCTTTGCGCAACTTATGCAGTAATATGTTTTCATTCTCTCGAAGAACCTTACGTCCTGTGTCGTCCTGGTCTCTGTGCTGAAACTTATTCCCCTTTCGTATATGACTGCCTTGGTGCGCGGCACTGTCCTTCCGCATGATTCACACCTTACTGCCGTATCTTTTCCTCTCACTATAACACCTTATTAAGTTTAAGCACAATAATATTATAAATGCATGGTGAAATTCCTGTGGTGTATGGTTGAACAGGGAATGCGAAAAGGCGATGAGGATCACAATACCCGCAGTGCGCATTGCTGTTGCGGTCGCCTTGAATAGGAAGGGAATGAGCGAGACTGCAATCGCAAAAAGGCTCGGCATTGCACAGGCTGCGGTGAGCAAGTACATTAATGGTGATTATTCGAAAAAGGTGGGAAGGTTAGTTGATCTTATACTTGATAAAAAACTCCAGGCCAGAATAGTGCTTTCTGCATCCAGAACTGGAAGTGTGGAGCAGATATCAGGGCTAATAGACAGGGCTGCCTCGGAACGTGACTTGGTGGAATTTGCGCTTGCAGAGTGAGCGCAGTTGCAATCAGGGAAATTACCTGCTCTTTGGTTTTTATAAGATATAATAAGTTTTGCTTTGAATATGATTCAAAGAAAACTGTTTTCCTATAGTGGTGAAATGGGTGCACATTCTCGTAAGGACATCACATCGCCAGTAGGTAATGCAATAACGAGACAAACTGATAGTGTGAATTATGGCACCCCGTTTTTAAGGAAAGAGCGACCTGGGACAGCTAATAATCATCAAATGCCCATTGCGGAACTGAAAGATAATGCACACAGGGATTTTATTAGGGTTCTGGGTAATGCAGTAAAAAAAAGGACGGGAATCTCCTTGACACCTGATGATGTAAAGCTTTTTACGTTATTTGCCGTCCAGATTGTCGAAAACCAGCCAACAATAATAAGCCATGAATTATTCAAAATTTTATTAGAATCTTCAATAGCACAATCAGGAATTTCCCTAACTCAAGAGGAGGCCAGTAATTTATATAAGAGGGAAATATATGTAAGACTAACAGAAAGACAAAAGGAGCTAATAGGTCTTATTTTGGAAGGTCTAACAAATAAGGAGATAGCGGCACGCCTTGGAACTGCGGAAGGAACAGTTAAATCTCATAAAAACAGGATTTTTGAAAAACTTGGTTTTGATGATAGAAATCAGCTTATAAGCATATTAGGCTCTTCAGAAAATCATACAGTAGAAGATTTCGTTTCGGATCACAAATTCGTAGAGCGATTGCAAGTACGGCTTTGCCCAAGGAAGGAGCAGATAATGAAATTAATAGCAACTGAGGCACTTCACAATAATGAAATTGCTAGACGCTTGAAGCTATCAGAAGAAACCATAAAAATGTACCTTATGCAGGTATTTGAGTTGTTAGGTTTTGACTCAAGAGTTGAAGTGATTTTATTTTATAAAAAACGTGAGGAATTCAAAAAAGTACTTGAAAGGGCTTTGGAAAAACTTGAGAGGGGTCCCCAAGACCAGAACAAGGCGCAATTAAGAGTGGAGCACCGAAGTAGCTGAATGGATAGCACAAGCGAAAGAGCATGGTGCCAACAGTATCTGTGCGGGATAAGGAAATTAATGCTTGTTATTATATTAATTCTTGCGAATTCGTTGAGTGAACAAATTGGCTTGGGCGGCGTCTTTTCTGACGTCGAATCCATGCAATTTTTGAAAAAAAGTAAAACTTTATACAGATAGTATTTAAATACTTTCGAATGGGCAAGATACTGTATAATATTGGTGAAATATATGCCAAATAGTCCACAACATAGGGATGCTGAAACAGTGGTTGAAAGCATAACTGTTAATATTAATAGCAAGAGGCCCGAGGTTAGCCTTGCTGAGCCTGCGATAGAGGATCCTATACTTGCTCCATACCACAGGACAATGGAGGAGATAGAAAAGATGCCTGTGATAGAGAAGACAATGACAGTATGCCCTGAGTGCAAGCTTATAATAGACGGCACAATATACAAGGACGGAGAGAACGTAATGATAAGGAAGCACTGCCCGAGCACCAGTGGACCATAGAGAAGTACTGGGAAGACTACGACATGTACATGAAGATGAGGAGTTACAATTATTTCGGAAGGGGTTTTGACAATCCTAACTACATAACAGAAACAAAGGGAGCAAACTGCCCATTTGACTGCGGAATGTGCGAAAGGCACAAGTCGCACACAGGACTTGCCAACGTGGTAATAACAAACAGATGCCACCTCAGCTGCTGGTACTGCTTCTTCTATGCAAAGGAGGGAGAGCCGATATACGAGCCTAACATAGACGAGATAAGAAAAATATTCAAGAATCTAAGGAACCAGAAGCCAATACCTGCAAATGCAATACAGATAACAGGAGGAGAGCCAACAATGCACCCCCAGATCATTAGATGTGGTAAAGGCGGCAAAGGAGGAGGGATTTGACCAGATACAGCTAAACACTACAGGAATAAACATTGCGCTGAATCCAGACATGGCATACCAGCTAAGGCATGCAGGAGTAAGCACGCTCTACATGAGCTTTGACGGAGTCAGCAAGAGTGCAAACCCGAAGAACCACTGGGAGGCTCCAATGACACTTGATGCATAAGAAAGGCAGGAAGCACGGTGGTGCTTGTTCCTACAGTAATAAGGACGATAAACGACCATGAGCTCGGAGCAATAATAAACTTCGCAATAAACAACATAGACGTAGTAAGGGCAGTAAACTTCCAGCCAGTATCACTTGTAGGAAGAATGCCTACAAGGCTTCAGGGAGAAGCAGAGAATATCCATTCCAGGCGCAATAAAGCTCATAGAGGAGCAGACAAATGGAGTAATAACAAAGGAGGACTGGTTCTCAGTGCCTTATGTAGGAGGAATAAACAAGTTCATAGAGGCGCTTACAGGAGAATACAAGTACGACCTGTCGATACACTTTGCATGCGGAGCTGGATACTATATCTTTGTTGACCCTGACGGAAAGATAATACCAATAACAGAGTTCGTTGATGCTGCAGGAATGCTTGAGCACCTGCAGAAGGCAGTAAACGAGATGGAAGGAAAGTCAAAGCTCGCAAGAAGGGTGATAGCAGTAAAGACACTCTCTGGAATAAGCAAGTTCATAGACAAGAAGAAGCAGCCAAAGAGCGTAAACTTCACGAAGCTGCTTATGTCAGTGCTGCTGAAGCACGACTTCGCAACAATGGGCAACGTTCCAGATGAAGTCACTGTTCCTTGGAATGATGCACTTCCAGGACGAGTACACATACGACATAAAGAGGGTAGAGAAGTGCGACATACACTATGCAATGCCTGACGGAGAGGTTCTGCCATTCTGCACATTCAATGTATTCCCAGAGGTATACAGGGACAAAGTGCAAAAGCAGTACAGCATACCCTCAAAGGAATGGAAGAAGACGCACAATAGCTGGAGCTATGGCAAGGACAAGTACATAAGAAACGTCAAGGAGCTTGAGGCAATGCCATTGTACCAGAAGACATATGGGCATATGGACAGACTACTTTGCGCTTGCAGTAAACGGAGGCAAGCCTGTAAAGAATTTTGCGAACGTCGCACCTGCAAAGCAAGGTAGTAGTTGAGACAACAAAGGGACACAACAACAATAAGCGCCCCAGAACCAAAGCATGAGGAAGCTTCCTCTTCGTGCGGATGTGAAAGCGAAAAGGGTGCTGGTTGCGGATGTGGAAGGAATTCATCTAAAGAAGAAGGAGATTCGTGCGGATGTGGAGAAGGCAGCTGCGGTTGCTGATTCTGTATCCAGAGTGATAAAATGGACCACAGCAATGTCGATGTGAATATTGCACAGGAGGAGAAGGCTAGCTCGGACTTTGATTACCATATAACTGAGGATGGCAAGCAGTATACTGTTCCTTACAGAATGGTAAAGCAAGTAACATTCACAAATCTAAAGAAAGAGGAGCTAATAGATATACCACATGCTGCGCGTTTACAGTACAGACTTATGCTTCTCGAGCCAGTAATAAAGGCAAGGGTTGACTTTACAAAGCTGCGCATGATAGTGATCTACAACCCAAGAGAAGCAGATAACATTAGGGAGAAGATGAGCCTTGATGAGGTGAAGGATTTCCTCGCAAAACAGGGAGTGAATGTAGATGTTGAGAATACTATCGAGGCAGATTACGATTACAAAAAGCAGCTTTATGATTATGCGTACAATCCACCATCAATAAGGGAAAGGGCGCCGTATGGCTACACGATTGACGAATGGAAGCACATGAAGCCAGAGTGGGAAGAGAAGATGAAGAAGGTCGATGTTGAGAAAAAGGACAAGTTCAGAAAGTTCCAGGAAGGATATCTTGACGCAAACCCTGAGATCGTGGCAAAGGTCGAGCCAGGGTACAAACCAAAAGAATCTGTGGTAAAGGCTGGCATATTTGGAAAGATATTCGGGAAAAAGAAGGCGCAGAAGGAGAAGGGCTTCTGGTTCCACGGAGTCTGATCCGTTGACTGATTGTATTTACAGGTAATCATATGGCTGAGAAGGCAGTTTTGTTTGATATAGAGAATACGCTCATAAAAGAGGCTAAGGACGTCTCGGTCTATTATTTCGAGGCGATAAGAAGCTCATATGGCCTTTCATTAGAGGACATAAGTCTTGCTGAGTATGGTGGATTTACTGTTCAGGAAAGGATGATGGACATACTAAAGAAGCAGGGGCTTTCAGACAATGAGATATATGAAAAGCGTGATCTCTTCCTTGAGGAATTGCCATATGCACACTATAATGTTGCAGGACACGACAAGGCGATACTACTTGATGGCGCAAAGGACCTTCTAAACCGGTTGAATGGCAATAATTATCTGATTGGAGCAGCAACAGGCCAGTTAGAGCGTATACTGAAAAACCTTTTTGACAGAGTTGGGCTGAATTATGATCATTACTTTAAATTCGGGCTTTATGGGAATGCAAGCGAGCATATGCCCAAGATATTAGAGAGCGCGATAGCTAAGGCTGTAGATGAGTTTGGCGCAAAAAAGGAGTATATCACATTCATAACAAGCTCGAGCAGGAATGCAAGCATTGCAAATTCGTTGGGTATAACAGGAATAGCGGTATTAGGTGATAATTATTCAAAGAGGGATATTGATAATGATGCAGGAATAAAGGTAAAAAGCCTCAGAGATTCTGAGAGGTTCATAAAATAGTGAAATGGTGAGAGCTTCTAGATCAAATGTTGTTTCAGAAGGAACACATTAAGGGAATTATAAGGTCCTCAACAAAATTGGCAACTTAGGAAAATTGCTCCGCTGCATTAAATTGTGTACAATAGCAAAGCTTTTATTATTTCCTATATATAATATATATACTATATAGGTGAAGCCATGACGTATGACAAGAGTGTACTAATACAGTTAGACAGGGAAACAAAGCAGAAAATGGAAAAAATAAAAATAAACTGGTCTAATGCAATAAGGGAAATGATTGTGCAAAAGATTAACAAGCAGAAAAATATAGCTAAAGCTGTTGCATTGACTGATAAAATATTTAGGGGGCAGAATAAACATAAGAACGAATCCACTTCGATTATAAGGGAGATGAGGGATACAAGATATGGACCAAATAGTAGCTGATGCAAGCGTAATAATAAAGCTTTTTGTAAATGAGGAATATTCAGAAGATGCATACAGGTTAAGAGACGCCTATGTGTCAAAGGAGATAGAACTGGTAGAACCTGATATACTTACTTATGAAGTTTTAAATGGTATAAGATATTATAAATCTAAGAAGTTTAACCTTGAAGAGTTGAAAATGATAGCTGATGCATTGAACGAGTATGATTTTAAATCAAACTTGATAAATATACACTATCTTAATAAATTGATGGAAAATGCCTTAAAGTATAATATATCAGTATACGATTCAATTTATGTGACTGCTGCTGAGCTAAATAAGTGCATACTTTATACTGCAGATGAAAAATTAATTAAGGCAGTTAAGGAACCGTTTGTAAAACATATAGATTCTTTTGCGTGAATAAGGAAACTATATTTATAAAACATATTTGCACAAAATAAGTACAACAATCCTTTTTCCTCTTTGTAGATGCATGACTAATATTTGTAGGTATCATCTACACTGATCTCTGCTGCAACTACCGGTTCCTCGAGCTTGAAGTTCCTTAGCACCTTAGGGCTTATCTCACCGAAGCTGCCTATCGTCTCGCCTTTCACTATTATATCAGCGGCCCTTCCATCTATGAATGCCTTGAGCTTTGATTCTGCCAATTTGTAGTCAGATATGCCGGCAAAATTGAGGAATCTCTCAACTGTGGATTTTATTTCAGAATAATCGGCCTTTGAATGCTCGCTCACCATTGCAAGCTTTGTCCTTTCGATTACTTTGTCCTTATCGAGATGGAATGTCTTGCCTATCTCGAATAGTTTTTGGGGCATTTTCTCATGTATTGAATTCTCCAGGTTCTCCATCAAGGATGGGAGAAGAGTGGTTCGCAGCATTGTTATTGCATCAGTCTTCGCATACGCAACAGTTATTACAGATTTCTCGTCTGCCTCTCCCTCAATTTTCTCAAAGTTCAGCCTCTCATTTGTAAGATAGTGATTCATTGCCTCACTGAAGCCCAACCCAACCATCAGCACTGATGCCTTATTCGCATATTCAGTCAATCTGTATGGTTTGCCTATCGCAGACCCAAGTATTGGCATTGGTGCTATCTTATCATAACCGTATGCGATTGCTATGTCTTCTATTATGTCTTGATCGTTAAGGACATCAAGCCTGTATGGTGGGACATATACCAGCGTATACTTTCCGTATTTTGCGCCCACATAACCAAGCTTGTTAACAAGATTTATTATCTTATTGTCCTGAAGCCAGAAACCCAGCGTATTTTCAGCCCTTGATTTCCTGATCCTCATGCGCCTGTATTCAAGATTTGGAGTTATCATGCTTTTCTTTTTGTAGACAATCTCGCATGGATATAGATCTGCCCCCATGTCAATGGCTGTGCATGCCATTAGGTTCATTGCCTGCTCAGCAGCATTTCTTGAATTGGCGGTTATGTCTATGAGCAGGTTCCTTGTCTCCGCGGTTACTTTTGTGTTCTCTGAGTTTACTATTGGTATAAGTGCGAGTATGTTCTTTGAATCCTTTAGCACAGGATAAGCCTTTGTTTTGCCAAGTATACCAGAGTATTCGATCCCTTTTGGATGGGTCTTTAATATTTCCCTGAAGCCCTGCTTTCTGCTTGCGCCGAGTGGGATAAATTCGCCATCAGGCATTGCGCCGTATTCCAGTTCACCGCTTATCGCATCGAAGTTGTATATGCCCATAGAGAGCTTCTTTCGCTTTCTTCCATATGTGTCACAGAACTTCTCTGTGAAATTAACAAGATTCTTTAGCTTGTTTCCGCTTAGGTCTATGTTCTTTACTACTGCAACTGCTATGAATGGCTGTATTTTTTTAACTGCACCAGTAACATTCACCTTTAGTATCGGATTGTTTTTTATAGAGTAGAATTTCTCTTTTGGCACCTTTTTGCCAAGAAGGTATTCCACAGCCTTTGCAAATCCTGTTATGTGGAGCATGTCGGCCCTGTTTGGAGTTACATCTATAGATACTTCAGATTCGTCAATGCTTTCAAGTGACATGCCAAGCTTGTCCACTGCAGATTGTACGTCCTCCTTTGATACACCAAGTAGTTTCAGGTCAGCCAATTCAAAAGTTACTATTGCCATTGCACCACTACAGCTTGAGCTCCTTTCTTTTCCTCAGCCATCTTACTTCGTTTTTGTATAGCTCTGTTAGGCTGTCTATGTCGAATGCCTTGAACATGAGCCTGTCAAGGCCTGGCCCCCATGCCAGAACTGTCTTCTTTGTTCCCATTGCCCTTGTTATCTCTTTTCTTATTATACCTGCGCCGCCCAGCTCTATCGTGTCCTTTTTCTTTTCGTCGTAGTAGCAGATTTCGAGGCCTGGCTCTACGAATGGAAAGTACGCTGGCTTGAATACCAGGTTCTCCATCCCTAGCTGCGAATAAAACTGCTTTAACGTATATATAAGATTTGAGAGTGTAAGGTTGTTCCCTATTATTATGCCCTCAAACATGTAGAATTCAGCAAGGTGCTTGTAGTCTATGTTCTCGTTCCTGAAATTCCTTCCAACTGTGAAAAGCTTGAGGGGGTAACTTTTCTCGTCGAGGTTTGCATACTTGTTTATGGAGCGTGCGGATACGCTTGTTGTATGCGTCCTTAAAACCGCCTGCTGCGATATCTCTTCCTGCCATTTCTCCTTCCAGCCAGACTGGTGCATTTTTTTAACCCTTTTCATGAGCGCCAGGTCGTCCACGCTAATACTGGACGGATTCTTGAGAAAGAATGTGTCCTGCATTTCCCTGGTTGGATGGTCCTGAGGCGAGAAAAGCGCATCGAATACCCAGAATGCTGGCTCTATTATAGGCCCGGAAACCTCTGTAAAGCCCATATTGAGCCATATCTGTCTTATTATGTCAAGAAATTCATGAAGCGGATGCATCCTTGCGGGCTGCATTTCCTCAGTTGGCGTATTTATGTCGTATTTCCTGATGCCCTCTTTTTTCCATGTTCCCTTTGTTATCATCTCCCTAGTTAGCATGCCTATGCCTTCCGGCTCGCTTTCAGATACTCTCATTCCCTTTTCGGTTATCTCTATGGACTTTATTACATTGTGCTCTTTTATTTCTAGAAGATTGCGCTTTATGAGGTTTTGTATCTCCTCCTTCTTCACGTCGTTTATATCATTCGTAAGCACTTCCAAACTGCTTATCTGGCCAAGAAGCTGCCTGTAATCGTATATTTTCTTGCCGTTTGCTATTTCCTTGCCCTCTGCAGTAAGAGAGAGCTCATTTCCGGCAAGTTTCACCCAGCCATTTTTTTTGGCCCATATTAAGCTTATATTGTCATGAACCTTTGATATCTGGATATGCCCTTCAGACTTCTCTATCTGGGTAAGGAGCTTTTCCTCAGGGAAGCGATTAACATATTCCTGCCCCTCCTTTGTAAGCTTTGGAATGCTCTCCGATTTTCGCTCCACTTTTGCAAGGCCTTTGCTTGCAAGGTTCTCTATCGCCCAGAGTGCTGAATCTTTGCTAATATTTGTTTTGCTTAGTATTGATTGGAGTGTTGCCTTTCTCTGCTCCTTGAGAAGATTCAGTATTGATATCTCGTATTCATGCAAATAAGCACCAATTACCTGCTTGCCTTGTGGTATGTATAGGCTATGAAGATTATTATCAGCGCGGCTATTATGATGTATGTGTATATTCCGAAGAACCTGTATGCCGATTCAAAGAAGCTGGCGACTTCCCCCTGGATGCTCTGCTGCACAAGGAATTTGAATGAGAATTTTGACAATGGCTCGCCATAAAGCCATGAGACTGTAGTGGTATTCCTGTAGTTGTTCGTAAATGCGTATACTGGAAGGTCTGGAAGTGGATATGCTGATTTTATTACCGCGCCTGACGGGACTATCATGGTAAGTGTTGTATTGCCTGTAAGAACCTCGCCGCTTACTCCATGCTGGAAATTGAATACTCGAGGATTGAATGTGTAGATGAATTGCCGTGGGGAAGTTTCATTTACAGATGTGACATTATTTACAGTATATGTCATCAATATGTATGCAGTGCTTTGCCCTCTTTGCATTATAATTGGCCCTGGAAGCAGTTTAAATCCGTATAGGCTCTCGTTAGGGTTGATTATGTGCTGCACAAGCGTTGGCCCTATAAGGGCCTGCCAATCGCTTAGGGTGAGATTGAATGCGACCCTGTTTGTCGAATACTGGCTTACTGAGCCGTTGCTTATCAGCACCTTCAGAAGCTCGTTAACCTGCGCGCTTGTGTTCTGTTTCAGCGTAAGAGTGACATTGAGGTTCTCGACAGTATAAGATGCCCTTGCGGTAAGCATAAGCATGGAAAGAAGCACCATGGCCATAAGCACAAGCACCATATTCCTGTACAAGTCGTTCACCTAGATAAAATTGTCAGCGTGTTTATAAATAGATAGTGTTTAGGCCTGGAACGGATTCAGGTATGTAACTGTGCCATAAAGTGGTTTTCTTCCCTTATTCGGGCTGTGACGTAGGAATTAAATACTTTCCGACTACAAATGCTTAAGAAGTGATTGCATGATAAGTGGCTTTTCGATACTGAACGTAGAAGGCAAGATAGACTCTTCAGAAGTGCTGGCAAAGCAGAGATTTCCAAGATTGAACATAAACATTGACAAGGTAAGCTCAAGCGGGGCAAAGCTCAATGTTGAATATACATTCGAGGCAGATTACCACGAGGGAGAGACAAAGGAATCAAAGAAAATAGGGCATATAAAGCTAAATGGCGTAGTTGAAGTAACTGACTCGAAGGAAGAGATCGCAAAGGTTCTTGACAAGTGGACCAAGGACCATATTCTCCCGCTCAATCTCGCAGAGGAGATAATAAACGGGCTTAATTTCAGGTGCAGCGCAACAGGAACCCTTGTCGCATATTCGCTTGGACTGATTCCGCCTCTTGTGATAAGCACCACAAAAATACAGGACGCCCCAGCAGGCAAATAAGGTGTCCAGATATGGCAATGGCGCTAAGCTCACCAAAAAATAGGCAAACTTCTAGCCGAAGCTGTTTTATTGACAACAGCAATAGTGTTGTTAGTAGTATCAGTTATAGAATATTTAACGGCGGAGGCGGACTTGCCAGAGAAGCGCTATGCTTGATGGATGAAATCGCCAGCACAGCTAAAATAAATGGCGCAGAAATAGCCAGAGAACCTGTAATGTATCTTGGTTTTCCTGGTCCAGTTGCAGAGATAACCCTAAAAGTTCCAAGAAATGATGATAAAGCAAGGCAAGATGCTGTTAGGTTCATGCGTGGTTTAGCTAAGAGCATTGACACAAGATATGGAATTGGCGTGCCGGAAGAAAAAGTTCCTGCTGTGTGATTTAGGAAGGGCATTTTCGCAGAGAATCTGAAAAGTAATTGCTCTTGCATCTTTTTAGGGCTGTATGACTAAGTTGCTATTTAGAATAATTGGTTATAGAATTGGCAGATAAGAGAGCGATGCATGCAGCGCTTCTTGATGTTGATTATCTCAACAAAGGGGATGAATCATTAATAAGGCTTACAATCAAGGAGACTGGCGGCAGGAGCTATGAGGTTTTTGACCATAGTTTCAGGCCCTATTTTTATCTTGTCCCTTCGAAGGAGATAGATGAGGAAATTCTAGGTTCTGCTTCTACAATCGATAACGGAAGGACAATAAAGCCGATCGAGATCAAGAGAGCCCCTATTGAGCTGCTTGGCAAAAAGGTCGACGCATACAAAATATTTGTGAGCAGCGCATCATATGTTCCGAAGCTGAGCGCGGCAATGGGGCAATACGGCATTTGCTACGAGAATGACATACCCTTCGCAAAAAGATACTCAATTGACAAGGACATAGTGCCTCTTACAGAATACGATATAAGCGTTGTTGAGAAGGATGCTGCACTTTCGTTCCTATCGTTTGAGAAGATTGGAAAGGACAATGCGCTCCAAAAGGAGACTGATATAGACTTGAATATCATGTGCTTTGATATAGAGGTATATAATCCACTCGGGGTTCCGCGACCGGAAAAAGACCCCGTGATAATGATAAGCTATCTTTACACGAATGGAAAGGAGATGAAAAAAGGGGTAATAACATTCAAGAAGATAGCACTCCCGTTTGTCGAGGTTGTAAAGGACGAGAAGGCAATGATAAATGCATTCGTTGAAAAGGTCAGGGAGCTCGACATTGATGTTATTGTTGGATATAATTCTGCCAATTTCGATGTGAAATATCTTTTGAATAGGGCTGCGGCAATCAAAATAAGGTTTAATCTCAGCCGGTTTGAGGGAGACACAAAGATAGAAAGCCACGGCCTTGTCGAAAAGGTTAAGATCGGCGGCAGGAGTCATGTGGATATGTACACAGTTGTGAAATTCATATCAATTGTCGGAGCATCTGAGAGCATATTAAAGCTGAACAGCAAGACGCTGAAGAATGTGTACGAGGCAATAACAGGCGATAAGAAGTTTGCGGTAGAGAAGATGGACATCTTCAGGCTCTGGGATGGTTCTGCAGAGGAGCTTGAGACACTTGCAACATACAACCTTGCTGATGCGGAGGCACTCTTCAAGGTCTATCAGACATTCATTCCAATAATGATCGAGCTTTCAAGGGTTACATACAATGTGCTAAGCGATGTTTGTGTATCGACCACAGGGCAGCTTGTGGAATTTATGCTGATGCACAATTCGGTAGAGTCGAATGAGATAATACCAAACAAGCCACTCGAGTCTGAGATGAAGGAACGCCTCTACAATCCGATAGAGGGAGCTTATGTAAAGACACCGGAGCCTGGAATCTACGACAATCTGGTAATGTTTGACTTCAGGGGATTATATCCATCGATTATCATATCATACAACATAGATCCCTCTGCAGTTTGCACCGATTGCACTGATTACTATGAGGCACCTGACGGGACCCACTTTGACAAGAAAAGAAAGTGTATAATCCCAAAGATATTGAGGGAGATGACAGAGCTGCGTGTTGAGGTAAAGAAAGCATACAAGAAAAATCCTGACAACATATTCCTTGGAGCAAAACAGCTTGCGCTCAAGATAGTCTCAAATTCGGTCTACGGATACATGGGCTATGCAAGATCGCGTTGGTACTCGAGGGCATGCGCTGGCAGCGTGACCGCATTTGGCAGGCAGTACATAAAGGATAGCATAGATAGAGCCGAGAAATTTGGATTAAAGGTCATCTACGGCGACACCGACTCTGTCGTCGCAATAATGGGCGACAAGAGTAAGGGTGATGTGCTTAAATTCCTCAAAGAGTTCAATTCCCAGCTTCCGGAATCAATGGAGCTTGAGCTTGAGGATTTCTATACCCGTGGAGTATTCGTTGGAAAGAAGGTGGAGAAGGGAACTGCAGGGGCGAAGAAGAAATATGCACTCATATCAGAATCGGGGCGCATAAAGATACGCGGATTTGAGCTTGTGAGAAGGGACTGGTCCAAGATAGCCAGGGATACGCAGAAGGCGGTTCTTGAGACAATACTGAATGAGGGCGATGCCCAGAAAGCTGTTGATATTGTTAAGGATGCGGTAAAGCGCCTTAAGGATGGGAGCGTACCGCTCAGCGAGCTTGTAATAAACACCCAGCTTAGGAAGAGCATTGAGGGATATGACCTAAAGTCTCCGGAACTTGGTGCTGCAAGAAAGGCAGTAAAGTCAGGGCTGAAGAAAAGAGAGGATGTGGAAGGGGCTGTGATAAGCTACATCATAACAAAACATGGCAGCTCTATATCAGACAAGGCGGAGCTTGAGGAATTTGCAAAGGATTATGATTCTGATTACTACATAAACAACCAGGTTCTGCCCGCAACAATGAGAATACTGAAGGAACTTAATTTCAGCGAGGATGAATTGAAAGGGTTAGGAACCCAGAGAAAACTATAAGTATCATAAGGATAGAACCATATATATTAGTGGTGAGATGGCAACAGCAAGCAAACCTAATGGAAACGCGTTTACTTCAAGTAGCAGATATGCTGCATTAGATGATGCGTTAAAAAAAGTAGGGGATACTTATCCCAACATGCCTGGTGAGCCGTCTTATATAAAGGGGCCAATATTCAAAAGAACGGATGGTATAGAAGGTATTCTTGTATATGTGCATCCAACTGACAAGATAATAGGTAACATAAAGTTATTTGAAGTCTATTTCGAGGTGAAAGATAACGGTATTATGCCATATGGGAGATACTGGTTGGAGCTGGAGCTTACGCTAAGAAAAGAAAGGAATTTAGAATAGATTAGGTTTTAGGATGTATAATATTGTGTGCTTGTATGGAAGATAATGTTCCAAAACCTGATGATATAAATGCCTTGAAGGAGATTGGTAGTGCCTCCGCAGAGGCGATGGTGTATGCAGCAAAGCTTGTAAAGCCGGGGGCTAGGCTTATCGATGTCGCAGAATCCGCTGAGAAATTCCTTAAGGAAAAGGGTTTTGGGCTCGCATTCCCGATAAACCTCTCAAGGAATGCACAGGCTGCGCACTACACCCCATCCTTTTCTGATGAGAGCGTATTCGCTGCTGATGATATAGTCAAGGTGGATTTCGGTGCCGAAAAGAACGGGCTCCTTGGAGATGGCGCAATAACAGTTGACCTTTCTGGCAAGCACCATAAGATGATAGGCTCTGCAGAAAAGGCGCTTGACGCCGCGATAGGCACTGTAAGGCATGGCGTAAGCGTATGCGATATAGGAAAGGCAATTGCAGATAGCATTGAGGGTGATGGCTTCCTTCCTATCAAAAATTTAGGAGGTCACGGAATAAAGGAGCATGACCTTCATGCCGAACTTTTCATACCAAACTACGACAATGGTGACTTCACAATAATTGAGGAGGGCATGGTAATCGCAATAGAGCCATTCGTAACTACAGAATCTGGGAAGGGATTGGTAGTTGAGAGCGATATATGCGACATCTACACATATGTGGATGATGCACCAGTAAGATCTCCGGAGGCAAGGGCATTGCTTGCTGAGATATCAAAAACCTACAGCAAGGAGCCATTTGCTGTGAGATGGCTTTCCGGCCTTGTACAATCGAAGTTCAGGCTCTATGCCGCAATATCGGAGCTTGCAAGGGCTGGAGCAATTGAGCTCAATCCAGTTCTTGTAGAGGCAGGCGGAAAGGATGTTGCCCAGGCAGAGGCGCAGCTCCTTGTGACGAAAGATGGATGTGAAGTGATAACTAGGGCAAAACTTTAAACGGTAATTAAATGAGTTACGAATTAGGCTCTGATAAAAAGTTAGATATCAAACCCGAGGAAACTGCTCTTCTTATAATTGATCTTCAGAACGTTATAGTCAACCGCACAACAGTGCCAACAGATTCTAAGGTTGTTGTTGATAATGCTAAGTCGGTGGCAGTGGCCTTTAACGAAGCTGGAGCTTCTGTATATCTGATAACTTACTCTCCGAAGAACCAATTTCGCCCCCTTCTTGACGCGGAACCAAAGGCCTTTAATTTTGAAAATGGAGGTGACAAGGTAGTACAGGAGCTTAATGAGATAAATGGTCGTAGTATGGCTAGGAGCACATTTAGCGCACTGGCTTTCCCTGATCATGATTATCCGCAAAACAATCTTGCCAAAATTTTAATAGATAACGGAATAAAAACTATAGTGCTGTGCGGAATATCTACTGATGCGTGCATAGAGTCTACTGCGCGCGATGCTTTCGATAAAAGATTTAATGTTGTAGTGGTAAGAGACTGCATTGCTGCGACAAATTTGGAGGCGCACAATAATTCCTTAAAGGTCATTGAGCGTAGATTTGGAAAGATTAGAAACGCAGAGGAGGTAATTTCAGCCATAAGGAATGCCTACTCACAAAAACAGCTCAGATCAAAAGTATTATAGGTTTGCGTTATGGTCATAGACCTTCGTATTGCCGTCGGGATTCTAGGATTTTCCACATTTCCCGAAAATTTATATTTTGATAATTGGTAAAAACAAATCCATATTTAAAGCTTAACAGCATATAAGTAGACTTGCTGTCTATGGGTGTGGTTTTATGGTGGTCCAAAAAATAAGAAAGAGGGATGGCTCCCTTGCTGATTTTGATGCTTCGAAGATAAAGTTTGTGATAGAGAAGGCGATAACGGCTGTCCGCGGAAAGTACAGCGAGGCCGACCTTGATATGCTTACAAACAAGGTTGTTGAGCGCACGGAGCAGCTTTATGTCGATGGCGTCACTGACGTAGAGGGAGTGCAGGACATAGTGGAGCAGACGCTTATGCATAGCGGCTATTACGATGTAGCAAAGGCGTACATATTATACAGGGAGCGCCACAGCGAGATGAGGAAGGAGCGCAAGAGCGAACTGCTTAAGAAAATAGACGAGCGGCGCCTCTTTGTAATAAACAGGGAGGGGCAGCGCGAGATATTCGATGAGAATGTACTGAGGAACTTCATACGCAGTGCCTGCAAGGGCTATGAGGGCGTGATAAACATAGAGGCTCTTCTCGCCGCTTGCGAGCAGGGCATACACGATGACATAACCACAAGGGACATAGCAAAGCTTACCGTCCTCACGGCCCGCAGCCTTATAGAGCGCGACCCGTCATATTCGATAATAACCACAAGGCTTTTCCTTGCATCGCTTTACAGGGAGGTGCTTACCGCAAGGTTCTCGCCAGCAGGGCTTGCTGAGGCGTATTCAAACTCGTTTATCTCAAACATAAAGGAGCTTGTGAAGATTGGCAGGCTCTCCGAGAAGATGCTTGATTTCGACCTTGAATTGTTGGCTTCGAAGCTTGACATAAGACGGGACCAGATTCTGCCTTACAGGGGTCTTGAGACCCTATACGACAATTACTTCCTGAAAGATGAGAGGAGGGGGCCGCGCTTTGAGACTCCCCAGGCATTCTGGATGAGGGTCTCGATGGGCCTTGCCATAAACGAGAAGGATAGGGATTCAAGAGCTATAGAGTTCTATGATACGCTTTCCAATTTAAGGTTTGTAAGCTCAAGCCCTACGCTTTACAATTCAGGCACTGTCAAGCCGCAGCTAAGCTCATGCTTCCTCACTACAATAGGCGATGACCTTATTGACATATTTAAGGGTTATTCCGACAATGCACAGCTTTGCAAATGGTCCGGAGGCATGGGCAATGACTGGTCAAGCGTTAGTGCTACAGGCGCACAGATACACAGCACAGGAGTTGAGAGCCAAGGCGTTGTCCCATTCCTAAAGATAGCAAATGATGTTAACATATCGATAAACAGGAGCGGAAGAAGAAGGGGCGCAACATGCGCATACCTTGAGGCATGGCATTTTGACATAGAGGACTTCCTCGACCTTAGGCGCAATACCGGCGACGAGAGAAGAAGAACGCATGACATGAACACCGCGGTCTGGGTTCCTGACCTCTTCATGAAGAGGGTAATGAGCGATGATGATTGGACCCTCTTCTCGCCTGACGAGGCGCCTGAGCTTCATCACATTTACGGCAAGGCTTTTGAGGAGAAGTATGTTGAATATGAGGCAAAGGTTGCCTCTGGTGAGATAAGGCTAACTAAGAGCGTAAAGGCGCTTACATTGTGGAAGAGCTTGCTTAACTCGCTTTATGAGACAGGGCATCCATGGATAACATTCAAGGATCCCTCGAACATCAGATCCCCACAGGACCATGTGGGAGTTGTGCACAACTCAAACCTATGCACGGAGATAACGCTCAACACATCAAAGGATGAGATAGCTGTATGCAACCTTGGCTCGGTAAACCTTGCGAAGCACATAATCAATGGCGGCTTGATGAGGAGCTTATCAAGAAAACCGTAGGCACTGCAATGCGCATGCTCGACAATGTGATAGACATATGCTACTATCCTGTTGCTGAGGCAAGGAACTCCAACATGAAGCACAGGCCGGTAGGGCTTGGTATAATGGGATTCCAGGATGCTCTTTACATGCTTGGCATAAACTTCGATTCAGAAGAAGCTGTCAAATTCGCTGATGAGAGCATGGAGGTGATCTCCTACTACGCGATACTTGCATCTGCCATGCTTGCTGGTGAAAGGGGCGCATACTCTAGCTTCAAAGGATCAAAGTGGGACAGGGGCATAATGCCTGTAGACACGCTTGACATTCTTGAGAAGGAGAGGGAGATAAAGATAGATGTATCCAGGACTGGCAAGATGGACTGGGCTCCGGTAAATGCTGCAATCAAAAAGAATGGGATGAGGAACTCGAACTGCCTTGCGATCGCGCCAACCGCAACAATATCAAACATATCCGACTGCTTCCCATCAATAGAGCCGATATACAACGACATATACGTAAAGTCAAACATGAGCGGCGAATTCACTGTTGTGAACAGATACCTAGTGGAGGACCTTAAGGCGCACGGGCTTTGGAACCAGTCAATGCTGGAGGAGATAAAGGCGCATGACGGAAGCATACAGAAGATAAACTCGGTTCCTACAAAGCTTAAGGATAAATACAAGAATGTCTTTGAGATAGCGCCAGAGTGGCTGATCAGGATAGCCGCATACCGCGGCAAATGGATAGACCAGAGCCAATCCCTAAACATATTCACAAATACGACATCTGGCAAGCAGCTCTCCGACATATACATGTACGCATGGAAGATGGGCCTAAAGACAACATACTACCTTAGGACTATGGGCGCATCATCGATAGAGAAGAGCACTGTAGAGATAACAAGGCAGGTCACAAAGGCTATTGCGGAGAAGGAGATAGAACTTCAGCCAATGATGGTTGTAGGTGCAGCCGCAACGGTCACAGAGCAGCTAGTATACGATGGCCAGAAGCACATTGTCACTGCTGAGATTGTTCCGGAAATGCAGAGCCAGAGCGCGAACCTAGACTTCGGCGCTGTTGCTGTAACAAGGGGAGGCCCGGCATGCGACCCGAATGATAAGGAGTGCGAGGCCTGCCAGTAGATTAAGCATATGTGGTGTTCGTTATGGCAAAAGAGCAGATACTTAATTCCTCAGAGACTGACCCGAACAAGATACTGCCGATAAAGTACCCATGGGCGCGATCGTACTACAAGACAGGCGTTGCGAACAACTGGGTTCCTGAAGAGATGCCGATGCAGCAGGACATAGAGCTCTGGAAGAAGCCAGAGGGATTATCGGCCGATGAGAGAAGGCTGATAATGTGAAATTTGGGGTTCTTCTCAACAGCAGAGAGCCTTACCGCAAACAACATAGTGCTCTCGATATACAGGCACATAACCAATCCGGAATGCAGGCAATACCTTCTCAGGCAGGCATACGAGGAGGCTGTGCACACCGAGACGTTCATATACTGCTGCGACTCGCTCGGGCTCGACCCTAATGAGGTATACAACATGTACATCACGATACCAAGCATAAAGGAGAAGGACGATTTCGTAATAGAGATAACACAGAGCCTTCTTGACCCGAACTTCACCACAGTTGGAATCGAGAACATAAAGAAGTTCGTCAACGACCTTATAGGCTACTACGTGATAATGGAGGGCATATTCTTCTATGCGGGCTTTGCGATGATGCTCTCATTCCAGAGGAGCAACAAGATGATAGGCGTAGCAGAGCAGTTCCAGTTCATACTGAGAGACGAGTCCGTGCACCTAGCATTTGGCACAGACCTGATAAACACGATAGTTGCGGAAAACCCCGAGGTATGGACGGATGAATTCAGGAAGGCAACAATAGACAACATAACAAAGGCCGTAGACCTTGAATATGCGTATGCGCTTGACTGCCTGCCGAAGGGAGTTCTAGGACTAAACGCCGACACGATAAAACAGTATCTGCAATACATAGCAGACAGAAGACTGGAGAGGCTCAACCTTCCGCAAACTTACAATGCGACAAACCCGTTCCCGTGGCTGAGCGAGATAACGGACCTCAAGAAGGAGAAGAACTTCTTCGAGACAAGAGTAACCGAGTACAAGACCGGCGGCCAGCTGAAATGGGAATGATCGCATGGAACAGCTCGAATTGATGACCAAACAGATCGTCAGCACCTTTAAAGATTATGAAAAGGGGGGAACAAAGCCCTAGACTTATGTCGTTACAGCACAGGATCTGCAGTATCCGGTAGCAGCTTGAGGGCTTTAAGTACAAGGACAAAGTGAAAGATGAAATAATAAAGGCTAAGTTATCTGATGAATTGTCAAATATCCTTGCAGACGTACTGTTTATTGCGCACGAACTGGACATTGATCTGGTTGAGGCGTGGGAGAACATGCTTAAAAGCGACCATGATAAGATAGAGAAAAGATCGAACACCTTTTCTGCTTTGTTTTAGAAGATCAGGATCAGTGCTGCTTGATACTTATGCCGTCGCATTCCTCATTGAATGAGTGCTGGAGCTTTGCCCATGCGTTCCTGTATATATCCTTTGGGCAGTTCTGCGAGTTTGATGAAAGCCATGTATAGAAAAGGTTGTCCTTTATGTTCATGCGCGCAACTTCCTGAATGTGCTGAGGAAGAACGCGCTTCCATCTCTCGCTTTTCGCAAGTATGCATTCATCCTTTAGTTCTTGGCATGAGCAGATAAGATTTGGGTTGCCATCGCTTATTATCTTGTATGTTTGCCATGAAAGTGCTGGAGAAAAAGATGCGATTATAATTGCCATTGCTCGTGATATCTCTTCGTCTTTGTTGAATGTTGTATCTCTTTTCTGTGCAAGTTCGTGAAATTCCTCGGCGAGTGTATCATATTTGGTTAGGTTGTACTTGATCGGCATGCAAAGTCCTACAATCCCATTGTGGACAGGTCGAATACTTATACAATGAGAAAGTATTTAAATACATCAAGCAAAAGAAGTATTAATCATGAAAAGTTTTGGTGTATTTTTTGGGACTCTTGAATATATTTGGAAAGAAGGATGCGGCTACCGACATAACTAATAATCCGCCATTCACAGTGTCGACTGAACTTTTCCCTTATAAGCTGAAGGCAAGGAAGAGCAATTCCGCTATCCTAACAGTAAAGGTGAAAAATATCACAAAGGAAATTCTTCTTACATCTGTTGTGGCCGAGGTGCCAAGCCAGCTTGGCTTTGACGAGATGAACCTTTCAAAGCAGAGGGAGCTAAGAGTCGGTGAATTGCAACCGGGAGAATTAAAGGAGATCAAGATACCGCTCTATGGCGGGATGAAATCGGATGCTGGAGAATACACACTCACACTTACAACAATAGCACACTACAGGGATTACGGGCATGTGCTAAATGCGATAAAGAAAAGGATAGCAATAGATATCGTATGACCTCCTTATGGTAATCTCATTCTGCCACAATGATTATCTTATACTAAAGTATATATAAGTTTACTTATTTATATATTTCTATACCTAATATATAGACATGGAAGACGATTTTCACATAGATATGAGTGGAAAACTACATAGAGGTGAAACAGTTGGAATTGCATGCTACAATGATAATACTAAAGAACATAGTGGATGCGCATTGCAGAGAAGCCTTATAAAGGCTTTAAAAAAGCACCTCTTTAGGGAATCACAGGACAGAGATCATGCGAAATTATACGCAATCTGCGTATTTATCCTTATAAAAGAGGAAGTTTCCAATACGAGCAGATTGATAATATGTAACGATGAAAATTTCCACTATGTAAGAATATACCTATCAATTCTTCTGAAAAATAATCCTGAAATAAGTAATACAAAGATAATCAGTATTAGTGAGTTGAGAAAAACATACAAGAGTGCTATGAATGACTCATTAGCCGATAGATATGCACGCCCTTATAGGAAAAGAGCACTAAATAAGGTTAAATGGGGGACAGGTATAAATCTCAAAGTAAATAAAGTAGATTATAACACGATAAAATATTACTGGTCTTTTTTAGATAATAAGATGTAAGTGGTAGCGGCTTTCCCAACCAATCTGCTTCTTACGAAGTGGACAGCTTGCATACACAAGCCCTTTACGGAGCCGGTCACTTACATTAATTATACAACATTAAAATCTATAAAGACTTGCTTATATGACCTGATTATCTATTTTTGAATAATGCATCCCTTAATTCAGCGGTTGATTTCTTGCTGCTTGATATTTTGGACATGTATCCGCCAAGATACTTGTTGAAGATTCCTTGATTTGAAGAGAAGGAAAGGAGTTTTTTGAAATCCACTTTTACCAGTCGTATTATCTCGCCTTCATCAAGATGCCTTTTGGATACCTTCCTGCAGTTGGCAGCTGCAAAGAAATAGTTCTTTTGTTCAACTGTTACGTTTGAGTGCTCCAATACATCCATGAGCTTCCACCTTTCCGACACATATCCGGATTCCTCAAGCAGTTCACGCTTTGCCGCATGAAGCGGTGTCTCTCCTCTGTCCACGTGCCCGCCGAGCATGCCTATCTCGATAGGTATGCCTACCCGCTTCTCCTTTGCGAGCATCACCTTGTTGCCCACAGATGGTATTATGGTAACAGTATCAAGCTTCTTTACTGCCTCGTATGTGGTATAGTGGTTTCCTGGAAGCCGTTGCTCCCAGTGATAAACATCATAGAGTATGCCTTTGAAGACCCTTTTTGAATGTTTTGGTATCTTTCTGCGCGCTGAATCACCATATCAATCTGTCATTTATTCCGTGCGTTTTGGAATTTCCTGCTGCTTCTGGTGCTCCTGTGCCAGTATCACATTTATGTTTATGACCAGGTCTGCCAGCCTTATTCCCTTCTCGGTAAGCTTTATGATCTTAAGCTTGCCGTGTTTCTCGCTTGAGGTTATTCCAAGCGCCTCGCATGTTGCAAGAAAGTTGCATGCATGCACATATGTGGTATTTGATGCCTTTGCAAGCGATGATATATACCAGTTCTGGTTGGTGTCCCGCAACGCAAGCAGTATTCTGGTCTGTTTCTGTTTCAGGATTATATTATTCATGCAACCCAATTAATATATAAAAAGAAGAATATATATTTTAGCATTTAGGGGGCTGTACGCTAACCTGGTAGACTGCCAGATTCGGGTTCTGGTCGTCCGAGTTCAAATCTCGGCAGCCCCGATCAAGAGAATTGAACTTGAGGTAGTTTCTACGAACCACACTTATTGCCCGTACAGGGAACACTGCTATATTTCGAGGTTTGGGGTTTTATTTTGGCATCGGCCCTGAAAATATCTATGATAGAATGCTTTTTATTCTTTTACCCTATAATAATAATGTCTATTTGTGTGATTCAATGTTCGAAATAAAGATAGAGGATGCAAAGTATTGGAAGAACTGTGTTGATTCGATAGTGAGCCTTATTGATGAGGGTTCATTCAGCATAACAAAGGAGGGCATATCCCTAAGGGCTATGGATCCTTCCGGAATAAGCATGATATCGTTCTTTATTCCAAACAAGGCCTTTGCGAAATACGATATTGACAAGAGTTCTATTGTAGGGCTTAATCTTGAGAATTTCGGCAAGATACTCTCCAGCTCAAGGAGCGATGAGCAGCTTGTAATGAAGGAATCTGGAAATAAGTTCATAGTGGAATTTGTAGGCAAAAACAGCAGGAGGCGCTACAAGCTTCCGATGATTGAGGTAAAGAAAGACGCAGATAAGGAGCCCAAGGTTGAATTTGACGCTATAGTAGAGGTAAAGTCTGATTCTTTGAGGGACATTCTCAAAGATGCTAATCTTCTCTCTACCCATATAGGATTCAAAACGGACAAGGATTCCTTTGTTGTTCTAGCTAAGGGCGATGCCGGTGAACTCGAGGAAGAGCATATGAACAATGCTGAGGTAATAAAGAAGATAAATACCTCAAAGAGCTCCTCTGCAACGTTCAATCTAGATTATCTGGAACGCATAATAAGCGCATGCCCCTCCAACTCGACAATGACCCTTTCAATAAAGACTGAGGAGCCGATAAAGGTAGAGTACAAAATAGGCGACGCCAACGTCTCTTATTTTTTGGCGCCGTACATGGAAAATTGATGGTTTTATATGAGATTTCTCATCTTCCTGCCTCCTAAGGATTTCAGGGATGAGTCCCTTTCTCTTGTAAGGCTATTTTTTGACAAGTGGAATATAAAATATTTCATAACAAGCTACACGCAGGAAGCCTGTACCGGCTCACACGGCGCTGTAGTGCGCCCCGACATACCAACCTCGAGAATCAATTACGAGGAATACGACGGAATAGTGCTTATAGACGGATCTGGAAATGATGATTACAAATTATACGATTACAGGCCTCTTCTTGACCTTATGCTTATGTTCAACGGTAAGAAAAGGTACATAATCAGCATAAGCAACACCGCAAAGATACCTGCAAGGGCAAATATTGTGAACAACCTGAAAATTGCAACAGATGATGAGGAATCAAAGCGCCTGGTAAGGCTCTTCCATGGAATACCATCCGAAAAGAGCTTCGAAATGAATGGCAACATCATAACAATACGCAACTCAAACGATATAGAGGAATCGATGCTGGTTATTCTTGACCGCATAGCAAAGTAAGGAGAAGTATTCAGATGAAAGCAAATAAGAGCGGCGTTGTAAGGGATATTGCAAAAGAGCGCATAGATTTACTCTATAATCTTGCAAAATCCGAGTATACTTCTGATCCTGAACTTTCAAGGCGCTACATAAGGATAATGAGAGAGATTGGCCGCCACTATAAAATAACGCTCCCAAAGGAGATAAAGAGAGGAATCTGCAGGAAATGCAACACTATTTTAATTCCGGGGAAATCTGCAAGCGTAAGGCTTGCAAGCGGCAAAAGATATATTGTTTATAAGTGCCAGAACTGCAAATCAGAGATGCACATCCATTATTAGTTAATTATTTAGAGTCTTTTTTGGTCTCGGACAGGGTTGTAGAGCTTATGCTGAATCCGCTTCCGACTACATCAGAGGGTTTTGCTGTTGCCTTTATTGCTGAATCTGACATTACTAACTGCTTGTAATTAAGTTTGGACAGCTCTTTATGCTCAATTTCTTGACCGCCTACATATGCGTAACAATTTGAGAACTCTTGTTTGGTAAATATTGGAAAGTTTAGCTGTTGGGGGATGAGCAGCAAGCGATTAGGAAAAATTTGCAGGCTTGGTAGATTTAGCTTTAATACTGGCCTTTCTATGGCCCATTCCACATATGATAGTTTCGACGTTTGCAGATTTATCGTGAATGATACGCCCTGCCCGCTTGTTTTATCAGATAGTGATATGCCCCATGTGTCCCCTTTTTCGCTGACAAGGATTATGCTGCCATACATTTCATGTCCTGCAGTTACACTGATTATATTGTTGAGTGGTATGTTATTTGATCCATTGAGCGTATAGAAAGGCGTGTACTTTGTATTTCCAGAGATATTAACGGTTGTTGTCCCAAGCCTTATTCCTATCCCATTATTTATTAGATTGCCGAATTTCGCACCTGCGAGGGCTATGAATTGGGATGATGCTGTTCCAGTATCAGAACCGGCGTCCCTTATTTTCCATGCTCCCTCAATGCCATTGAATGTCTGTTGTGTCGAGTTGAAGTCTGGCCCTACTATGTATCCAGACGTTGACTTATTGAGTATTGGTATTTTTTCATTATCCTGGGCCTTTGTGTTTAAGCCTATGCTTAGAGCCACTATCGCAACGCCAGCTGCAAATAGACCGCGCTTTAGCGCCATGATTGATGAACCACTATGCGCTTTTGCCTGTTTTTGCTTGGTTTGATCCATTTCATCACTAATTTTACAATCCCAAAATATTTCTTATTTTCGTTGCTTCATCGGTGGTTAATTCCTTGTGATGTACGAATCCCTCTTTCTTCTTTGCGTATTTAGGCAATACATGTATATGAAAATGGAATATTATCTGCCCTGCCTCTTTTCCAGTGTTTGTTGATATAACCATTCCAGACGCATTGAGGCGCTCTTTTGCGATTGTGGCTAATTTCTTTGCTTCTATAAACATGTTCGATACTGTACCTTCATCTGCATCGATTACATCATTATAGTGCGCCTTGGATATCACTAGCATGTGTCCAAATTCTGATGGATATCTGTCAAACACAACAAAACATTTCTCGTTTTCGAACACAACGGCCTCTTTATTTTTTAAGAGATCGCAGAATATACAGTTTTTATTTTCCATCTAATTCTCCCGATTCATGTATTTATAAGATGCTTACATTGGTAATTTTGGATGGGCCTGGAGAGATTTGAACTCTCGACATCTGGCTTTCCTAGCTTTGATGAAACTTTCACTGAAAGTTTCCTTATAAGACCAGCGCTCTGACCAGGCTGAGCTACAAGCCCCCTAATTCTTCTGATAAGACAGATATTTAACGCTTATTGAATTGGCTGCCCATTATGTTTTGATTAAACTTTCCTTAAAGTTTATGGCATTGTGTCGTTGTTGTGTATCCAAGGCGCCTTTTGCGGCACTAGCGGCAATCCGCCAGTATAATTATTCACTTCGTATATCCTGATGGGGTATGTGCCGTTGACAAAATTAATCCCTGTGGCGTTTGATGGATATACTTCCTTGAAGCCTGGCAGATTTCCAAGGAAGAAGCCTCTGTAATAATTGGAATTGTAGAAGTCGGATGGGGCATTTGCCACTGTCCCGTTTGCACCAGGCAGGTATATGACAATGAATTCTATATACGGGCCGCTTCCCGGTATGTCCTCCACGCCCTGGTATTCTGTGGATTGCAGCACAGCATTAAGCTTTGTGCCATTGGTTGAGTATATGCTGAGAACACCGTTGATATTAGGGACTGTTGATACGCAAACAGAGCTGTTCTCGAGGCTGCTGCCAATCAGCAGGAATGACCTTACATATGTACCCTTGGTGTTTGATATGCTGCAGTAATTGCTTATGCTCTGCTGCGATGTATTTGCGGTTTGGACAAATGCAGAATATGGTACAAGGGCAAATTCGGGATCGTGCGATAACTCGCACTGTGAGCTTCCTAAAAGGAATGGCACAGGCGGATTCTGCGACTGCCCTTGTGCTACTGCATATGCCATGGAGGTTGCGTTGATGTTTATGCATCCTAGGAAGTCCAGCGCGCCCCATTTTGAGATCAGATCCTGGTCGAATAGCACATATTTAGTCTGGTTGCCGTTCATGTAGCTTGCAAGAGTGCTTGGTGTTGTGTTGTATTTTGGACCTAATACATACTGGGCTGCAACCGCATAGTCCTCACTTGCAACTGAATTGTCTCCCCTAAGAACCGCATTGCTGTTGCCGAACCAATTGATCCAGTCGCCATAGTCCCACCATGCCAGCACTCTGGGTGCATTGGGTCCCACATTTGCCCGTATCCAACTCATTGAGTTGAGCCAGTATGTTGGTATAGTGTTGCAGTATATGTTGTACCCTATCTGGTTGCCGTTATTTGAAAGGATGGTGCATGCATTTGATGGGTTTGCAAGATATGTGAACTGCGCAAGTATCGATTCTACTAGCGCGGTATTCTCTCCATAGAGAAGCATCTGCGACGTAAGCGAAAAGAGTATTAATGCTATGCACAGCACTACGAGCCACTGGTTGTATTTGTCTTTGCTCTTTTTTATGAGATACCTGTATATGATAATGTAAATTAGCGCAAGTACTGCGAAGAAGAGCCCGAATATGAAATATAGTCCGATAAGCAATACCGACTGTGCTGCAAGAGGGTGCTCATTGTATACATTCATGCTGTAGCGCGCCTTTGTCTCGTCTGTGTTGCTTGCAGATTTAATAAGCTTGAAGTTGCTCTCAGCAAGGTATAGAATCTCGCCGAGTATTATCCCGAATAGCATTATGTATGCAGCGCCGAAATGAGGAAGGTACTTCACCTCAAGGAATCCGGCTGCCATGAGCGGCACTGCCGCTGCTATGTAAAGCACTCCTGTCTTGCTGCGCCTGTATATTATGCTTATGCAGAGCAGACCAAGTCCCATTGCGCATATTATCCATACAAGATAGGGTATGTTGAAAAGCCCCACGCCTATTGCGCCGAAGCCCTGGCTTCCGAAGTCGTATATCAGCCCTGTTGGTATGTATTCCTGCACTGTCATGAAGAGTGGCTTTGATGCGGTTGTGAATCTTGCGCTAAGGTTCACATAGCTCTTTATCGGCTTGCCGAGAGGCGTGAACAGTATTGCAAGGATTAGTATTATTGTGACTGCTGCCATGAATTCAAGGTTTGCCCTAAGGTTTACCTCCTTTATGATTATCTTCCTCTTTGCAAGGAGTTTTGGTATAAAGTCGAGAAACGCTATGAAGGCAAGCGCAAGCAGCGGCCCTGATATTACAATCGGAATCCCTAGTATGCTTGATAGGTTGCTCTGCAGTGTTGCCTGGTATGGGGCATAAAGCGCATAAAATATTATGATTGTTGCAAGTACTATTATGTTCATCTTGTAGAAATCCTTCAGGCTCTCATTCCTTGCTATGTCCAGCACGCCCTGGATGATTATATAGAGCACAAGGACTCCTGCAGTGACTGTGTAATAGTGCGCCCCTAGAAATGTTGAGGAGAAGGCTATGCCAGCAAGTATTGCAAGCCTCTTGTCTTTCATGTTCCTTATCGCAAGCATGTATGTTGCGAAGAAGAAGAACAATGAAAATATTCCCCACGGCTCAACGAGCTGCTCTCCAGCCACGAATGTTGTGAATAGAACCGGCATCATTGCGGTCAGTGATGCGCCTATGAGCCCTATCCTTTCATCATATTCATGGTACAGAAGAAGGAATATCACGAATACCAGAAGAGCTGCGGTTATTGGAGGGTATATGCTTCCGACATAGCTCATGAGGTTTGTGCTAAATGCGATGTGATGGTATTGGAGCGCATTTACAAGGCTGTACCAGTATGATTCAATATATGGCACCAGCGGCTGCAGCCTGTGGTTTGTGCCAGCTGCGACTACAGGCCATGCTGATGGGTCAAGAAGCAGTTGCTTGCCGTATGTTAGTATGTAGTGTGCGTCTATCATGTCAAAGTATGGGTCGAACTCGAAGAACTTGGGGGCTATAACTATGCTCTGCATGCGCGTATAGAATGTCACAAGCATAAGAACGAGCAGAAGCGCCCATACCCACCATGGCGGCTTGTATTGGCTTGAGCTTGCAGCGCGATGCTTTGCCTGGCCTTCGAAATCCTGAAGCAGGAGGCGTTCCTCCCTAAGCTGGCTCTGGTGAAGGTTTTCCTCCGTTTCCCTGTGCAGTGCTGTAATCTTTGAGCGCTCATCATCGCTTAGCTTTGATGCCGAGCTTGTCTCGCTGTTGTGCCTTGACCTTAGGTCATTGTATTCCTGGACATGCTTATGCACTATATCCTTGCCGTGCGAGAATTTGCTGAGCCTGTGGCGCAATTCTTCAAGGCTTGCTGATGTCCCATCACTCTTTGATGAGGCACTCTTCCCGGCTATGTAAGGCATAAGGTCGCTGAATACTCCCTCGAAGTAGCAGAGCACTATGCCGACTATTGTAAGCGCAAGCGCATTGAGCTCAAAAAGCCAGAGCGAGAATGTGAATGCATGGACATAAGTTATAAGGTATCCCTCAAGCCATGTCAGTGTGGCAGGAGCTATTAGCCCGAATATGAATCCTATTACCACTATCTCGAACATGTGAAGCTCTGTCCTTCTCAGAAGGCCTAGGGCTAGAAGTATTCCTGGTATGAACATCGAAAAGAATGCAATTACAATTGCGGCAATCAGTCCTAGCGTCATATATCCAACTACAATCAAGCATTATTTTATTCAGCTACCCCTAATTTAACCGTTAACCCCAAATTTAGGTTTTGCCAGAAAGGCACCCACAGTTTGATGATTATTTAAAGATGATAATATCCGTATTTGTTTTTATATATATAAATCATTCGCTTTTTAATGTTATTGCCGATGCTACAATACCAAGAAATTCTAAGATTGGGCTCATATTGCCGTGCTCGGATAGTTCTTCTGCCGAAATTTGAGCTTCTCTTATACGTTTTCTTGCCTCTTCAGGACTCCCATCTACTGTGCACCTAACATACTCTTGTTCGACTTCGTATGAAATAATTCTTCTTAGATGTATAGTATCAAGGGCTGCCTCGATAATCTCTACAGATTTATCATTTACTCCAGAAGTACATAGTTGCAAAGTAAGCATATGTGCGTCATCTTGGTACTTTTGTGTGGGTCTGTAATTCCCTTTTAACAGGAAAGCTGTTTCTCTTCTTAGGCCCTCTTTTGGAAATTCTGGTGGCTCTTTTTCCTGTGGTTTTGCAATTATTGCTGAATATAGAAGATAAATCATCTCTGAAATCGGCCTCATAGTACCATATTCATAAGTCCCAGATAATTTTGCTACGGCGTGCTGAGCTTCTCTTATACGTTTTCTGGCTTCGCCAGACCCAATTTTCATTATACCTTTTGCTTTAGAATCAATTACAGCAATTTTCCTTAGACGTGTAGCATAAAGTGTATCTATAATAGGTATTACATATTCGCTTCTTATTCCACAATCCCGTAGGGACAATGCATTTGTACGTGCTTTATTAAAAGTAGATAGAGCATCGGTGTAATTTTTATCTATTATGAATGTGGTTTGCCTTAGTAATCCACATGTGGGAAATTCTAGTGTCTTTTTTTGCTTAGAGGCTGCTCCAGATGCCATGATTACACCTAATAGCTGTTCAGTATCGACTTTGGAATCTCTATTGCCTTGAGTTCCCTGTCAGGGAATACCGTTCCTGGCGGAACGATGCGCACCTTTACGCCTATTGCGCCGTATTTTGAGTATGCGGTTGAATTTGCCTCCATTACAAGTTCTGTAACGTCTCCGGCTTTTGGTATGTACCCAAGGCTCTTCCTTATTGATTTTGCGCGGGCCCCTTTTGCAGCAAGCTTTCCGCTTGCAACTATCTCTGCGCCCAGAGCGCCGTTCTGTATTATCTCCCTGAGGGTTGACTGCAATACCCTTCTTGCATTTATGCCCCGTTCTAGCTTCTCCGCTATGTTCTTTGCAACAATGAGCGGCTCAAGCATCTTGTTCTCAACTTCCATAACATTGACTTGTGGGTTTTCAACCTTGAAGCGGGTGCGTATTGTATCGGTTATTGAATCTATGGTGCGCCCTCCCCTTCCTATAACACGGCCTGGGTTAAGAACAAAGACAGTTATCCTTGTGAGAATTGGTGTCTTCTGGATCTCGACGCGTGAAAAGCCGGCGCGCGTAAGCTCCTTCCCAAGATATTTGGATATGTTTAGCTTGATTATCGAATCGTTTATGAATTTTGTTTCTATTGCCAATTATACACCTTTTGGCTTTCTCGCCAATTTGGCGAATGGGTTATTAGCAGGCTGGCGAAGTATATCTCTTTGCTGCTCTTTTTGTCTAAGCAGCGTAACTCTTTTGTTCCGATTAGACATTATTCGCGGTATCTTTATGTTCTGGTTTACTTGTGGCATTAATTCACCATTTATCTTTTATTGATTGTTATTTCCATTTTTTGTACCTGTATGTGCCTGCTGGAATATGTTTCTCGATTGAGTTCTCGAACTTGCTGCATATCTGCGAAGCATTCTAGTAACCCACCATAATTGTTGTTGCTTTTTTCTTAGTAATTCGATTATATGTTTACGGCGGGCATTAATAATGGGAAGGTGCTGTGCCTTTATTCTTTGAATCCTTATTTGGTCGCTAGTTCTTTGTGTCATATATACACACCATATCCTATGTAGTATTGGCTGGTCCTTTTGCATCGCCTGGCTTTTGTTGTGCTGTGGTGCTTGATGTTACTGCCTTTTCTGCTTTCTGTGCTTCCAGTGGTTTTATCGACTTGGTTTTAGGCTGCTCCTTTTTCTGCTGCTTTGGTTGCTGCTGAACTTTTGCAGGCCTTTCGGCCTTTGATACCGCTTTAAGTACTCTTTTCATTCTTGAGCCTAGTTCTTTCTTGTCCTTGCTCGCAATCCCTATTTCAATCTTTGCAAACGAGATATTGCTTCTTCTCATTGGGGTGTATCCATAACCTCCTGTCCTTACTGCCCTTATGCCTTTTGGTGGCGATCTTGGAATCTCATATGTCTTGTTTGCACATGCATGCACAATATACATTGAGTCTGGATCTTCCCCCTTATTTCTAGCATTTGCTACGGCATTGACTATTACCTTCCTTACCATTGCAGCGCACTTCATTGGATATCTTCCCTTCTTTCCGCCAAGCTCGTGCCTTGATCCCATGTACCTGTTGTGCCTTCTGAATTCGATCGGCCTTCCATCATTTATCACTCCGTCAAGCACCGCTATCGCGTTGGGCACTGCCCTGTATCTCACGGCGTCGCATACGCAGCACAGATCCTTGAAGCTTGCATTTAGATCGCTTGTGCTGGCAAAGACCGCATCCTTTCTGTCAAGATTGTATGAATATCCTCCCATTTACTTCGCCGCGAGGAACTTGCTTCCCCTTGTTGCCCTTATTCCTGGAGCTGAGTGCTGCACTCTCTTTGTTGTGTATGCATACTGTCCTATCGTGTGATTAAGCATGTTTGCAGTTATTGTTATCTTCTTGAATTCCTTTCCGGAATGAACCTCGAAGTTCATGCCAACCCAGTCTGGCCTTATCACGGCCTCACGTATGTGTGTCCTTATAGGTTTTGTTATGTTCTTCTCCTTGTATCTCTTTACCTTTTCGATGAGCTTCTTGTAGTTCATTGCATTCCTCTTTATGGTGCGTCGCTGCCTTGATGTTATCATATCCATATATGGCTCCATTGTCAGCCCTGAAAGTTCGGTTTGCGTTTTCCCCCTGAATGCTATTCGTTCTGCCATAATATCACTTCTTTTCTACCTCTGGCGTTATACATTTCCCTAAAATGACATCTGCTGTTTTTGTATTTACTATTTCTATGCGTAGCACTTTACCATCTTTTCTTTCTGCGCACAGGTCTGTTCTTTGTATGACAGAAAATCCATCGGCCTTCAGTCTATTTATTTCGTTGTCTTTATCTTTATACTGTTGTGGTTGAAATAATCCAATTCCTATTGCAACTCCAACAGCTATTCCAGCCGCACTAAGAGTAAGTAAAGGATCAGTTCTGGAATTTCTATTTCTTGAAATGGAAGCCATAATATCACTTTGGATTTTTCTCTTTTTCAGCACATCTGTATAAAACTACTTGTTCTTTGTCAGTCCTTATTATTTTAATATCTAATTTCTTGCCTTTTGCCTCACACACACTATCCCTAAGTATAGGTATAAACCCTGCGCTTTCAAGCGTTTTGATTTCGCTTGACGGTTTGATTTCATGGTACATTGCAGAGTAAAACGTTGCTGCGGCAAGAATTGAAATTACAGTAACCGCTGGGAGGGGTGATGACTTGCTCATATGAAGGTATCCTCGTTTATTAAATACCATGATATCATCTCTTCTTTCTTCCTACTCTGCTTGCTGCTATGTGGCCTACCTTCCTTCCTGGAGGTGCATTCCTTGATGTCATGCTGCTCTTTCCTTTGTGGTGCTGCTTGCCTCCGAATGGATGGTCTACAGGGTTCTGCTTTACTCCCCTTATTGTAGGCCATGTCCTGTTTATTGCACGCATGATATAATGATTCTTTCCTGCCTTTACAAGAGGCTGGTCTGTCATTCCTCCAGCTGCAAGCACCCCAAGCTGCGCCCTGCATTCGTTGCTAAGCTGGACCATGGCCTTTGATGGCATTGATATTGTAGTGTTGTTGCCAAGATGCGCTGCAACATATGCTGCGCCCCCTGCGCTCCTTACAAACTTTCCGCCGTCGCCAGGATGTGATTCGACATTATATATAGGGACTCCCTCTGGTATGTTGCCAAGTTTTATAACACTGCCTATTGAATATACAGGCTTCTCGCCTATGTGAACCTTGTCCCCTATCTTTATGCCCTCAGGGGCCAACAGGTACCCGCTTGATAGATCCTCGTAAAGAACCTCCATCAGTGGGGTTGTATGGCCCGTGTGGTTTACCATTCCTATTACCTCTCCGATTAGCTCATTCTTGGTGGTGCGGGGATAGCCTACGCTGATGTCGAATGTGTTTGGAAGCTTCCTGTACACATTTGAGCCTTTTCCCCTTCGCTGCTGCCTCATCTTCTTTCCCATAATTAACCTACCATCTTGAGCTTGACCGCCACATCAGACGCATTGAAGCCCTTCGCGAGCTTTATGAATGCCTTCTTGGTGTTCTTCGGCATGTTTATCGTGTTAATGTGCTTTACCTTTACGCTGAATGATCTTTCAAATTCCTTCTTGATTTCAGTTTTTGTTGCCCTGAAATCAACCATATATGTTATCACGTTGTTCTTGTCAACTATCCCTACAGCCTTTTCTGTTGCAAGCGGGTGTATAAGTATGCTCATTTTATTCACTTTTTGGTTTGCTTAAAATATTTGTTAATTGGTCAGATACCTTGGTAACTTTTTTCCTTACAGTGTTAAGATCTTCGACAGCACCATCAAGCCTACGTTGTACCCTGTATAACTCCAGTGTGCCACTATTTAATTGCCTCAACATTTTAGTTAAGTCTGATTCGGCTATCCTTTTCATTTTGCTCCCTGATAAACTTTTCCCTGCCATAACCTCACGATAGACTTAGCCCCTTTATCGATTCGTTTACCTCCTTTATCGCATGCTCGCTCCAGACTGTTTTCCTTCCTGAAAGTCCTCCAGGTGCAAGAAGATTTGCAGTTATGTTGGATACCATACATGCGTCAACGCCTGCGATGTTCCTTGCTGCCTTTATAGCGTTTGCATCCTTGCTTATTATCAGAAGCACGGATTTCTTGTAGTGCCTCTGTCTTGTTGAGCGTCTAAGCCCCTTCTTTATATGCACCTTTGGTGCGCTCTTTTTGTCAGCAAGCTTAAGCATAGTGAATAGTTTTAACATCTCGTTTGTCTTTGATATTGATTCGATTTCGTTGGTGATTACAATAGGCATCCTAAGTGTGCCATTGTGCATTGCTGTTGCAGAGACTGCGCTTGCAATTGCCTTCTGGTACTCTTTTTTGTTCATATCTTCGATGAGTATTTTCTCGGCAAGATGTGGATGTGCGCGCTTTCCTGAGACTGCGGATGGAACTACCCTTACCTGGCCCTGACGTCCTCCACCTAGCTTTTGCCTTGGCCTTATAGCCTGGCCCATGTGCCTTCCTGTCCTATATGAGTGCATCCTTCCATAATATCTTGCAGTATTCTGCATGCCGGCAAGCGGATAGTGTGCCTGTGGCTGCAGCAGCCTTGTGTTCTCCGCATGGACTGCCCTCTGGATAAGCTCGGGTCTAACTAGCTCCTCGAATGCTTCTGGCAGTGCTACCTTGCCTTTTTGCTTTCCATCAAGAGATAACACATCAGCTTCCATAAATATCAATTCGTTGTTGAGATATAATCTATCTTCGGCTCCTTAATTCCCTTATAATTCCTTGTCGCTGACTTCCTTACGCGCACAAGCCTCTTAGAGGGGCCAGGAACAGATCCCTTTACTATTATGTAATCCTTCTTAACATTACCATAATTAGTGAATCCCGATTTCGGGTTTATCTTGCTTACATCGGCAGATGTACCCAGTCTCAATATGCGCTTGTTTGTCTCTGTCCTGTAGTTGAAGCCAAGCTGGCCTGCCATCGGAACCGTAAAGAGAACCTTGCCTGGACTCATTGCGCCGTGCGTTCCAACGTGCCTCACCTTCTGTGTTGCCTTGTGGAAGAGCCTTGCGGTGCCGAATCTTTTTATTGTGCCTGCCCAGCCTTTGCCCTTTGTCACAGAGCTAAGATCAATGTACTCGCCGTTCTTGAATATTTCAGATACCTTGACCTCCTTGCCGAGCTTTGATTCAAGGAAATTGAATTTGTCCTCGATGTTGCCGCCTATCGCAGATTCAAATGTTAGGATATGGTGCTGTTCAACGCTGAGGCCCTTTGGATATGCAACAAGAAGTGCTGTTATGTCTGAGAATTCCTTGAGCTTGTCTTTCATTGAGTTGAATTTTGTCTCGTCATTCTTAACTGTATTTTGCTTCATCTTCTTTGCGATATCCTTGTTCTTGAATTCCATAGATGCCTTTTTGTAGCCATGTACGTCCTTGGTGTAGAACCTTGCGCCATACATCTCTATGTGAGGAACTTCAAGGATTGTGCATGAAGTGCTTATCTCGAGGTTTTTAGATGGAGCCTCTGAATCGTCAATCATGTTGATATGTGCCATGCCGACCTTATAAGCGACAAGATTGAGTGTTATCGGTTCTTTTATGCTGTTAGGGTTAGAGCGCACTCTAGGCAGGCGTTTCCTAGCGCGCCTATGTTGCCAATATTGCATAGAGCCCCTGTGCATAATAGACCCTTTAGTTTAGAGTTAAAAAAAGATCTCGATTATGTGATCTTTCGTGTGTTTCTATCCGTCAGTAGTTATTATATTTATAGTCTATGTTTTTATATACCTTAGCTTTTTGAGGAATTGGAGAAGTAAACGCCGGATTTCAGTGGTTTATGCCAGAGCGTGGGTGTTTACACCTTTCGAAAAATCGATTTCTGGGCATCCGTGCAGGATTGCGCTCGCCTGGCTTTTCAGAAGCTCATACTTTTCCTTTGTTTTTGCCTCGAATTTAA
>CAVXKJ010000008.1:0-91235 GCA_963762355.1 uncultured Microcaldota archaeon | reverse complement strand
TCCCATAAATAATTGACATCTGAAAACAATTATTCCATCCTCTGTAAAGAGTTGGTAGACTATTTTCACAGATTATAATCAAAAATTCAATAAATCTATGTGGGATTAGAAAGTAGAATAAAGTATCCACTAACTGTTGAACCTACATTGGTCGTTTTTCACTGGTCAGCAATGTACCCAATATGGAAGACCGAGTCGTGTTGCGGTCTTATCGTAGAGTGTTTGTTTGATGTTGAAGGCAAGTATTCTCAAGGCAATGGACATATTTCTTGCCTTTGTCTTTATCGCCCTAACATAATTTCCGTATCGTCTTTTCAGAGCAGACATTATACTTTCTATTATCGAACGGAGGTGGTAAATTGTATCGTAAATTTCCTTATACGATCTTGAAAAATCAACCATCTCGTCCCATACTTTAGAACCATTTTTGCCCGCATTCTTCTTGAACTTGATGAATGGTCTGCCTGCCTTCTTTGCGACGATATCAAAATTCTTTATTGATGGATAACCTGAATCTGCAAGAACTGCAATGAGTTCGTCGATGTTTCTCAAGAGAAACTCAAGTTGCGGTGAATCATTCCTTTTCCAGTTCGTTATTTTGTATTCGGTAATAACATTTCTGTTAATACTGAGCGCAATATGTACTTTTGCATTGTCCTTTCTTTTGTTTTGCCTCTTTATCCGAATATCATACCATGAGCTACTGGTTTTCAGACGTATGCCTGTTGAATCCACAACAATCGTCAACCTTCCTCTTTTGAGAATCTTCCTGACAAGACATTTATTAAATCTCCTGACGTATTTCTGATTAAGGCGCAGCATACCTCTATTCAAGACACTGCGACTTGGAAGGTTGTTGACCTTGAGTAATTTCTCAAGGTATTCCTTCCTCATTTCTGATGCCATCTTGTCATAGGTGAAATTCAGAGAGACCATCAATAAACATAACACAAATACGGTTCTACTGTTGTGTATTACTGGTCGGCCTCTGCTGTATTCTTCCCATGGTGGGGGAAGTCTATCAACGAACTTCTTTGCCTCTTTTACAGTCAATTCTTCAAGGTTCCTATCAACTCTACTTACCACCTTCGGGTTCACCCTCTTTTTGGGTTTTCCCATGTTTTGAGTAGGTCAGAAAAAGGATAAAAATTGTCCTCTAGAAATTCCGCTATTCACGCCGTTATTGAATTATGGGATGAAGCCGAATAATTCACAAAAACCAAAAGGCTTAATGTCTCTAACCTCTATTCCTGTCTCTTCCAAAATCTCTCTCTTTACAGTACCAGACTAATCTCTCCTGCTTCTACACCTCCTCCCGGAATGCAAATACCCACTGCAAATGTGCCATTCGCAAGTTTAATCACTAATAGCTGACCATTAGAATTGGTCACAATAGCATTTGCATTTAATCTTAAGTCCATATTATCTCTTTTTGAATGATAATATCTCGCTGCCTGCGCTTTCTATCTGGATTCTTGCTACATCCTGCTTTCTCCTGAAGCCGTTCAGCACCGCCTCAGCGAACCTTACGCTTCTTGTTCCATCAAATATGTCACGCATCTTTTCGAAATAATGCTCAGCCTCCTTTACCTTGTTCTCCCTGAGCGCCTCAAGTATTTCCCTCTTTAGTTCGCCCATGACATCCATTAGTCCCATAAGATATGACTCTTGGTCGACACCAACCTTTTTGTATGCTGGTATTGTGCCATTTGTCTTTATCTCAAAGAATATCTTTGCCTCTGCATATTCCTGGTATGCCTGCTTTGTATTGTAAGAGAAATCAGCGTCAAATTTATTGAGCGTCTTTACCATGTTGTATGCAAAGTCAATCTTTTTCGCTGCCTCATCTTCTTTGTTGTTGTGCAGCATTGTTATTGCCTGTGCAGATTCCCTTATCACATCTCTCATCAGACCCATTGCAGTGTCAAAATCTTTCTGTTTCTTCGCAAGGGCTTCGGATATTAATTTTATGTCGTTATCAAGCGTTGCCATAATATCATCTAAGTAGTTCTAGATTGGTGGAATAAATACTGTTGTGCATAACCCCTATAAATTCCCCATCTATCTTCTGCGAATTTATGTAGGTCTATGATCCTTTTGCTCTTCCCTTTGAAGTATATACCTTCAAGCGTCCTTTTTATCCATACATCTATCGGGAATGCCTCCATCTTACCATAGCCCATGAGTGCTATACAATCAGCTACCTTGTCACCTACTCCTGTTATCTCCATAAGCTGTTCCTTGATTTCATCATAACTCTTGTTTTTCAACTTATATAAATCCAAATTGTTTGTACAGTAATCTGCAGCCTTTACTATGTATTTTGCTCTGAATCCTGCGCCGCATCCTATGAAATCTTTTTCTGTGAATTTTGTTAGCTCCTCGCTTGTAGGGAAGTTCTTTGCTATTCTCTTTCCATTGTTATCAGTTATCTCCTCGCCGAATTCTGATATGAAATTCTTTATTATAAGTCTTATCCTCTTAACATTATTGTACTGTGACATTATGAAGCACAGCGTGGTTTCCCAAGGGTCATTGATGGTTACCCTCATTCCATGATATCTTTTTATTGATGAGATTAAGTACTCATCTGTGGAAATATGTGAATATATGTCTTCCATGTTGTCTTTCAGCGCAAACCTTTTTACAAAATCCTTTTTTGCGAAACCAATGTCGTTTGAATATAATCCAACGCTGCAATCTCTGCTATTGCCTAAAAATACAGCTTTTATGAACCGTCCTTCGCTTGTATACTTTACAACACCGTCTCCAAAATCATAATCCGCATAGAAAGTCATCGGCTGTGCGCTTTCTAACGTGTGCTTTATATCGAAATCTTTTACCGTCATGCCATTAGGAGTAAGTGTATAGTAACTCATTCAATCATCTTGCAAGCACGTTATTAATATGTTATCTCAGCCTCCAAGAACTTAGGCAGTTCCGTTATGGCGACCCTTTCCTGCTCTTTATCATTCCTATATCTTATTGTAACTGTATTGTAATCGCCAGAACCTTCCTTCACAGTCTCAAAATCTACAGTTATGCAGAACGGAGTGCCTATCTCATCCATTCTGGCATATCTTCTCCCTATCGATCCTGATTCATCTACAAAGATCCTGAATTTGCTGCTGAGCATGTCCTGTATTTCTTTGACTTTTTCATTTATCTGATCATCTTTCTGCAATGGGAGTAATGCCACTGCGAATGGAGCCAGCCAAGGCTCCAATTTTAGAATCTTCCTTTCGCCATCTACCTTATAAAAGAGATCAATAAGCATCCATACATTCCTGTCAACGCCAAAGCTCAATTCAAGGACATGCGGCATTATCTTTTTGCCATCAATTGAAACAGATAGATCCTGATTCGAACCCTTTGTGTGTGCTGTAAGGTCGTAATCGCCTCTGTAATGAAGCCCTCCAACCTCCTTGAAGCCGTTCCAGCTCTCCACATCTATCTCTATGTCCATGTGTATTTTATTGTAGAATGCCTTTTCGTCTCCGCCCTTTTCAAGGAAGCGTATCTTTTCGTCAGGAACACCTAGTACCTCCTTGTAGAATCTGTTTATGGTTGCCATATGATAGGCATAGAACTCAGGTATTTCATATTCCTTGCACAGCCTCTCGGCTGTTATCCTTACTGCATTTGCCTTGTAAGGCACAACATTCATCTCCAAATTTTTGACGCTCTCAAAATCTGTTGGGAAACTGGAGGGATCAAAGAATATCTGTAGCTCTGCCTGGGTAAGCTCGCGCATGCGGTATAGGCCCTGTCTTGGTGATATCTCGTTCCTGTAGGCCTTTCCTATTATTGCAAGCCCCATTGGAAGGCTCTTCCTAAGTACATTGAATTCCCTGAAGAAATTGAGGTATACAGATTGAGCAGTCTCAGGTCGCAGATACCCCTTTTCTGTCTTTTCGGGGTTTAGATGCACATCTATCATCATGTTGAATGCCTTTGCAGGAAGGAATTCCCCTTTGTCCTTTGGACATTTCACATCATGCCTCTTTATCAGCCTGTCAATCTCATCTGCATCAGCGCCCTCAGAAACCTCTATTTTTGCTTCTGCAAGCATGACATCCGCCCTGTAGTAAGTATGGCATTTTGAGCATCCTACAAGTATGTCATTGAACCTTTCGGCATGCCCTGATGCGACAAGCGGCTTTTCCGGCAGCATTGTAGAGCCATCTATAAGGTAATAATCCCTATTCCTTTCTACAAAATAAGCCAGCCATGCATTCTCAAACCTCCTCTTCATAAGCGTGCCAAGATGTCCATAATCATACAATCCTGCAATGCCTCCGTATATCTCGGCTGTGGGCCAAAAGAAGCCCTTTGCCTTCGCAAAGGCTATAAGATCGTCCATCTTCATGAAAATACCGCAATATGTATTGGTAATAATTAGGCTAGAAAAGCATTAATATTACCTTTTACTAATCTATTATTGTCTTATTTAGGTATAAAATATCAACACATACTTTAGGTGTTAATCTGGCAAGGGAACCGTTTGAGGAAATGCGGGAACGCATGATAAAGAAGGCCAAGGAAGGCATCACCAGCTCATACAGCAACGAGGAGCATGCGCTTATGCAGGCGATAAACGCATACCTTGAGACTAACAAGTCCTACAACCTGATATTCGAGAGGCTCAGCGAATGGTACGGCATATACTTCCCTGAGATAAAGATAACAAATCCCAAGACGCTTGCAGACCTTGCAATAGTGCTCAACAGCAAGAGCGGGATAAGCAAGGAGCAGATAGGCTCAATATTCAGCGAAGCCCAAAAAGTCGACTCAATCTACAATAAGGCAAATTCAACAATGGGCAGGGACATGTCCGATAGCGAGAAAGAGGCAATACTCCACTTTGCAAAGCTGAGCAATCAGATGTATGATACGCTTTTGGGACTCGAGGCATATATCAAGCTAACATCTACAGCGATAATGCCAAATGCGACATATCTTACAGACGAGAAGATAGCGGCAGAGCTCCTGAGCAGGGCCGGCTCGCTTGAAAGGCTTGCGACAATGCCTGCAAGCACAGTCCAGCTACTTGGAGCTGAAAAGGCATTATTCAAGCACATAAAGTTCGGCAGCAAGCCCCCTAAGTACGGGGTGCTGTTCAAGCTTGCCGAGATAAGCAACGGCCCCAGGGACAAGCGCGGAAGGATAGCAAGGGTATATGCAACAAAGGTAAGCATAGCGCTGAAAGCGGATTATTTCACAAAGAACTTCATAGCCGAGAAGCTGAAAGAGGATCTTGAAAAGGCGATAAAGAAGATAAATGCATCGCCTGCAAGGCCACAAAGGGCGTATCAGCCGGAGCAGCGCGGGGAATGGCAAAGGCCAAGGCAGGGCGGAGGTTCATTCGGGGCCAAGCAAGGCAATAAACGCCCCCAAAGATTCGGAGGCAAGGACAGGCCAAGGAGATAATCAATCAAATCCCATAGCGAAAGTTATTCTAACATATATGAAGACGTAGAAGCAAGTGGTTTAATGAGGATTAATATAGCATCTAAGAATTCCGCAAAAGTAGAGGCTGTAAGTGAGATCATTAATGATTATGAACTTTTACGAAATTCAGAGATCTCTAGCCTTTCAGTTGACTCTGGCACCTCGAAACAACCAAAATCAATTGATGAAACAATTCAGGGGGCCATGACCAGAGCCAAAAACGCCTTCAATGGATGCGAATACAGTTTTGGAATAGAATCTGGCTTTATGGGAGTTCCAAATACCAAGACAGGGTTTATGAATATAACTGCATGCGCAATCTATAATGGAACTGAATATCATATAGGGCTATCATCCGCATTTGAATGCCCGCATGTAGTTACGGAGAAGATCTTCAACGAGGGCATCGACCTTAATCAGGCCTATTACGCAGCAGGCTTAACAGAGGACAGAGAGATCGGCCATTCAGTGGGTGTCATATACGAATTAACAAAACACAGACTAAGTAGGAAGGAATACACAAAGGAGGCAGTGCGCATGGCACTTATACAGTTAGAAAACCCTAAATTGTATGAAAGTTAGACTGCAGATTATACTTGACTAGAAAATACTTTGATGTGCTCGAATGCCAAATAAATCTCACGAGGAATTGGAAAAGGAGTTAGCTGCAGCAAAGGGGCAAGTCAAGATCGGCGGCATATATGTCCATTATAAGAATCCAGATGCCTTTTACAAGGTAATCGGATTGGGAATTCAAGAGGCAACTGATACTGTGTGCGTTATATACCAAGCAGAATACAACAAGGAGCTTATTTTCGTAAGGGACCTAGTTGACTGGATGAAAAAGCCATCAGAAAATAAGGAACGTTTCATGCTTGTTAAGAAATAAAAAAACCTAAAAACCGCAGGCTTTTAAACTGCAAAATTCCATATTCGCGAAACATTAGGTATATATATTTAAATGAACAGTAAATTAATAGTGATATTATAGTAGCAACAACAGTAACGATAAATAGAGGTGCGGAAACAGCGTCCGCAAGACTCAGAAAGATAGACTGCGGTGGGAAACCGTCCTTGTTTATCGGAAAAGGCAGAAATCATCCAAAGACTATAAGGTACCTAAATGAGAATGGATACAGGACATTCAGATCTCAAGAAGAAATTCTTAGCTATATGCCTGAATTAATAGTTGAATTAAAAGGAAATTGGTTATGGACAGATATTAGAAAAGGACTTAAAGAAGGGGGAATTCGTACATTGGATGAAAAGGGTAAACTTCACGTTCTAACCGGAAAAGAAACTATAGACCAATGCGTTTGCTTGTTTCCAGGTAATCAGCCTATGTCCCTCGACATCTATTCTGATGACAATGCTATCAAATATGGCAGGCGTTTCGACCTCGATATGGACACCAAACCTGACAAGGTTGCATCTGTGATTGTTGGCTTAGCTAGAGACACGCCAGAGCGTTGCTCTGGCGATGTAAACGTCCTGCTTAAAGAGATTGAGGATGACATATCACGTGTTCAGCAAAAGGTTGCAAGGCTCGCAGAAATTTTAAGACCAACAAAGGAATAAATAATAAATATAATGGCATCTTTCTATTTGTGAAGTCGGCTCAATACATATGCTCTAGCTTGTCTATCCTGTCCTGTATTGGCGGATGCGTTGAGAAAAGGTTCATAAAGGACTTCTTGCTCAAAGGATTCTCAAAGTAAAGCGGTGAGGTTATCTCGTTCGCATTCTTAACGGGCTGCGCCATAGGCTTGCTCTCATAACCCTGTATCTTCTTCAGCGCGCTTGCAAGGTGATCTGGTGCCCTTATTATTCGTGCGCCATTCGCATCTGCCATGTACTCTCTCCTTCTTGATATTGCAAACCTCAAAAGAAGCGCAAACAATGGTGCAAGAATACCTACTACAAGACCGATTATTATGAATATTCCCTCATTCTTTCTGCCTCCACCGCTTAACGCCCCAAAGAGGAATATATTCCTTATTACAGCTGCCATAAGCCCTATGCACCCGGCAAAAACTATGGCAAAGAGCATAAACTGTATGTCGTTGTTAGCTATATGTGACATTTCATGGGCTATAACCCCTTCAAGCTCGTTCCTGTTCATCATGGCCAGAAGCCCTGATGTCACAGCAATGCTTGCAGTCTTCTTGTTCTTTCCAGTTGCAAAGGCGTTGGGGCTAGGGTCGTTGATTATGTAAATTGTTGGCACCGGCAACTGCGAGGCTGCGGCCAGCCCTTCAACTATGTCATAAAGCTGCCTGTATTGGTCTTTATCCGCCACCTGTGCCTTAGACATCTTAAGCACTAGCTTGCTTCCGTAGAAGTAGGATATTGCGGCATATGCTATTATTATGAGTACGCCTATTGCAAATGCTATTACTCCACCGCCAAGAAGTACAACAAAAAGGAAAATAATTCCTGCAAATATCGCGCCGAAAATAAGCATAAGCAATATGGATTTCAGCCTATTTGCGCTTATCTCATCAAAGAAACTTGTCATGAATACTACCACACGATCTTAAAAAGAGAGCTTCAGGTGCTGCTCTTCTTGTCCTTGCCCTGCTTCTTACCTGCACTCTTTGCTGCTGCAGGGGCCTGGCCAGCCGCCTGCTTTGAATTTGCCGCTTGCGGATTATTGACATCGCTAAAGTCGACCTTGACAGGTTCCTTCGCCTCATCGGGTGACTGGAAGAAGTCAGCCTTCTGGAAATTGAATCGTGCAGCAAAAATGTTTCCCGGAAATGTCTGCAATGCGTTATTGTAATCGAGCACATAGTCGTTGTATGAGGTCCTTACATATGATATTTTGTTTTCTGTATCGGTAAGCTCATCTTGAAGGTTCATAAAGTTCTGCGATGCCTTAAGGTCTGGATAGTTTTCTGCAACAGCGAATATGGTCTTAAGAGCCTGCGAGATCTGGTTGTTTGCCTGCGCCTTGTCCTGCATAGAGCCCGATACTATGGAGCTTCGCAGATTTGTTACTGTTGTTAGTACGCTCTTCTCGTATGTCATGTAGCCCTTGACAGCCTGCACCAGGTTAGGTATCAGGTCGTATCGTCTTTTTAACTGCACGTCTATCTGCGCAGATGCATCCTGCACGCGGTTCCTCTTGCTTACAAAGCCATTGTAAAGAAGGACTATTATGAGCAGTATTATTACAATTACTGCGGCTATTATGCCAAGTATTAGTTGCAAAACCATTTTATTACCTTATAAAGTACAACATATTGTGCCAATTAAAAACTTTAAACCTATCTGTTTCTTTAGGTTTTGATACTACATATAAAATTGCATATAACCATTTTCAACAAACGGTTGAGAAAAGTTAGACAGCATTTTCACCAGAATTTCTTTCTGCCTCAAATTGCGCAATTATAATATCTACCCTAACCGTTGGATCATCACGTCGCATAAATTTACCAATGGCTTTTGGGGCAAAAATAACACTGGTCTCCAATGCTATTTTTTTAACTATCGGATTGCTATCCCTTTCAAGCTCTCTGCGCAGATTTGGTGATAAATTCCTATTAGCAGCAACCATTGCCCTTTCGATATCAGATCCGGACCGTACCGTTCTTAATTGCATTTCCACACTTGTGGTCATTAAAAGCACTAAGAAGCCTTTGTCTATTTTCTTATTTACATCTACAATTGTCATATCATCAGCCATAACGTAGCACAATAACATTCTGGTCGTGAAAACTTCAGAATTCAGTAAGCTACAATTATAACAAATAAATTACAATCAATTAAATACTTATATGTTTTGGTTCGGGGAAGATCAGTTTTTCCTCAACAAAATATAAATTTTAAACAAGTATTCAAAACGATAGGTATTTATTCCTTGCATACGTGGATACTATTACATTTTATCACTTGGTGGTAGGCTGAGCCGCAGTTTATATTGCTGCGGTATACTACCATCTAATATTTACTTCTTAAAAAGACAAAAAGAGTAGACTATTTATGCGAAGCGCAGATCTTGCAACGATATTCAGAATAGCGCTAATCGTTTTTATCGCCTGGCTTATAGTCATAAAGTTCAACGCGATTGTCACAATAATACTTCTTGCACTTGCATTCCTAATGGATGGTGTTGACGGCTATCTTGCACTTCATGAGGCCAGCAAAGGAATCATATCACCATCAATGTATATCAATTACTCGTTGGGCAGCAAGAAAGACGCAAGGCAAATAAAAGCGTTTAAGCAGGGAATAGGAAAGAAGTTCAAATATGGCCCGAGGTTTGATTTTGCAGGAGACAGGATAATGGAGTATACATTATGGGTTGTATTCTCAGCGCTTTCAATAATCCCGATCTTTGTTGTAATAATAGTGATAATAAGGCACTCCATAGCCGATGCGCTCATGGCTGCAAAGGGGACATCATCAAAAATGAAGACAAGAATAGGCTATATTCTAACATCCTCAAGTGCTGCAAGAGGATCAAAGAACGTGCTAAAGTTTGTCACATTCTCATATCTTATACTTGTATACGTTGCAAAATACCCGATACTGCCTGGATACATACTTGTTACAATGCTTGTTGCCCTAATACTCGCAAGCGGCGCTGCTGAAATATATGAGTCAGTAAAAAGCTAAGTATAAAAAGGTTAGTTGCTTTTACTAAGATAGTGATTGTTTGATTGACTTACTGCTTCAGGCCACAAGCATAAATGCAACTGCATTATCTGGCATATATGTAACATCGCTTGCCACTTATACTGAAAACACAATAGCTGTTATACTTACCCTTCTCAGCCTTCTTGCAGTCTCAATACAAATAGCAAGGGTGTACTTTTTAAGGGTATTAAAGAAATTCACCCTCAGGCTTGCAGCGGACATATGGTGGCTTCTTTATGTCATCCTTCGTGATGCAAGCATATTCCTAATGGTGTTTCTAGGATTTATGCTATTTTGGCCAGGCATATACCAGGATTTTCCAATAGCTGTGCCATTTGCACCCCTCGCAATAGATTTCTTTGCAATGGCGCTAGTCATGATACTTATAGTAGACACTGATGAGAATTCCTTCTACAATAGCATAGTCACGATACTAGTGCTAATAGGGGCAGCGTTGTACATAACAGGGATAATATTAGTTACCGAGAGCCCGATAGCTCTTGCAATCCTGCCCCCAACGGTTTCCGCAAGCGCTAGCAACATATGGGGCTTTGCAAACCAATACTTTAATTCCATCAACAATCCTGCACTTTCAATATACACATTCTACGTAACGTTCACTATACTGCTGTTGTGCGGCTTGGTTGCAATCGTATATTCATTCAAGGGCGGCGTATTCAACAGGTTCCTAGAGCCCAAACCAAAGCCGATCGTAAAGGATGTCGAGCCTGCACAACAGCAGCAAAAGAAATAAGGGGTATATGCATGCCGTTCAAATTCACATTCGACAACAGCACATGCATACAATGCGGCATATGCGGCGATGCCTGCCCTGTCAATGCGCTGGATTTTACAAGGCCCAGCCATGCAAAGGTTGAGGATACAAACAAGGAAAAGGACGAAGCAGAATTCATGACAGAATACCCTATACAGGTCTCCAAGTGCACAGGCTGCATGATCTGCCCGAATGAATGTCCTGTATCATGCATAACAATTGTAAAAACCGACAAGGAACCAAAATATGAGCCAAAGCAGGGCCCTATGCTTGACCAGGAACCCGCAAAGGACGAATTCCAATTGTCAAAATACACTCATGTAAGGCCTTACAAGGTCAAGGTAAGAGATCCTTGGGGCCATGAATACATATACAGGCCATTGAGAAGGAAATCAACAACCCAGACCTGGGAGAACAACGAAGAGATGAAATAGCGATCAGATGAAAAGAGCATTCATAATACACGGATGGGGCGGAAATTCCGCAGAGGCATGGCTGCCATGGCTTAAGGAAGAGCTGGAAAGCAAAGGGATAGCTGCAACAACTCCGGATATGCCGGATACTGATAGACCTAAAATAGATGATTGGGTGAATTTTCTTTCAGGTCTGGTCGGCAGTGCGAATAAAGATACTTATTTTGTTGGCCATAGTATAGGATGCCAGGCGATAGCCAGATACCTATCAATCCTTCCGGATGGTGCCTCAGCCGGTGGCGTTATTCTTGTAGCCCCATGGATGAATCTCACAAATCTGGATCAAAGCGAAGATATCCAAATAGCAAAGCCATGGGTTGAAACGCCAATAGACTGGGATGCGGTAAAAAGACACTGCACTAGATCCGTAGTAATATATTCGGACAATGATCCATATGTTCCTATAGGGCAGGCAAAAACGTTTGGCAATAATCTTAACGCAAAATTAATCCTAGAATCAAACAGGGGTCATTTCAGTGATAGTGACGATGTAACGCAAATTCCAGTGCTGCTTAATGAATTGCTTAATATGGTAAATGCATAGGTTACTTCTTTCTTTTGATTGACTTTTCTATTTCTCCTTTTGCCTCCTTCGCACCCCTCCAGCCGGTTATCTCTACCCACTTGCCTGGTTCTATGCTCTTGTAGTATGAGAAAAAGTGGCCTATCTTCTTTTTTACTGATTCAGGGAGGTCTGCAACATCATTAACATTCTCCATTTCAGCATCAACCTTCTTGGTTGGGACTGCAATTACCTTACTGTCTATTCCCTCTTCATCCTTCATCAACATTATGCCAATGGGCCGTGCCTCTACCAATGTGCCAGTTGCGAATGGGGTGTTGCTTATTACCAGGATGTCAAGCGGATCCCCATCCTCACCCATCGTCCCTGCCACAAACCCGTAATTGAACGGGTATGACATTGCTGTATAGAGAATGCGGTCAACCTTCATTATCTTGTTTTCGATATCGTATTCATACTTTACGTTGCTTCCCTTAGGTATCTCTATTACAACGTTAACAACTTCAGGAGCCTTCTTGCCTGGATTCTCTATCATAAAAGCCACACTAATAATTATTTGTTAAAGTATAAAAACAAGCAGGTAAGGAGGGCTTTGCTATTTTATCTGCTAATTAATCGTAATTTATTAGCAAACTCAATAATAAATTAGCAAGTGATATTTAAAGATAGTATCGGTTCTATTTTCAATTCATACATGGCACTTATCAGAACTGTTATGTTATATGCTATCAGCTTGCATAATACCTCATTAGTCTGTGATACAAAGTTCTTGCTCTTTAGGCAGTCACCTAACTTAAACTTGACTGCCATAAAAGTCGCTTCTACATTGGGTCTATTGTGGTAGTGCATCAGAAAGTCCTCTTGATTTAACTGGAAATAGTGAAACATCTTTTTCCACATTACACTACCTTTTGCTTTTGCAGTTGAACCTTGCTTGAATGGAATATAAGGAACTGCACCAATACTATCAACACAGTCAAGGTTATCTCTGCTTGAATAAGCCTTATCAGCACTTACCTCTTGCATATTGAAACCCATACTTGCTGTTTGTTCTATGAGTGGTATAAACTGCGGACAGTCTGCTCCATATTCATCAGTTATTATTGCATCTGCGATTATGTTTGTTGTATTGCCAGTTATCGCATGGCACTTTATCCATTTATGCTGTTGTTTTGTCCCATGCTTTTCTTTGCAGTATTCCTTAAACTGTGTAGTCCTAAAACCAGTGCTGTCTGGGCTAAACTTTGTTTCTACAGATTTTAAAGGCATAGCGGTTATATGCAATAGGTCTTTTAGAATTGGTGTTATCTCTGCATCATTAAGAAGTATGTTTATTACGTTATAGTTAGGGGCTTTTGTTATCTGTCCCTTTTCTACTGCATCGGTATAACGTGATTTTGCCCTTCTGCTTGACTGCATAGAATAGACCTTATCTATTGCACAAAATAAAGATTCTTGTCTTGGAATTGGCGGTCTGCCTGCTCCCTCTTTTCTTACTGACTCTGGGACATTCTGCACTAAGTCCTTTAAAAGCACCTTGAAAAGACGACCTTCTTCGCACTGTGCTTTTGTGTAGTTTTTCCAATCCTGTGAGTATGTTATACGTTCTGTCTTTGTTATTGTTGTATTACCTTGACTATCTATTGTCTTTGTTAGGGTTATCTCTACTGCAAAGATATGTTTACACTTAATGCCCCTTCCTAAGAAGTCCTGACAGGTGCAAGTGCTCTTATCAAGTTTTAACATGACTTCATATTGCTTATTACTGCTCTGTGATGGGACTTCCCACTTGTTTCCGTTCAGCTTTATCTTACCATTCTTGGCAATCTCTTTTCCCTTGTTTTTCCTCATTTGTAAGAGTTTTTGTATTTGCATATAATCACATCATTTTATTATTAGATATCTAATTCCTATATTAGAATTAGGTATCTAAAGATATATATACCTTTGCTTTAGATACCTAAAGCTATATAAAGCAATAGATACCTAAATCTATTATGAAGCTACAAAAAGTGCCCTCCCGAAAACTCAATAAAAAAGAATATGTAAAATGGTTAATGATAGTGCCACCAAAAGATGTAGATAAATTAGGATGGCAAGACGGACAAAAATTAAAAACCTTTGTAGAAAAGGGAAATCTGATTGTGAAGATAAGCAAAGAACCATCTTATGAAGAATTCAAAAAAAGTGTATCTAAGTTGTTAGATACTAAACCACACGGCTTTGGCTGGCAAGAAATAAAAGAAAAATTGAAATTGGAACAGAAAGTTCCGAACAATAAGTGGGTAAGGCGATTAGAAAATGAAATAGGATTAAAAAGGGTAAGATACGGTGGAGAGATTTATTGGTATCTTGATAAAAAAGGCATAACTGTTTATACTATCGGTTATGAAGGTAGAAAATTAGATGAATTTATAGAATTATTAAAGAAGAATAATATAGAAGGTCTTGTAGATGTTAGGGAAATACCCTTAAGTCGTAAAAATGGATTCTCTAAGACTGTATTAGCAAAAGCAATAGAAGACAAAGGAATTGTTTATAGGCACTATCAAGAGTTAGGTTCTCCAAAAGAATTAAGACATAAACTTTGGGAAGAGGGGAACTACCAAGAATTTTTTAAAGCTTATTCTGCATGGCTTTTTTCTCCATCCGCAAAGACACATTTAGAAGATTTGGAAGGATTAGCACATATAAGGACTACTGCCATAATGTGCTTTGAAAAAGATGTAGATAAGTGCCATAGAAGCATAATAAAAAAGAAACTTATTCAAGATGGTTTCAAAGTCGTGGATATATGACCTTTAAGAAACACAAGATTTTGCTTATAGTCGAGACTTATCCTAACCTGAGTAAGAAGTATGATAGAACTGTTTGCATGGCTGGTATAGATATAAAATCGAGAGAATGGATGAGAATATATCCAGTAGCTTATTTCGATATACCTTTCGATAAAAGACCTCATAAATATGAAGTAATAGAAGTTTTAGCAGAACGTAATTTGTCAGAGAAATTTCAAAGGAAGGAAAGCCACAAAATAGAAGGTAATAAGTTAAGGAAGGTTGGCGGTATTTCTACAGAAAACAATTGGAAAAACAGGAATGACATTATCTATAAAAATATAGCACCATCAATTGAATTCTTACAAGAACAATACGAGAAAGATAAAACTTCTCTTGGATTTATAAAGCCAAAATATATAGATGACTTTTATGTAGAACCAATATCCAAAGCACGAGAATGGGAGAGAGAATTGGTAGAAGGAAGTCAAAGAACATTATTTAATCAAGAATATAAGAGTCCTCTTGATAAAATACCATATAGGTTTGCGTATAAATTCCGCTGTGATGACGAATGTAAAGGACATGATTTTATGGTGGAAGACTGGGAGCTATTAGCACTTTATAGGGGATTGCTGAAAAGAGGAAATAGTGAGCAAATAGCTATACAAAAGTGCATACAAAAATATAAAGATGAATTCCTTTCTAAAAAGGACATAGGCTTCTTTGTAGGGACAGAAAGTAAATGGAATCATTGGTTAATAATTGGAGTCTATTATCCACCTAAAACGAATTAATTGGATTTATGAGCAAAGCCGACTTCAACAATATGTATAAATATTATTGACTGTGTAGTAATAATGTGGTTGTATGGCAACAAAAGAAACTATAAATGTGGTTTTAAAGGATAAAAATGAGAGTAAATATATAACACCAGATGGTTTCACACATATGCGTTTCACACATATTCATTTGGTAAAAACATCAAACATAACAAGAGACGATATAGTAGGTCTAATAGAAAAGGGAAAGGATTTAGGAAGACCAATAAGTCTTAGTGGAAGCAGTTTAGTCGAGAAAATAGACTTATCCAAGTTAGATTTTACAAGAGCAGATTTACGTTTTCTCAATTTAGAAGGTGCTAACCTTAAGAGAGCTAATCTAACTCATGCAAGGCTTGAAGGTGCAAATTTAACAAATGCAGACCTTACAAGAGCAGAGTTGTTAGGAACAGATTTTACTAACGCTGATATTAGAGGAGTATTGAATTTGGAATATGCGAGGGACGTCGGAAATGCAATTTTTAAAAATACAAAGGCAGATACTTATACTCAAGAAATGATTAGACAAGAGCAAGATGAAGCAAGAAAGCACGATTTTTGGAAATTTAAAGAGGATAAGTAAATATTTTTGAATTTATTAGCAGGATAAGGAATTTATTAGCAGAATTGAATTAAATAGCAAAGCCGGTAAGGAGTTAACACTATATTTAATATCAACTTCGATATACACTAAGTATAACTATTAACACTTTTATATTATAAACAATAGTATGCAGCGTCAGCCCAGTCCCTCGATCTCTATTTCCTCCACTTTCTGCATGCGCCTCTTTATCCCTTCCTCCGTATATTCAGGAAAGTCTACGCCTGTCACTACAAGCATGACCCTTAATGCATCCTTCTGCATCTCTGAATCTATTCTTGCTCCCCACTTGAGCATCGCATCGCCGCTTATCCTTCCTGCAATATCCTGGAATACAGTCTCTGCCTCCCTAAGGGTAAGGTTCTCCCCTCCAACTATATTGACAAGAGCCCTTCTTGCAGTTCCAAGATCGGCATCCAACATAGGGCTTTTTATCGCGTTCTCCAGCGCAACTACCGCCCTGCTTGTGCCATTGCTTGTTGTCATGCCTTCTCCGCTGCCTATTACAGCATAGCCTGAATCCCTGAGAACTGCCCGCAGGTCGGCAAAATCTATATTCACAAGACCAGGCTTTGTGACCATCTCGACTATTCCCTTTGTAGCACCTGCAAGCACCTCGTCGCTGACCCTGAATGCCATGTTTAATGGAAGGTCAGGCGCAACAGAAAGCAGCTTGTCATTGTGTATTATTATCGTAGTGTCAGTTACCTTCTTGAGTTTTGATAGCCCCTCAAGAGCATTTCTCATTCTTGTCCTGCCCTCGCTTGAGAATGGGAGTGTGACAATAGCAACAGTAAGCGCTCCCGCATCCTTCGCCATCTGTGCAATAGTTGAGATAGAGCCAGTTCCTGTACCTCCTCCCATACCGCAGGTTATGAATACCAGGTTTGCACCGCTGAAAAGATGCTTTATCTCATCCTTGCTCTCTATTGCAGCTCCCTCGCCAACCTTTATGTCGCTTCCTGCCCCAAGGCCCTTTGTCATCTTCTTTCCAAGAAGCAGTTTACGCTCAGAGCGCGTCTTCACAAGATGCGCAGCATCAGTATTCATCGCAGCTAGTGTTGCACCCTGCACCCCTATGTTGTAAAGCCGTGATATTGTGTTGCTGCCGCTGCCTCCTGTTCCAACAACATATATCTTGGGTTTCGCGCCCTCAATAAATCGCAGAATTTCCTCATCATCCGGGCTGATTGCCTCCACCATAAAATTACCTCCTAATCGTCAATATCTATATAGAGGGAGAAAGGATAAAAAGCTTGTGCAGCAAAAGGTTTAATGAAAGAGCGGCAAAAATCTGAAATATGCATCAAATCGTACGAAATAGCAAACAGAACTATACTGTAAGCAGCGTCCTTGTATTGTATCTTCCCCTTTTCTCAATTACTGAAAGTCTTTTCAGGATCGCTTTGCCGTTTATGCATGACCTTTTATAGCGCTTTAAAAATATGTTGAAGCTTTCTGTGCTTATCGATCTTTTCATCAACAGGATGTCAAGCGCCTTCTCCTCTATCGAATTGGTTATCTCAGACAGTCCGAAGTCTATAAGGTACGGCTTCCTGCCCTTCGATACTATTACATTTGCTGGCGTGTAATCCCCGTGTGCTATGTTATTGTTATGCAATACAGCAGCATAAATTCCAAGAGTTGAAAATACACTTGATGTGCCCTCTCTGTGCCGAATTATTTCATTGAGCGAGATTCCATTTATTCTTTCCATGATTATGTCCCCTCTGTCAACGAAAAATAGGACGGGTGAATTTATTCCAATACCCGAGACAAGCCCTAATATCCGTGCTTCATTCCTTGTTCTGTTGGTCCTTAACTCCTCATCAATCTCTTTTATCCTGTAGCTTTTTTTTATTCTTCTCTTTAGTATGCTCTCACGTCCGATGAATTCCACCGAGTAGACTTTTGCCTCTGCTCCTTCTGAAATAAATTTTATGCCCATGTAACCACTGCGCTATCTATCCTGTATCTTTGGTTTACGGCACAGTCGGAATCTCTTATTCTGACTCTTGCATTGAACATGTTCTCTGCAACTAATGCTATCATTGCGCCATTGTCTGCATTGAATTCATTAGGCGCAACACCGAGCTTTATCTTGTGGCTTTTTGCAATATCGGAGACCATCTCCTTTAGGCGTGTACTCTGTGCCACACCTCCGCATAATACAAGTTCCCTCTTCTTTGTAAGGAAGAACGCACGCTCGGTTGCCTCACACAGCATGGCAAACGCGGTTTCCTGCAGAGAGTATGCAACATCATTAAGCCTCTTTGAGCCAAGCAGCTTTGTAGCATTAGTAAGAAGCCCGGTAAAGTTGAAATCCATTCCCTTTACAGTATAAGGCATATCAACGTATTTTCCGCCTTTTGCAGCCTCAGCAACAGTTGAGCCCCATGCTGGGTTAAGCTTCGCAGACCGTGCGAAATTGTCCAGCATGTTGCCTATTCCTATGTCAAATGTCTCACCATATATATGATAGTGCCTGAAAGGTTCATCAAGAATCCCAAGGATCTGCGAATTCCCCCCGCTGACATACAATGCAAGAGGATCACGGAACCCTGAAAGTGATCTACATATCTCTATATGGGCAACCGCATGGTTAATGGGGTACAATGGAATGCCATAACTCTGAGCAATCGATTTTGCAGCAATGTATCCTATTTGCAAGCAGGCACCCAATCCAGGCCCCTTCGTGTATCCTATTGCCTCAATATCCTCAATTTTAAGCCGGGAGCGCTTAAGCGCAGAACTTAGCGCCTTCTTAACATTTCCAGCGTGAAAATCAGCAACTCTCGAAGGAACTATGCCCTTATCAGTTATTTTGTACATGTATCTCTCATTTGCAAGTACATTTCTATTATCTACTATCCCTATTCCTAATGTATGGGCACTGCTCTCTATTCCTAAAACAGGCATAGAATTAGTTTTGTAAAGTTGTATTATTAATCTTCTTTACGAAATACGGTATCATAAAAAGAGGTAGTTTTACCATCTATCTCTACTGTTGTATAAAGCATTCTAAGCCAATCTTCCTCTCTTATGCACGATTCTTGAGCAGGTATTTCTATCGGAGCATACAACCGCTTATAACTGACCAGTCTATCCCCTCTTGGTCCTGATATCCTTATTGGCTTATGCAGCCTCTCCAAGCGCAATAAATTATCTGAAGAATTACGTACTGATCTTAAATTGGCATTTACCCTTTTTTCATGAAGTTCGGTGTTTTTAATAGCACGTGGCATACACTCAGCTAAGTAAGGTCAACGCTTGATTCCTTGTAGCCTATGCTTATAAGCGCCTTCTTCGTTGCCAGCTTGTGCTCTCCCTGTAGCTCAATTATATTGTCTTTGTCTGTGCCGCCGCAGGCAAGGATACGCTTTAGGCTCTTTGTGGTCCTTTTTATCTCGTCAGGGTTTATCCCCTCAACGATGGTGACATACTTGTCGAACTTAGCCTTCTTTGTATAAACCTTTATCTTGGTCTCGGTTTCTCTGTCTAGAACATTGCATACGCAGATCTCCTTTGGCAATCCGCATTTTGGACAAATTTCTGACATTTAGACCTTTGCACCTCTCTCGTTAAGTATCGTATTGATCCTGGCTATTGTTCGTCTTATCTCGCGCGTCTTGACAACCTTGCTTGAAACCCCTGTGCTCGCTATCTTCCTCTTCTCGATGTTCAATTCAAGAACAAGATTTCCAAGGGTGGTTTTCAATGCGTCTTCTGATAAGGACCTTATTTCTCCTACTTTTATAAAAAACACCTGTTACTATTATGTACTTTAAGGTTTAAAATGCTATTGATTCCGTTAGAAACTTGCTCTATAATGCTTAACCCCAATTAAAAAGGTAGATATTCCTGCCGTTATAAGACTTTTCCATTTCCGAAATACCACCCACATCTTTTTAATATCTGTTATCCTATATCATATGAAAAATAGGTAGAGAATTTCATGGCTCACGAAACAACTGAAAAGGTAAAGATTCCTGAAAAGCTTATCGATCAAGTAATAGGGCAGAAGAAAGCTGCAGAAATAATCAAGAAGGCCGCAAAGCAACGCCGAAATGTACTGCTTATAGGTTCTCCCGGAACTGGCAAGACAATGCTGGCGCAGGCAATGGCTGAGCTTCTTCCAGCAACGGAGCTGGAGGACGTGCTCGTATACCGTAACGTTAACGACGAGAATGTGCCGCTGGTCAAGACAGTAAAGACATACCCGGATGAGAAATCATTCGAAAAACTTGGTGACGGGCAGGGAAGGATAACTCTCCAGAAGGAGCGTATAAAGAACCGCATGAATATGAACAAGACAAATTCGGCAATAGGCCCGATAATCACAATACTAGTCCTGTTTCTTGTGGCGCTTACCCTTTTCGGAATAATAAAAGGCTATGAGATAATACTTATCGGGGCACTCATCCTTGGCATAATGATATTCGGATCGGTTGCGCTTCTTATGAGCGGGCTTTCAAGGAGGATAGGATTCCCTGGGATGGGAGACAACAACGAGCCAAAGCTCATTGTAGACAACAGTGGAATGGCGCACGCGCCATTTATGGATGCAACAGGATCAAAGGCAGGCGCACTTTTCGGCGACATTAGGCATGACCCTTTACAGTCTGGAGGCCTTGGGACGCCTGCACATCTCCGTGTTGAAAGCGGTGCAATACACAAAGCAAGCAAGGGAGTTCTGTTTATAGATGAAATTGCAAACTTAGATCCAAAGGCGCAGCAGGAGCTTCTAACTTCAATGCAGGAAAGAAAATACTCAATAACCGGCCAGAGCGAGATGAGCTCTGGCGCGCTTGTCAGGACAGAGCCAGTGCCGGCCGACTTCCTGCTCATAGCAGCAGGAAATCTTCAAGACATACAGCGCATGCATCCGGCATTGCGCTCAAGGATCCGTGGTTATGGATATGAGGTCTATATGGAGTCAACAATGGAGGACAACGCAGCCAATCGCGAGCTGCTTGTGCAGTTTATAGCGCAGGAGGTAAAGAAGGATACAAAGATACCACAATTCGACAGCGGCGCAATAAATGAGATAATAGAGGAAGCAAGGCGGCGTGCAGGAAGGAAGAAGAAACTTACACTGATATTAAGGGATCTCGGCGGCCTTGTGAGGGCTGCGGGAGACATAGCGACCGAGAAGAAGCACAAGCTTACAACAAAGGACGATGTGATATCTGCAAAGAACCTAGCATCGCCAATAGAGGCGCAGGTTATCGCGCAGGAACTTGAATTTAGGAAAGATTATAAGGTATTCAATACAAGCGGCTTTGCAGTTGGAAAGGTCAACGGGCTTGCGGTGATGGGAGGAAGCGGCAGCACATATTCTGGGATAGTCATACCAATAGTCTCTGAGGTAACCCCTGCAGGCTCAAGATCAGAAGGCAAATTTATACCCACTGGTAAACTAGGCAAGATCGCAACAGAGGCTGTGAAGAACGTAAGCGCGATAATCAAGAAGCACATGGGAAGGGACACAGCAAACTACGACATGCACGTCCAGTTCGTGCAGATAGAGGGAGTTGAAGGGGACAGCGCAAGCATATCAGTTGCAGTAAGCATAATATCTGCAATGGAGAATGTACCTATAGACCAATCAGTGGCAATGACCGGATCGCTCTCTGTAAGGGGTGAGGTGCTTCCTGTTGGTGGAGTAACAAGCAAGGTCGAGGCGGCAGTAAATTCAGGAATAAAGAGCGTAATACTACCTGCAAGCAACCTTGATGATGTCTCGCTCGCAAAGGACAAGCTGAATGGAGTTAAGCTAATACCTGCAAAGACACTGGCCGATGTCCTTAAGCATGCCCTTAAGGATTGCACAAGAAAGGACGAGATAATAAAGGAATTACAGAGCTACGAAAGGGGAAATACAAGGTCATCAAGGAAGGAATCAGCAGAAGAACCAGTTTCAAAAAGTAAGCAGGTAATCAAGTCCAAAACAAAATCAAAGAAGCCAAACAAAAATAAAAAATCAGGAAAGGGTGCGAAGAAATGAAGAGCGCACCAAAGAAGGAAACGGCAAAAGAGCCCATGAAAGATCTTGAAACATTCGGCGACAAAATCGTAAAGGATATAGAGGCTGATCGCAACCCCAAATTCGTAACCACAACAAGGACACGCTCAAACATTGTCTTTAATGAGAAAAAGGGATATCTATCACTAGGACCAGCACAAGAGGAGCGCAATTTCATAAACACCGCGCAGACAAAGAGGTTCATGCAGACTGTTGCCATCGCGGCAAAATGCCACACATTCCTGAACCAGAACCTTCACACAACAATAAGGGGATTATACTACCAGCTAAAATACTCTCTCGGGGAGGATGTGGACGAGAACATATTCAGCGAGCAGGCAGAATCTAATCCTCTTATAGAGGATTTGGAAGTGGCGCTCGGCCTTAAGAGGGAGGACCTCAATCTCAATGCTAACAGAAAGGGGGTGCTTGCAGGCAATATGAAGATAATTGACACATTCGGAAAGGAAAAGCAGGAGATAGATGCGAGCAAAATGGGCAGAAGCGGGTGGGCAATACCAAGCGACGTAGACAATGACATGGAATTCGTCGATGTAAAGGCAAAATATGTGCTTGTTGTTGAGAAAGATGCACTCTGGCAGAGGCTGAATGAAGATGGCATATGGAAGAAGGAGAATATGATACTAATATCATGCATAGGCCAGGCTGCAAGGGGAACAAGGAGAATAATAAGGAAATTCGCAGACATGGACCTGCCGGTATATGTATTCAATGATGCCGATGCATGGGGATGGTATATCTATTGGACGATAAAAACTGGCAGCATAAACCTTGCTTATATAGCCGACTCAATAGCAACTCCAGAGGCTAGGTTCATAGGCGTGACAATGTCAGATATCGAGAATTACGATTTCCTAAAGAGCCTAACGCTGAAAGCTACGGAAGTAGACCTGAAACGCGCGCAGGAGATGCTTGACTATCCATGGATAAACAAGCACAAGGAGTGGGCAGATGAATTGAAGAAAGTACTTAAGACAAAAACAAAGCTGGAGTCAGATGCGCTGCAGGGGCCAAGGCTAACATTCGTGCAGGACTACCTAAAGGAAAAGATAAAGAACAAGGATTTTCTGCCTTAATCAGACAACAAAATCTATACTTATATCGTAACTAAGCTCTAGTCTCATTAGTTCAGTTTTCAGCGCCTGGCTAAGTGCAGGGACTGTTACCTTTATAGTATGGGGATAATCGGTTTCATTTGCATGCCTAAGAATCGCCTCTGCAAATCCTGACCCCAGGATAATCTGTATTTGCACGTCTAAATTAATTCTATCCATTTCAAATGGTATGTTTGCTTTACCATCACTGCCTGTATAGACTAATTTGACACTATCCCTCTCAAATATCATTGCATCACAATTAGAAGAAAGCTTATACCAGATCTCAGAAACAGCAACACTGCCCGGAGCGGAAGTACCCTGAAGCATATCAAGGTTAGTTTTATTATCTTCCCGTAGGAAAGCGCCAATTAAAAAGCCATAAGCTGGCCATAAACTATGCGATATGATTTGCCCATTGCGCAAGACAGTCCTCGGAAAATTGGTTATCTCCTTATCCTTAGACAAGCGCTGTATAGTAGATCCCATAATACCACATGAAATTTGATGCAATAAATATAAAATCCCGGACTATGCTAAATAGAGCTTTATGCCCTTTATCTTGGGCGCAAGTGCGTTGTAGACAGCAGCCTGTATTGCCGCATAGATAAATCCGAATATAAAGGCAAGAATTGGCACTATTATTATGATCGCTATTGCAACAAGTATGCTGATTGGTGCACTTCCAGTACCTATCGAAAAGAGCGATCCAAATAAAGCGATAAACAACCCGTATATAAATCCGATTATCGCTATGAGAATACCGTACATTTTTGCATAAGATATAATATCAACGCTTACCAGCTCGTTGTTCTTTATGTTGATCTTAATGCCCCCTATCTTCTGCGCGAGGTAATTGTATATGCATACAAAAACAAAAAATAGGACAAATTCAATTACCATTACAAATATTGTTTCTAGTATGCCAAATACTATGCCAAAGCCAAGTATTCCAAGCCCCAAAAATCCTTTTCCAAGTGCTGCTGTGCCAATTGCTAAAAGAATAAATGCGATTATGGTGATCACACCGGAGATCAACGCGATTATTTTTGCCAATGACACCGGGTCTACGCTTGCTATTAACCCGTTCTTGAGCTGCAGCTTTATGTGTCCAACCTTTCCTGCGATCTTGTTGTAGATCCATGCCTCAAACGCCCCTACAACAAAACCCAACGCAAGCGCAAGCAATGGTATTACAATAAGCAGAAGCGGGCCCAATCCAACAAAAGCCTCTATGACTGGATGCGTCTGTGTCATAGTGCTAAGCATAGATGCCGGAGCAACAGAAAGCGCTATCACGACAAAAATTGCTGCTATTATCCCTCCTATAAGGCTGAGGATGGCAATCATCCTAGCAGCGGATAAAACTCCTATCTTCTTAAGCTCAACCATCAAATCATTCAATAATTAAACAGCATTAACAAATAAATAGCCGTTCATTTGCCCTTTGCCTTTGGAATGGGCTGGGGATCGATATCTATTTCAAGCTTCTTCAATGTTGCCTCAGGGCTATCATAATACTCCTTCACAACCTCGTTTATGCTCCTTACGTCCCTCTTTCCAAGTTTGTTCATCTTTTCAAGCACCATCGCACGCACACGCTCCTCCGCAAGTATGCTCGATGCTGGTATGCCCAGTACACCTGCAAGCATATCCCTATAGGTAACGCTTGGAAGTATAGGCGATCCTTTTCTTGTCTTGTAATCGTACTTGTAAAGGTCGGAGAGCAGAATCTGCGTTTCTACTCCTGATATCTCAGATATCTGCGTAATTTTTCTGCCCACCTGAGATGTATTGTAAAATGCTGTGGTTGTTATTATTACGTCTATAACTGGTATTATGTCCATTGGCACATTCATTGGCGTATGCTGCAGCCTGTTTATTATGTCCCTTGAGGAAGAGCCGTGGATCGTGCACATCGATATCTTTCCTATATTCATGGCCGATATCATGTCATTTGCCTCAGCGCCCCTTACCTCTCCTATGATTATGAGATCCGGCCTCATCCTAAGCGCATTCTTTACAAGGGCCTCCATAGGCAGCTCGGAGCTTGTCTCAAGCGCAACGCAGTTATCCTGCGTGCTGCTGTCAAGCTCAAAGGTTTCCTCTATTGTCACTATCCTCTGGTCGGGCCTGAAAAAGGAGAACATGGAATTCAATAACGTTGTCTTACCTGCGGAAGGCACGCCACCTATAAGTATGTTTGCCGGCCTCACCTTTAGGCCGTCAACATATAGCCAGAACCTTGCGGCCATGTCATAGTCGACAGTGCCGTTGTTTATAAGGTCAATCATGCTAAATGGAATCCTCTTCATGTTTCTTACTGTTATATCCTGTCCGGTGGGCGTGTTGACGATGTTTACCCTGCTCCCATTTGGCAGGTGTATATCCATAACGTTGCCATTGTACTCCTGGTTGGTCATGTATAGCTTAAGCTTTGCAGCAAATCTATTAAGTGCGTCCCTATTCTCCATCTTATAGTCTATCCTTGTCATTCCTTTCTTGGAGCTGAAGACAAAGACATCTGCGGTATTGTTTATCATTATGTCCTCTATATCCTCGTCAATGAGCATCTGGGTTATAGGGTCAAGGTTGTTTATGTCGTCTATTATCTTGTTTATATCATCCTGTGAGAGAGCGGAGTCTATCTTATGGGCCATATGTGTAATTATTTCAACCCTGCTATCAATGTCGACAATCTCTGTAAACATGCCTGACATCTGCTGCAGTACCTTATCCTCTACACTCAAGAGACGCTTTTCCAAAAGATCACACACTCAATATAAGAAGGTAAAATATATAAATAGACAGTGAACAATCAAAAAGCAAGGCAGTACATGAAAAAGCACCTCTTAGGTTAGGAACCTTCAGGAAGGATAGCATCAAGTATTATATTGGGATTGTAGGGCACTATTGCATCATAGCCCTCTCCCATACCGAAGAAGAGCACCGGTATGCCTGTTGTGTGGGATATTGATATTGTCCCGCCGCCCTTTGCGTCGGCATCAAGCTTTGTTAGTATTATGCCGTCTATCCTTACAAACTTGTTGAACTCCTTTATCTGCTCTGCTATCTGGTTTCCCGAGGTGCTCTCCCCAACGAATAGCGTTATGTCAGGCTTTGATATCCTCACTATCTTCTGAACCTCGCTCATAAGCGACTTGTTAGTCTCCTGGCGGCCTGCGCTGTCAATGAGCACGAGATCTATTCCATGCGCTGTTGCATATGCGATAGCATCGAAAGCTATGCTTGCCGGGTCAGCGCCGTACTTGCTTTTTATAACGGGAACGCCTATCTTCTTTGCATGGTGCTCTATCTGCTCTATAGCCGCTGCACGGAAGGTATCGCTTGCGGAGAGCACGACGCTTATGCCATTTGCCTTGAATCGGTGCGCAAGCTTTGCTATAGTGGTCGTTTTGCCAGCCCCGTTAGGGCCAAGAAAGAGTATCTTGACAGGGAGCTCACCAGATTCCTTGCGCATTTTTATAAACTCATCAACATTTACACGCTGAAGCCCGCTCTCAAGTATGGTTAGCAGCGAGCCACGCACAGTATCTGTAAGCTCCTCTCTTATTCTCTTCGAATTTATCTGCATTCCCCTAAGTTTTGACCCAAGGTCATCAACAAAAGCCTCTGTAGCGGCGTATGAGACATCAGAATCAAGCATCGATATCCTGAGAGTGTCAAGGAAGCTATCGATCTCGGAATCACCAAGCTTTATAGTCCCAAGGAAGACGCTCTTTATCTTTGTCTTAAGCGATAGTTTGATAAGTTCATCCTTCTTCTTGGGATTTTCCTCATCTATCTTTTTCTCACGAACAGGTTCTGGCGTCTCCACTTCCTTTTCAGGTTCCTGCTCTATTTCCTCCTCTCCCCTTTGGTTACTTAACCCAGGCCCGGAATTACTCTCAGAGCGTTCCTCCTCTGCCTTTTTCTCCTCTTTCTTTACGAAACCCTTTACCGCATCGGAAAGTTTCTTTCTAAGGCCATCGAACATAAATATACCTAACGAACGCTGCCAAGCCTGTAAGATATCTCAATAAGGGCTGATTCAAGCTCCTTCCGGTTCTTCATCATCTTATTCAGATTATCTGTGCGCCTCTGTATCAGCATGGATATCCTGGTTTTTGCAGAGTCTATATCCTTCTCAATAAGGTAACCTGCGCCTATGCTCATAAGCGCAGTCTTGGTACTCTGTGCTTTGGCGAACAGGAAGGAATCGGGGCCGATGCTTGTAAGCATTTCCTTGCCATCAAGAAGGTCTACATGTTCAAGCGTATTCTGCTCCGCATTAAGTTCCTGCAGCTCCTGAAGAAGCATGTTTATCGAATTGGTCGCGACTGAATACTGCTGCTGATAAACCTGCTGTATGTATCTAAGCTCCTCTATGCTGTCTGCTCCCAAGCCCAAATCCCTTTTAGCATCATCTTTGGCCATATAATCAAATATAATTAAGCATTCAAGTTAAAATTAGTTGCTGTTGGCCAATTGTAAAAAGGTCCAAATTTGGTTGGGGAGAGGCAAAGCGATAACCTTTATCCTATTCTTTAAATAAAACAAATTCCTTCTCACAATAAATAAAACTATAGTAATAATGTTTTTGGTTAGAATCGCATCATTCAAGTGCCTCAATAATTCTTGCAAGTTCGAATCCAGTTGTGTTGTCTCCTGCGATAATTCCGTTCGAATTTGCAATGACTGAGAGTCCTATTGACAGCCCTCCAGTGTTTGCTGTTGTCCTTATGGATTTGAATCCAGTCAGTTTATCCCATTCCTCTTTCTCTTCCTCTGTCGCTTTATTGTTTAGGACAAGGCCCTTGTTTGTGAGTATGTTGTTCGCCCCGACAGTCTTGAAGCCGTCAATGGCGGATTTCACCACCTCTACACCCAATATATCTTCTATCTCTTTGGATTCTTTCTGAGAATAATCAGGATTTATTATTGCTATCTTGTCATTTGCGAGGATGTTGCTTCCCAATGCATTAAGATCGCTATCAAGTATACCTATGTTGATTCCTAGCTTATGAGAATTTAATATCTTTACCTCATCATCAATCGCAAGGCTGGAGAGCAGTATGCCGTTTGAATTCGCCTTTGAGAAAAGCCCGACAAGGTCTGATCCAGAAACGCGGAAGTCAATGCACTTTACCCCAAGATGACTGGAAACCATATGCTTTGCATTTTCCGCCAATCCCGAGCCCGTGAAGATAAATTTGTCCGTCGCTGTTGCGAATACGCCTAGATAGTCGCTGCCCATTATCCTATATTTAGCAGCTTCCATAGAACCAGCTATGTTAAGGTGACTTTGAATCCTTAGAATCAGGCGCCTTTTTAGCAGCATACTTTCCTGCCTGCTGCTTTGGTGTTGCTGCAGGGATTGGCTTTGCAGCCTTGCTGCTGCTTTCAGGTTTTTTATCAGGTTGTGCTGCGGGCTTTCCAGCAGTTGTTGAGGGCGCAGTCTGTGACTTTTCGCTGAATGATGTCACCATTGCCTTCTCTTTGTCTATGCTGATATTGACCTTGAGCGGCATCATGGAATGCAGATGCCTCTTAAGCATTATTGAATTAAGCTCCTGGCTTATTTTTATGTTGCCTGACTTTATGTTTGTTGATTTGGCTATCCTTAACCTTACGTATCTTGTCATCCTCGCAGGCCTCTTCCTTCTTGGCTGCTTCACCATGTAATTCCTTAGGTTTATTGTTAATAGTCTGTTCGGCATAACATCACTAATCCTTGTAGTCAAGCTTTAGCTTCTGCTTTCTCCAGTTGCGGTTGAAGAGGTTCTGCTGTGTCCTCCTGTGCGTCCTTAATGTGACCAGAAGCGGCATTCTTCTTGTCTGCTTAAGCTTCTTGCCAAGGCGCTGCTTCTTGTATTGGGTCTTTTTTCCCATATCTTCACTTCATTTGTGCTTGAATTCTATTGTCGGCTCTTTTCTGTATGTCATTCTCTGAATTATCGACATAAGTTGTGCCTCTGTTATCTTTGAGGATATCCTGTTCCCCTGAGCAAGCGATACCACCATGCTAACAAGCTGGTTGTAAAGTGCGTAATTTGATATGCGTACATTCATCATTCGTTCATAGGCCTTTGGTTCAAGGAACTGCTTCATTACCTCTTTCTTCTGTTCCTCCATCTGTGCATTTTTTATTGCTTCAGAGACCCTCTTCCTCATTTTTTTCTGATACTGCTGCTCCTCATCTTCAGCTGCCATAATCATGCACTAAGAATTGTTTATCTCCTTGCATATCTTGTCAAGGAATGATTTTCCCTGTGGTGTGATTATCCTGCCTTCCTTTGTGGACTTAAGAAGCTTAAGCTTTTCAAGCTCTATCATTGAATCCCTAAGGACGCTGCCTCCTGACTTAACATGGTGCCTCCTATGCACCACGTGCTCCTTTCTGGAGCCGTATTTTGTCCTAAGCCTTGAGACCCCTACCGGTCCGTTTATGTATACAAACCTGAGTATCGAGGCGCTCCTTACATACCAGAAGTTAGGGTCTTGCGGGACGCGCTCCTTGTTTGCGCCTGATTTCACAAAATCAACGTAATAGGGCTTCTTTATCTTATCCTTGAGCCTTTCAGAGGCAAGCCTGATAACGTCTGAAGCCTTTACATCGTAGATGTTAGCCATTAGATTCACGCTTATTATCCCTTAGACAGGGACAACAAATAGAATAAACAATAATATAAGCCGGGAAATGTATTAATACCTTGCCATAATAGGGCTTTGCACATAAAGTCTTAAAAACACCCATTATAGCACTCCTGAAAAGTAATACAACTTCCACTACTTTAAAACTTTGGTAAGGTTGTTAGCAATTTCCATCCAACATAAAAGAGAGAACCATGTTGGAAAACGACTCCAACATTCTTGGCGACCTGTACAAAAACTGCAAGGACTCAAAAGAGAAGATAAGATACGAAGCATTATACGCAGTAAGTAGAGGAAAAGATGTCAGGACTGTTGCAGAGATAATAGATGTTGAAGAATCCACAATTTACGACTGGATAAACAAGTGGATTTTGGAGAAGAAGGTCTCGGACAAACCGAGAAGTGGTAGACCTTCAAAAATTACAGAGAAAGATGAGAAAGAGATACGCCGTCTTATCGATGAAAATGACCCAAAGAAGTACGGAATAAACGCATCTTCGTATAGGACGAGAGAACTTCAGCTCTATTTCGCAAAATACAGAGGCAAATTCATCGATGAAGAAACATTCAGAGTGCATCTCATCTGCACAGGTGCACATTATGTAAAAGCACAACTCCGATACAAAGAAGGCGATCTGAAAAGGCAGATAGAATTTGCCCAGAATCTTGTATTCATTCTGAAAAACTGGTCTTTCACAAAGATACTATTTCTCGACGAAATGTCAGTATCAACATCAGCACGTAACGGATATGGGTGGACTTACAACCAGAGGCTCGTTATCGATGCGCCGCAGAGTCATGTAGAGAGAGCAAACTACTTTGGTGCGGTCGAGATTACAGAAGGAACAATAATCGAAACGGTAAGGAAATCGGCGAAGGCACCATCGTTCTTACATCTACTTCACAAAATAGAACAGCGTTATCCTGACGACAAAATACTGATAATCATGGATAATGGTGCAGTTCATCATAGTTGGAGGGTCGATAGATTTTTCAATGAAAGGGACAATATGAAACAGCTTTTCTTACCGCCATACTCACCAGATCTTAATCCAGAGGAATATGTCCATAATGTTCTACGAGATAAACTTCTCAACAACTGCAATTTCAAGAGCACAAAACAGATAGGATTAGTAATTGACCGTTTCGTCAAACAGATGACTGCAGAAACAATCAGAAGTATTGCAACTTTGATACCATTAGAGGCATTACTTTCTGTACAGAAACAGTTGTGAGACTTTCAAGGAAAGCTATAAATGTGCAAATCAGTTATTTTTGTGCAAGTTGTTCATAGTAGATAATTTTATAACCTATATCAAGCAATGGCTTTGTACAAATAATCAGAATTAGCGCATTAATTGTGCGTATCATATATTTTATGTGCAGAAACAAAATAGTTTAGCTTGATACGCTTATTTATATATATAAAGAAACAAAGAGTAAAAGTGTGGTAGAAATGTCGAAGCAAAATTCAAAACCTAATCAAGTCGATATTAAGACGCTACTTAGGGAAATGCAAGAATTAAAAAGAGAGGTAGCTATTTTAAAAAATCAACAGATGAGTGTTGGATACGGAAATGACGACCACAGGATAGAGACGCCAGAAAAAGTAACAGCTGAAAGTCGCCAAATTAAACCTGTAAAACTTGCTGGTGTGATAGTCTCAACGGAATATAGCATTGACGCTAATTCTGACGGTGATTTAGTTTACCATACAGTAATGAACGGTCTGTTAGGCGCAAGTGGGAAAAGGGACATAGGATATCATTTCCCTGATGCAAAAGATGCAGGATATACCAATGCAAATAGTGCGGACTTGATGGGGCAAGTAATGGGTTGGGTAAAGGCAGACGGATGGCGTGTGAATAATGTAGTTGTAGCAATTACAGCTGGTAAACCAAGATTGAAAAACTATATCGAAGAAATGAGAACTAATCTTGCAAATGCATTAGAAATTGACCTAAAGACAGACCCCTGGCGCGTAGCAATACATGCAACGACTGGGGAGAAGTTAAGTGAGGTAGCAAAAGGAAATGGAATACATGCAGATGCTACTGTGTTTCTGTTGAGAATAAAGGAATAATCCTTGATTGAAAAATTAGGTTTTATCCCTAATTCATGCATCCTTTGAATTAGCATTACTGCCAGAAATTCTAATGGGCAAGGTTTATCTGAATTTCCTTCGACGTTATGTAATCGGGACTGAATGCAAATATGTATACTTTTGTATTGTTATTCACAAGCTGTAGCTGATAGGGCAGCGTATAATTTGATGAGGAATAGGGCGCCAGAACTTGCAGCCCTGTAGAAGTGCCATTCAATTGGCTGCTAAGTATATATTGCTGGCCATCAGGGTATCTACTTACTATGAAGAAGGAAATAGGCTCTGCCTTGCTGCCATTGTTAGCTACGTTTATTCTTATGCCTCCAAGGCTGAATGGTCCTGTAAAGTTAGGCTGCCCGTATAGTATGGGCAATATGGAATTGATCTTAATTGCATCAGTCCTTACATATTCAGCATGTGAATAAACTGCCGCAGCCACAAAAATAACTGCCAAGACGGCAATAGAATATATCAAAGGCAATTTGCTTTTAATAATGTCGTGCAGTCTGCTATTGCTATCCTTATCATTAACATAAAATATCGCCAATATTACCGGAACAAACGGCAGGCCGTATATCGATATATTCCTCCAAGTAAGGAAGAATATAGTCATCGGAATCAGCACAATAAGTGGCTTAAGCGTCCTTGTATAGAAATAATAGAGAAACAGCGATGCAATCAATGTAGTTACTGATACTATCAATGGGTACCAGGAGGCAACGTAATAATGGGATACGAAGAACTGCATTATATTCGGCCCATAGAAAACCAACTTTGAGAGCCCGAACACATAGAATATACTTTTTAGGAAAATTACAGGAGATATTATTATGAAATAGCTATTCACTATGAGAAATGCCGCAATTGCAGCAGCAACGCACTTGCCCAAATGCCTGTTGCCGTATTCCCTTAGGACAAGTATAAAGAAGAAAGGAATCGCAAACCAAACTAGCTGTATTATGCTTGCCGCTACTCCCAAAAGCGCCCCGGAAAGCAATGGGCGCTTCCTCTCCAGATAAGCAATAAGGAAGAGGACAGATACTGCAAGGTACTGATTTGATGTGCCTACAAGTGTGAAGGTAATGAAAAGCCAGACCGCAAGTGGTATCAATATAAGATTATTGTATCCGGATTTGCGATAGACTATGTAGGTTGCCATTACTGAAAGGAATGTCGCTATGACTATGAATACGAAGAAGCTGCTGATTCCAAGAAGCGGCATGAACGAATATGGAAGGAAGCTCAGTGCAGGATAATCATAAGCAAATTCATACGTTCCATTAAGCTGCACGGTCGGGAATATGCTCCTTTGCTGCAATATCGGAGCCATGCTTGCAGTATATGGATTTGTGCCATGCACAAAGAGATAAGCAGCATAATAATTAAATCCGAGTTCATCTATTCCATTCCAGTTCACGCCTCTCAAGCCATACATGACACCGTAGGAAAGTGCAGAAGTGATTATGATTCCTATGATAATTACTGCATAGAGCGAATAGGATTTCAATTTCCTGGTAAATTTACCAAGCAAATAAACACCCGCAATCGATATGCCGACTCCGGTAGAGACAAGAATAATTACTACTGGTATCTGGCCTATCGAAGATGAACCGGAATCAAAATATGCCTCAAATATTATCAATGCAATAACTATAGCAAAGCATAAAATTATCCGCCTGTCAGCCTTATGATTCAGAACCAGTGAACCTAAGGAACTATAAATGTAAGAAAGAAGAAATATCAGAAATGCGGAAATTACGATGATAAAAATGATTATCATCGAAACTACAGAGAAATACTCCTGGCCTGTGAATAGAACATAGGAAAGCGCAAGGCAGACGATTGCAAAGGACAAAAAGATGGAAAGCCTATCCATTAAACCATTCAAGCAAGCAAATGATTGATTTATGATATGAATATTCAGGAGAATTCCCCCGACCTTGTCGGGGGTTGCAACATAAATGCAATCTAGAGTAGAATCTAATCCTTTTTCATCGAATTCATACCAATGGTGGCGTTAGCCACCAGAGGCAAGAGTTTATGAATAGCGTAACGCAACAACAAAATATAAAGAGTTCGGTCGAACTCTGGAAAAGGGGAGAAAAACAATGGCAATACAATTACGAGCATATCGTATTCGTAACCAAGAAAAGAAGGAAGAATTTCAAAAAAGAATATAACAGGGCTGTCACAAAAGCAGCGATCGAAGAGGCGGCTGCAATGTATGGCATAACAATAATGGAATTCTCTTTTGGTGACAAATTCGACCATGTCCATCTGCTTGTGAATGTGCCAAACACACTCTCAGTGATTCAAGTAATCCAAATCCTGAAAAGTCACTCAGCATCGATAATATTTCAGAAAATCCCAGGATTCCATAAACTTTATCCAAGAGGAAGTTTCTGGGGTTATCAGTATAGCAACAGTAGCGTAGGACCCACAAATTACAAGAAGATAACTGATTACATACAAAGACAAGACATATCAAGAGTGATTCCACAAAGAAGACTCTTCAACTGAGGCGACGGCGACAAATACCCCCGACTTGTCGGGGGATGGAGCCGGCGTGCTTTGGGTTCATAAGGGGCGTAGCCCCTTATCTTATAAACTTATTATACCGATAGCATTTGTTGCAGCATTTCAAGATTCTCCCTTGCGATGACCTCAACAAGCTTGCCTACCAAGTTCTGCCTATAAAAATCAACCAGTCCGCTCTTTGTCAATATTACAACCCTTGAATAGCTCTTTAGTCTTAATTCCATCATTTTTATTGTGCTCTCCATGCTTTTGCTTCCTGTTTCATACTCTATTGCTATCTTTATCCCGTTCCTAAGAATGCTTATGTCAGGACCAGTTGAATTGTCAAGTATCATGTTTTCTATCCCTTTGCTGGAGATAAACTCAGAGATTCTTTTAACCCAAAGCTCATGTTCAAGGCTTAGCGAATTGTTGCGCCACATTACCCATTCTACATTGTCATAGCTGTCCTCAAGGTATGAAAGTTCCCCGGACTCTGTTAGCTTTGATACAAGTGAAGAATCTATCTTATTGACGTCTTTAATCTCTGATAGCCTAATGGGCTTTTTTGCCTTTGACTTGAGCAATTCTTTTGCCTCATCCTCCCCCATGCTTGAATTCCCTGTTATTATTACCTCATTGAATTTTGGGGTTGAGAGAAGCACTGGATTTCTTACGTTGCTGCTTACCAGCATTGCCTGGTTCTGCACAAGCCTTTGCATCTTGTTCCTTATCGCATCTGCCATCTGCCCATCGCTTCCGGAAAGCACCTTTGCAATGTAGGCAACCTCTGATGGCTCCCTTGCGTAAAATGTAAGGAATGTTGAGGCATTTGCCATTATTTTCTTGTTGAGTGTGCTTGCCGCATGGGTTACTATTATGACACCTATTCCATACTTTCTTCCCTCCTCTATCAGTTTTGATATTATGGAATTGCTGTTTGAATTATCTGTAAGGAACTGCGCCTCGTCTATCATTATGTAAAGCCTTAATGCACCATTGTTCTCCTTGTCGTGCATCATAGAGTATATCCTGTTAAGGAGTTCGCCTATGTAAATAAGCTGCGCCTCCCTGCTTTTCATGCTTGCAAGAGCAAATGAGTGTATTCCATTCTGAATATTGTTCATGCTTGTCGAAACTCCTGTGAATGCAGAGCTGTTCAAAAGCGATATCCTGTCCTTCAATCGCAGAAGCGTGTTCCTTTCGCCTGCCGTTTTCGAGTTCCTTATGAATATATTTATCTCATCGATAAGGTCCCTTATGGTAGGCGCGTTGGCAAGCTCTCTGTCTGCAAGATTTCGCGCCCCATTCTTCCTGTATGTATACCATAGGCATTCGCTGAGCTTCGTTACCTGGATGTGCCCCAGCATGTATACCTCCCTGAACAGCCCGGAAAGCTCTGATATGCGCTCAGAGACGCTAGCCCCGTCAAGCTCCAGTATGTTTATCCCAGAATATATTGCATTATGGACCCTTCCGCCAAGCATTTTTACAGCCTCGTTGTGCTCGCTGTGTGCATCAAATATTATACACGGAATCCTACAGTTCTTTATATCGATAAGCATTGATTTGAATAATGTGCTTTTTCCAAACCCGCTCATGCCAGATATCACGATATGAGGATTTGACTCACTTTTGGGGTAAAGCAGGAAACTGCCCTTTCTTTTAACCCAGCCATAGGAGCGCTCATTATCAACCATGGCGAATTTTCCTCTTATCAAAAGCACGCTTCTTGGAAGAAGCATTGCCTCAATTCTGCCAAATCTAAGGCCTACCTTATTAGTGTTGCCACTTCGCGTGGCAAATCGTGCATATATGGAATTCAAAAATCTTTTCGTAATTTGTACAATATCTACCATAAAAACACCGAAGAAAGTAATTTAAACTTCAGGAAAAGAAGACTACCATGGCAAGCAAGGTTCCACCAGGGCAGGTATTAACAAAAGTATTTCCAGTCCTCAGCGCCTCTGATGTGCCGGAGGTCGATCTCAAAACCTTCAGATTCAAGGTTACTGGAAAGGTCGAGAACAAACTGGACCTGAGCTGGGAGGAGTTGATGAAAATGCCCAGGATAAAAAGAGCAGTTAATATAAATTGTGTAACGCATTGGAGTAGAATCGGTGACGAATGGGAAGGCATATCGCTAAAGGCGCTTATGGAAAAGGCAAAGCCTTTGGGAAAATATACAATGCATTACTCATCATATGTCGGATATTCGACCAATGTTCCTTTGGAGAATACAATGCATGATGATGCGATGCTTGTGGTCAATTTTAACGGAAAGCCTCTTGAGCCCCAACATGGAGGTCCTCTTAGAGGACTCATACCTGGTCTTTATTTCTGGAAAAGCGCAAAATGGATAGATTCAATAGATGTAATGGAAGAGGATAAGCCAGGATTCTGGGAGAAAAGGGGATACAACATGCATGGTGACCCTTGGAAAGAAGAAAGGTACTGGAATGTTGGCGAGAGCATAAGCACAACGCTGAAAAGGATACTTAAGGTGAGGCAGACCAAAGAAAAGGACGATCCAGAAAAAGGGGCTCCCATCAAGCCGGATACGCAGTAATTTATATCTAGGGACAAAAACAAATTTATGCCAGGGTGGCGGAATCCGGTAACGCGCCGGTCTTGAGCTTCAAAGCATCAAGAGCTGATTAGTGATGCGAACAAGGCAACCGGTTTCCTCACGGAATTTAGGGTTCAAATCCCTACCCTGGCGAATTCCATTTATACCTAAATAATATTTGCCAATTAAGCAAAATAATAAAAAGAGAAGGGTCGATTTATATATAATTAGATGGAAACTAATTAAAGTGGTTTATTGCCAAGAAATAAATATTCATCAAAGAATAAGTCGGCGCAATATGTAATACTATTATAGCACTCCTGAAAAGTAATACAACTTCCACTACTTTAAAACTTTGGTAAGGTTGTTAGCAATTTCCATCCAACATAAAAGAGAGAACCATGTTGGAAAACGACTCCAACATTCTTGGCGACCTGTACAAAAACTGCAAGGACTCAAAAGAGAAGATAAGATACGAAGCATTATACGCAGTAAGTAGAGGAAAAGATGTCAGGACTGTTGCAGAGATAATAGATGTTGAAGAATCCACAATTTACGACTGGATAAACAAGTGGATTTTGGAGAAGAAGGTCTCGGACAAACCGAGAAGTGGTAGACCTTCAAAAATTACAGAGAAAGATGAGAAAGAGATACGCCGTCTTATCGATGAAAATGACCCAAAGAAGTACGGAATAAACGCATCTTCGTATAGGACGAGAGAACTTCAGCTCTATTTCGCAAAATACAGAGGCAAATTCATCGATGAAGAAACATTCAGAGTGCATCTCATCTGCACAGGTGCACATTATGTAAAAGCACAACTCCGATACAAAGAAGGCGATCTGAAAAGGCAGATAGAATTTGCCCAGAATCTTGTATTCATTCTGAAAAACTGGTCTTTCACAAAGATACTATTTCTCGACGAAATGTCAGTATCAACATCAGCACGTAACGGATATGGGTGGACTTACAACCAGAGGCTCGTTATCGATGCGCCGCAGAGTCATGTAGAGAGAGCAAACTACTTTGGTGCGGTCGAGATTACAGAAGGAACAATAATCGAAACGGTAAGGAAATCGGCGAAGGCACCATCGTTCTTACATCTACTTCACAAAATAGAACAGCGTTATCCTGACGACAAAATACTGATAATCATGGATAATGGTGCAGTTCATCATAGTTGGAGGGTCGATAGATTTTTCAATGAAAGGGACAATATGAAACAGCTTTTCTTACCGCCATACTCACCAGATCTTAATCCAGAGGAATATGTCCATAATGTTCTACGAGATAAACTTCTCAACAACTGCAATTTCAAGAGCACAAAACAGATAGGATTAGTAATTGACCGTTTCGTCAAACAGATGACTGCAGAAACAATCAGAAGTATTGCAACTTTGATACCATTAGAGGCATTACTTTCTGTACAGAAACAGTTGTGAGACTTTCAAGGAAAGCTATAGGTGTAATAATATTGCTTATTAGCTTTGTGCTTGCTCTATTTGCACACCAGGCAGTTGCTGGAATTGTGTTCTTACTAATAGGTATAGTTATCTGCGTGCTAGGCTTATCAAAGTACTCACTGCATCTATTAAAAAGAAAGACAGGCAGGCCTTAAGTCTTATACCAATAGAGCACATACCTAGGTATTATGGTTATTTTCTATATTTTGCCGAAATATAATAACTTCAAAGTGCCCAAATCCGAACTAATTGCACAAAGGTGTATCCATGCGCTCTAAGTATCTTGGAAATACCAAGGAGAAAATACCAGAGATAGGTATAGGAACCTGGAAGATGGGAGCTAATCCAGAAATGGAGAAAGGGGCCTTAATGACAGCCATAAAACTGGGTATGCGTTTTATAGACACTGCAGAAATGTATGGCACAGAATGGATAGTTTCTGATGTCCTTAAGAATAATAAGGATGTCTTCATAGCAACCAAGGTCTCACCAAACCATTTTCGCTACAATGATTTGACAAATTCCTGCAATGCCAGCCTTAGGAACCTTGGGATAAAGCAAATAGATCTTTATCAGCTGCATTGGCCGAATCACAGCGTTAGCATAGGTGAAACAATGCGCGCAATGGAGGACCTTGTTGATGCTGGGAAGATAAGGCATATCGGCGTAAGCAATTTTAATGTAAAGGAGTTTAGGGAGGCTCAGGATTCGATGAAAAGGTATGAGATAGTCTCAAACCAAGTTGAATATAGCGTACTTGTAAGGGATGTGGAAAACGCCCTTCTTGACTTCTGCAATAAAAACAGGATAACAATGATTGCATACAGCCCATTTGCAAGAGGTGCATTATTTGATCCTAAAAACCAAAATATGCTTGGCGTACTGGAGTTTATAGGCAACCCTCACAAAAAGAGCGCAATCCAGGTGGCGTTAAACTGGCTAGTATCAAAGAAGAGCGTTGTTGCGATACCAAAGGCTAGTGACAGCGGACATGTAATAGAGAATGCTGGAGCATCAGGCTGGAAACTTTCGAAGAAGGAGGCCCACCAGATAGACTCGCTTGGGGAGAGAAAGCAATCTCTTGCTGGCATATTCCAGCCGGTTCTAAAAAGCAGCGGAGTATGGGCAGGCGCGGCGCACTCAATATATGGCAAGAAAAGCGAGCATCATTTGAAAAGCAGAACTACCAAATCCTCAAAGAAGTAGTGTTCCTTTCCTATAATCCTTGCCCTAAGCCTTTTCACATCCTTTTCGTAATCATTTATCGAGCTTTCCAAAAGCAGTACATTATGGTCTGGCATTAGATAATTCTTATACTCTTTCAGGAATCTGTCTATGAGAAGCCTTCCCTTTGGCCCACCATCCAAAGCTGTATCATTTATTCCATCGCTCTCAAGATATGGGGGATTGAATATAATTGTATTGAACTTCTCATTTATGCTGGAAAACATGTCCGAATGCACAAATTCCCCCTTAACTTTATTCAGCCGCGCATTATTTCTTGCACATTGGATAGCATTTTCATCCACATCGGCAAATGTCACATCGCATTTTTTGATGGCTGCAGTTATGCCTTGTATGCCTGTTCCGGTTCCAAAGTCAAGTGCCTTACCAAAAGCATATTCTTCAACAGCCTTTGCAAGAAGATACGAATCCTCCCTTGGTTTATATACATTTTCACAACAATTGATTTTAATCTCTTCTAGCCCCATGAAACACTACCCTAGATCTTTCATAAACTTCTTAAGCGGCATCGAATTAGAAATCAATATCTTTTTGATTTTAATATTCAGGAGAATTCCCCCGACCTTGTCGGGGGTTGCAACATAAATGCAATCTAGAGTAGAATCTAATCCTTTTTCATCGAATTCATACCAATGGTGGCGTTAGCCACCAGAGGCAAGAGTTTATGAATAGCGTAACGCAACAACAAAATATAAAGAGTTCGGTCGAACTCTGGAAAAGGGGAGAAAAACAATGGCAATACAATTACGAGCATATCGTATTCGTAACCAAGAAAAGAAGGAAGAATTTCAAAAAAGAATATAACAGGGCTGTCACAAAAGCAGCGATCGAAGAGGCGGCTGCAATGTATGGCATAACAATAATGGAATTCTCTTTTGGTGACAAATTCGACCATGTCCATCTGCTTGTGAATGTGCCAAACACACTCTCAGTGATTCAAGTAATCCAAATCCTGAAAAGTCACTCAGCATCGATAATATTTCAGAAAATCCCAGGATTCCATAAACTTTATCCAAGAGGAAGTTTCTGGGGTTATCAGTATAGCAACAGTAGCGTAGGACCCACAAATTACAAGAAGATAACTGATTACATACAAAGACAAGACATATCAAGAGTGATTCCACAAAGAAGACTCTTCAACTGAGGCGACGGCGACAAATACCCCCGACTTGTCGGGGGATGGAGCCGGCGTGCTTTGGGTTCATAAGGGGCGTAGCCCCTTATCTTATTATTCAGGAGAATTCCCCCGACCTTGTCGGGGGTTGCAACATAAATGCAATCTAGAGTAGAATCTAATCCTTTTTCATCGAATTCATACCAATGGTGGCGTTAGCCACCAGAGGCAAGAGTTTATGAATAGCGTAACGCAACAACAAAATATAAAGAGTTCGGTCGAACTCTGGAAAAGGGGAGAAAAACAATGGCAATACAATTACGAGCATATCGTATTCGTAACCAAGAAAAGAAGGAAGAATTTCAAAAAAGAATATAACAGGGCTGTCACAAAAGCAGCGATCGAAGAGGCGGCTGCAATGTATGGCATAACAATAATGGAATTCTCTTTTGGTGACAAATTCGACCATGTCCATCTGCTTGTGAATGTGCCAAACACACTCTCAGTGATTCAAGTAATCCAAATCCTGAAAAGTCACTCAGCATCGATAATATTTCAGAAAATCCCAGGATTCCATAAACTTTATCCAAGAGGAAGTTTCTGGGGTTATCAGTATAGCAACAGTAGCGTAGGACCCACAAATTACAAGACGATAACTGATTACATACAAAGACAAGACATATCAAGAGTGATTCCACAAAGAAGACTCTTCAACTGAGGCGACGGCGACAAATACCCCCGACTTGTCGGGGGATGGAGCCGGCGTGCTTTGGGTTCATAAGGGGCGTAGCCCCTTATCTTATTGTATTTAGTAAGCAAATTACCTTCCATATTTTCAAAATTAATCCAACTGCCTTCCCTATCGTAATTGACCAGGAATAAAATCTTATCATCTATCAGCCAGAATTCTTTCGGTTCAAAGTCCTTCTTCATGGCAAGGTAAGTCTGGCGCGGGAACATATTTACCTCTTCTCCAGTTTTGTAGTAACAAAGTATTTCATAACGAAGATATTCTGATAAGGGAAGACTTACTACATGCACTCTTCTTGTTTTAATTCCCTTGCTATGTAACTTCTCTAATTTACCAGACCACTCCTTAGTGTCTTCCTCCAAATCACTATCTTTAAGTTGGCCTCTCTTATATGCATCAAAACTTTTCTTTTCGCTATCTACTACATATTTATCCAACAATTCCAGCCTAAATGTCTCTTTTTTTGCATTTCTGAATGCATCCATGAATTCCATAATAAATACTAGAACTTAAAATATAAAAACAAAAAAGAAAAAGGAAAAAAACCCAAGCTTGCTGAATTACTCCGAATGGGCCCTCCTGGAACTGCTTTCCACAGTGAGGTATGGCGTGCCATTGCTTGATACGTGCACAATTATCTCATACTCCACAGCCCGGCCACTTTCTGCATTTATGCGCTCTGCTGTCTTTTGAAGCTGTATTATCTCACTTACCAGCTCCACAAGCTTATCGCTCAACTTTATGTCCCTCATTTTTGAGTCTATCTGCGCATCCTCTGTCAGGTTAATTGGGCCGTATTCTCCATTCATTTCATCCACCAAGCCGTATATGTATTTACAGAGCCTACGCTCACTACATTTACGTCCTGCCATCATTTTCCCACCAGAATTCGCACTCTCCTACGCTACTTTGCAGACATTATCCCAGAAAAAGCACTTGCATACAGCACAGGCAACCTATCCTATTTGTATGGCGCAGGAATGCGCAACTTTCTTGGTATAATTCCGCAGTCTTGGTATTTATACCTTGCTATAATTTATTTACTTTAGTAAATAATCATATATGAAGAGAAACATTTAAATATGTTGATAATCAGAAATAATACGACCAAGCTTGCCTTGGTCTACCCCCAGAAACGCGCCTGCGCTACGGCGCAGGCATTATGATTTCCTATATGGTTTCTTTGCAAAAAGATGCTTTATTATCTCATTTCCCATATCCAGGCCTGCTGTCTTTCCTGGCACTATGACCTTGTGCGCACCAGCCCTTATGAGCTTAATAGCGTTTTCCTCTATGTCTGCCCTTGCTATTATCTTGATATGCGGGTTTGCTGTCTTTGCTGTTATTGCTATAAGCGCATTTTGCACATCATCCTTGCTGCATGTGACCAAGCATTTAGCCCTATTTATGCCTGCAATCTCAAAGGTTTCCATCGATTTGATATCGCCAGCTATTGCGAATTCATTCTCATTGTGAAGTTGCCTCATCTCTCTTCTATTCTCAGCTATTGCAACAACCTTTATCCCAGAATTCTTAAACTCCTGCAAGAGACATCTCGCAAAGCTGTTTGATGGGACAACTATTACATGATCCTTTATTCCCTTAAGCTTTGAGAGAACGGCACGTTCCTTTAGATTTATGCTATTTATGAAATCAAAAAGCCATGCAGCCAATATCACGGTCAATATCGGGAATATCGCTGCATCGAGCAGCTTTGATGCAAATATTAGGGGCTTTGAGGCAGCGGCAAGCGGTATAAGATTATAGCTTATTTGCAGTGAATCAAGCAGGCTGTCGATTATGGCAATCTGGGGATTTATGCCAGCATATACTGCCAGCACTATAGAGACAAGGAACAGTACCACAACTATGCCTATGAGCGTATATCTAGTCCTTTTTAAGTTAGCCATTCCAATAACCTATAATCCCAATATATGTTTACCAAGTTCAAGCCCTGCAATAGCCTCTGGCACAAGGCAGAGCTCAGCCCCTCCACGCTGCATCTTTGTTACGTTAGTCGCGTGCCTTGCCCTTGTGATTATCTTAACATCTGGATGCATGTGGTGTGCGGTAACTATCCCAAGTAAATTCACGAAATCGCTCTCTGTAGCGAATACTATTGCCTTGGCGTTCTTAAGCGAGGCAATATCAAGTATCGACTTTTTGGTAAAATCCCCATCTATCACATTGAATTTGAGGTCGCGCAGTGTATTGACCTTTACAGGATCATTGTCTATAATCACAAACTTCATACCTTCCTTTTGCATATCGTTGCATAGGCGCTCGGCAAGCATCGAGTATCCGCAAACGATCACATGGCCTTTTTGCCTCTTCGCTGTTATAATATCTAGCTTCGACTTTATGTCTATGCCTGAAAGCAGATTTATGAATGCCGCTATAAGGAAGCCTATTATGACCGCCTTTGCAAGCCCGTCAATTATTGATATCGTTATGAATGTGTAGAATGCACCGGTACCGACATTTGCGTTGAGCATTGCACCTATCAAATTTGATGCACTTTCTCCATTTGCATCAAACAACGAGGAAATTGTATAATACCCTGCAGCATAGAAATTATGGGATACGAGCGCGATTATGATTACTGAAAGAACTGTCAGAAGAGCTGCAAAGCCTAACATGAGTATTATTAACTTTGTGGCAACATTCTCAGAGCCCCCATCAAGTTCATCAAGCCGGGCCATGGCAACTACGCCTTTGTTTTCAGAAGTTCGCTCAATATTTCCTTGCTTGCTGTTCTCTGGGGCATCACAATGTAATCCGCGCCCGCCTCTATTAGCTTCTCTCTTACAAAATCATCATTTGCCCTTGTAGCAACGAATAGCCTCTTGTTTATGTCATGAGCAGCAAGCACTGTAAAGAGGTTCTTGGCATCGTCATCCATTACAACTGCTATTGCCTTTGCTGTATCTATTCCGGCACTTTTGAGGGTTTTGGAAATTGTCGCATCACCCTCAATAACATTGTAGCCAAGCTCCTTCAGGTGCTCAATCTTCTTAGGGTCTATCTCTATCACAACAAAGCGCACACCATGCTCATACAGCACCTCTATGACCTTCTGCCCGACAGTTCCATAGCCGCAGACTATCACATGCCCCTCCATAGAAGATATACGCGCCATTAAAAACCAACCAATCTAAGTATAATCCTCATTACAGCTTTATATTTATTGCTTTGGTGCTGATTTACCAAGACTTGCAAAGAATTCATCAATATGCCTGAATGCGGTTTCAAGCGTATCATATTCACGAACGGTAAGTTTGCCGTTGCCTAAAACCATCGATGTTAAAGATCGCCCTTTCCCAGTCCTGTACAGGCACAATGTTGGCTTCTTCAGGAATTCAGAAAGGCCAAGCTCGTACCCGACACCAAGCGAGGGGGTTGTAACCTCTGCAACAACGGCATCGGATTCAGTGAGCCATTTCACGTCCCGCTGGAATATGTGCTTGGGAGGCAGGTTCTCTCCGTTGGAGGTTATGTTTGGGTTGCCGAGGTGCTCGGTAAGGACAGTGCCATGCTTGGCAAGGTAACCGATCATCTTGTGATACCACTCGACATCGCCCCTTCCTCCATGTATAGATCCGGCAAAATAGATTTTCATAATACTACCAATTAAAACTTTTGGACAGATACTTATCAATTTTGTATGCAAACATATAAGTATATACAGTCTGTATATAGTATAATTAGTTGAGAACAATGAAAACGATAATGGTAAGTGACGAAACTTATGGCAAACTTGCATCAATAAAAGGCAAAAAAAGTTTTACAGAACTATTATCACAATTAGTGGATCGCCTAAAACAAACAAATAAAGATGAATTGATGAAATTTGCAGGCATTCTTAGCAAAGAGGAGGCTGCTGATCTAAGGAAGACTGTCGCCAAGGTAAGGCAGGACTTTGAGGCGAGAATATGATATCATTCTTGGATTCTTCAATCATAATAGATTTTTTAGAGAACAAGTCTACGGCCATAACTGCGGTTCTTGAGGCAGATGAAGTGTATACTAGTTTTCTATGTGCCTATGAAGTAATTTTAGGTGAAAGTTATAGAAAAGAAAAAGGTATGAAATCAAAATATAACGATACTGTCAAGTTCTTCGAAACAATAGCAACTCTACCATTTACACATGTGGATGCAATAAATGCCTCTGATATAATGGCAAAGCTTACTATGAAAGGGAAAAAAGTTAAACAAATGGATGCGTTAATAGCTGCGCAAGCCTTTGCAAAAGGGGCAACTGTTCTTACAACAGATGAAAGGCACTTCAAAGTAATAGAAGAAGAAATAGGTCTATCTGTCAAAATTGTATAAAGCACCAATCAATTCGAATTAGCCTGTTATTAGGTATAACAACACATATTATGGAAGTGTTTATTAAGATACACCTATCCAATCTTCTTTACCAATTCTTTAACAAGTTTTTCGATTGTCTTGATTCTCTTTTTCTCTAATTTGTAATAACTTTCAAAAGTAATACCTGAAGGTATGCTGTCAACATCCCAAAACTCAATTTTATCTGATCCTCTTAAATAGTCAGGTATATCTTTCTCGTGCTTTTTCTTGTTAAAAATAAATATTATTCTATCAGCAGATGACGCAACTCTTTTATTCAATTTTTTGATTCTACTTTTCGAAAGATCATAACCAATCTCACTCATTGGTAATATCGGTGGATATTCACCACTCTTCTCATTATGCGAATTTTTAAGTGACCCTATACTTATTGGAGCCAAACCTGCACTCAAGGCACTGTTCTTGGCAGAAAGTTTATTGAATATCGCCTCTGCTATCTGACTTCTGTTCATATTGGCAATGCAAACAAACAATACTTTCATTTTATCAATACCTGGCTAATTCGAACCGGCGTTTACGGCTTTAAACACGTCTTGGTTTTTGTATTTGAACTGCTTGTAATAAAACCTGGCTTTTATGTCAACTTACCATTATAAGTATTTATTAGGCTTATAAATATATAAGCGATATTTATGAAGAAGGAAGAAAAGGAGTTTATAAGGAAGCTTGTTAGGCTTGTGATAAAAGAAAATAAAGAGCTTTTTGAAATGCTTGCCTAATTTATTTCTTAAAATATTTTCTCAAGATTTTGATTGTATCTTCTAAGGTTTCTCCTTCTATGTGCTTTATGAAAAGTTCATCGGACCTTTCAAATACTACTCGTCCATAATTCAATTTCACGGAGATATACTCGAAAAGCAAAATGCCCGTTCTATGATTCAGATCTTCAAAAGGCTGTGTATGCGGTATTGACCATAAAGCATAAGCCATTATCTTTATATCGTCTTCATTATCTTCTATCAATACATTTAGTCTCCTGAGTATTTGTTCCAGAAAGTTTTCATTCTTTATTTTCAATGGCTCAGCATTTATTTCTTCTTTTGCGTCTTTCCATAACTCTAATACAATTTCCTTGCTTATTTTGTCCATAATCAACATCTTCATATCTTTCTACTAAGTTTAAGATAATCCTTCACTCCTTTGAGCCAACCACCATCAAAATAGCCATTAGGATTAAAACTTTTAATCGGCACCCATTTGAATTCTATGTGCATATCTGAAAGGTTTATTTTGCCCCTTAGAAAAGTAGCTCTATATCCTATTGCGAAAATTCTAACTGTAGTTCCGTTCTTATCTACTTCTTTTCTTTCATGCCGCATAAGAACTATTGGCTTACTCAATACATATTTAACTGAATTTCCAAGTTCCTCCTTTAATTTTCGCTCTATTACCTTTTCAAGAGATACATTAAATTCGTGTTTTTGGATTCTACCGCCAGGTATGTCCCAATCACCATATTTATCTTTAAAGATGAGAAATTTGCCATCCTTTTCAAGAAAAGCCTTCACAGCAACATAATACAAATCACGTTCCGATCTTATTTCTGATATTTGCATAAATCCATCTCAAATCCTAAGCACGATCCTTAGCTCCAGCCAGATTCGAACTGGCGTTTACGGCTCCAGAGGCCGCCGTCCTTTTTTGGTTGCTTCTTAGCAATGACCACTAGACGATGGAGCTATCAGATATATTTATTCGATAGCATTTTTATACTGTTGCTGCAAAATATGCTAATGGCGCTAAGCATTCATACAACATCTAAGACAGAGATAAGGGACATAATCATAGCTGACGTAGTGCTTACACTTGGGTTTTCGCTCGCAATAGCTGGGGGATTAAGCGCGTTCCAGATGAGCCAATCAACCGCTCTTGCCAACTTCGAGATGCTACTTCCCGTAGCCTTCCTTGCCGTAACCCTTAACTTTGTGCTTCATGAGCTCATGCACAAGTTCTTCGCGCAGAGGTATGGGGCAATCGCTGAATTTAGGATCATATACACTGGCCTCATCATAACTATATTCACAAGCCTTTTTGGATTCCTTCTCGGAATGCCAGGAGCCACAATGATATACACCCAAGGCTTCACCAAAAAGCAGAATGGGATAGTCTCCCTTGTCGGGCCACTTACCAACGTGGTGGTATTTGCCGCATTCTACATCTTTTCGCTTGTTGCAAACCTCCACTCAAGCTCCTACCTTGCCGGTGCAATATCCTTTGTGCTTGAGATAAGCATACTGCTTGCATTCTTCAATATGCTGCCCATATTTCCCCTCGACGGGAGCAAGGTGCTCAACTGGAACATGCCTATCTATGCAGTCTCAATGGGTATGATATTTGTGCTGATGATCGTATTCACGCAAATAGGTCTCATCAACGTTCTCCTGCTGATAGGCATAGCTTTGGTCATATCATTAATATCGAGATTTATTTTCTGAATAAATGGAATTACCGATTTACCCCAAAGAATGGCTACAGGGAGAGCCGATAGGGAATGGTGAGAACCGCACATCACAGTATTAAATACATTTGTTGGCAAATATCTACGTGCTCGAATGGCCGAGGAAGTACCAAGCAAACAACCAGAGAACTCGAAAAACCCAGAAGTTGAAGCTACCAGAACTACTATAGACAAGCTACTCGATATGCTAAAGGCTAGGGGCAAGACAGAGCTCAATGCTGCCTCCATAGCCCTTAATATGGACCCAAGAATAATAGAGAACTGGGCAAAAGTGCTTGAAAACGGCAATCTGATAAAGATATCGTACGAGGTCGGCCGCATGTACCTCGAGCCCCTAATGCTCGCGCCCGAACAGCAGGCTGGCGTAAAGGCAAAGACAAACATTACCAAATTCATATTGGAAGAGGACCTTGCAGTTGAGCGCATATCCATAGAAAAATTCGCCAAAAACATAGAGGACCTGAACACAACAATTGGCAACATAGAGAAACTTTACCAGGCCAAGATGCCAAGGGTGCAAAAGATACTTTCGGATGTCGACAGAGCATATGCTCCAATAGAGCAGAAGAAGAAAATCATGGAGCAGATAAAGAGCGACTCCACAAAAGAGATCGAAGATATAAGCAAAAGGGTCGATGCTCTATATTCAAAGCTTAATGCGTATTCAAAAGCCCAGGTAGATTCCGAAATAGCAAAAAAACTTGCTAAGGTCAACGAGATTATTACAAATGCTACAGCCGCTCAAAAGTCCATAGAGGACACAAAGAAAACAAAGAACAAGTTCTTTGATTCATTGAATAACGAGGTCGATTTGCAGGTGAAGCAGCTTAAGATACAGATAAAGACCTCAAGTGTCGAGATAGATAAGGAATTGAATGAGAACAGCAAAAGCCTATCGGAAACCACAAAATCACTCAAGGATCAGGTATTAACCGCAAAGCAGCTCTCCTCACAAGTTTCAGCACTCAAGAAGGAATACGATATTTCAAAGCAAAAGCTTGATCACATAAATTCAGTATTCACTGACAGGTATGACAGGATGAGGCAAGAGATAGAAAATGATTTCAAGATTGCCGAGCAGAAATCAAAGTCAATAACCAATGATATTACCTTAATGAAGGAAAATTTTGGTGGAGTGGTAAAGCTGGATGAAGACATAAGGCGATGGGAAAAGAACATGTCTGAACTATCGAAAGATGTTACGACAACAAAGGCGGAGATAACGAGGCTGATCAGCCAGCTGAATACGATCGAGTCAAATAAGGGGATAAGCGTGGAAAAGAGGTCCGACGCAGTTGATAACATATCCAAGGAAAATAGCAAACTAAAGGAAAAGGTATCACATATCAAGAAAGTCATAAAAGAGACTGCTGACCAGATAATGGAGCGCTCCGAAGGGGGCCAATAGGCAATGATGCAATGGTAGCGAATTCAATCCAAAAGGTGCTTGCTGATTACCAGCTTGACGCTCATGGCACCATAGTAAAGATACAGATAATAGAAGGCTCTGATTTTGTACCGCTATACAATGTAACCTTTCCCGGGATAGGCGATGCAACCAAACTGCTTGTAATGTCGCTGAGGGGCGAGCTTACCGCAATGGTGCCAATAGACCCATCAAAAATAGAGGACAAGCGCTATATAAATTCGCTAAATACCAGATATGCTGATGCTGGCGGAATCCTTGTCGAGAAATACGTACCTGGCACAAGCCAGGAAATAAAGCGGTTGCTTACATCCTACATAATAAACATGATGCTTGGCCTGGGCGACCTGGAGGCGCTCCTTGCCGACGATACACCTTGAGGAAATAGCGGTAAACGGCGCAAAGGATTTCATATGGGTATTCCACAAGACGCTCGGCTGGTGCAAGACCAACATAAAGCCGACAAATGACAATGCAATATACGACCAGGCCTCGCAGATAGGCAGAAGGATAGGCAGGGAGATAAACAACCTCGCCCCGCTCATGGACGCTGAGCTTGCTGATGGCTCAAGAGTAAACGCGACACTATATCCGATATCGCAGAGCGGCAACACCATAACAATAAGAAAATTCGCCAAGAACCCATGGACAATGACTGCACTCATAAAGAACAGCTCCCTATCAATTGAGATAGCCTCGCTTGTCTGGCTATGCATACAGAACGAGATAAGCCTTATATTCTCTGGAGGCACAGCAAGCGGAAAGACAAGCTTCCTCAATGCATGCAGCATGTTCTTCCCTGCAAACAGGAGGATAATATCAATAGAAGAAACAAGGGAACTTCAGCTACCAACCTTCCTGCAATGGCTTCCGATGGTATCAAGAGAGCCCAAACCCAGAAGGAAAGGGAGAGATAACGATGTACAAGCTGATGATAAACGCGCTTAGGCAGCGTCCTGACATAATGCTTGTCGGAGAAATAAGAACCCAGAAAGACGCGGAGACGCTATTCGAGGCGATACACACCGGCCACTCAGTATATGGAACAGTCCACGCAGACAATGCGCAGGATACAATAGTAAGGATGACAAATCCTCCAATAGATGTGCCAAAGATAACAATGAATGCTCTTGGTGCGGTCGTATGTCTTTTCAGGCACAGGTCAAAGGGCATAAGGAGAATGCTTGAATTTGCCGAAATGCTGGGCACAGGCGATGTAAACGTGCTCTACAAGTGGAATATACTTACTGACAAATACTCACAGATAAGCGAGATGACCAGGCTTCTCGAAACCCTTACACTCTATGGCGGCCTTACGAAAAAGGACATGGCTGACGACATTGCGGATAAAACTGCAGTTCTTACCTGGATGATAAAGAATGATGTAACCGGCATAGATGATGCGGGGTTTGTAGTGGCAAATTACTACAAGCACAGGGATAAGGTGGTGCAGCTCGCAAAGGACAACGTTGAATACTCCAAGGATATTTTCTGAATGGTGTTGTATTGGACTATAATGAATTGCTTGCAATGATAAACGAGATAGAGGCCAATTCAACAAATATAGAAATAAATCTGATAGACATCCAGGCGATTCCAAAGCACGATGCCAGCAAAAGCGCGCAGTTCATGGAGCTTATGGCGGCAGCAATGAGCATTGAGGTCAACCACTTGCAGGAGCTTCAGAGAGAAAGGCACCCGCAATCATCAGCAAGCCAGGCGCCGCAGATTATTGCGGAACCGGCAAACCAAAAAGGAAGCGGGAATGCATTCGCGCAGCAGAAAAATACATTAATGGCGAATCTTGCTGTGGAAATGGAAAGAATAAACCAGATATCAAATAAAGTGGCAAGCGGTATATCCACGGAGATTCCCATAGTGAGAGGGGAGATGGACGCACTTGTCAAGAAGCTTGGCAGGGATCTTAAAAAAGGGAAGATGGGGGAGGAGCAGCAGGTAAAGCAGAAAGCCATGCAGCAGAATGTGCTCCCAACACTATCCATTCCGGACCAGATATCTGAGCTTGAGCACATAATAGAGGGGCTTAATGAGCATGTATTCGACAGCAATCAGCTCGAAATAATAAGGGATGAGACGCTCGGGCTTAAGGAAGTTTTAAATAATAAACCAGAATATGGAATAGGGGCTTCAGAGGACATTACAATGTTAAGAATACTAAGAGATAAAAGGCTTGATGAAGTATTAATTCTACTGGGCAATTCGGTGTAGATATGGGTATATTCGACAAGAAGAAGAAAAATGCACAGTCTGTAGGAACCGACACAGCAGTGCCAACAGAAAAGCAAACTGAGCAGAAAAAACCTAAAAAGCCATTAATCAGTATATTCAAGCAATCCGCACAGCAGAAAAACCAACCAAAAATTGCAAATGAACAGGGCAAAAAATCAGAACCTCAGCCAGGAACTGCGAAGCAAACATCCGACCAAGCCCTCAAGCAACAACCGAAGCAGGAATTAATTGCTGCGGCGGCATTGGCCCAGATCCAGCAAAGCGCTGACCAGAAAAAATCCGAAGAGATAGAGCTGCAGGATATCAAGCAGAGAATCAAGAGATCACAGCAGAACATTGAGGAATTGAAGCACACAACCGCAAAATCGCCTGAGGCTACCAGACCAAAAGCTTCCGATAAAGTAAACAGGCCAAGCGGATTCAGGACATATTTGGAAGGCGTAGGAGCAAAGAAGAAGGGCCTTGAAGCCTCGCTAAGAAGCCAGGGAGTAAAGGCAAGCCTTTATGAGTTTGTCAGGAACATGTTCCTTGCAGCTGCAGTACTCGGCATTGTGATAGGCATAGCGTTGTTCTTCCTCTTCCAGCAGATAGGCCTCGCACTCCCGCAAACTACAATCTTCAGTCTTCTCCTCGGTTTTGCAATATTTTTCGTAGGCTTCCAGACGTTCCTTAATTTTCCATTGCAAAAGGGAAAGGGCTCAACAAAGAACATCGAGCGTGACATACTCTTTACCGCAAGGGACATGATAATATCATTGCGATCCGGAATGCCGCTCTTCAATGCGATAATATCAGTAAGCACGGGTTATGGGGATGCAAGCAAGGAGTTCGCAAAGATAGTCGAAAGGGTGCAGACAGGCAGCTCGCTTGAGGATGCTATAGACATGACAGTTTCTGCTTCAAAGAGCGCATCATTCAGGAGGATAATGCTTCAGGCAGCAGTAAGCATAAGGGCAGGAGCGGATGTAGTCGGTGCACTCCAGAGCGTAATAGACCAGCTATCCCAGGAACGCATAATAGAGCTGCGCCGTTACGGCCAGCGCCTTAATGCGATAGCAATGTTCTACATGCTCTTCGGCATAATACTTCCAAGCATGGGAATAGCGGTAGTCACAATACTCACAACGTTTATAGCGATATTCACAGTCAATATAACCGTGCTTGAATTCGCGCTTGTAGGCATAATCTTCCTGCAGATTGTATTCCTGAAGATGATAACAAGCTCGAGGCCTGTTTTCACAATGTGATGCTATGGCAATAAAATTCGAAAGGCTGGTATCAAGAGGCGTGGGAATAAGACTATCACGCGAGCTTGACCTTTCGGGAATAAAGATGGGCGTAGAGCAGCTTCTTAAAATAATGATACTCGGTGCAGTAGCTGTTCTCATACTTACATCGCTTCTGATTTACCTGTTGAAGTTCGGATCCCTGATAGCTGCTGCTGGGGGTCTTGCATCAGGATCAATATATGTTGCTCTAGTTTATTTGATACTTGAATTCAAGATAGATGCGAGGAAGTCAAAACTGGAGGAGATGCTTCCAGATTATCTTCAGATAACCTCATCAAACCTGAGAAGCGGAATAGCTCTCGACAGGGCAATGCTGCTCGCCGCAAGGCCGGAGTTCACCTTCCTCAGCGATGACGTAAAGGAGATGAGCAGGCAGACATTCGGAGGGGAGAATTTTGACACAACACTAAGGGCACTTGCCAATAAATACAGGTCATACCAACTGAGCCATGCGATAAGAATGATACTTGAATCACTTAGGTACGGTGGAGCGATGGCAGACCTTATCGAACAGATATCAAAGGACATGAGGAATCAGCAGATGACTCAGAAGGAGGTTGCTGGCCAGATGCTCATGTACAGCATATTCATAGCATTTGCGGGGCTTATAGCTGCACCCGTGCTTTACGGCCTTACAAGCCAGATGATAGTTGTCACAGATACTGTGTGGAAGGGCATACTTGCGCAAAATCCCGGTGGATTGCCATCAACAGGGGTATCATTCCTTAAGCCCAGCCCGCCGAAGATAACACCAACACAATACCATGATTTCTCGCTTGCAGCCATAGTGGTCATATGCGGCTTTGCAAGCCTTATAATGTCCGCGATATCGACAGGCTCGGCAATAAAGGGATTGAAGTACCTGCCGCTCTTCATAATAGTTGGCATATTGATATTTCTAGTCGTGCAGGCTGTGATAGCACTTGTATTTGCAGGGATAGGCGCAGGTGCATAGCGCAAGAAACAAAATAAATTCTTAACCTATCAAGGTTGGGTAAAGCTTACTCCACACGCACCATTTATCACGTTTGTATTGGTGCATATGCCCTGCGTGTTGTAAAGCAAACCTATGTTCATCGAATTTGCAGTGTCCGGAGTCTGGTTCATGAGCCCGTTATACCCCCACGAGAGCGGCCATTTGTCAACAGGGCTTATTCCTGGCACACTGTCATTAAGGTATAACTGATTCACCTGCGTTGATGTCAATGGCGTATTGTATACCTGTACATCAGCCACTGATCCATTCAGGAACTGGTCTCCTCCATTGCCATAACCGATTTGAAATGGTCCCGCTTGCGAACTTATAGTAAGAGAGCCTGACAGGACACTTGTGCCATCTACATACACTGTCTCTGTATCTGTACCGCCGTTAATAACCGCAGTAAGGAAGTACCAGTTATTCTTCGACAACTGTATACCTGAGGAATGAGACAAGCTTGCGCCCCAATCGTAATAACAAACATTCAGAGAACTTCCGCATGCGCCTACTCCCCATGCATACTGCTTTGCGACCATCCAGTTCCATGATCCGATCGACTGGCCAGCATAATCAACCCATCCTGATAATGTAAGGCTGGACAATTGCAGGCCTGTAGGCACATATATGTATCCACTTTGGCCATTTAAGCGTGATACATCCGGCACAACAGCATTTGCAAGGCCCAGTGTGGCAGCCTCTGACAAAGCATTCCCTTGCTGTACCGAAAGGCTTCCAGGGCCAAGATACAAATGTTGAAGTGATATGTTGCCACATTGGCTTAAGTTGGCGCAGTTCAGCACTCCCTCTATCGGGTTTGTGATATTTCCTGTGTGGAATGAGCCGCCATATATTGGATCCCCAGTATAGCCGTAAATGCTTCGGTACGATATAGTATTTGAGTTGCCGTTGTTATTGTTGCCGCTGTAGTCTTTTAAATTTCCGTTCAATGGCCACCACCCGATAAGATTGCCGCTGAGGGGCTGGCCATCTATCCCATCGCTATACAACTGCTCAACGCTACTTGGATAAAGCAGTGTGTTATATACCTGGACATCTGAGATCAGGCCTTGGTAATGGATTCCGGCTATGCCGCTTCTTTCTCCTATCATAGACTGGTTTACTGGCGGTAAAACTGTATTTAATGGTCCGGTAAAGTACCCAGTCTGCGATTGCCCGTCATCATATATGGTTATCTGATTACTTCCTGCTGCGTATGTATAACCTATGAACTGCCAAGTATTGTTTGCCGGAGTAAGATCGCTCACAAATTGGTAACCTGCTCCCTTTCCACTGAATATAATATTACCATTGGGAGAATCAAATGCAATGCCCGAAAGTTCCTGGGTACTCACCGTGCCATAACTATATACATATCCTATTCCAGATTCCGGTTCTGTATAATAGGTCCAAGCAAAGACAGACCTTGCTGCAGATCCGACTGGAAGGCCGGTACTTCCTGTGCTTATGAAGCTGTTCGCGCCGTTGAACCATGGAACTGCCTTATTGTAAAGATTGAATGAGAAGAGCCCGTTCTGCGATCTTTTTCCGGAGCTGCCCTGTGCCCAATCCAGATATGATGGCGCGAAACTTGATGGGTAATACATTCCATTATGCATCGCACTCTGCAATGCTGAAAGATTCAGCAATTCAAGCCCTGCACCATCAAGAAGAACTGATGTCCCATTGTAAAGCTGATTCAGCACATTAGAGCTGCTGCTGTAAACAAGATAGGGTACTGTATATCCTGTGGAGCTTGGCGTGTATGTTATGACTCCACCGAAACCGCATTGCCCAAGAGACTGGTCGTTATTTATAGCAAGTATGTAATTGGCGTTGTTTACCTGTGAATTTATGCTGGAGCAGGAGCTAACGCCATTCTCCACTATTACGGTGCCGTAGATGAACTGGAATTGGGACCTGCTTCCTGATGTTGCATATGCATTCCCTACAATACTTGCATTCGGATAGCGAGTTGCAATATCTACCCTGTAATTGTTGTTTACGCCATAGTAAAGGTCTATGCTGCCATTTATCGGAATCCCTGCGCTGGCAGATATGGGATAAGTGAATGATCCCGAACTCGAATTTATAATTGCAAGTACCGTGTACGTTGCATTTATGCTGTATGGGCCTGTCTGATATACATGCAGACTCGCATTGCTCATTGTGAGCTGGAAGCCCTGAAGCTTTGCCTGCATGATTATCGTGTTAGTGTAGTTTTTCAGCGTTGCGCCCCCAATGAGCGCCACATCGTTGGTGCCGTATATTGTTCCATTTGACATGAGGGATTGCAGTTCTGCAGCTGTGTTGTTTATGCTGTTCACCGAGCTTGCGCTTTGGTAGATCACCAGCGCATTTAGTGCGTTGTTTAGGCTTGTGTGCAGGAACGCGCCAATGCTGCTGTTCACGGCCGAGGAAAGCATATAGCCTCCGCTTGCAACATTGCTGAATGAATCGATTGCCTGGTAGTTAGTGTTCAAATAGACGTAAGTTATAAGCTCGGCTGTCATCAGCACAAGAAGCACTATTGTGACAAGAGTAAGCAGTATGCCCTTTTTGTATTTTATTAGCGCCATGTTACAACACTCACATTATACCATTTTGATATGCCATTTGAACTAAGGCTGAGCGGCACGGAGGCCTTGCTCACCTGATAAGCATTAACAAGACTTTGCGGTCTTAGGTTTGAATATGTGTAATTTACATTCACACTTTGTAAGCCATTGTTGAATGAACCTGAAAGATCATTAGGATTTCCATTAAGTGGGATCCATAGCTTAATATCCTGCATGTTTACCGGAAGCCCAAACGGGCCATTCTGATAAAGCTGTATAACCTGCTGCTTGCTAAGTGATGTGTTGTAAACTTGCAGATCAGATAGGAGACCATTCCAATAAGGATCGCCATGCAGGGATGTGCCGCTTCTACCGCTTATAACAGACTGATTTGCTGATGGTAAAACTGTATTCAATGGCCCAATTAAAGCCCCAGTCTGAGACTGCCCGTTATCGTATATAGTTATCTGATTGCTTCCTGCTGCATAGGTATAACCTATGAACTGCCATGTATCGTTTGGCGGCGCGAAACTACTTGTAAATGACTGCCCGCCCGCCGCATTAAAGACAATGTTACTGTCAAAGATTTCGATAGATGAAAGTTCTCCCGCAATCCAGGTGCCGTAAGTATAGGCAGCATCAACAGATGAGTAGGGCCCTTTATAATAAGTCCAAATAAAGACAGACCTTGCTGCAGAGCCGACTGGAAGGCCGGTACTTCCTGTGCTTATGAAGCTGTTCGCGCCGTTGAAGCTTGCAATTTCGAGGTCTGGCGCATAGGTGCTATTTATGAATATTCCTGTTGTGCTTGAATTGTATACACTTCCAAGAAGGTAATTTGCATAGCTGCCCTGTCCATTCAGATACATGTTTGACAATGTCTGCAATATATTGTTATTTATCTGCGTCTTGTAGGTTCCAAATACATACAATGTGTTTCCGTTAGGCACATAGGCATTGCCATATGCAAGCGCTATGTTTGTATAATTCAGGTTTACATAGGCTGAAGGCAGGCTTATATTCCAAAGAGGGCTTAGGGTAGCGCTGTAGCCATCAAATAGATTTCCCTTTGATATTGTGTAAATGACTGAGGGGCTTACTGATGGAATGGAATTTTGAGCAGTTGCTTCAGTGCTTGTAGAATATATCTCTCCTCCGGAACTGTTGAACTCATATAAATTCTGCGATGTCTGGACATAATAGTTGTTTCCGTATGCTGATATTCCCAATACCTGCGATCCAACAGGGGTATTCGAGACGAGGTTGCCTCCAATGGTGAATATGTAAATGGAACTGCCGCTTCCCACCCCAACAGTATTCCCTGTAGTTGTTGGCGCTGTAGTCTGTGGACTGTCAAGCGGGACCTTCCATATATTTGTAAGCGTATCCCAATAAAGCGCATAAGAATACAGGTAGTCCTGGCTGGATTGTGAGGTTGTTGATACCAAATATTCGCCATTGGTGTAGAGGGGAGTTTGTGCCTGTGATGGCAGTGCGGCATATGCTGCAACTGTGCCATTCATAATATTCAATAGGTAAAAACCGTTCGCAGTTCCGAAGCTAAGATAGTTGTTCTCTATTTCCATCGGCGTAGTTATTGAGTTAGTCACCATAACGTTCCATTGCATTGAGTTGCTGTATATGTTCACACCCATTACATACATGCTTGAATTTGCATAGAGGAGAATATTCTTGTACACTGCCGGCGTACTCACGACATTTGATGCTGAACCGCCTGCAGGGAAGACAGAGATAAGCCTTCCATTAGTGGCGTTTATCATAGATATACTGTTTCCTGCTGCAGCAAAGGCAAATCCGCCCTGTACGACCACAGATGGCAGCATATCTGATGTGGTATTGAATGTGTACAACAGGTATGGCGTTCTGAGCGAGTAGGCAGTTGCGGAGCTTAATTGCGCATCATGGCCTAGCTGTGGCCATGAGGATGTGGATGCATTGGATGGCAGCGCAAGATAATTAAGGTATGCTGATCCTGGAGCTGCCTGGCCTATTGTTGTCTGGAGCATGCTCTGCATAATCCCATATGCCTGTGATGTCGTATCCGAATATGCTCCTGGGCTGGTAAAACTGACATAAAGAAGCAGCGACACACCCACAGATGCCACCACAAGGGCGAATATCGCATCCAGTGTGAATATGAAACCCTTCAGCTTGCCATTTTTGATTGCCATTCATATCAGCTTGTTGCTATTGTTGTGTTTGTCCATAGGATCATCTGGACATTTACCGGAACGCCGTTCATCACAGCATTCCTGTTTGATACGTATATTGTAAGCGCGCCCTTATTGAATGGATTGCTGCCAATTGTTATGTTTATTCCGCTGCCTATCTTTGGGCTGCTCCTTATGTCTATGTAATAATCGAACCCGACGCCAAGCAATTGCTTCGAGGCCTGGTAGTTGAAATTGGACATGGACATAAGCGCATACACCTTGCCTGATGAAAGGGTTGTCCCACTCTGCGATGTCGCAAGCCCCGCCGATATCCCGCTCCATGTTGTGGCATTAGTCGTATTTACTGCGCTCTGCCAGTTTGCAGGATAGCCGGGCGACAAGAGGTTCTGTGACAGTGACTTAAGCTGCAGCTGCATTACGCCTGACCCATTTCCATATCCAAGCGAGAGCTGGCTGCTTATGTTGAACCATGTAAAGGCAAGTATCGTTATCGCAAAGCTGAATATGATTACCGCGAATATGACATCGAAGCTCCAGAACTGCGCCTTTAAGTTTTCCATTTCAACCAAGAGATATGTTTAACCTGTTATTTGAGGGTATTCCCTGCTGATAAAGCTGCATTATCTGCTGCTGCGTAAGTACTGCATTGTAGACCTGGACATCTACTGCAGAGCCATTCAGGAACTGGCTTGCTCCATTGCCGTAGCCTATTTCAAAAGGATATGCCTGCGATCCAACTGTCAGATGACCAGACATTACCTTGTTTCCGTTTATGTACACTGTTTCAGTATTCGCAGTGCCGTTGATTGTTGCGACCATGAAATACCATATGTTTTTCGACAGCAAGAAACCAGAATTGTATGCTGTGGATGTGCTCCAATCATAATAGCAAACGTCCAGTGAACTTCCGCATGCGCCTACCCCCCATGCATACTGCTTTGCTGCCATCCAGTTCCATGATCCTGGCGAAGGCCCTTTGTAGTCCACCCATCCTGATAATGTTAAAGTGGATAACTGCAATTGGGGAACATTCTGGAATGCTACGTATCCGCCATTTCCGTTGAATAATGCTTTGCTCTGCTGTGATCCTACGTAATTCGTGTAGTTCATATTTTTGAAGCTCACATTGTATTGTACAACACCTGTGTTGTTGGATGAATAATCACGTGCGTTACCTGCTAGCGGCCACCACCCAAGGCCCGCATCGCTTATAGGGTTTGAGGCAGCCCCCTCCGCATAAAGTCTGCCAATCTGGGACATTGAGAGATAACCCGCGTATAACTGCACGTTAGATATCCTGCCGTTGAATGTATCAAGCCCACTTGGCTGTGATGCATCGTCTCCTATGTAATATGGAAGCATCTGTGCAAGCCCGAGGCCTTTTCCAACGTTATTGGATGCAAATAAGGTATTGTTCAGGTATATTGTAGCAAGCCCCGTAGTCCCATTGTATTCTGCAGTTACCATTTCCAGTGTGTTTTCAGGGAATGAATCAAGACCGTTCGGAAATGGCACATAGCTGTTGTTTATATAGAGTGCAGCGCCGTTTGCACAGCTGTTGCAGTATCCGAGAATCTGGAATCCAGCCCCCGAGCCTGGCCAATCGCCGAAGACTCCCTGGTTGTGCGATGCTGTCGGTCCGTTATAATATATCCATGCGACAGTTGTGAATGTATCATTGTTTGCTATGCTGAGAAGCGACTGGCTGGAATTTATCTTTATAAAGCCGTCCTGCAAATTATTTCCCATAATGCCACCTGGGTTTCCCGGAAAATATGCCGCAATGAAATTTGTCTGGTTTGCGGATCTTATCCAGTTTGATCCTATGAAATTGCCATTAATGTAGCTTCCACTTATGTCATATATCACATTACCATATCCTGTATCAAGCGGCCACCACCCCACAAGTGTATTTTGCGTGCTTATATTTCCATTAAATGGATAAGAGCTGAGAATTCCAGATCCAGAATAGCCGTTGCTTGTTACAAAAGTGCCAGATAGCGAATTGACCGTATGGCTTATTGCTGAACTTCCGCCAGTGCCGCTCAATGAACCTATGCTGCTGATATAACCCAGAAGCGTATCATTGATGGTGTTGCTGTAGGAAATTACATTTGCGTTGACCTGAATTACGCTCTGGTACTGGACGTTGTCTGTTGGCGTCCCATCATTACTGTAGCCGCTGTAATCATTTGAATTACCATTCAGCGGCCACCACGCTACAGAATTCTGCGTATTTATAGGCGCTCCACCTATTCCCTCATTGTAAAGTGCATTTATTTGGTTTGCATTAAGTGAGGTGTTATAGACTTGGATATTGGCGATGTAACCACTCCAATAATTTCCGGCTGGATTACCTGGCCATGTGCCGATATCAATAGGCTCTGAACTTGAACCTATGGCGCTTGAAGCTGAGAAAGTAGAACTTTGCAACACCCCATTAATATAAATTTTCCCTGTAGTTCCATCGTATGTTGCCACAACAAAATAATAGGTGGCTGTAGTAATAGGAGCGCTGTTAGCGTATTGAATTGTCCCTCCATTTCCAACTTGGAACCATATCCTCCCAGACTCCATAAGCAATTCCCAGCCATTATAAGGCGATAATGTAAGAGAGGATATGATCCGCGGTACACCAGATAAACTATTGGTATTAACCCATGCTGAGACTGTGATCTGGTTTGGAGGATTAAGCCTCGCTGGATTATTGATGTTGATATAACTGCTTGCACCATTGAACTGTGCAGCCTTGACGTTGGCAATTTGCGTGACTACCGCACCCTGAGCAAGCGATGATACCGATGGCGGCTGTTCGTTTATGTATATTATGCCTTTTGAGTTTGCGATACCGATGTTTCCATTTGCCACATACAGTTGGTAAATCGAGATTCCATTAGCGCTATCCTCAAGGGTGCCATTTACAACAAGATCCCTTGCGCTGCTGAAACCATATGCCATTATCGGCTGGGAACCAACCTTTGTTCCAAGTATTATGACACCGGTAGTCGAGATTGAGATATTATAAGAATGTTCGGAGAAGCCCGAAAGAATAGGTATTGAAACAGAGTATCCGCTTCCTGAACTTGCGGCCTGGTCAATGGAGCTTGCTATGGTCTGCGCCTGTGATTGAAGAAGCGAATACTGTTGCTGCCCAAGAGAGGCAGCCCTTTGCGTTGCTATTATTGAAAACATCAGTATGAAAATAACGAGCACAAAGGAATATACAATAAGGAATTCGAGAGATATCTGTGCAAATCCCCCTTTGCCGCTCAAAAATCCAAACATCAAATCAAGTTATACTCTCAAGGAACTAATAAATATATTCACTAATTATCGGAGAGAATAATAAAGATTATGCATCCCCAAATTAATTAATAAATCTTCAAAACATAATATATCTATGGACATATCCTCCCTTAAGGGCAGGCTGCCAAATGAGATACTCGAGTCGCTCGCAGCTAGAGGCATAAGTGTGCTCACACCCCCACAGGAAGATGCAATAAAAGAAGGCCTTCTTGATAGGAAGAACCTTGTGATTGCAAGCCCTACAGCAAGCGGCAAGACTCTTGTCGCTGAGATCGCCTGCCTAAATTCAATACTTTCCACAGGCAAGCGCGCAATATACATCGCGCCAATGCGGGCTCTAGCGTCAGAGAAGTTCGAAGAATTCAAGGAAGCATATCCGTACATAAGCGCAGCAATATCTATTGGGGACCTAGATTCAAATGACCTATGGCTCAGGAATTATAAGATGCTATTCTTCTCAACCGAGAAGCTGGACAGCCTAATAAGGCATGGTGCAGACTGGCTCAATAGCATAGGATGCATAATATTTGACGAGGTTCACATGCTAGGCGACATGACCAGAGGCCCGACGCTAGAGCTTCTTATCACCAAGCTGGATGTAATGTGCGATGCGCAGATGATAGCCCTAAGCGCAACAATAGGAAATTCTGAAGAGATAGCTAAGTGGATGAAAGCAAAGCTTGTAAAGAGCGATTACAGGCCTGTAAAGCTTACCAAAGGTGTGCTTTACGAGACCAATATACACTCAATCGGGGAGAAGGGAAGGCTTAGCTCAAATGAGCTGCTGGGCAGAAGCGAAATCCCTGAGATAAGGCTGGTCGAAGACACGCTGCTTCAGAAGAAGCAGGCGCTTATATTCTATTCAACAAAGAGAAATGCAGAGGCAGGCGCCATTAGGATTGCAGGGCATGTTGCAGGCAAACTATCCAGCGAGGAGAAATTGGAGCTCGAGGTAATAAGCACAAATGTACTCAATGTCCTTAGCAGGCCAACAGAGCAGTGCACCAAACTGTCCAATCTTGTTGCAAAAGGCGTTGCATTCCACCATTCCGGGCTCATGAACCAGCAGCGCTCCATTATCGAGGATGCTTTCAGGAATAATAAGATAAAAGCCATATGTTCAACGACAACCTTGGCGTATGGCATAAATATGCCAGCGCATACGGTTCTTGTGAGGGATTCATCAAGGTTCGACGGCAATTATAACGAACCGATCGGCATAAATGAGATAACGCAGCTATTCGGGCGCGCCGGCCGACCAAAATACGACAAGGAAGGGCGCGCAATTATAATGGCCTCGTCAACCAATAAGATAAGAGAGCTTGCCCATCTGATAACAGGAGAGCCAGAGCCTGTAAACTCGGCGCTTGGTGTTGCTCCAGTTCTCAGGACTCACATACTCGCATTCATTGCTGAGAATTTTCTTAACAACGAGAAGGCAATGCAGAAATTCATATCGAAGACTTTCTACGGTTTCCAGTACGGGAATGAGAGCCACATCAAAAGAATTATAGACGACATACTTGAGGAGCTTGCGGATTGGGATTTCATAGAGAACGACAAGAATGACTACAGAGCAACAAGGCTGGGCAAAAGGGTAAGTGAGCTTTATATAGATCCGCTCTCAGCAAAATGGATGGTTGACTCGCTCAACGGCGGCAAGCTAGACATGCTTGGAATACTATACATGATATCCAATACACTTGAGATGCGGCCGTACCTAAGCGCAACAAAGGAGGCAGAGGGTGCATATGCAGCATATCTTTTCATGACAAAGGCAAGCGGTGCATCAGGCATATACAGCAAATACGAGTACTATGATCCTGTAAGGGCATTCAGCACAGCGCTGATGCTGCGAGACTGGATGGATGAGGTAAAGGAATTTGAGCTTGCGCGAAAGTACGGCTCAACCCCAGGTGCAGTATATACAAAGCTCACGAATGCGGATTGGCTGGTATATGCAGCATCAGAGCTTGCAAGGATAACAAGGATGCCTCGTCAGGATCTAATACAAACAAGGGTAAGGCTGCGCTACGGGATAAAAGAGGAATTGCTCGACCTTGTAAGGCTGGAGCAGATAGGAAGAGTTAGGGCAAGGCAGCTATTCAGCAATGGGATAGAAAAGGTATCTGACATACAAAGAAACAGGGAAAAGGTAGTGGAGATCCTTGGAGAAGAAATAGCTGAAAGGGTCTTTAAGCAGATAGAATGAGATGTAAATAATGTGATAAACGATCGCCCGAAGCAGGCAACAGGATGAGAAATCCCACGCCTTCTTTTTTAGGCATAGATTTAACCTATATATCATCGTCTTAAAGTTGTTAGATCTTCTTCAAGTATACCTGCAACTTCTGCTCCAAAACTTAATCCCCTTAAAAGGTCCACGCCGAGACCTAATAATATTCTTATTCTGTTAGTAAAGATGCTATCTTGAATCGAAGTTATTGGTGTTATACCTTGGCTAATAAATTCGTTTTCATAGATTATCTTTAAAACATTTTCAATAGTGCCTATCCACAGTACTGCTCTATCAGTACTAATAAAAGGTATAACTGCGCCATCTTCAACTTTTACATGCCTAAAGTCTAATACTTCTTTCAGTGTGTAGTTCCGAATATTAATCGACTTGTCAGTATTATCAAATTGGCATATTAAGACTTCATTACCAACATGTCGTTTTAATTCGTCCATTACTTTCTGGTCTACTTGATTAATTCTTTTTGGTATTACCTTCTCACTTTTTCTAAAAGCTCCCATGTTCGTCACTTATAGCATTCCCAGAAAGTAATTTGACAGTCTAAGTTTTTAATAGGTTCTGCATTGGTGCAAGAGAACATACCCTCATCACCTCTTCTGGCGCTGTCAGTCTTGTGAAATGTGTAATTGACAACGATAGACTTCTTCGTGTTGTAAAGTATGTGTTGTTCAGTAGATTCTGACGTAAATGTTTCCACCAACTTTCCTGCGGATTCAAGTCTGGTGAGTAGGAAGGCAACCATATCACCCTTATCTTCGGGTGTTCTTTAAGGAATTTCTTCACTGCTCCCGACTTATGAAGTGGCAGATTATCAATATAAAGTATGATTTGCTTCTTGTCGTCGTAATATGCCAATATTTTCAGTAAAAACAGGATAAAGAAGTATGATTTTGGTCTGCGCAGCTTTTTATGCTGTTTCTTTGTCATAGGTTTTGCAGTCATGATTATTTCTTCTCCAGTTAATGGGTTCACTGCACCGAAACAGTTCAATCTCTGCATGTGGCGTGATGGTGCTTTTACTTCTAACCTCTCCTCAAAAGTCCATCCATAACCTTTTCTGAAAGAACCACCAACCGACGCTTCGTCCTCGAATAGAACGGCAGTATCTTCAGTTGTTGACTTTATCCTCTTGAGTTCTCTCCTTGCAAATTCTATCTGTTCCTTCCTGTTTGCTTCCTCATATCTTTGCACAGCCTTTACATAATGTCCGCCGAGTTCATGAAGGGCAAGACGTATTGTTTCTCTCGACACAATCTTATCACGGTTCATGAAATATATCATCAAACCCTTCGTATTCCAATGGCTCAGATTTATTCCATATTTCTTCGGATAGTCTTCATCAATTAGGCCTTTCATCTTCTTTTTGTCATCCGTATCCAAAGACTCAGGTCTACCAGATTTTGGTTTGTTTGTGACATTACTGTCCTCTTTCCATCTATCAATCCAGTCGTAGACTGTCTGCCTTTCAACAAGAAATAGTTCAGCAACTTCAATAATCGGTTTACCTTTACTCACTGCATGAAGTGCATAATATCTCATCTTCTCTTCTGCGTCATCGCACTCTTTAGCGAGTTTGCGCAGAAGAGGTTCATCTTCTTCCAACATAGTCGTCTTTTAGACTTGGATGGAAAGTAGTATGAATCTTTTCACTAAAATAGTATTAGCGGAATGTCCAATTATTTTATTGGAGTGCTATAAGTCTAGTTCTATATATGTTTCAGTAGCTATTTATACATATTCGAATGCGCCTTTATTTTAACAGGCTGCGTGCCCTTTTCTATCCATTTATCTTCTGACCTTAGCCAAAGCAGGCAACAGGATGATAAGTACCACACCATTCCCTAAATTCCGCTAAAATGTTATCTTTTTAATCCTATCCATTCATCATATTAAGAATTCTTTTTATGGTGTATCTATGTACATATCAGAAAGTACTATCAAAAAACTACTAAAGGAGGCAGGTGCAATACGGATAAGCTCCGGCGCAAGCATGGAGATGCAGAAGCATATAAACAGGATTGCGTTCAGCATTGCGCAGAAGGCAGTCAGACTATCAAAGCATGCAAAGCGCAAGACAGTAGATGTAAGCGACATAAAGCTTGCGTGCAGCAGCTAATCCTTTACAAAACTATCGCAAACACACCGAAGAACTTCAGTATTACGAAAGTGCCAACAGCAGGAAGCCCGAAGAGGGCTGTCGGTATAAGCGTGTACAGTTGTATCGGTATGCCGAAGTTGAAGAAATAATTGAGCGCAAATATTGCTATCAATCCGAGTATGCTGTTGGTTATTATTCCGAAAAGCAGCTTCAGCAGCCCCTTTCCAAGCTTGAATATGACAAAAAGCACAATTCCTATGAGTGCTATGAGTATTATTTCCCCAATTACTGTGTTAGTTACAGGTAAGGCCACCATAACTAGCTATGTCATGGAATTAATAAAAAGGCTAGCCAAAATTTGCTTGACCAGTTTTGCCTAAAAAGAAAGCCTAATAACCTTAATTTTCATAAATTAATAGGTGGCAGGCGGGCAGCCAACCGAAAGGAGGAAGCTCCTCTCATACAGAGTGCATCGTTGCCTAAGGCCTAATTCGGAACAGAAACGATACCAATACAATGCATAAGCGATGACACTACGAGCGCATTGAAATGGATGAAACGCGCCGATGTGATGTGCAGTGAGTATGCAAGGCTATAAGCCGCTCAGACTAATGCTGCCTAAAACAAAAAGAGGGCTACGGCCTGCCACTATTTACAAATCGATTTAGCTTAGCGAAAGCTAAACCCCTTCCAAACGTCATATTAATATAGTAAGGTATAAGTATCGTTGTCCCCTAATATCTAACATGGCAGAAACAAAGATCTACATTGCAGACGAAGTGGACGCGCAGCTTAGAGAGAATGCGATGAAAAGGTTCGGCTACGCTAAAGGCTCAATAAGCAAAGCTGTGGAAGAAGCGATAGTACAATGGCTGGTTAAAATAAATAAAATAAATGATAGGCTAAATGCAATTGTGGAAAAGGCAAAAGATGATAAGGATGTAATTGCAATATTTCTCTTCGGAAGTTTTGCACGTAAAAAGCCAGATTTTAGGGATGTTGATGTCTCTATACTCTTTAAAGACGATGCCAATTACGCCGATAAGACATTAGAATACATGGGTATATCTGGTAGTGTAGAAGATAGGCTAATTGACGTATCTGCACTTAACAATTTACCGTTATTCATACAGAAGAAAATATTCGCAGAAGGGGAGCTTGTCTACTCAAAGGACAAAAATTCGCTATATGAATTCAATATAAAAGAACTTAAGGAAATCGATGATTTTGAGTATTTGCATAAGATAATGGTAAAGTGAGTATAATATGGACAAGGCAAGAATAGAACGCAAATTAAAAGGTATGGAAGAGTATGCATCGAGGGTAAATGACATTTTGCCAAAAGAATTCAGATTATATGCTAAACTAGATCCTAATCTTAAGCTTGCTGTAGAAAGATGCGTCCAACTGATAAGCGACAAGGAGCTAGATCTATTGGCCCAACTTTATAACGAGCTAAATCTAGGTTTTGTCGGAGATAGTGAATCACTAATAAACAAATTTGAGGGCAGGTTAAATAAGGAGTTATTGAAGTCAATGATCGAAACAAGAAAACTAAGGAACCTCTTAGTTCATGAATATTCGATAGGTCAATATGATGAACAGACATTCAAGACAGCAAAGCGGGCAAGCATGGATATTGAACTTCTAAAAAAGGAAGTAATCAAACTTATACCTAAATAGTTTAAGTTAAACACATAACATAATACTGAATACAAAATAGGGCTACGGCCTGCCACTATATGCATAATTCAGAAGCTATTCAATAGCATTATTCTATTTGGGATTGATTGTTAGTATTTGTCTACAGGATTCAGAAAACCTATGGTCACTTGTCTCATTTCCCATTATCTCTATTTGTATTGTATTTGTAAAATCCTTTTCCATGCCCGGTGTCATTGCTTTTTCAGGCAATCCGGGCTCTTCCAAATGTTTTACTATTACATTGCCATTGTCGTATCTTGCTCTGCATGGATACTGCTGCTGAGTACAGCCATTTTGGGCAACTGCTGCGGTTACAATAATTCCGATCCTTAAGAGTCTGCAGCCGGTTTTTGTTTTTTCCATCGGATCACTTAATAAAGAATGTACTTTTAGGCATATAAATATTCTGTATAAATGCGATATTTGCTATTCTGGGAGGTTTTTCGCTAGATTATCATATAGAGGTAAACCAAAGAAAGCCATATAAAAGTTCCATCGAAAGGTTTATATATCTTTATACTCACAAATATATTATCTATTTTTGGAAAGATTTTAAAACCTAATTGAAAATCGTGCGAATTTGCACTCGAAAACAAAAAAACAAAACGATGTGGTATAAATGAAAAACGCAAAACCAAAACCAAAACAAAAACAAAAAGCCAAATCAATGGTCAAAAAGTCAAAGCCTAAAATTCCGGTAGTAGTAGCACATCAATCTGCGCCTGCGATAAGGAAGATAATGCTAGATAGCAACAATAAGATAAATCTTACCGATATTCCTGCAAAGAGGAAGCGGGGAAGGCCACGAGGCACATTCGGGGCCAATCCTGAAAGCGGCTCAGCAATGCCTATGGGAGGGGACCAGCCCCAATCTGGGATTAGGCAGGAAAGGTCTGTAGGGGCAGTCAACAAATGCCCAAGCTGCGGCAGCACCGACCTTCTCTTCGACAATGAGCGTGGCGAGCTTGTATGCAACAACTGCGGCCTTGTAATAGAGGAAAATGCAACTGACACAGGCCCTGAATGGCGAGCCTTTGATGCTGACCAAAGAAATGCACGCGCAAGAACAGGTGCGCCGATCAAATACACAAAGCCCAACCGCGGCCTTGTCACAGAGATAGACCTATACAACAAGGACATAAGAGGTGTTAGGATACCATCAAAGAGGCAGGCCCAGCTGTATAGGATGAGAAAATGGCACAAGCGGGCAAGCATTGCAAGCTCGAGCGAAAGGAATTATCTGATCGCACTGCCAGAGCTCAACAGGGTCTCAAGCTATCTTGGATTGCCTGAAAACATACGCGAGAGCGCAGCGCTCCTTTACAGGAAATGCGTGCAGGGCAATCTGATAAGGGGAAGGCCCATTGAAACTGTTGTGCAGGCTGTAATATATGCAAGCTGCAGGCAGGCAGGCATGCCAAGGACGCTTGATGAGATATCAAACATATCAGGCCTTCCAAAGAAGGAGATAGGCCGTGCATACAGGGTAATATCCCACGAGCTTAACCTCAAGATACCACTCACAGACCCTATAAGCTATGTCCCAAGGTATGTTAATGCCTTAAAGCTTAGCGGGGATGCGCAGGAAAGCGCTGTGCAGCTTCTGAAGAATGCGATGAAGAAAGGGCTTGTATCAGGCAGGAGCCCGACCGGAGTAAGCGCAGCGGCAGTTTACATTGCTGGCGCACTTGCCGGCGAGCGCAGAACGCAGAAGGAGGTTGCTGATGTGGCAGGAGTCACTGAGGTAACAATCCGAAACAGATACAGGGAGCTGAAGGAGCAGCTCAACATAGACGTCAACCTCTAAAGAGTGTGATCATCTGGGAGCTGCAAGGCTTATTCCAGCAGCATTGCTTGCAATGCTGCTATTTTATGGCATTGCAGCGGCAGCCCAGAGCCCAGGAACATTCAATCCTGGAGGACCATGTATAGGCACTAATGGCTATCTATGTGGGTTCCAAGAAAACCAGTCAAATATACCTATAGCAATAAACATGACATCCTCATATGTCAACAGCATAAACCAGAGCTCCTATCTGGTATTCTATCCCAATCTTACCGCATCGTACAAATACCTAAACGAGGCAAGAACTGAATTTGCAGCAAATCAGACCTATGCGTATTCGTTGCTGTCAAAGGCAAGGCAGAGCGCAACAGAACAACAAACATCCTTGCTAAGGTACCAGAGTTTATCGCTCTATATTCTCGCGGCAAGTTCAATACTGCTTGCCATAATACTTTATATCTACATGAAGCCCCATCAGTATAAAGGCAGAAAACCAAAAGGCTAAATATCTCAAATAGATTAGTAAGTAAGAGATAAATGCTGAAACGGTCCTTATACGTACAAAAGCAAAAAGATTCTAGAATAAAAATAAATTTACACCAAAATGGCGTTAAGGGATGGAAGTAAATGCGCAAAATTATACGGGATCATCTGGACCGTGTCCGAAGTAGAAATGATCCAGAACCACCAAAACCCATAGATGCGACTGTAAGGGATCATCTGGCACGTGTCCGAAGTAGAAATGATCCAGAACCACCAAAATCTACATCTACAGGTATGAGTGTAAGGGAGTATCTCTACAGTATCCAAACTAGAAATGATCCAGAACCACCAAGACTCACAGATATAATTGGAATAATCCGTAAGCCGGCAGAAGTCCTAATGTTCGATGGTTTTAAAAGCAAAGTGCAGCGCATAACCTATAAAGAGAGATTGATACCTAATGTGATTGTGCCACTTCTTTCTACGGTGCCAAGAGCAAATCCTGTACAAATATCAAAATTTATCCGGGAGATGGATGGATTTAGAATAAGCGCTAAATATATAGAAGAGCAGCTGTTCCGCAATAATAGAAGTATTTTTAAGATTGACGGAGAAAAGTACATACTAATTGTTTCCAAGCTTGGAAATGCGTACCTTGTACCAGTAAGGGATTAGACAACTGTCTAACTTATGCAAGTTTGTAGAGAACGCTTAAAAAGCTACTTACGGATAAAAGTATGGGTTAGGATTTTGGATTCAGAATAAATGTTTATTTAATCTGGGTGAGAAAATGGTGGAAGAAAATTTGGAAGAAGGGACTGAGTACAACCTGAAGGTTGATGCAAAAGGAGCCAGGGGCGAAGGCATAGGCCGCATAGGCAACTTTGTAATCTTTGTAAAGAACGCAAAGACAAGAATAGGCAATATATACAAGATAAAGGTGACAAACGTCCACAGCACATTTGCCTATGCTGAGATCAAGGATCCCAAGCAGCAATTCATAGGCAACGGCAGCCTCATCGACCTGGGCTAAATGCCTGGGCGTTACCATTTCAGCAAAAGTAAATCAATATATAGGTATTGGTTCAAATATAATTTATCTTATTTGTATTTTATTTATACTTTTACGATCATCTATTCAAAATAATAAAACAGCATAAGCTGGGTGTATTTGCGCAAAAGCTGTACTGGAGTATATAATTTTATAAAATTTAATGTTTTAGTTGTGAAATTGGTGGATATATGGACAAAAATGACATTGACAAGCATCTCAAGGGCACTACTACTGTAGGTGTAGTATGCAGCGATGGTGTTGTAATAGGTGCAGATACAAGAGCCACAATGGGTGGATTCATAGCTAACTCTGATGTTAGGAAGGTATTCAAGATCGACACAAATCTTGCACTTACAATAGCTGGAAGCGTAGGCGATGCGCAGGAGATTATAAGGATAATAAAGGCGCAAAATGAGATATATAAGATGAATGAGGGTCGCTCAATGTCCCCAAAATCTGCAAATTCCCTTCTTTCAATAATACTTCAGGGCAATAAGATGGTGCCATATTACGTGCAGCTCCTAGTGGCGGGCGTAGATGGAGACGAGCCCCAGATATACAATCTTGACCCTCTTGGCGGATATACCGAGGAGAGGAATTTTACAGTAACTGGAAGCGGGTCTGAGATAGCTATGGGATACCTTGAGGATAGCTACAAAAAGGGACTGACAACAAAAGATGCTGTAAAGACAGTTGCAAGAGCCCTTACACTGGCAACAAAAAGGAATGCCTACACTGGAGATGGTATGATAGTTGCAGCAATCACAAAATCAGGCTATACCGAATATATGGGAAAGGAACTTGAAAAGGCATTGGGAGCGACTAAATAATACGCAAACTTAACTTAAACCGACCTCAGCATGATTAAGCGATTTGATGGATATTACAACGAGCAGAAGCGCAAGAGTAAAATTTAGAACAGATCCAGCTGTAACAGCCAGATTTGAGGACATCTGCAACAAGGCAATTTTAATCGTAAAGTTAGTGACAAAATCATATAAGGATAGAAGTGATCTGAATGAGCGAGGGATCCCATATGGAGAAGGCCAAATTGTTAACTTGGGAAATGAAAAAATACACATTTGGCAAGGAGATAGGCAAATAGATTGGCTTACCATAGTTTATAGGGGACTATCTGAAACAATTACCATACTATCTGATAATATTCTGGAAATACGCTCGCATTATGAGAGTGTATTTCTTGCTACAATAAATAGGGAAGAGTCAGCTATAAAAAAAATTCATCGAGCGAATTACATACCCTTTTCACCTGGTAGTGATAGTAACAATTGGCTAAATGCGCTTGATGAAGCTTATAGTAGTATAGCAGGTGCAGAATCATTTGCCAAATTAATAAGGCCGGACAACGAATGTGATGCTGAAGTATTAACGGATGGTGTGAGATTTTAGCGTTATTGACATTTATTTAACATTGGAAACGTTTTAAGTGGTTTTTTGGAAGAGAAAGTAGTGGAGAATAAAGAGCAAAAGGACAAGGAAAATGCTGAGGAGCTTTTTGACAAGATAAAGTCAATGATACCGCCCAGCGCGGGCTTTGTCAAGGCTGAATTTGAGGGTCCTGACATAGTGGTGTACCTAAAGCACACGAAGGTAATATACGAGAATGAGAATATCGTTCGCGGTATTGCATCATCAATAAAGAAGAAGCTTGTGATAAGAAGCGAGATAAACTCGCTTATTGCCAAGCCAAAGGCCGAGGAGATAATAAGGCAGCTCGTGCCTGCTGATGCTGGCATAAATTCAATAAAGTTCATTGATGAGTTTTCAGAGGTTTACATTGAGGCGCTGAAGCCGGGGCTTGTAATAGGCAAGAACGGCTCAACCCTAAAGGGCATAGCAATGCAGACAAGCTGGACTCCAAAGGTGTTGAGAACTCCTACAATGAGCAGCGATACACTCTCAAGGGTTCGCCAGCTTATGTTCAATGAAGCTGATTTCAGGAAGAAATTCCTTGTGGGGGTTGGCAAGCAGATAAACAGGGTAATAACGAAAAGCGAGTGGTTGAAGGCAACAGCGCTTGGAGGTTACAGAGAGGTGGGAAGAAGCTCACTGCTTCTTGAGACTCCACACTCGAAGATAATACTAGACTGCGGGTTAAGCCCAGAGCCGGCGATAAAAGGGCTTGAGGCAAATGCTGGGTCTGACATAAACAAGGCATTTCCGTATCTTGACAGCGCAAACCTGTCTATAAACGAGCTCGATGCCGTTGTGCTGACACATGCGCACATGGACCATATAGGCTTTGTCCCATATCTTTTTAAATTCGGATACGAGGGGCCTGTTTACTGCACCCCACCTACAAGGGACATGGCAGCGTTGCTTCTCAACGATTACATAAAACTCAGCGCAAAATCTGGCGGGACTCCGTTATATGGAGAGAAGGACATAAGGAAGATGCTTACTCACATGATAACAAGGGATTATGGCGAAGTTACAAACATAACAGACGAATTGAAACTAACTTACCACAATGCCGGACACATACTTGGAAGCTCAACCGTGCATCTGCATGTGGGAGAGGGAATGTATAACATAGTGCACACTGGTGACATGAAATACGGGTTCACAAGGCTTTATGACCCTGCAAGCGTAAAATACCCAAGAATAGATGCGCTCTTCATTGAGAGCACATATGGTGGTAATGGTGACATCACGAAAAATAGGGGGGACGCTGAAAGGGATCTCATGGAGGTCATAAAATCAACCATAAATGCTGGCGGAAAGGTCATAGTCCCGCTATTCGCTGTTGGAAGGGCGCAGGAGATGCAGATGGTGCTCGAGAACTACATGATGAACAAACCAGAATACAAGCTTGATTGCCCTGTCTGGCTTGACGGGATGATACTTGAGGCAAGTGCAATGCATACTGCTTATCCGGAATACCTAAAGGAAAGCCTTAGGAACAGGATACTAAACAACAGATCGCCATTCGAGAGTGAGATATTTGAGATAGTAAAGGGGGAAAGAGAGGAAGTATTTGACAAGGGTCCAGGGGTAATACTTGCAAGCGGAGGCATGATGAATGGAGGAGCAAGCGTGGAATACTTCAGACGCCTTGCTGATGATCCAAGAAACACTATAATATTTGTAGGATACAACAGCTCAAATTCGCTGGGAAGAAGGATACAAAATGGTGTAAAGGAGATACCTCTTCCAGACGAGCATGGAAAGCTTACGCCGATTAACGTGCGAATGAACGTAAAGACAGTTGAAGGATTCTCCGGCCACAGCGACAGGCACCAACTAATAAGTTTTGTCGAGAACCTAAGGCCAAAGCCGAAGGCGATATTCACCAGCATGGGGAGGAGCAGAAATGCGAGGACCTGGCAAGGTCGTTGGGAAGGATAATGCATGTAGATGCAAGGGCGCCGATGAACCTTGACTCGATAAGGTTGAAGTAATCTCTAAGTTCTATAAGTCAAGCCTAAACATGGTTCAAGTTCAAGCCACTTGCAGACTCATGGAAACTCAAAAATGAGTACTAGCTTTTTATGGGAAGAGATTATAACCTATTCCCGTCCTATATATCTGGGGTGTTAGGATGGATAGTGGAATAGAATATGCTCTAGGCACGATACGTGACAACAAGATAAAATGGATAGATCTTCAGTTCACTGACCTGCTTGGCAGGCTCCAACACATAACAATTCCTTCTACTGAGTTTACAGAAGATTCCTTTACCGAGGGATTCGGAAAGCTTGACGGAAGCAGCATAAGGGGCTTTGCCGAGATACATGAAAGCGACATGATAATGGTCCCTATACCTGAGACTACACGGATACTTCCATGGGCTTCCAGTACTGCAAGGATTCTCTCCGAAGTTCACAGGGGCTCAAACAAGGGCAGATTCGACAGAGATCCAAGGGCGATAGCTGAACGTGCAGATGCTTACCAGAAAGAGCTTGGCTATACAAGCTACTTCGGGCCAGAGCCTGAATTCTTCCTTTTCGATTCAGTCAATGTTGATGTATCAAGGCCAAGCGCCGGCCTTGGCTACAGCATAAGCTCCAGGGAGGCTCCATGGTCGAACAACGGCGGATTTATAGTGCGGCACAAGGAGGGTTATTATCCAGCTACGCCAGTCGACCAGCTTAGCGATATACGGACCGAGATAGTTGACATGCTTACCACTAACTTCGGCTTTAAGATTGAGGCAACCCACCATGAGGTTGCAACAGCCGGGCAAAGCGAAATAAACTTCAAGTTCTCAACGCTTGTCGATACAGCAGACAATCTCCAGACTCTCAAATATGTGACAAAGAACATAGCAAAGACAAAGAACATGCTTGCAACATTCATGCCAAAGCCGATGTTTGGCGACAATGGCAGCGGAATGCACACGCATTTCAGCCTATGGTCGGCAGATGGCAGCAAAAACATGATGTACGATCCAAAAGATGAATATGCAGAGCTCAGCGATAATGGTAGGTATGCAATTGGCGGCATACTCAAACATGCAAGAGCCCTCTCAGCGATAGTCTCCCCAACAGTAAACAGCTACCACAGGCTGATTCCAGGATATGAGGCACCAGTATATCTTGCATGGAGCAAATCCAACAGGAGCGCAGTTGTAAGGGTTCCCGCTTATTTCAAGGGTTCAGAAAAATCAAAGAGGCTTGAATATAGGGCTCCAGATCCGTCATGCAATCCATATCTTGCGCTCTCTGCAATACTTATGGCGGGCCTTGACGGCATAAAAAGCAGGGCGGATCCGGGTGCGCCTACCGATGAAAACATATACCACATGGATGCAGCCCGAAGGGCCGAAAAAGGCATTGCCGAACTTCCAAGAAACCTGGATGAGGCGCTTGACGAGCTTGAGGCGGACAGCCAGTTCCTTAAACCAGTATTCAACAAGGAGATACTTGACACCTACATAGAAGTGAAGAGGGAGGAGTGCAGGAACATAGCGTCGTATCCACACCCAATTGAGTTGTATCACTATCTAGACAGCTAATCACACAATAACTCATATTGCCCCATAGAAGCTCAAGCCTGCAATATCTGGGGCCATCATTTCATCCATTTAGCATAATCTAACGGCCTGACCATATCCAATTTTTCAACCTTTTTAAAGTCTTTATAGTTTTCAGTTATTATGCTTTGTATCTCTCCAAATTTCATTGTAGCAACCCAAAATCCCCAAAAACATAGTTCTAAAAAGGCCAATCGCAAGGCTTAAATATAAGAATAAAGTACAATAATTCAGAGTGATCAAGTGTATACTAAAACTGAAGCTCAAGCTCAGGTGCAAAGGCCGTTGGCAGTGCCAACAAGCAGAGAAGTCCAAACTATAAAGGGAAAAACCTATGTGAAGTTTGTATTTTTTGAAGGTTTGGATTTCAAGGGTGCAGTTAAATTCGAAAACGTCATGAAACTGCAGGGCTATGAAATGATTGGAATAGAAGAGGCTAGAGAGATACGTGGCAATACAGAATCGAATCGTGCATTCAAAAATGTATTGGAAGTAGATGAATGGACATATATACACGATGAAAATTCAGAGTCAAAGTCTCTTGCTGCTTCCGTCGTACACTTCGAGTTAGACCGGTGGTTGTACGTCGGAGACTACGGCTGGCCTGACGGTGTTTCTCGGGTGGTGGTTTTGAAGAAACTCGGCAGTGAAGCTGCCACACCGCAAGAGCAAACAGAAGAAGCAAGTAAATTGCTTAGACAAGCAGATATGGCAGAAGATGCATTATCAAGGCTTTCTGGAAATTCTGATGATAAGGAAACGGTAAGAAAGCTTGTAAAAATGATAAGGGAACCGAGCAGATAAAAGTGTAATCTAATACAAACACAAGTTATCTTCTTCCATTCCTTTCATCCTATGTTCCTTTCCTATAGAAACTGCAGGTACAAAAAGAGCAATGCCACTGCAGCCATCACTATGAATGTTACTATACCCAAGGCATTAATGAGCATCCCATTTACGTATTTTTTCATTATCGCTTTGTTGTTGCAGATATGCATTATAAGTGCTATTAGGATTGGAGCTATGAGCCCGTACAGCACCGCTGAATATACCAGCATATTTATCGGGCTTATACCTGCAAGGTTCATCAGCAACCCGACCGCAAGGGAGACTATAAGCACCATGTAAAAGCCCTTCTCCTCATGGAACTTCTTGTCCATGCTATCATCCTGCCCTACGGTTTCCCCATACATGTATGAAAGCGATCCTGCTAGTATTGGTATTGCGATAAATGCCGAGCCAAAAACACCCAGGGCGAAAAGCAGGTATGCATCATTTCCGGCTAATGGGCGCAAAGCAAGCGCAGCCTGGCTTATTGTGCTGATGTTAGTTATCCCTGCATTGAACAGAACTGTTCCTGTTGTAAGTATTATGAAGAACATTATAACATTCGAGAATATCATTCCCACATCGGTATCGAGCTTCATGTCGCTTATTATCTTTTTGTTCACCACAAGGCTTTTGTGCTTGTGCTTCATGTCCTCGACCTCATTGGATGCCTGCCAGAAGAAGAGGTAAGGCGAGATTGTTGTGCCGAATATCGCTACGAGTATCAGCACGAATTCAGCGTTTAGGCTTATTGTAGGTATTACAAGGTTGGCTAGGATATGCGGCCAATTCTGCTTTACAAGGAATGGAACTATGAAATAGGCGAAGAAGGCAAGGCAGAGCCACTTCATGAATGAGGCCAGCTTTCTGTATGAAAACTTTATCAGGATGACCGCAAGAAGCGCGGTGAATATAATAGAGAATACTATTGAGGGTATTTGGGGCAAAAAGAGGTTCGATACAGCTCCTACTGCAGAGATGTCAGCTCCTATGTTGAATATGACTGCAGTAAAGCTAAGCAGAAGCACAAAATAAAGGACTGGCCTTGGATAATTGTCCTTGATTACCCTTGTGAGTCCCTGCCTTGTCACTATTCCTATTCGCGCACACATCTGCTGGATAGCTATCATAAGCGGAGTTGAGACTAATGCGGTCCACAGCGTTGCAAGCCCGAACTGTGCGCCAGCCTGCGAATATGTGATAATGCCAGAAGGGTCGTCATCACCAGCCCCGGTTATCAATCCGGGCCCTAGTTTCCTCAAGAATTTCTTTATTCCACTTATGCTAAATTCCATCAATCAGATATGTAGTGAAGGATTAAAACACTTATGACGTGTGAGAAGCTACAGAGCCAAACGGAATCAAACTATACTTCTCATTTTGGCGTTTTCTTTAGCGGAAAATTAAGCCCCTTCTTGAGCGTTCCAAAGACCGGCTCATAAATAAGGTCTATGTGTTTCGGCGTTAATTTATATCAGGAATTGTTTGATTTATTTATGCATATGCCTGCTTTTCTCAAAATAGCCTTTATCCAATAGTACGCCCTTGTCTATGCAGCTCCAGAGATGGTTTGACATCGAGAATCCAGAATGGCGCTTGCGGTCGGTGTAATAGAAAAGAATTACCTTCACGCCCCTGCTCCTGATGTTCTCTATAACAGGCACAAAGTCGGTGTCTGCAGTCACTATTATTATTGTTTTTATATTTCGCTTAAACGGCTCAATTATCATATCCATTATGATTAGTGTATCAACACCCTTCTGGTGGTATTCATATTTTTTCTTTTCCTTATTGTAAAGCCTTTGAATCCTGCCTGCCCTAACCTTAAAATTCGGCACGCTGCCCATTTGTGCCACGAATTTGTCATAAGCCTGCTTTCTTTTCTTCTGTTCAGGTGTTGGTTTGGTATCTTGGTATGGGGCGCCAACATAGTAGTAAGTTTGCTTGCATACCAGGTTCTGTGATTTTGCAAGCAACTGCGCAAACTTATTAGGGTCAAACTTAAGTCTGGCGCCCTTGTTCAGCACCATGCTTACCTTGTCCAAATATCCGTAATCTAAAAACACAATCGTATCTTTCATAGGACCAGAAATTTATTTCATCTGACAACCCGTTAGGATTGCCAGGGATTATATTAATATAATTATGGCATTCGACTATTTAAACTTATCGCAGTTTTAAGCTTTGTTTAATAAGTCAAAATCTGTTTAAAAAGTCCTGAATTTGTTTAAAAAGTGCTTTAACGTTCTTCTTGGTGCAGTCTATGAATGAATTTGGGATAGAACTCAATTTTCTGACCGATGCATAATATAATAAACCTTTAGATTCTTTATTAGAAGTGGTGTGTTATGGATTTACCAATCAAACTTCAAAATAATGAGAAGCCAATAAGTATGTATGGCAAAATACGTTGGTGGTGGCTATGGGCACTGTTAGGTGGGTTTCGTAGGTTTTTATATTTGACTAACAAAAGAATCATAGGAGATTATTCTGATGGTAGGTCTGGCACATATCTTTTTTCATTAGATCTTCAGAAGATTTTAAAAACTGATATTTTTAAGTCATTTTTTTATGGATATAGCTTAAGAATAACGCCTAAAGACGTTGATGATATAAAATGTATAGGTGGAATTCACATATGGAATATACACTCAGACCTAACTGTTCCCACTGGCAGTTATGCAGATGCACAAAAAGCAAAACTTGAGATAGAGGATGCGATTAAGAAATCTAAATAATGTTTAATAAGTATTAAAACTGTTTAAGAAGTAGGACTTTTTAAACAAAGCCGCAGTTTTATTAGGGGAAGGCTTAAATCCTTTTGTTATTCAATAATACAGTGATAAGGTGAAAAATTGCAATGCTTAGCAGTGCAAAGAACCAGTTTGCCAGGACTTAGGAGAATATGTGTCCCTTCATCAGAAGAGCTTGCACTAATAAGCCAAAACATACAAATGATCCTATTTGGTACACATATAAGCGGTCCAAAAAAAGCCCCAAAAGATAAGCCACACGTTCTAGTGTGCGACTTATCAAAGGAGGATATAATCAGAATGAGAACCAGATTAATCTTTGAGCGTGTTCATATAAGAAGGCAAAAGTTTGAAGCTGCACGCGAGCTTACTGAAATTGCATTGAATTCAGAATATATCCCTGCTGAAGCTGCGATTAATGCACTTTTCGTTGTGCTAAATTCCGGCGCATCATCTGTATCGAGGATAGGTGCCAGTGCATTTAAAACTGTCATTCTCAGAGGTGACGATTGGCTAAAGGACATCTGCATTAAAAAACTCAAAGGATTGCTTCTAATAGACTACTTGCGCATATCTCCTGACTCTCCCGGATTCTTCGAGCCAAACACTAAAATTAAACGCGAGTTGTCAGTAATAAAGGACCTTGAAAAGACAAGGTCACTTGCTGGTAAAACCTTAATGCAACTTTTGGAGGCCGATGAAAAATTGGGCATGCACATATGGGAAATAGTATCAACAGTAATCAGTTCTAGCAGTTCACATGTCGAAAAAGTTGGTGAGGAAATGATAAGCAAGGCAATGAGAAGCAGCAATATCTCAATAAGGGAAACTGCAGAAAGTATAAACCAGAACGGCAAAGCAAAAGCAGTTGTTTCTGTTATATAATAGATAAATCAAACGGTCAGAATACCCAAAACCTGCCTTTCTTGCCCTCTTTATTCTCTTTTCCTACTGTATCAACCTTTACCTTGAACCTTTCCTTTACTATGACTTTTCCATTACCTTTGCACTCCCCGCAGCTTTTTTCGTAGGTTTTGCCTTTCCCCCTGCATCTGTTGCATGTGGTCACCATGCTGAATCTTCCGAACATTGTGTTCTGCTGCACATGAACGCTTCCGCTTCCATTACATGTTGTACATTTGGTTATCTTTGATCCTGGCTCTCCTCCAGTTCCCCTGCAGTTGCTGCAGGTTTTGTAACGCTGCACCTCATATTCCTTTTCGGAACCTTTCTCTATGTCATCAAACGAGAGATAGAGATTTACCCCCGCTTGTTCAGGCTGGTCGAATATCTCGCCCCCAAAGGGCCCTCCTCCACCGAACATGTTATTCTGCATCTCCCTTATTATGTCATCGAAGTTGAAGCCCCTGAATATGTCCTCCTCATTGAACCTCTGCCCAAATCCTTCCGGACCGTACGAATTATACTGTTTTCTCTTTTCTGGATCTCCCAGTACTGCATATGCCTCATTTATCTCGCGCATCCTTGCCTCGGCTTCCTTATCTTTATTCACATCGGGATGAAATTTAAGTGCGAGAGTTCTGTAAGCCCTTTTTATATCGTCCTCGCTTGCGCTCTTCTTTACTCCCAACACTTCGTAATAATCCTTTGGCATCTTACTATCACTCATTCTCAGTTGTCTGGCGTTGTGGCGCCGTAGTCATGGCTTTCCTGGCTGCCACCGGCCCCGCCTGCAGCTCCGCTGCCGGCACCATCCGCACCTCCCTTGTACATGCTTGAGCCCATCTCCTCCAATACCTTCTGGAGATTCTCGCTCCTCTCCTTTATTTTTTGATAATCCTCTGCTTTCAGAGCTTCCTGAAGATCCTTCTTTGCATTCTCTATCTTTTCCTTTATATCAGCAGGTATCTTATCCTTGTAATCCTCAAGCGATCTCTCTGTTGTGTAAACCAAGGACTCAGCGCTGTTCTTTGCCTCTATGTTTTCCCTTATCTTGTTGTCCTCTTCCTCGTGAGACTTTGCATCCTGTGCCATTTTCTCTATGTCATCCTTGCTCATCTTGTGCGGCGCCACTATGTCCATGCTCTGCGCCTTTCCTGTTGCCTTGTCCTTTGCAGTTACGTGCAGTATTCCATTGGAGTCTATGTCAAAAGTTACCTCTATTTGTGGTACTCCCCTTCTTGCCGGCGGAAGACCAGTTAGTTCGAAACGCCCAAGATCAACATTGTCCTTTGCCAAGGTACGTTCGCCCTGCACTATGTGTATGTCTACCTGCGTTTGGGAATCCTCCGCAGTTGTGAATGGCTGCATCTTCTTTACAGGTATGGTTGTGTTCCTCTCTATGAGTTTTGTGGCAACCCCTCCAAGCGTCTCTATGCTCAATGAGAGGGGTGTTACATCAAGAAGGACTATGTCCTTGACCTCCCCAGTAAGCACTCCTGCCTGCACAGCTGCACCCAATGCCACCGCTTCCATTGGATCTACTCCCCTCTCTATCTTCTTGCCCAGAAGCTGCTCAACATATCTCTGCACTATAGGCATTCTTGTTGGCCCGCCTATGAGTATTATCTTGTCAAGTCCGGTTGGATCTAATCTTAGCGTCCTTAAGGGCCTGCATAACTGGCTTTGTGGACTTCTCTATTATCGGCAAGACCAGACTCTCCAGCTTTGCCCTTGTGAATGTGTATGTGAAATTCACCGGTTTGCCGTCCTTGTCCTGCGCAAAGAAGGGCAGGTTTATCTCAGTGTTCAATGAATTGGAAAGCTCTATCTTTGCCTTCTCACCAGATTCCCTGAGCCTCTGCATAGCCTGAAGGTTGGCCTTTATGTCTATCCCGCTTGTACTTTTGAACTCGTTTGCAAGGAAATCAACAATTATATTGTCCATATCAGTTCCGCCAAGCTGCGTGTCGCCGCTTGTTGACTTCACCTCAAAGACACCCTTTCCGAATTCCATTATCGTTACATCAAGAGTTCCGCCTCCAAGATCGTACACAAGTATCTTCATGTCCTTGTCTGTCTTGTCAATCCCGTAAGCAAGACTTGCTGCTGTAGGCTCATTCACTAGCCTTACCACTTCCAATCCTGCAATCTGCCCGGCGTCCTTTGTAGCCTGCCTCTGGTTGTCGTCGAAGTATGCAGGTACTGTTATTACCGCCTTTGTTATAGGCTCGCCCAGGAATGCCTCAGCATCGTTCTTTATCTTCTGCAGAAGCATTGCGGAAAGCTCCTGCGGCTTGTACTGTTTCCCGAATATGTTGTATATAAAGTCCCTTCCCATCTTCCTCTTGAATGCAGTTACAGTGCCTTCCGGATTAGCCACTGCCTGCCTCCTTGCAGCCTCTCCGACAAGCCGCTGTCCGTCCTTTGTAAATGCAACATAACTAGGGAATGCCTTGCCGTAAAGCGAGACTCCCTCGCTGCTTGGTATTATTACGGGGCGCCCGCCCTCAAGCACAGCAGCTGCTGAATTCGACGTTCCAAGATCTATTCCAATTATTTTCATGATATCACCATAATCTAAAATATAAGCTATTGATTTTTATTCCTTCTACCCTTCCTTTAAGCCGCCATCTACAGTTTTATCTTTTTTGTTATCAGCAGATGCTCTTGCTCTCTTCTCCATCTTCTTTGCTATTATTACTGATGCGGGCCTAAGCATCCTGCCGCCAAACGAGTATCCCTTTTTGACTACCTCTAGTATTGTTCCATCAGCTGCATCATCCTCCTTTACCAAAACTATCTCATGTTTGTAGGGATCAAATACCCCATCTACAGCAATCTCTTCAAGCCCTTCCCTCTTTAATGTACCAATGAGGTTTGAATATAACATCTCCATTCCCCTTGCAATTGCAATATCTTTAGAGTTTATTATTGCAAGCATCGCAAGATCGAATTCGTCTATTATCGGAAGAATGCTCACTATTAGGGAGGCCTTGCCCATACTCTCAGAATTTTCTATCTCCTTCTTTACCCTTTTCTTATAGTTGTCGAATTCTGCCGCAAGCCTTAGCAGCTGTTCCCTAAGCTCGGGGTTTGGCTGTTCGCTTTTTGCTGCGTTTGCCTCATCTGGCGAATCCGTCATATCGATAGTATTTTCATTCTCTTGCTCTTCCTTTCCTATTGCCATCACCTTTACCAAGTCTTGCAACATGCCTACCATTCTTTTTCATGGTCAGCTCCATCAGCTTGTCAAATTCCTTTGCTGTGTCAAGCATGCGTTGCATCTCCCTATTGATATCATATTCTATTTCCTCTATTGCCTTCTCCATCTCAGAGGCCCTAAGATAATACTTTCTTCCTCGCTTCACGAGAAGCCCCGCATCTATAAATCTGTTAAGATGGTAAATGACACTGCTCCTCGCAAGTTTCGTGTCAAGCTTAAGTTCCGAGCTTGATAAGCCATTATCGCCATATGCAGCCTCAACGAACTTGCCAAGTATCTGCTCCTCTATGGAGTCATTGCTATAGTCATTGGAAAGGCCAAAGACAGCGCAGAACCATTTGAGCATATCATCAGGATCCTTGAAATCTGGCCTCTCAACGAACTTTATCACTATGCGCTCCATGATATATTTATGTGCCGATATGTTTAAATAATGTTCGTTTTATAGTAATATTAATTGAATAATCAAATAATTATTGACATAAGTCTTGGCCTAATCAGATGATAACCTCGACAGAGCCATTTTCTGAAGGAGCATTGCGTCTATATCAAGTACAGCATTGCCTTTTATGCCAAAGAATCTTGCCACGTATCTTATGTGTGATGGTGAAGGGTCAAAATCACGTGACTTTGAAAGAAGCGGCTTCAATAAATTTAATGCCTCTTTCTTTTCTGCAAATATGATAAAATCTGAACTGCTTCTGGCACCTGAGATCTCTATTGCAACCTCTATCTGGTCAGTCATTGCAGCAAAGAGCAGCATTTCCATCCCTAAGCTTCTTGTCTTATTTGTGTGGTTTTTGAAAGCAATCAACGCATTGGCATATGCGCCTACCAGATGCGTTCTGTCCGCTATGTGCCGACTACCAAATATCTGAACAGTTCCGTTTATCCCTTTGGCCAATCTGATTATATCATCTATGCTGTTTTTCGACGAGGCGCTTTTCATTATGAAATCTTTGTATTCGATTCCTAACATATCCATTCAACACACAGATAAGGAGGGATTTGAATCTCTTTATATCTTTCTAAAACCATGCCACATGCATTATTAATTATTACTCTTTTACCATAATGTGTAGAAAAGTATATATAAGTATAGCTACATATATATACACTAATCCTTTGCCTCACAAATCCCTAGGTAGGCATGGCTTCATCAGATGTGTTTAAATGAAAAGAAACAAACCAATTAATTTAGGCGCCTCTAGTAATTCAGGTTGCAATTTTAATATTATCTTCGCGGCAATAAAAAAAGTAGCGTTGCCATTGCTTATAGGAATATTTTTCTGCGCAGGCCTTGCCCATGCATCCCCTATATGCGGGTATCATCCCTCTGGTATTGATTATTGCATTCCATTAACTATCCAGAATAGTCAGGCGACAATAGCTAATGGAACACAGCTGGAGGTAATATTTAATCAATCAAATTCATCCTGGTCTGGTTATATCACTGCAAATGCAGATAACATCTGTTTCTACAATGGCGACACCGGGGCCTGCATGCCGGCATGGCTGGAGGGCAATCTTACAAACTCAGGCGCTTATTCAACAACAGGAAATTTCAATACTGCAAATGTACAAATGCTTTACTGGATAAAAACTGATAACTCAATTCCAACTGGAACATCAAACCAAATCTATATTGGAATATTTACTAAGAATACAGATAACTATGGAACAGGGCAAAATGGGATATTGGGCACAAATCCGGAATTAAACTGCTCTATTGGATGTCCATCTACTTACTATGGTGGTGCTGACAACGGCGCAAATGTATTCAATTTATACGACAATTTTGAAGGCAACTATACAGATAATGGTATTATTACCGGCAATATAGACAACATTACATCTGCCCAAAATTCTGATTGGGTAGTTGACAATGGACTTAGATTTAGTGCAAGCTGCCAAAGTTGTGAAGGAACTGTATATGTAAGCAGCGGAAAATATTCATTGCTAGATTCTACTGAAGATTTGGCTTTTGATGTAAATATTAATCCATTTTATGGCATACTTGCTCCTGAATGTGTAGGTTTCGATGGATCATGCAATATTGTTGTAGGATACTGTTATCAGTCCGATGGCGTTATGGGCTTTTATAGTTTCAATTCCTCAAGCAAAACGCCGGTCAATTCTATTGACATGGGGGCTTTGGTTGACAGTTCTGAAGGATGTACTGGAAATCCCGCTACCTCAATGCCACAGCAGGACTATCTGTATTCGAACAATGGATTTATAAATGGAATAATATCAAGGTCTGTATTCCAGTCTCAAGAACCATCGTTGCCTTATACATTAGTACTTCAGAATGGGAACATATCTGCGCAGAATCTTTACAACAATAGCAATATCTACACAAACAAGACAATACAATATCCTGGATTTACAAATGACGATGTATTTGCTATTTCCAACAACTGGGTTTGGGCTGGTGAAGGTTATAATCCTTATACGGACAGGATCCAATGGATTCGAGTCAGAACACCACCGTCAAATGATATTCAGCCAAAGATATCTTTAGGCAAGCTTATTACACTGACCAACGAATCGGTTCCAATATCAACCACATCAACGAGCACTACAACCATCAGTACGACAAGTTTAACGTCATCTGTTTATAGCTCCACAATCGCATCATCACTGTCTACAACCTCAAGCACTACTATATTCACCACATCATCCAGCTCGTCTACAACAACTAGCATATTAACAACCATTATTCCATCAACAACATCGACCTCTTCAATACTACCCACAACAAGCCTAAATACGACATCAGCATCCTCATCATCGACAAGCACAATACTAGTAAATAATACAAATTCAACAATTCCAGAGGTACCTAATAGGGCTGGAGGCTTAAATATCGTGCAATCGGGCGGAGGACTAATACAGCCTCAACAAGCCAGCCCTTCAGAAATAGAAGTTGTAAACTACACCGCCCCAAACCAAAGCTTGCATAATATGTCAAAATCAGTTTCAAATACGGTATCTACTAGGTATGTGCAACCACAAAATAGCACATCAAACAACACAGGCAAAATTATCGCCAACAACCATAATCTTTCTGCGCACAACACAAACTCAATACCAAAATCGGTATATCCAGCACAAAAAGATAATCCGGCTGGTCGAAAAGTGCAGGACTATACGTTTACCCAAATTGCCCTAGTGGTCATTTTTGCCTTATTTGCAATTTTCATATCCTACTTTGTTTTACGAAGAAAATTCCCTGCAAAGAAAAAGAAGATAGGTAGTTAACGTTTAGGTAGTAGTATTTATGCTTTCTACAAATCGCTAGAATAGGCTTTAGTAACGGTATGTTCACACCTCGCTTGCGCTCGGTGCTTACGCACCCGTCCTATCAAAGTCGTCTATTGCGACCGCCATAGTGTCTAGTTTCGGGTCTGGCTTCGTCCTTAGATGCGTTAAAGTTAGCATTCTAAATGCTAAGATTCAGTCAAAAGTTGGCAGTTCAAGTGCTAAATTATGTTGTCCTAAATGCAAACTATTATATACTTATATAGTCCTAATAATATAGGACAATATTAATATAAATAAAAATAAAATAGGACATAATATGAAGAAAACCGAATATGTGTATAGGTATCTTGCAGAGCAAATATTACTTGACAGAAAGTCAAAATTCGTAGAAAGAGAGTTAGCAAAACTCTTCGTGGTATCGCCCAATACTGTAAGCCTTGCATTGGCACCATTGAAGAGAAGTGGTGCAGTTGACATGCATTTAAGGAATTTTGAAATTACGAACCTGGAAAAACTGCTGCAATTCTGGGCAGTAAATAGAAGGCCAGACAAAGATATAGTCTACAAATCATATATTGAGGTAAAAAACATCGTGGATATAGAAAAACGAATGCCTAATCAAATTGCTTTTACAAATTGCTCCGGGTATGTAAATATTTTTGGCAACGATGTATCTGATTATGGTACAGTCTATGTTTATGCCGCTGAAAATGCATTAAAAGAAATAAAAATTAGATTCCCTGAGAAAGCGCTTTCAAATAGGGTTAAGAGCTATAACCTATTTGTGCTCAAGCCTGACGAGATACTCGAGGAAAGGATTAAAAAGCACAATCTAGATCACTCATCAGTATCTATCCCCCAACTGTATGTTGATTTATGGAACAGCAGCGAATGGTATTCTTACGAATTCCTAAAAAAACTCAAGAAAAGAATAAGTGAGATGTATGGTAGAGCTATTTTGGAATAAGGAGAAAACAAAAGCCAGCTTTGAGACGCTTCACAAGTTAGCCAAAAGCTTGGAATTCGTTCTGATTGGAGGGTGGGCAGTATACTATTATGTAAAGCAGCAGGAAAGCCTGGATGTTGACATAGCCATAAGCTATACACATACTGACTTCTTCAGAAAGTACGGGATACGCCAATATGAAGAGATAAACATTAAATATTCGATAATCGATGGCATTTATGTTGACCTTTTCATAAGCGAATTCTCAGATAAGGTTCTGCCTGTCCCTGTAAACGAAATCCTAAAAGATTATGTTCAGATAGAAGGCATAAAAATCGTTGATAGAAATATGCTTCTTCTGCTCAAACTTTGGGGTTATTTCAGATCTGATGAAGTTAAAGTAAGGAAGGACATCATAGACGTGATAACCTTGTTGTTCTACGGCAACCTGAATTTGAATAAAGTGTCGGCCTTGATAAAAAAACACAAAATAGAAAGAAGGCGAAGTATAGATGTGCTTTTGGAATATCTTGATAAGGGAGAAACTCTATTGGAATTTATAGGTATAGAAAAAGCAGAATATTTGAAACTGAAGAAAAAGTACAAAGAAGAATTAAATGAAATATTTCAATGAAGTTACTATCGCTAACCTCATAAACTACAACAAAAAACTTCGGAGAAGAAGCTTGCAAAAGTTAGGTTTTAGTAATGGTATGTTCACACCTCGCTTGGCTCGGTGCTTACTCATCCTCCTATCAGAGTCGTCTATTGCGACCGCCATAGTGTCTAGTTTCGGGTCTGGCTTCGTCCTTAGATGCTTTCAGGACTTATCCGTTTGGACCTTTTCTGTCTTTTTGCTTAGCAGCCATTTCCATACTGGTATAAACCTTATTTTCTTCTTGCCAAATGTTTCTTCTTCCTCGTAATCATGAGTTAATACGGATAAGTTATTACATTTCAGCTCTTTTGACGCGCTTAAAAGCGCCTTTACCTCCCTCTCTTTTGTATTATACTCATCAACTCTGTAAGATACCTGCAATAGTTCTAGTATTCTGCCCCTTTCTTTTATTACAAAATCTACCTCATTTTTTCTGTAATCTTGCCAATAATAGATTTCAGTTAAAGGATTCCAATAATATTTACGCCTTTGAAGCTCTATTGCAACTACGTTTTCTAGAAACCTGCCTTTATCTTCAGCGGCCCTAAATCCAAGCGCATTTGACAAGCCAGTATCTATGCAATATATCTTTTTGCCACCCAATATCTGCATCTTAAGCTTGTTAGAGTACTTATCAACCTTGAAGGCAAGAAAAGCCTTTTCAAGATAGCCCATATAGTTCTTTATAGTGTGCACGCTTTTTATCTCGAAGAGATTCTTAAGCTTGTTGTAGCTGGCTTCTCTGGAAATGTTAGAAACCACATACTTGGCAAACTCTCTGAACGTTTCCCTATGCTTTATACCAAATCGTCTTTCAATATCTTTGATTACTATATCGTTGTATATTTGGACAAGATACCGCTCTTTGGACTTTAATGCCTCAGGAAATCCACCAAAATCCATATAGTTATCAAAAAGTGTCTTCGTTTTGGCTATCGACTTTGTGGAATATATTTCGGGATTAAAGTTGGAATAATTAAGGAACTCCCCAAATGAGAACGGGAAAGTCGTGAAACCTATATACCTGCCAGTCAGTCTGCTTGCCAGCTCTTCAGACATGAGTTCTGAATTGCTTCCAGTTATTATAACCTTTTTAGTTTCCCTTAGCCTTGATGCGTAAAGTTCCCATCCTTTTACATTCTGTATCTCATCAAGTATCATATAGGCTGTTTCGCCTTTCAACTGATTTACTGCCTCGCTTACCTTTACCAGGTCCTGCGCCTTCATGCCTTCTAATGAAGGATCATCAAAATTTATCCTTCCATATGTTTTGTCACCGGCCAGCAAAATCGAAGCCGTAGACTTCCCGCTGCGCCTTACTCCGCTTATTACGACTGCATTTGAACCTTTGATTGATCTTTTTATCTCAGGCAGATACTCTCTTTGTATTATCCTCTCGTTCCTAAATTTTGTCGCAGTTTCCTCCTCTTGATCGCCGATGACTCTCTTGATCGTTTCGACATCCATATAAATATTATCTATAAATAACTATTTAAAACCTTGCATTACAAACGCAAGGATTTGATAAAATCTTGCATTACAAATACAAATAATCTAATTCTTCCTTTTCGTCTTCTTCAATCCTACTTCCCTTCTTTCTGAACCTATAAAACTGCTTCTTCGACAATCCGATGCGTCTTGCCTCATTTAATATCATCTTTGCTATGATCCTTTTTCGTGATAACGCTCCAATATCTCTGTCATACTTCTCTTCTTTGAGTTACTTTCGCCTAACTCTTCAAATAAAAAACAAAAATCCGGAGAAGAAGCTTGCAATTTTAGGCTTTAGTAACGGTATGTTCACACCTCGCTTGCGCTCGATGCTT
>CAVXKJ010000007.1:0-129643 GCA_963762355.1 uncultured Microcaldota archaeon | reverse complement strand
TGGCGCTGCTCGCAACCACGCCGCTCGCCCGGGCGCAGGACGCTGGCGAGACGATCTTCAAGCGCTATTGCGCCGTCTGCCACTCGGTCGCGCCCGGCACCAACAAGATCGGGCCGACCTTCGCCGGCATCCTCGGCCGGCAGGCCGGCACCACGCCGAACTACACCTACACCGCCGCCAACAAGAATTCCGGCATCACCTGGACCGAGGACAACCTCGACAAATACCTCACCGACCCCAAGGCGATGGTTCCCGGCACCAAGATGCTGTTCGCCGGCATCAAAAATCCCGACGACCGCAAGGCGGTCATCGCTTATCTGGCAAAGCAGAAGTAGTGATCGCCGGGGCCGGGGCGGCGTGATGGCCGCTGACCTCGGCGCCCGCCTCGCGCGCCAGCGGCAGATAGAAAACGATCGACGATAGCGAGATCAGCCCGACCGCCAGGAAGGCGGCGGCGAAGTCGCCGGGACCGACGCATCCCAGGTCCTGGATCAGCAGCGTCACATGCAGCAGCAGCGCGCCGATGCCGACGCCGACGCTGACCGAGAGCTGCTGCGCCATGCTCTGGAAGCTCGTGGCGCAGCTCATGCAGCGCCGGCGGCACGTCGGCGAAGACCAGCGTGTTGGTGCAAGTGAATTGCAGCGAGCGGAAGAAGCCGCCGGCGAGCAGCGCCGCCAGGATGATCCAGCGCGGCGTGCCGGGCGTGAACAGCGCATAGCTCATGACGAAAAGGCTGGAGATCGCGGCATTGCCGAGCAGCACCTGGCGAAAGCCTAAGGCGCGGATGATCGGCGCCGCGGTCATCTTCATGGTCATCGCGCCGGCGGCGCTGGCGAAGGTGAGGAGGCCGGAGGCAAACGGCGACAGGCCAAATCCCAGCTGCAGCATCAGCGGCAGCAGGAACGGCAACGCCCCGATGCCGATGCGGAAGAGCGAGCCGCCGGTGATGGCCGCAGCGAGGGTCGGGATCCGCAGCAGGCCAAGATCGATGATGGGAGAGGCGTGGACCCGGCTGTGCAGCACGTAGAGCGCAATGCAGATCGCGCCCCCGGCCAGCAGCCCCGCGACGATCGGCAGCGGCAGCACGCCGCGCCCCGCCGTCTCGAAGCTGAACGTCGGCCCAGGGCCAGGCCAGTGCCGGCAAGCAGGAATCCCCTCAGTCGAGCGGCCAGTTGGCCTCCTCCTTGACGTTCTCGATGAACATGGTCGCGAGCCCGATGCCGAGCAGGCCGATCGGCAGGTTGATGTAGAAGATCCAGCGCCAGGAGCTGTAGGTGACGATCAGTCCCCCCAGCGGCGGCCCCAGCGCCGAGCCGATCAGCGCCGGCACCGTCAGATAGGACATGGCCCGCACCAGCTCCGATTTCGGCACGGAGCGCGGCGTGACGAGGGCGGCCCACCGGCACCATCATCGCCCCGCCGAGGCCCTGCAGCACCCGCGCCGCCACCAGCTCGGGCAGCGAGTTGGCAAGCCCGCAACAGCCGAGCCGACGGTGAACGTCACGATCGCGGCGCGGAACACCGAGCGCGCGCCGTAGCGGTCGGCGACCCAGCCGCTCAGCGGGATGAAAACGGCGAGGCTCAGCAGGTAGGAAGTGATCGCGAGGTCGAGCCGCAGGGGATCCTCGCCCAGCGATCGCGCGATCGAGGGCAAGGCGGTGGCGATGACCGTCGAGTCCAAGTTCTCCATGAACAAGGCGCAGGCGACGATCAGCGGCACCAGCACGAGTTGGGGGAGGGCCGGCATCGCCCCTGGTTATAGAGGCTTAGGGCCGGGGGTGCAGCCCGTTGCTTGCAAGGGAGACCTGCGCCGGTGTCGGCTTGGGCCGGCCGGTCGGTGAATTGCAGCGCGGCCAGCCGGGCGTAGAGGCCGCCCTCGCGGATGAGCTCGTCGTGCCGGCCTTGGGCGATGCGGCCCTCCTCCATGACGATGATGCGGTCGGCGCGCAGCACCGTGGCGAGGCGATGGGCGATAACCAGGGTGGTGCGGCCGGCGGCAAGATGCTCGAGCGCCTGCTGCACCGCACGCTCGGGATTCCGCGTCGAGCGCCGAGGTCGCCTCGTCCAGCAGCAGGATCGGCGGGTTGCGCAGGATGGCGCGGGCGATCGCGAGCCGCTGGCGCTGGCCGCCGGAGAGCCGCACGCCCTTCTCGCCGAGGAAGGTGTCTAGGCCCTCCGGCAGGCGATCGAGGAACTCCGTCGCCGCGGCTGCCTCGGCCGCGGCGCGGACCTCGGCGTCGCTCGCCTCGGGGCGGCCGTAGCGGATGTTGTCGGCGGCCGAAGCGCCAAAGATAACCGGGTCTTGTGCGACGAAGCCGATGCGGCGTCGCAACTCGGCAGGATCTACCTTGGCGATGTCGACGCCATCGACGCGCACGCAGCCGCGGGTGGGATCATAGAAGCGCAGCAGCAGCTGGAACACCGTGGTCTTGCCGGCACCCGACGGCCCAACCAGCGCCACCGTCTCGCCCGGCGTCACCGCCAGCGAAATCGGCGAGCGCCGGCCGCTCCGGCCGCGAGGGATAGAAGAAGGTGATGCCCTCGAGCGCGACCTCGCCGCGCCCCGCCGCGGGGAAGGCGAGCGGCCGCGGCGGCGCGGTGATCTCCGGCCTTGTCGCGAGCAGCTCGAGCAGCCGCTCGGCCGCGCCGGCGGCGCGCTGAGGTCGCCATAGACCTCCGAGATGGTGCCGACGGCAAAGGCGGTAAGCACGGCATAGAAGACGAAGGCGGAGAGCTGGCCGCCGGTCATCCGCCCCTCGATAACGTCATAGCCGCCGACCCAGAGCACGAGCGCGATGGCGCCGAAGGCCAGCAGGATGACGATCGCGGTCAGCAGCGCGCGCACGCGGATGCGGGCGACGGCTGTGTCGAAGGATTGTGTGACACGGCCGGCGAAGCGGGCCCGGTCGAGCGGCTCGTGGGTGAAGGCCTGCACCGTGCGGATGGCGTTGATCATTTCCTCGGCATAGGCGCCGACATCGGCGATGCGGTCCTGCGAGCGGCGCGACAGCGCGCGCACGCGCCGGCCGAAGAACAGGATCGGGACGACCACCAGCGGCACCACGACCAGCACCAGGCCGGCGAGCTTGGCGGAGGTGACCGCCAGCATGACGAGGCCGCCGACCAGGATCAGCGCGTTGCGCAGCGCCATTGAGACGCTGGAGCCGATCACGGTCTGCAGCAGCGTGGTGTCGGTGGTGAGCCGCGACAGCACCTCGCCGGTCTTCGTCGTCTCGAAATAGGCCGGGCTCAGCGAGACGATGCGGTCGAAGACGGCGATGCGCAGATCGGCGACGACGCGCTCGCCGATCCAGGAGACGAGAGAGAAGCGGCTGTAGGTGGAGGCGGCCATGACCACGACGATGGCGATGAGCATGCCGACGGTGCGGTCGAGCATGGCGCCATCGGCGGCGCTGAGCCCGGAATCGACCAGGCGGCGGACGCCCTGGCCCAGCAGCAGCACGGTCGCCGAGGAGATGATGAGCGCGATGGTGGCGCCGAAGAGCTGCCGCCGGTAGGGCCGGATAAATCCCAGCAGCGGCAGCAGCGAGCGCAGGCTGCGGCCGCGCGGACGCTCCGCCGCCTGGCCCGCCGGCGGCGCCGCGCCGGCGTTGCCGGCCGCTCGCTCGCTCATGGCCATATCGGAAAGCGCCTCATGTGGTATAAGATGATTGAAATCATATTAAATATCTGAATAAATTAGATAATTGTCTCATACCGACGTGCCATTTTCGATTTTGCGGACCCACTGCGGACCCGGCAGGATGCAGTCTACTGCGTTTTTATGCTTCTTATTGCGTAACTGTTTCACGTAAAACCATTTTTGCGGTTGGTCAGGCGAGCGCCGTTCGGCGCCAGTCACACTATACGAGCCAGCGCGGCGCCGCAGGACGAAGAAAAACCCTGCCGATAAGGGCGGGGCGAGTCTTCAATCTTGCAGTCACGTTGGGGAGCCTATGCCCGCGCTCCACGTTCAGCATCGGCCGCGACAAGGGCCGCTTCCAGAGCTTCGGCCAGGCGCCGAAGCTGCTGCACGGTGTGATCTTCGGCGGCGCTCGTTAAAACTCTTGCGAATGAGCGGATTAGAGCATGGAGGCCGGAAGCGGAATCGAACCGCTGTACGAGGATTTGCAGTCCGGTCGGCCCGAATTCAGGAATCATCCTCCTTGGTCTGGCATGACCTATTTTCAATGGCTTAGGCACCAACTGAGGCGGCTCCTTGTCGTCTCGCTTTCCTTCAGTTCTCGGCATGATTACACCGGATTTACACCGGTGCTGCCGCTTCGCCGTTCTCGCAGTGCGCGCAATCAATAGGCGCCGCCGGTCACCGACGGCGTCAGGAATTTCAAGCACTCAGGCTCATACCCTGAAGGTCGTAGGTTCAAATCCTACCCCCGCAACCAGCTAAAGCCGCTGATTCTGCACAAGGATCTGCGACTTTTCTATACGCGACTTTGTCCCATCGAAACGCTTCAGCTAGCAAATAGCTACCAGCAGAAATCCTATTTTGGTCGGCCGAACCGCCAGGAGGCCAGCACGCGCCTGCCATCTAACCGGCCGGCATTGCATAGCCGATCGGCTTCCGCTTCCAGCAGCGCGTTCAGCGTCTCCTCCACGCTAGACCCCACGTCATTCAGCATACCGATCGCAGTTTGTCATCGTCGAATACCGATGGCACCCGCCGCACGGTGAACGATTGGATAACGTAAAGAATCTTTCGCAGATTTGGGCGGTGGCTCCCGATCTAGCTAAGTTGGTCCTTGCAAGACGGTCCAACCCAGACAGAGGAAAGAGCCACCATGGAAGAGGATAGCAAAGGGACGGGACTTGGTAACGTCATTCGCCTCGATGACGAGTGGATTCGGGATCACCTTGGCGGCAGCTGGCAGCACACATTGTGCGTCGACAAGACGCTCATCGCCGACCCGAAGCATTCCTATCCCCGCTCCCTCATTGCGCTGCTTTTCCTGAGGCTTGAAATCCTCTTTTTGGGCCTAGATTTTAGATTCTTTCTTACCATGCCCATTTTTTCAGCCCCTACATTGTTTACAAGCGCAACATCAGAGCTGTTTATAAGCCTCTTCCTGCCAGCATAATTCGCATAGAATGCCGCCTCGTTGATCAATACCCTCACAGTGTCTTGCAGTTCCCTCTCAAGGCTTATTATGGCCCTCTCGGTTATCCTCTCAGCCCCAGCATCCTTAAGGAATTCCTCTATATCATATAAGCTAAAGACTCGTTTTTTGTCCAAATGAAACACCCCGTGAGTTATTAAGAACCAAGCCTTTTAAAGCCCTCCCCATTTGCCAGATTAGTGGCACTCACGCTAAAGCCTATTAAATATATGAAGCCATCATGGATTAATGAGCATTGTGGTCGTATGATAAGGCTTGGCTTCCATCTCTCGATTGCAGGGTCTGTGGCAAATGCGCCAATCGAGGCTGCCGCAAGCAATTACTCTGCATTCCAGATATTCACAACAAGCTCAAGGTCCTGGAAGAACTCAGAGATTGAGCCAAAGGAGGCTAGGGAATTCATAGATTGCGTAAGAGCCAACAGGCTGGGCGCATTCGCGCATATACCATACCTGTGCAATCCTTCTTCTACAAAAACCGATGTCTACAATAAAAGCAGGCAGATGCTAATCGACAACATCAGGAACTGTGGTGTGCTTGGCATTGAATCGCTTGTAATACATATGGGCTCTCATCTTGGCGCAGGCACGGAAAAAGGAATAGATAATATATCTGAAACCCTTGAGAGCGCACTTGATTCAACAGAGGGGGTAAGAGTACTCCTTGAGAATGGAGCGGGCTACAATAACAGTGTAGGATCAAAGTTCGAGGAGATAGGAACAGTACTTGACAGGGTAAGATCAAACCGATTGGGCATCTGCTTTGACACATGCCATGCGTTTGCAGCTGGGTACGATCTAAGGGACGATAACTCTGTGCAGAAAACAGTTGATGAACTGGAAAGCAGCATAGGAATCTCAAAGATAGGCCTAGTGCACCTTAACGATGCGAAGTTCCCATTAGGCAGCGGAAAGGACAGGCATTATCATATAGGAAAAGGGAACATAGGAAGGGATGGCTTCATCAGCCTGTTCGGGAACAAGGCGTTCGGAAGCGGCTCATTCGTCATGGAGATACCTGATGACGAGGAAGGCAGCCATGCTGATGATATGAATGCTGTAAAGTCTATACTAAACAAAGCAAAATAATGTTAAAATAAGATCGCCTTTACCTCCCAAGAATTTTTAAGTAAAATACTGGATTCTCTGTTAACTTCATAATCCTGCAAGAGCTCCAAGTATCACAACAAGTATGCCGCTTCTTATGTTGTCGTCAAGCGATATCTTTAGGCTTTCAACGAATGCAAGAATCGCAGCAAATGGCAGCGCATATATCCCTATGACAAAATATCCAAGTACTGCTGTAACCAAGAAGAATGCAAGAGTGCCTATTATCGTCTTTTGCCTGTTATATGGGAGTGAAGTCGCGTTCCTGAAGCTCAGGCCAATGATTGTTGCGGCCGAATCGCCGAAGAAAACAGCTATTATTCCGAAGAGCATCAACCCTGCCGTATTGGTAAAGCCCAGCATCAGCGCCGCGCTTGCCGCAAGATAGGATGCCCCAAGCCCGTATGTAACATTCTTCCTCTCAAGGTCCATGACGCTTCTGTATGTCGGCTTTACTATGAAATTTGCCAGCATGTTGTTTACAATATAGCCAAGGATTATCAATCCGAATATTATCTCTATCGCGGTTGTGTATGTGAAATAGTATAATACCGAAACAAGGACTATGCCAAAAATTATCTGGATTATGTCCCTGTTTATCTCTCTAGTCCTCTTTTTCCTGCTGTCCTTTTCATCCCTTTTTGGGTTTAAGACAAATTCTCTGTAAAGCAATCCATAGATTGTGCCTATTGCGAAAATACCTGCGAATGCTGCGCTGCCAGGATAGCTGCTAAGATATAACAGCACACCAATAGCAAGCAGAATTACAAGAGTCAGGAATATATAAGGCTTCGATATGTAAAAAATTGCGATTATAGTCGCTATGAGCACCATGCAGATATCAAGAGCCAGCATATTGTAATAGTTCGGAGAGCCAACAGCGGCTATATGGTTGAATATAAGGAATACAGTTATAACGCCTGCAAGCAAGGGGATTATATTCAAAAGCTCCTTCTTCCTAAATATATAAACAAGATATACTGCACAGACGAATGCGGACACTATGGTAAAGAACAGAGTATATGTGTTTAGTATGTTCTGCATTAGACCACTATGGATATAATCTATTTATCATTCTTGGGAATGGTATCGCATCCCTTATATGGTCAAGGTTAAGCAGCCATTTTATGACCCTCTCAACGCCCATGCCGAATCCAGAATGCGGCACAGATCCGTATTTCCTCAAATCAATCCACCATGCATAGTTGTCAGTGCTTATTTTTATACCCTTGTCAATCTCAACCTCTTTCATCCTTTCAAGCAATTCATCAAGCTTCCATATCCTTTCGCTTGAGCCTATTATCTCGCCATGCCCGTGCGGTGCAAGCATATCAGCCGCAAGAACAGTCCTTTCGTCGCTTGGGTTTATTGGCATATAGAAAGGCTTCAGCTCCTTTGGGAACGCGCACACAAATATCGGCTTATCCTCGTGTTCGGTCAATGCCCTTTCATCCTCTACCCCAAAGTCGTCTCCCCATGCTTTTTTCAGTCCTTTGTCGTTCAGTATCTCAATTGCCTTCTCGTAAGTGATCCTTTTGAATGGCGGTTTTATCATCAGAAGATCAGCTGGGTCAACGCCAACAGATTTTAATATATCATCATGATTGGTGCCAACCCTTTTTGCTATATGCGATACAAGCTTTTCAGCAAGGCGCATGTTCATCTTCCAGTCATAGAATGCCGCCTCGGGCTCAAGCATCCAGAATTCAGCAAGGTGCTTTATCGTTCGCGACTTTTCCGCCCTATAGGTTGGTGCAAATGAGTATACTTTTTGGAGCGCTGGAACCATAGCCTCAGCATAAAGCTGCGATGATTCTGTAAGATAGGCCTTCTGGCCAAAGTAATCGAGCTCGAACATGTCAGCTCCTGTTTCACCTCCCGCCTTTGTTATAAGGGGCGGCGTTATCTCATAGAAGCCGTTTTTGTCAAGGTATTCCCTTGCATACCTGAACACATAAGACCGGGCCCTCATTATCGACCTCATTTTCTGGCTTCGCAGCCAGAGGTGCCGCACATCAAGCAGAAATTCTGCGCTCTGGTATTCAGTTATGGGGAACTGCTCGCCGCTGTGGAGAACATCAAGTTCCTTAACATCCATCTCTATCCCATCAGGGGCGCGTTCGTCCTTTCGAAGGGTTCCCTTTACCATTATGCTTGATTCAAGGTATGCCTTGTCGATCGAGTCCCATTCCTTTTCCTTTATTGCGCTTTTGTCGATTATGCATTGCAATGTGCCTGTATGGTCATGCACAACTACGAATATCTTACCGCCGCTGCTGCGCTTCCTGTATATCCAGCCCTTTACAACAGCAGTTTCCTTTTTGCCGCTCTTGATATCAGCTATGCTCTTTGCGCTCTTGTACATCTTCATGCTAATATCTCTGATAAATCCATTAAATAGCTTTTGTTTAGTTTTGCTTTGCTGATAAATCTATATACTCTATACCTAATTAAATGCCGTGCAACAATTTTAATATCTTCGCAATAAAGAAGTAATATAATAAGTGATCGAAATGCAAAGAATATCATTAGAGAAGCCAGTTTGTGCAGATTGCAGCGTACATTCACAAACTTATAATGTGAGGCTAGATAACAAGGGCAATAGGGTATTTTTGGAAGTCAGAACTGCAAAGGAAGACGAAATAAGCAGATATTTACGTTCGGAAGGTAAAATTGCCGGGCAGTTGCATGTTCTCAATGCAGCAGAATACAACGACAGGGAGGTACAGCGCCCTTATCTTAGAATCGGTTATGTAAAGTATATCGATATAAAACCTGATCAAGATATAAAAAGCCGTGTCGAGGACGAAGTAAATAAATTATACGTAGAGAATAAATGGCATCACAGGGTATTATCTTTCCTAGATCTTCTGTTTGACTAAGTGCCAATATACTATATTATTAGTATCACCCATGCTGCGATGATGAAGCCCGCCACTATTATTATCGGCACGATGAGCCTTGTTATGCTGAAGGTCGAATTTGCCGTTGCTATGATGTTCTCCATAGCATCCTGGCCCCATACCTTGAATTTTTTCAACTCGTCTGTCTTATGGTAGACGTTGACCTGCTCCATATTGGAGAGCGCGGTATCTATGGTCTTGTCAAGGATTCCCTCCAGCTTCTGGTATTTCGTGCATCTTCCAAGGGCATTTGATGCGTTGAATTCAAGCGAGTTCACCGCATGCGTATCTGTCGTGTACAATTCCGCATCTATGCCGTATTTTTGCTTCACGTGCCTTACAATTGAATTTCTCAGCGTAGGCAGGGCGTTGTTCGAATTTATCTGTATGATCATGCTGGAATTGCCGTTGAACCTGAATGCAGCAACATTCAGGTTGCCCCTTGCTATGTCATTCGGGCATCCAAGCTTGAAATAAAGCTCATTGCTTGCAATCCCCATCCTGAGGGTTTTGCCCTTATGCTGCTCCTTTCCCAATCTCTTTATCGCCTCTACATACTCCGTTGCAAATACAGAATTGAATTTTACCCCGTCAAGCTCGCTCTTCGGCGCAGTCTCATACCTTGAGTTATGCGCGTCTATTAATATTGACGTGCCAAGCTTAGCATCTAGAAGCTCCTTGAACAGCACAGCGCTCTCAAGCGATATGTCCTCGGTAACCTTCGGCGCCCTGGTCATTGTAACAAGCGACACACTGCCGAATCTCAATGCCATTACTTTTGAATTGCCGAAGTCGCTTCTTAGCGACGCAAACGATGAGCCCTTCCTGTTCGCCAATACGGAATTCTTTATGCCATTGTCTAGCGAATCCTTTACAGTATTGAACTGATTACTGGATATGGGGTTATGGTCCATGTCAACCGCGCAATGCATTATGAATGTCGGGGCGCCATATTTTGCAAGCGAATGCCTCTCAAGAAGATAAGGGAAATTGCTTCCGCCAAGTGTTCCGGATGGGCCATAATGTATGTCCGGAATGAAGAATATTCCCTTTACCGCTCCTTTCATATTCTTGAATACAATAGTATCGGTTCTTATGCTGGTGAATGCGCCGAAGTTAGTTCCGAAAGGCGTTGATATGTTGGCATCGAATAGCCAGTTCTGTATCATCTGCGAAACCGCATCAAAGCTGTGGAAGCCATAGTTCTTCTTGTACGGCCTGTCAACCACGTATATTATCATGTAGCTTATGATAAGGAATATGAAGATGCCTGCATACAGCTTTAGCAGCAGGGTGTTGAACGGGGTGCTGAGCGAAAGTATGAATTTGCTAGATGGCAAATAAAGGAGTATGTTGATCGTTGGTTGGACAAGCGCAAGGAATACCGCACGTTTCCTCTGCCCTAGCACAACCTTGTCTACAAAGAACCACCATCCGAATATACTTGCATCACCCACAAGTATTATCGCGCTTGAGATGACGTAATTCGATGTCGTTATGTAAACAAGGCTTCCTAGAAGTATGAATATCGAATAGGATATTGTTCCTATTATAGATATGAAGAGTATGTGCTTTAGGTCAACATACCTCTTGAATGCCTTTACAATTATCACTGTGAGAAGAGTCGGCAGCATTATCGCAAGTATGCCTGTAACGGAGCCGTTTACAACTATGTAAGAAAAGTTGCTGTTTATGGAGTTGTGGTTTATCAAAGCGACAGCTGCTATGCCCATTATTGCGCTGAGCATAAATAGCATTATGAAAAGTATGGTTGTCCTAGGCAGGCCCTTTGAGAATGGATTCAGATCTTTCAGGAACTTCTCATCCCCCTTTGAAACCACACAAACACCTCATTGGCTGCATTCCAGTACCAGAAAGAGCGATTTTATATGCTGCTTTTCTATCCTCATTTGCCGAACCTTCTCTGTCTCTCAGAAAAGACCCTAAGCGCCTTTTTAAGATCCCTCTTCTCAAAGTCTGGCCAGTATTTCTTTGCAAAGTAGAGCTCTGAATAATCTGCCTGCCATGGAAGGAATCCTGAAAGGCGCATCTCCCCAGAGGTTCTTATTATGAAGTCAACGTTAGGAAGCGAGGCTGTCCGCATGCTTTGTGTTATTAGCGCCTCTGTTATTACCTCTTTGCGCTTTAGCGCGTAGTTGTATACCCTCTTGAATGCATAAATCATATCGTCCTTTCCGCCATAGCCGATAAGAAGGTTTATTGTAAAGTCCTTGTAGCTCCTTGTCTTTCGCTCAAGAGATTGCAATGCGGTCTTTACTCCTTTTGGCAGCATGCCTAGGTTCCCTATTACTCTTATTCTCGCACCGTTTTTCTTGAGCATATCAAGTATCTCAGGATCATTCGATGCGTTCGTGTATAATTTGTACAGCACTCTTATTTCTGCCTTGCTCCTGTTTTTGATGTTCTCGGTAGACAATGCCCATACCGTAAGGGTTTTGACGCCAAAGCCCTTGGCCCATATGCTAAAGTCTATGAATTTCTTGATTCCTTTCTGATAGCCATTCAATATCTGCAGCTTGTGCGTTCCAGACCAGCGTCTGTTTCCATCAGGTATAAGTGCAAGGTGTTTTGGTATGGTCTGCGGTTGTTTTTTATTTCTGCCATTCAATAGAATACACTCTCTCGGCGATTTAGGTCGTTTATCGCTACTAAATATTGTCCATATTGCTTTAAATACTTATTCCCGTTGGCGCGCAATATCTTAAATGCGCAGAATGGCCGTTTGTCCAGAATTATATTTAAAAAATATAGAATTCTAAAAATTTACGTCTATACATATATTTTTGAATGCGATATCAAATATTCATAGTGTGCTACTTCAGTAAGGTTAATAAATCTTCACAGCGTAATAAAAATATGAATGCAGAATCACAATCCTTGCATGTGATTACTTTTCTGCTGCTGTGCAGCGCTGTTGCAAGTGCAGATAACAGGAAATCCCAATCTGCTGAGACCCTCGAGCGGTTGCAGATACAGCAATACAAGAAAGAAATTCAATTACAGCAGAAGCAGGTTAATAGATGAATAAACAAAGAATTTTATTTCCTTTGCTTTTTATGATGCTAATAATAATAGTAGCATTGCCAAGTATTTCTCATGCAAGTCTTACTGCAGACCAGGCAGCAAACATAGTTCTAGGCCAGCCGAACTTATATACAGGCAGTACAAATCAACACATTGTCCTTAATTTAAAGGATTTAGGTTCTCCTACATCAGCTGCATTCGATTCTTCGGGAAATCTCTGGGTAGCAGACTACCAAAACAACCGCGTCCTTGAATTCAAACCCCCATTTTCCACTAACGAAGTAGCATCTGTCATCCTCGGCCAACCGGACATGTTCGGAAGTGCATGCACCACCTCCCCCACAGGTTTATGTAATCCTTCTGGTCTTGCCTTCGACCCCACCGGCAACCTCTGGATATCCGATCTAGGCAACAGCCGAGTATTAGAATACCTCTCATCAAATCTCATCACAGGGGATGGAGCAGCCAACGTCCTCGGCCAGCCAGACTTCGTAAGCAACGGATGCGCCACCACCCCCACAGGTTTATGTCAGCCTTTTAGCCTCGCCTTCGATCCCTCCGGCAACCTCTGGATATCCGACACCAACAACAACCGAGTATTAGAATACCTCTCATCAAACCTAATCACAGGAGACGGCGCAGCCAACGTCCTCGGCCAGCCAGACTTCGTAAGCAACGGATGCGCCACCACCCCCACAGGTTTATGTTCTCCTGATGGCCTCGCCTTCGACCCCACCGGCAACCTCTGGATATCCGACTCCGCCAACAGCCGAGTATTAGAATACCTATCATCCAACCTCATCACAGGGGACGGAGCTGCCAACGTCCTCGGCCAACCAGACATGTTCAGCAACGCATGCTACACCTCACCCACAGGTTTATGTTCTCCTTTTGGCCTCGCTTTCGACCCCACCGGCAACCTCTGGATATCCGATCTAGGCAACAGCCGAGTATTAGAATACCTCTCATCAAATCTCATCACAGGGGATGGAGCAGCCAACGTCCTCGGCCAGCCAGACTTCGTAAGCAACGGATGCGCCACCACCCCCACAGGTTTATGTGATCCTCAAGGTATTATCTTCGACCCCACCGGCAACCTCTGGATATCCGACAGGAACAACAACCGAGTATTAGAATACCTCTCATCCAACCTCATCACAGGGGACGGAGCAGCCAACGTCCTCGGCCAGCCCGACCTAGTAACCAACAACGGATGCGCCACCACCCCCACAGGTTTATGTAATCCTGAAGGCATTGCCTTCGACCCCTCCGGCAACCTCTGGATATCTGACTTCGGCAACAACCGAATATTAGAATACCTCTCATCCAACCTCATCACAGGTAGTCCAGCAACAGTAGCCATAGGCCACCAAACTTATATACAGGCAGTCAAAATCAACAGGATGTCCTTAATTTAAAGGATTTATCCAGTCCTTCTTCAGCTACCTTCGATTCTTCAGGAAATCTCTGGGTAGCAGACTACCAAAACAACCGCGTCCTTGAATTCAAACCTCCATTTTCCACTAACGAAGTCGCATCAGTCGTCCTCGGCCAACCGGACATGTTCGGAAGTGCATGCACCACCTCCCCCACAGGTTTATGTGATCCTTCTGGTCTTGCCTTCGACCCCACCGGCAACCTCTGGATATCCGACACCAACAACAACCGAGTAGTAGAATACCTCTCATCCAACCTAATCACAGGATACGGAGCAGCCAACGTTCTTGGACAGCCCGACCTCTTTAGCAATACATGTGCTTACAGCCCTACCACCCCCACAGGTTTATGTGATCCTACTGGCCTCACCTTCGACCCCACCGGCAACCTCTGGATATCCGACTCCTCCAACAACCGAGTATTAGAATACCTCTCATCCAACCTAATCACAGGTGACGGCGCAGCCAACGTCCTCGGCCAGCCAGACATGTTCAGCAGCGCCTGCACCACCACCCCCACAGGGTTATGTAATCCTTTTGGCATCACCTTCGACCCCTCCGGCAACCTCTGGATATCCGACAGCAGCAACAACCGAGTATTAGAATACCTCACATCAAACCTCATCACAGGATACGGAGCTGCCAACGTCCTCGGCCAACCAGACCTCGTAAGCAGTGTATGCACCACCTCCCCCACAGGTTTATGCGGTGGTGAGGGCATCACCTTTATCACCTTCGACCCCACCGGCAACCTCTGGGTAGCTGACCTAGGCAATAACAGAGTATTAGAATACCTCTCATCCAACCTAATCACAGGGGACGGAGCAGCCAACGTCCTCGGCCAACCAAACTTCATAAGCAGAACATGCACCACCACCCCCACAGGTTTCTGTGATCCTGAAGGCCTCGCCTTCGACCCCTCCGGCAACCTCTGGATATCCGACGCAGGCAACAACCGCGTCCTGGAATATCTGAATCCTCCTCTCTCTGTGTCCTGTTCACCAACATCATTCACAACAAGCGAATCAACAACCTGCACCGCAACATTAAGTGAGAGCGGAACTGATGGGGAGTCAATATTCTTTTCATCCTCTGATTCCTCAACAGGCACCTTCACTCCCGCATCATGTGCCCTATCATCAGAATCATGTTCAGTTGCATACTCGGACACTGCAACAGGCACTCCAACAATAACCGCAACATACCTTGGTGATTTAACCTATTCAGAAAGTTCAGCGAATACTATGTTGACCATAACCGCAGCAACCTCAAGCGGAGGCTTACATATAACAAATTCCGGTGGCGGAGGCGTGGGAGGGTCCGGAGCAACAACATCCACAATCGCACCAACAAGCACCGCAACCTCAACAGCAATCACAACAACTGTTGCCACAACAACAATATTTGTTATATTTAATTCCTCTTACAACATCACACCAAACTCAAACACGATAATCAATGTGCCGGATTCAGGGACAACCATCGTACTCGAATCGGTATCCTCCTCCGGATCTGTAAGTGTAATCATTACAAATGTCACAGGCTCAACAACAACATCGCCGCAATCCTACAAACTGCTGGAAGCGCTGAACATATCAACAATGCCTCCATTGAACATAACCATTACCGTGACAATGAAGTACAACTGCTCATTGCCGTCCAACTCCATTGCGCCATACGAACTCACTGGCACCGGCACATGGAATCCGATAAACCCGTTCACGATCAACTCTACCGCATGCACTGTTACATTCGCAATACCGGCAGACCCAATTGTTGGCATCTTCCAATACCAGCAAATTGCAGCCACATCGACTGTACCTACAATAACCACATCATTGGCAACTTCGATCACAACGACAGTTCCTGCTTCCGCTGCATCCTCAAAATCCTCCAGTACTCTCACTTGGGTTGCAATAATAGCAATAGCAATTGTGGTCTTGGTAATAATTTACCTCTTCATATTCCGCAGAAAAAAGAGATTATGACAAGGGCAAGGTTGGCGACATGAATGCAAACTACCTCAATAGAACAAGCCCAAAGGATCAACAAAAGATACATAGGCATGGACAAAGATTTTCAGACTCCTATAAAAAATTAGACAATGCAAAGTGTATTAATAATTAAGAAGCATTTAATTAGAAGCAGGGGGTTTTTGTGGAGAGCATAAAATGCGATTTATACAGTGTTGAATCCCTTGACAATGTGCTTGGAAACGAGCATGCGATATCAAAACTCAGGAACTTTGCGCGAGACATAAACAACGGAAAGGCATGCATGCCTCTTCTCATATATGGCCCTACCGGCACAGGAAAGAGCATTGCGGCATATCTTCTTGCGAAGGAAAGCGGATGGAACATAGTAGAACTCAACGCAAGCGATTACAGGGACAAGGAATCAATAGACAGCCGTCTTCTTTCAGCTGCAACATCAAGGTCGCTCTTCGGCGGCAGGAACCTCATACTTCTCGACGAGATAGATGAAACGGTCTCCAGGTTTGACAAGGGGGTCGGACCTGCAGTAAATAACCTGATATCCAAATCCAAAAATCCTGTTATACTTATAGCAAACAACATGTGGGATCAGAATATCTCATTCTTGAGGGGCAAGAGCGATCCTGTAGAGTTCAAGAAACTGGGCCACGAGACAGTTCAGAATATACTTATGCGATTGGCGGAGAGGTTCTCCATGAGCTTCAGCAAGGGTGTGATAGAGGCTGTGGCAAACAGGTCAAATGGCGACGCACGAAGCGCGATAAACGACCTATCAGCGCTTGTGGGTGCAGAGCAGAGCGAGGACGCTACCGAGGTGATAGGCATGCGCGACAGGAAGATAGACATATTTTATGCGCTCGACCGCATATTCCTTACTGATACTATATCGGCATCAATGAGGGCTGTAACCAGCACAGACGTTACAAATGATATGCTAATAAAATGGATTGACGAGAACATACCAAAAAGGTATACGCACAGCGATGATATTTACCGCGCATTTGATTCATTATCTTTGGCAACAGCATATGCGGCAAGGGCGCAGCGCTCGCAGTACTACACATACTGGAGGTATATGGATGTGTTAATGTCCAGCGGCGTTGCCCTCTCGAAAAAGGAGATGCCTGGGTCAAGGGCGCCATACTCATTTCCAAAGGTTATAAAGGACCTCAGCAATTCCAAGGCCTCAAGAAACCAGGAGAGGGAGATAGCCGTGAAGCTGCAAAGGGTATTCCACTCAAACATTTCCAAAATAGTGAGGGGAGAGATGAGAATCCTCTCCCGTATAGTTTCAAACGCGATCTCCGATTCGAAGCTCTCAAAGGATGAGGCATTCGATGAGCTTATGAGTCGATACCAGCTCGATAACAAGGAGATAGAATATATGATAAAGATGGTGCACAATTAAAACAGCGCAATAGATAAATTCTTATTTGTAAGCAGTTATACTTGATGCAATGGGATCCACAAAGGCGCAGAGCGCCATAGAATACCTTACTACGTATGGTTGGGCCATACTTATAATAGCGGTAGCGTTGGGCGCCCTTTACACGCTTGGCCTCTTCAGCCCTAGCTCATTTATCTCAAACCAGTGCTTCTTTCCTGCTGATTTCGGCTGCCTTAACGATTTCTTCAGCACTAGTGGCATACTATTCATAAATTTTGAGCAGTCAACGGTATCGGCAATAAACATAACAGCAATAGGATGCAATTCGGCTGGATTGGCAACAAACATGACCCAATTCATTGGCGTAAACCAGATATTCCTGCCAATAGGCACCAATACTACAACATCGGTAAGCTGCTATACAAATGGAACCATATTTACATCACAGCCTGGATCAGTATTCAAGGGATATGTAATAGTGAACTATACAAGCCTGCAGACAGGATTCCAACACGAGCTTGTAGGAAGGATACTGGAGAAATCCTCATGATATCTACTGTTTTTCTGACCTGTAATGCTGATAATTAGGCTTCAATTCCCTTTTGATGCTTTTTCATTCTTGAACCCACATTAAGAATAAGATACCTCATTTGAATGGGTTTATTACCTTTATTCCAGGAATTTTTTTAAAATCTTTCTCATTTTCCGTTATTATTTCAGCTATACTATTTTCTTTCATAGTTTCAGCTATAAGTGAATCCCATATCGGTATATCTGCTTTCTTTGAGGTTGCCATAGCTTTGCGTACAGTACGATGGTCATATGACAACTTAATCCATCTCTCAGCCAATATAAAGTCGTTGACAACAGATTCTGCAAATTCTTTATCTAAAGGATAACTGATCTGTTCTGTCAGGACGTTGAATAATTCAGCCAATACCTGATTCGAGATTATCCCGAATGTGTTACCTGCAAAAACGTTTTTTACATATTCCTTGCATATGGCAGTTTTCCCCTTTTCTGCGCAATCGTAAGCATAGACCAGAACAGAAGTATCATAAAAAAGATTATCTTGCATGCCAGTCAGACCTGTTTTTATTTTTTATACCACCTAATCGTAGGCCTTTCTCAAGAAGAAGTAGCGCATGCGAATTCACATCGCCTTTTGCATGTTCTGCCCAAGTATTCATAGCCTCTGCTATCGCTTTTCCAAGATAACCTTTTTTCCTTCCGTATTTGGTTTTTGCAGCTTTTCTAAAAACTTGTTCTGTCTTCTCGTCAATATTTATAGTTATTGCTTTAGTCATGATCAATATTTGAATAATTAAATATTTAAATGTTTCTATATCCAAATATTAAAAACTAGTATTAAATAACTGGGGATTTGTGCTGATAAACTACACAAGCATTCAGACAGGATTCCAGCACGAACTTGTGAAGGATACTGGAGAAATCATATGATAACTCTTCTGGCATAAGCTAGAACTGCCCCTTTACGCCCAACTCTACAAGAAGCATGTGTATAGTGCTTTTCATTTTTTCCTCTGTTGTCTTTATGCTTGCTGCCTGCTTGTGGCCGCCCCCTAACAATGCCCCATTTGTTGCGACCTTCAGCCTTTCTATTATTCTGAGTAGATCAACAGAATCTGATATATCAGAGCTTACCCTTATTGATATGTAGTTGCCGTAATGCACTACCGTTATCGTATTTCCATTGTTGATTGATTCTATATGGCTCTGCAGCTTTGAGCTGTATCTTCCAGGCAACGGGTAGCCCAGCTCAAGCTTTGCTATATGGGCAAAATCAAGGACAGAGATGTTTATACCTGATAATGATTTGCATGTCCTTATGTTCCTTATGCCGGTGTTTATCGCCTCCTCAAGAGCATTGCTCGCATGCGCATACATGTCCTCTGCCCTTGCCTTATCACCAAGTATCGCATCCATCTGCTTTGGCTTTGAATTGCTGCTGCTGTTGCTTCCAGATGTAAGGAAGTCAAGTATGAGGGCGGTCTTGATCCCATCTTTGTAACCGAAATCGGCGTATTTGCTGTAGTCGCTGATCAGAGAGGCCTCCCTAAGCTCCTTCTCATCATTTCCTGAGAGAAGCTCTGCAAATATGCAGCATTCAAGCCCGGCTGTGATGCTCGAATCCCCCCCGAAATCGAACGCATTTATGTAGTGCCTTACCAGCTCTTTTGGAAATCCGGAATAGGCAAGATGATGGTCAAACCATATTATGTCGCACGTCTTCTTTGCGAGCTCCATAGCAGCCTCGCTCTCAGGCGAAGTGCCGAAGTCCGTTATCAGGAGCAGAGGCTTCTCTATGCTCTTATACGACTCGAAAAGCATGCGGTCCATGTAGAATGATTCCTGCGTATACGCAATGCCCTTGTTCATCTGCCATGATATTGCCCTGCCCTCTCCCTCTTTGCAGAATTTTTTCTCAAGCGCTGAGAGCGACCTGTAGAGCGCTATCGCGCCAGCAGCTCCGTCACCGTCATTATGGAACCGCACAACTATCGGCGCACCAGAGAGGAATGCGCGAAGGAATGTATCTGCAGCTTTCTCAAGTTCAGGAATTATCGAATCCACAATCTGCGCATATTCCTTCCCTGAAAGCTTGATAGACTTCGCATTTGATTGGACCCCTACCTTTTTTATAAGCGCATCAAGCATCTCGCCATACTCTTTTGCCGTTCCCTTCCTTCCATCCGCGGCAGGCACTGCAAAATTATCATCATCATTTATCCTGTCATATAGCTCGAGCTGCACCTTTCCCTTCAATTGGGCAACACTATCCGATATCGAGGTATATATGCTTTCGGAAGGGTTGTGCGAAAGCCTTATTGATGATACTATAAATTCTTCAGAGTCCATATGATGCCCTTTTTATCAGCTTTTGGAGGTGGAGTTTGGAATTATTATACCAATAATAGATTCATTGCAGGCGTTCTCTGCAGTTGAATTGTTATTTATGTAACTGCAGTAACTGCTATCATTGTACCTTGCAGCTATTGATAATATGCACGAGTACTGGTACCCTGCATTGCTTATCGCATAGCATGAGATTGCATTCCTTGCTTCTATGGCGCGCTCAGTAATCAATGAATACTGGCATAGGCTGGTTGCATAGCTTGGAGCTCCTGCGCACAGCGCGCTTACATTACCATTGTAGATCGTGTAGTTTATTGTGTTCGCATTCGCTAAGCCTGTGCTTATGCTTGCATTGCTCTGCTCGTAGCATATCTGCGATAGCGGGCCGGTCACATCTCCGCATATGCTCTGGTTAGAGAGCACTGATGCTAGCTCATAGTAGCACAGGCCGCTCGGCGTTATGTTAAGGTACGAATACGCAAGCAATTGGGCATCTGATGCAACATTCGGATTGTCCTCTGAAAGCATCTCTGACAGGGTGCCGTTCTCGATTGCATTGGGCAGCATGGAGCAATATGATGGATTTTTCGAATCGACCGCAATGTTGTAGTAGTGCATGCTCGTGCATCTCATGCCTAGGCTAGAGTTCATTATCTCATTGCAATAGGAAAGGTTGCCGAACATCTCACTCTCTGCTATGCTGTATGCGCATTCTGATTCATTATCACTGGTCAGCAATTTGCAGTATTGGGGATTGCTTTGCGCATAGCTTATCTGCTCTACGCAACTGGTGTAATAGGAGATGTTTCCGCTTATTTCGGAGCATGTGTTGATATCGCCGCTTTTCTTGGCGACATCGCTTATGCACTGGTATGAATACCCGCTCGGCCTGATCAGAAGGCATGCAGAGTAATTGCCGGTCTTGTTAGCAAGATTTGACAGGCAGCCATTGCGCTGCGCCTGTAGTATTATCGATGTGCAGCCGCTTATTCCGGAACTAGGCCGTATGCTGCTAACCGCAAGAAGTATTATCGATACTGCAACAAGCAGAAATGTTCCCGCGATAATGAGAGTCCTTCTCTCCCTCTCAGGAACATGCATGCTTGCCCCTGTCTTCCCTATGTAAGCAGAGAGGAATTTCCTTATCTCCTCCATCTTTGACATTTTACCAATCTTACTCAATTTTTATACCGCTCTGCGTTATCTCATAGTGCAGAAGTTTCCTGTAGTGGTTGCTGCCGCGCATCTTCACCACCTCCATCGCAAACTTCTCCTTATCGCTGGCATCAAGGTTATAAAGGGTGACAATGCCATCGAACAGCAGCAATTCCTGCGCAAACTTGAGCTTATTCTTGCTGTAATATGGTATGTCAATAGTCAGCAGCGAGGTAACACCAAGCCTCCTCATGCTTGAGACAAGCGAGGAGACGATCTTGCTGTAGAGTATTCCAGTGCCGAGCATGAGCTTCAGGAATGAGAGCGAATCAACAACGACAATTTCCGCATTCACGCTCTTGATTATCGCCTCCACATCAGAGACCAGGTTTCCAAGCGAATAGCTTGTCTCAGACTCTATGTTGGTTGATATCTTGGTTGCTGAATCCTCCCCACCAATCACGATCATGTTATCCTTTATTAATTTATCAAGGCTGTCAATGCCGTTCACTGCGCTCAATGTTGACCTCATGTTACGGAGCATATTTTCGGGTTTCTCGTCAAGAGTTATAAATGCGCATGGTATGCCAGTTTTTGCCGCATTGTACAGTATCTCGAATGTCATGAGCGTCTTTCCTGTTCCAGGGCCTCCAGCAATAAGGAGCTGGCTCCTGGAAGTTATGCCTCCGCCGAATGCATCATCAAGCCCGGCAATTCCGGTTGTTATTTTATCAGACTTACGCTCCAATGAGACACCTAATGATAGTATACAATAAGCAGGAATTTAAATTGGTTGGTAATAAATATGTAGGGTGGTGGAAATCTTGAAATTTTCGTCCATTCCTATTTTTGAATGCGATATCAAATATTCGTAGTGTGCTGCTTCAGTAAGGTTAATAAATATTCGCAGCGTAATAAAAATATGAACGCAGAATCACAATCCTTGCGTGATTACTTTTCTGATGTTGTGTACACTGTCGCAAGTGCAGATAACAAGAAATCCCAATCCATTGCGATTCTCAAGCAGTTGCAGATACAGCGATGTCAGAAAGAAATTTAATTACAGCAGAAGCAGGTTAATAGATGAATAAACAAATAATTTTATTTCCTTTGCTTTTTATCATGCTACTAATAATAGTAGTACTGCCAAGTATCGCCCACGCAAGTCTTACTGCAGATCAGGCAGCAAACATTGTCCTCGGCCAGCCAAGCTTATATACAGGCAGTTCAAATCAACAGCTTGTCCTTAATTTAAAGGATTTATCCAATCCTTATTCAGCTACCTTCGATTCTTCAGGAAACCTTTGGGTGGCAGACTTTGGCAACAACAGAGTCCTTGAATTCAAACCACCATTTTCCACTAACGAAGTCGCATCAGTAGTCCTCGGCCAGCCAAATATGTTCGGAAGCACATGCACCACCACCCCCACAGGTTTATGTAGTCCTTCTGGTCTTGCCTTCGACCTTTCCGGCAACCTCTGGGTAGCCGATGAAACCAACAGCCGAGTAGTAGAATACCTCTCATCCAACCTCATCACAGGGGACGGAGCAGCCAACGTCCTCGGCCAGCCAGACATGTTCAGCAACGGTTGCGCCACCACCCCCACAGGTTTATGTTATCCTACTGCCCTCACCTTCGACCCCTCCGGCAACCTCTGGATCTCCGACACAGGCAACCAACGAGTATTAGAATACCTCTCATCAAACCTCATCACAGGGGACGGAGCAGCTGATGTCCTCGGAGAGCCAGACCTCGTAAGCAGAACATGCACCACCACCCCCACAGGTTTATGTGGTCCTTATGGCCTCGCTTTCGACCCCACCGGCAACCTCTGGATTTCCGACTTTGGCAACAGCCGAGTATTAGAATACCTCTCATCCAACCTCATCACAGGAGACGGCGCAGCCAACGTCCTCGGCCAGCCAGACTTCACAAGCAGCAGTCCAAACCAAGACGGCGCCCCTTCCCCCACCACTTTATACTATCCTGCCGGTCTTGCCTTCGACCCCTCCGGCAACCTCTGGATATCCGACGCAGGCAACAACCGCGTCCTGGAATATCTGAATCCTCCTCTCTGTGTCCTGTTCACCAACATCATTCACAACAAGTGAATCAACAGCCTGCACCGCAACATTAAGTGAGAGCGGAACTGATGGGGAGTCAATATTCTTTTCATCCTCTGATTCCTCAACAGGCACCTTCACTTCCTCATCATGCGCCCTATTATCAGGATCATGTTCAGTTGCATATTCAGACACGTCAACAGGCACTCCAACAATAACCGCAACATACCTTGGTGATTTAACCTATTCAGAAAGTTCAGCGAATACTATGTTGACCATAACAGCCTCAAACTCAAGTGGCGGCGCCCCCTCAAGCGGAGGCTTACATATAACAAATTCCGGCGGCGGGGGAGCTGGAGGATCCGGAGCAACAACATCCACAATCGCACCAACAAGCACCGCAACAACAATCACAACAACTGTTGCCACAACAACAATATTTGTTATATTTAATTCCTCTTACAACATCACACCAAACTCAAACACGATAATCAATGTGCCTGATTCAGGGACAACAATCGTACTTGGATCGGTATCCTCTTCCGGATCTGTAAGTGTAATCATTACAAATGTCACAGGCTCGACAACAACATCGCCGCAATCCTACAAACTGCTGGAAACGCTGAACGTATCAACAATGCCTCCATTGAACATAACCATTACCGTGACCATGAAGTACAACTGCTCATTGCCGTCCAACTCCATTGCGCCATATAAACTCACTGGCACCGGCATATGGAATCCAATAATCCCGTTCACGGTCAATTCGACTGCATGCACAGTCACATTCGCAATACAGACAGACCCAATTGTTGGCATCTTCCAATACCAGCAAATTGCAGCCACATCGACCATACCTCCAATAACCACATCATTGGCAACCTCGATCACAACGACAGTTCCTGCTTCTGCTGCATCCTCAAAATCCTACAGCGCCCTCACTTGGGTTGCAATAATAGCAATAGCAATTGTGATCCTGGCAATAGTCTACCTTTTCAGATTCCGCGGCAAAAAGAGATTATAACAAGGCAAGCAAGGTTGGCGCAAGAATACGAACTAATATTAGAGCATAAGCACAAAGGGACAATACAACAAAGGGACAACAGGCTGCAGGATCAACAAATCAACGCAATGGGTAATTCTACCTTAAAAAAATCAGCGATGACATATCATGAAAATATCATCCCGAGGGCTAAGGCTCTATTTGAGGGGAATAGAGGCATCTGATGCAAATGAGATAGCCAGGCACCTCAATGATTATGATATTGCCTCGATGATACCTAACACACCATCGCCATACGGCATGGAGCATGCTGCATTATTTGTGGAGTTTGCGGAAAGAAGGCTTGCTGAGAATGCTGACTTCCATATGGCTGTAGTGTTCAATGATGGTACATTCATAGGCATGTGCGCAATAGCGAATATCGACAAAATCAACATGAATGCTGAACTTGGCTATTGGATAGCAAAGGATTATTGGGGCAATGGCTATGCAAAGGAGGCGATAAGGATTATTCTCTCGTTTGCATTCAACGAGCTTAGGCTGAACAGGATATACGCAAAGGTGCTTACGCGAAACGAGCGCTCAATACATTTACTGGAATCGCTTGGCTTTTCAAACGAAGGAACCTCAAAGGAGGAAGTCTTCCATACAGGAAAGTTCCTCGATGTAATAAGGTTCGGCATTATAAGGAAGGATTATACAGACCATCTGGGCATAGAGATAGAGAGATAGAAACATCGCTTATGCGCTATGTTTATAAAGCTTTTTTGAGATATTAACCTGATTCCTATGATCAAGAAATTTGTCTATTACGGGCTGGCATTGATATTAATTGCGATAATACTGGCGCTTGCATCAGGTTATCTACTTAACAGCAAGGTGGGCAGCAGCGTATCAAGCGCAAATCTCACTGCTGGTGCAGGAGGCTTCGCATATATATCAACTCCAGTAGGGAACTATACCGCATTGGCGGTATATGCCATTATGTCAAACAGCACGAACCTGTACATCATGAACGGGAGCACATTCGCAAAATGGAACAGTTACATAAGTGCGAACAAGGGCTCAAGCGGCATATCCTATGCGCAAAGCCTTGGGGTAAACAGCAGCTACATATTCAAGGACAAGAGAAGCATATACACGCAGCTCTTCATTTCGGGAAACACGGCAAATTCATCCACTAATAAGGCTTACGTAGTAATGGACAACACCCCGGGAAGCAATTCAACCGCGATAGCGGTAAACGGAATAATAACATACATACCTGTAAAATTATCTAGCATACTTGTTTATGAGGTGCCTGTGATAATAGCACTAATACTTGGCGTTTCCGGGCTTATAATCATTATATACGGGCTGGTGAGGAAAGGGCAGCCAAAGCTTGGGGCATTAGACTCACAGGGAATAAGCAAGGAGCAGAAGGACAAGGAGTACCTTGACCAGGTATATAAGGGCGTCGACTCGAAAAAGAGGAAAAAGAACAAACCAAGCAGCTAAAAGCTCAGAATGGTCTCATGGACGAATTAATGGAGAAGATTGCGGGAGAGATAACGCTTTCGGAAAGCCCGGGCAGCGCCATGAAGAAATGGAGGGAGTTTTTTGGCGTAACGCAGGTCGAGCTTGCAAAGCAGATAAAGGTCTCAACATCCACGATAAGCGATTACGAGAGCAACAGGAGGCTAAGCCCAGGCGTAGGCGTTATAAAGAGGTTCGTAGAGGCGCTTTTCATGATAGACCAGGAAAAGGGCGGAACAGTAAGCAAAAGCCTTGCCAAATTCTCATCGAATAAGGAGGAAGAGGACAAATACTACAAGATAAAGGATTTTGCCTCGCCGATAAACGCTGCGGACTTCAACAGGATAATAGAGGGAAAGGTGGTAGCTAACGCGAACTACGTAGATTCGATAAACCTTTTCGGCTATACAAGGCTAGACAGCCTTAGGATAATACTTGAAATGTCACCTTCAGAATATCCAAAACTCTTCGGGTCGACAACAGAGAGGGCGTTCGTATTTGAGCATGTATCAACGGGAAGGTCGCCGCTTGTTGTAATAAGGATCGCACCAATAAAGCCAAGAGTAGTAGTGATACACAATGTCACAACGCTTGACAAGCTTGCGGTCAAGATCGCGCAGGTGGAGAAGATTCCTCTAATAGTTACAAAGCTCGACATAGACACCCTCTACGAAAGGCTTGATAAAATATAACTATCTATACTTCATGAGCGTCTTCTTTTTGTGTGCCTTTGATGGCTCTATAGTTTATTATCCCCACACATCTGCCTTTATCTTTTCGTTCGGGACTCCAAGCGCTATCAGCGCATCCTTAACCGCCTTTACGAATGCCAAAGGTCCGCATATATATGCACCTCTTTCCATGTAGTCAGGTGCATACTTTTTTATCATTTCAGCATCTATGTGGCCTGTCTGGCTAGTCCAGTTATCTCCTGGCTGTGGCCTTGTTACAGTTACCACAATCTCGCATGAGAGCTCCTTGGTATAATTGTTCAGTTCATCCTTTGCTATTATCTCTGTTGGGAATTTAGTGCTGTATAACAGCACTACATCGCTTTCTGAATTTGTCACCTTTATGTGCCTGAGCATCGATATGAATGGTGCAAGCCCTGTTCCTCCAGCAAGGAACAACACCTTCTTATCAGTGTTGGGGTCAAACCTAAACTGTCCGTTCGGGCCTTTCAGAAAGAAGACATCGCCTACCTTCGCATCAACAAAGTGGGATTTTCCTATATGATCACCATGCGCCGGCTCCTTTATAACCATGAATTCCATTCCTGGCGTTGAGGGGTCTGATGCTATTGAGAATGCCCTTCCTGTGTATCTTTTTCCAGATTCATCAATTCCTGTTATCATCATGAACATTCCAGGGTCAAAAGGGGTTGGATTCTTGTCCTCCGGCATAAATTTTATTATTAGCACTTCTGGAGTCTCGTCTATCTTCTCTGTAAGTATGTATCTTCTCTCCGTTATTGGTATCGAATCCATCAAAAAACCTTAGAATATCTTTTGGCGCAATTATTTATAATATCGCATTAAATAATATCCATGCATCTTCAAAATTCGTACAGCGTAAAGGGCGGAACCCTAAAGATAGAGGCAGAAATAGAGAACAACCTTATAACAATGATGAAAATAGAAGGAGATCTTGGCTCAGACCCTGCTGATTTCGCAACCTTCCTCGAAAAACATCTAAAGGGGGTATTGTTTAAGCGGGAATCCATAACAAATGCGATAACAACCCTCTATCTTCTTGGCGCAAAGACCGAAAAGGTAACAAAAGAGGAACTAATAGAGGCCATAATGGGCTTGTCAGAAGTTCAGGGCTAGGTTCTAATGAATTTATCAACATATTGATCCATTATGGATTCGATCTCTGCTCTTAGCTTGTTGTTATTTGAATATGTAAGATAACTATTGGTACATGATTTCAAGATCGGCACTCTAGCACTTATTCTGGGATCTATTTCAGATCTGGGTCCCACAAGATCCCTCCCGCAAAAGACCAATTCGGACATATTCCCATTGTTATCAATATATTTTACGGCTATGGATGCATTGACGAATGTCTCAGTCAGAAGATACTCGGATATGCTTCGCCATTGCCCTGCATCAGGTATGTTCGGCGCCATAAATACAAGATCTAATCTTGTAGGTGCCTGCTCACCTAATTGCGTTGATATATCAACTTTAACAGATCCCATCCTATAAGTAAGAAGATATTCAGGCTCAACACTCAGGTGCACATTTCTTATCCCCATATCTTCAAATAAAGTTCTGGCAGTATCCCTATGGCCGTCAGCATTTGTGCATATCGTGCTTCCTCCAGGAATTAGAAAACCATTCCCAAGGCTATCAGAGAAACTGAACCCACGTATTTTTGCTGCGGCAACTATCATTTGCAGATCTACAGAATCTGTTGATTTACTCTTCACAGCCGCTACGGACATTTCAACCGTTATTAGCTTGTTCAGTTATGAATTTATTACTATCCATTCTTTGCTGCTTATCGAGTTTAACAAGAATAGATAACAGCAGCAATTCAGCTTATGAATTCTAAGATAACCTTAGCAACCTCTTCAGGATTGGTATAATGGGGGTTGTGCCCTGCGCCATCTATTATACTGATTGTGCTTCCCTTTATGCTCTCGTTGAAGATTGTAGCATAGGACCTTGAAACTACATTATCATCGCTGCCCCATATTATCTTAGTTGGGACCTTTATCTTTGAGAGCACCTCATTCGTAAGCTGATCCTCCTTGAAATCTGAATCGATTATGCTGTTGAAGACATAATCCTTGTTGCCATTTGTGGCAAGCAGCGATTTCATCATGCTTTCCTTGAATTCCTCTCTCCCAGTCTGGGTTATCGCATCGAAATTCTCCTTTAGCCCTGCAGAACCCTCAAGCATTATCCCCTTGCAAGTGTATGGCTGCGAGGCATAGTATGCTGCTATCCATCCACCATAGGAATGTCCGAATATGAAACTGTCGCCGTTGTTCCTCAGCGCCATGAACTCGCGCAGTGCCTGGAACTGGCTGCTTATCGTATATTCCATATGCGGCTTGTCCGATTCTCCGTGCCCCAAAAGATCTATAAGGGATATATCAAGGCTTTCAGGAAGGTACTGCACGAGCCTTGTCCATGCCCTTGTGCTTGCGCCCAGCCCGTGCAGGAAGATTATCTTCTTCCCCTGTCCTGGATGGTACATGAAATGCAGTGCCCCAAGTGATGTGTACTCGAATCCATCCTCAAAATCCTTTTCGTAGTCCATTAAATCTTTCCTTGGAATTTAAAGGCATATACGCCTTACCAATTAGTATAACATTAAACTTTATCATATTATGCCTTGTAATATCGGAGTTAAGCTTTTATACTTATAAATACATAATTGCTTACATAAATTGAGGGTGATAAATTATGGAGCAAGAACTTCAACTAATCAAGGAGATGCGTAAAAATGGGGATGTGATAAGGAATCAGTATGGTATGCTCCAAAATGATTATCCTAATAAATTTATCGCATTATACGAGGGTAAAGTAATAGATTCTGATAAAGATCCAAAAGCACTTAATGTTAGACTAGGAAAGGAGGTCAAAGAACCAACATTAGTACTTATTCAGTTTATACCTGAAAAGGGCACAGAGATATTATATTAAGCTAAGAGGTGCTCTCATGAGCATACCTCTATCGTTTTCTGTAAATAAAGATCGCATAACTGTAGAGGTAACTATAGTATATGCAAATAGGGCAGTATTTCCTGTTCTATTCATTGTAGATACAGGTAGCATGGACACTTTCGTTGATAAAGGAATAATAGCAAGATCAAGGGTTCCTGTTCCTTCAGAACTACATCGCTCAGTAAGAATGGGTGGAACAACAATAAATCTGTATAAATTGGGGAGGGTTGCCATGGTATTCGAGAATGATACCAAAGGAATGACAAAGTTAGAGTTCGACGAGATAAAAGTAGCAGATAATGCAAAGCAGACCTCTATTTATTCCGGCGTTTCTATCCTTGGAATGGATTTTCTATTGAGCAAAAGAGCTAAATTGATAGTTGATCCTTGCAATAATGGGGCTTACATTGAGATTTATAGCACTCCAATAAAATAATTGGACATTCCGCTAATACTATTTTAGTGTGCAAGGGGTGTGGGGTCGACTAAACCTACCGAATTTATTCGAGAGATACAGGAGACCCCACCGCAGTTGCTGATTCTAGGACTTTTATTGGTTCCGTTAGCAAAAGTTGTTAACGGCAGCGCAAGCGAAAAATTTTTGCGCCTGCAACTCTGCCGGAAACGTGATTGTATGAGTAGTGGAACCTTTGTAAATAAAAACCATTCGGTTGGATTATCCCAGTACCACTTGGAGTGGTGCCCCAAATACAGATTCCCTGAACTGACAAGTGTATATGTGAAAGAATTTCTAATACGGAAATTTAACGAAATAGGAGAACAGTACGGGATGCGCATACATACAACTGCGATTGGAAACGATCATGTACATGTATTTGCTTCAATTCCAGTGACCATGACTGTTGAAAAGGCAGTCCATCTTCTCAAAGGCATATCGTCACACGAACTTTTCAGAAAATTCCCGTCCTTCAGATTTACATATTACGGAGGACATTTTTGGTCGCGAGGATATTTCTTCAGAAGTGTTAGTAACATAACTTCTCAAACAGTAAAGACCTACATAGAAAATCAGCAACACACGAAACTTGCACAGACTATGTCTCAGAAACAACTGAAGTTAGAAATATACAGTTGATTACTCTGCGATACAACGGAGGAAACCCACGAATTTATTCGTGGGTGATCATTGAAAAGATTCATACTACTTTCCATCCAAGTCTAAAAGACGACTATGTTGGAAGAAGATGAACCTCTTCTGCGCAAACTCGCTAAAGAGTGCGATGACGCAGAAGAGAAGATGAGATATTATGCACTTCATGCAGTGAGTAAAGGTAAACCGATTATTGAAGTTGCTGAACTATTTCTTGTTGAAAGGCAGACAGTCTACGACTGGATTGATAGATGGAAAGAGGACAGTAATGTCACAAACAAACCAAAATCTGGTAGACCTGAGTCTTTGGATACGGATGACAAAAAGAAGATGAAAGGCCTAATTGATGAAGACTATCCGAAGAAATATGGAATAAATCTGAGCCATTGGAATACGAAGGGTTTGATGATATATTTCATGAACCGTGATAAGATTGTGTCGAGAGAAACAATACGTCTTGCCCTTCATGAACTCGGCGGACATTATGTAAAGGCTGTGCAAAGATATGAGGAAGCAAACAGGAAGGAACAGATAGAATTTGCAAGGAGAGAACTCAAGAGGATAAAGTCAACAACTGAAGATACTGCCGTTCTATTCGAGGACGAAGCGTCGGTTGGTGGTTCTTTCAGAAAAGGTTATGGATGGACTTTTGAGGAGAGGTTAGAAGTAAAAGCACCATCACGCCACATGCAGAGATTGAACTGTTTCGGTGCAGTGAACCCATTAACTGGAGAAGAAATAATCATGACTGCAAAACCTATGACAAAGAAACAGCATAAAAAGCTGCGCAGACCAAAATCATACTTCTTTATCCTGTTTTTACTGAAAATATTGGCATATTACGACGACAAGAAGTAAATCATACTTTATATTGATAATCTGCCACTTCATAAGTCGGGAGCAGTGAAGAAATTCCTTAAAGAACACCCGAAGATAAGGGTGATATGGTTGCCTTCCTACTCACCAGACTTGAATCCGCAGGAAAGTTGGTGGAAACATTTACGTCAGAATCTACTGAACAACACATACTTTACAACACGAAGAAGTCTATCGTTGTCAATTACACATTTCACAAGACTGACAGCGCCAGAAGAGGTGATGAGGGTATGTTCTCTTGCACCAATGCAGAACCTATTAAAAACTTAGACTGTCAAATTACTTTCTGGGAATGCTATAAATCACTTCTTCTTACCATAAAAGAAATGAAGGGGCCTCCCAAGCGCCGCCTCAGCCGCTTCCTGCACAGCCTCGCTGTATGTTGGATGCGGATGTATAGTATCTGCAATATCCTCAAGGTTTGCGCCCATTTCGATTGCCAGTGCCGCCTCGGATATCATCGAGCTTGCCTCGTCTGAGACTATCTCAACTCCCTTTACTGTGTTGTCATTGCCATATGCGATTTTTACGAAGCCGTTTGTGGTATCAAGCGCAACGCTTCTACCAAGTGCTGTAAGCGGGAATTTTGTTACCTTTATGTCATCGCTCGGGCTCACATTTCCTGCTATGGCTATCTCTGGGTCGGAGAATATTACGGCTGGGATAACAATACTGTCAAATGAGGAATTCTGCCCTGCAGCAACCTCCGCGGCTATGATGCCCTGCCTCATTGCCTTGTGCGCAAGCATAGGCTCGCCCACCACATCGCCTATTGCGAGGACATTTGGATCTGATGTCATGAGCTTGCTGTCTATCTTTATGAATCCTTTGCCATCAAGCTTTGCCTTTGTGCTGTCGAGGCCAAGCCCTTCAGTATAAGGCGCAAGCCCTATCGCAACCACTATTACCTCTGCATCTATCTTTGTACCATTGCTTAAGCTGATGCTAGTGCCATCATGCGATGATGGTGTCGAGTTCGGGTATATTGATACACCAAGGTCAACCATCCTTTTCTTTACGATATCAACAGCATCAGCATCGAACCTGGAAAGCAATTCGCTCCTAGCTATTATGCTGACCTTGCTGCCAAGCTTTGCATACATTGTGCCTATCTCCACTGCGACATATCCCGCACCTATTATAGCTATGGATTTGGGTATATGGTCGAGCATAAGCGCATCTTTGTAGTCTATTATGTTGCCGCCGAACTCAAATCCCTTCATAGCTATGGGCTCAGACCCTGTTGCTATCAGCGCATGCTTGAACTGGAGGGAGATGCCATCAGTAAGCTGGAGAGAATTCGATGATATGAATGTTGCAGTGCCCTTGAATACGTCTATCTGGTTTGCCTTGCACAGGTATGCTACCCCGTCCTCAAGCTTCTTTGAGACGGATACCCTCCATTCCAGCATCTTCTTTGCATCAAGCGAGACATTTCCCTCTATCCCGAATTTTTGAGAATGGCCTGCCTCATAGAATATGTCAGCGATCTTTATCAGCGTCTTTGATGGAATGCATGCATAATTGAGGCAATGCCCACCAAGCTTGTTCTTCTCGACAAGAGCAACGCTGAGGCCAAGCTCTGCTGCGCGGATTGCGGCGACATAGCCGCCAACACCTCCTCCAATAATTGCAAGGTCCACCTGTTCAGGAATTGATCCCATTACCATAAAAGTCCCAATATGATTTGTATGATAAGATTATAAACTTGCACATGCCAAAGCCAGACTATTGTTTCTGAGCACAGTTCAAATCCTGGCAGGGCAAGCCAATACTGGGATACAGATAAGCACACATTTTGAACATAAATCTTCCATAAATTTGGAACATATGGTATTAAATAATTGAATGGGCAGATAAATAACAGTGAGAAAATGGCAACACAAACGAAAAACACTCCAAAGATTAATGATATGCTAAGAGCTAAGCTAGCTGGTATTAAAATAGCTGCAACAAAGGCATACGAAACAAACCTTACAAACGGCAACTACACAAGGGCGGCACAAATAGCAAAGGACTTTGAACTCGGAAAGGAGAATGTGGAAGGCACTCAGAAGTTAGCGTATTTAGCAAGACTCATCAGAGCGTAAAATTGTCTCTTGCTAGATTCAACAACTTTCTCTCCGTCTTCCTTTTCGGCCTTATTTTCTCGATTTTCTTAACCTTCCATTTCAGATAGAACAGACTAGTTCTTGATATCCCAATCTTTTTAGCTTGCTTAGGCGTTATAAGTTTTATGATATCAGTTATCCTGTCGTTATCAGCATTATCATATACGACATAATCGTATCCAAAACGCCCAATATCTCGTTTCTTCTAAATTATCAGACTCTTTTTATTCCTCCAACTGGCCTATTTTGCGTTTTGTTTATCTGCAAGAAAATCTAGAATCCTCTTATCCATCAATATATGTCTTTTCTCTATTTGCCTCTTTAGGACTATTCCTTCCAATGTGGTGCATCTGCTGAGTGCAACATAGAGCTGCCCATGCGCAAATGTGCCGTCACCAATGTCTATTATTACCTTGTCGAATGTCTTCCCCTGGCTTTTGTGTATTGTAACAGCCCATGCAAGCATCATCGGGTATTGGGTAAAGCTTCCTGTTTTGTTAGATGTCAATTTCTTTGCAGCATTATCATATGAGAATTTGAAGAGTTCCCATGTGTACGGAGCCACATTAATCTCAGAGCCGTCAATCAGTTCAACAGTAATAGAATCCTTGCCATCGTCATAACCCTCGATTGAGATTATCCTGCCTATGCTGCCATTCACCCATCGCTTATCCGCATCGTTGTTAAGGAGCATTACCTGCGCGCCTTCCTTTATGGTAAGAGACTCATCAGCAGGTAGAACCTTTTTGTCAAAATCACCCTTAATCAGTGCATTATAGGTATATTCCCTTTTTGGTATCCTGGAAATGTGCTCATTGTTTATCAGATCTGCCAGCCTGTTTGTGGTTGTAAGGGTAATATGCTTATCAGACTCGTTCTGCCTGAAAGAGGAATCAAATCTTGTGTTGATCTTCCTGATATGTTCCTCAGTTGCAGAATTATTCCTTATGCTGTTAAGTAGCTCTATGAATTCTGTATCCGTCTGCCTGTAATGCTTTTCAAGATTTACAAATCTAAATGGAAGTGTATCGAAGGAATGTGAATCAAAGAAGTATTGGCTTCTGTAATGGCCGTTTTTGAAAATCTCTTCCTCTCCCCTTGCTACAACAGGCGATAACTGGTACAGATCACCTATGAATACCGTCTGCACGCCACCGAAAGGCTTAGAGGCATCCCTGCCATTAAGCCTCATGAATTGGTCGACGCAGTCAAGCAGGTCGGCCCTTACCATTGATATCTCGTCTATAACAATCGTGTCGATCGCCTTATATATCCTCGACATGTAACCTCCAAGATTTCTTACCTTTTCGATGGTTATGTCCGGCTTGAAATGAAAAAATGAGTGTATTGTCTGGCCCTTTACGTTAAGCGCAGCAACTCCTGTTGGCGCAAGGACTACGATTCTCTTTTCTGTTATAGATTTGAAATATTCCAGAAGAGTGGATTTTCCTGTGCCTGCCTTTCCTGTTATGAATACATTCTCTGATGTATTCTCAAGAAGACCAAGTGCCTTGCGAAACTCGCTGTTTACCTCTATCTGCCCGCTGCCACCAGCTAGCATATTCTGAAGACCCATAACAGAGATTGGAAGAATAAATATATATCAATGCAACTAAGAAATTCGATCAGAGCATCTCAAGAAGATCAGGGTCCTCAAGGTATTTTATTAACGCGTTGCCGAAATGCACAGCCTCGGCACCGTCAACTACCCTGTGGTCAAACACGAGCGAGAATGGCATCATCTTGCCTACCTTTACCTGTCCGTTCTCAACAAATGGCCAATCTCTCATCCTCATTATTCCAAGGATTGCAACGTTGGGATAGTTGATCATTGGCACTGCCATGAATCCTCCTCCCAGGCTGCCTATGTTTGTTATCGTGAATGTGCTGTCCTGCATCTCCTCAAGCGTTATTGTCCTGTCTCTTGCCTTGCCTGCGAGCGTTTCTATTTCCTTTGCAAGCTCTATCGTTGTCTTATTGTCGGCGTTCTTTATCACCATAACCTTAAGACCGTCAGGCGCCTCCACCGCAAGGCCTATGTTGTAATAGTTCTTCCTTATTATCTCCTGCTTCTCCTTGTCGTAGCTTGCATTGAAGTTAGGATTTTCCTTTATTGCTGCAATAGTTGCCTTTATTACGAATGGAAGGAAGGTAAGGTGTATGTTCATCTCCTTTGCAAGATTCGCCTTCTCCTTTGCCACCATGTTGAATAGCTCTGTTGTATTTATGAGATCCATGTGGCTTGCCCTTGGTATTGTCCATGAGGCCTCCATGTTCCTTGCTATTGCTTTTCTTGTCTGGGACATTGGAATTCTCTCTATCTCTCCCTTATGCTTCTCAAGAGTAGCTGATTGGTTTGATGATGGTTGCTGAGCGGCTGGCTTTGAGAAATTCTTTATGTCCGTATCAAGTATTCGTCCGTTCGGTCCTGTGCCAGTTACAGAATTTATATCAATATTCATGTCCTTTGCAAGCTTTCTCACAAATGGTGTTGCAAGTATCTCTTTCTGCTCTGCAACCTTTGCAGGCTGATCCTTCTGTGCCGCCGGCTTTTGAGCCTGGACAGGCTGTGCAGTTTGCTGAACTGGCGTCTGGCCCTTTGAATTTGCGAGCTCATCCTTTGTCCCTATCTGTGCTATTGTGTCGCCAAGATGGACAATGCTTTTCTCCTTTGCGATTATCTTCACAAATCCGTCTATGGGTGATGGCATACTAACTACTGCTTTGTCAGTCTCGACCTCGAATATGGGTTGGTCTTCCTTTACTGCATCGCCATCATTTACAAGCCACTTCTGTATATGGCCCTCTGTTATTCCCTCTCCCACATCAACGAATTTTATTTCCTTCATGTTAACGAACCGCAAAAACCTTCATCAGCAGGCCTTACATGCTGACCTCTAATAATATCCCTTGCTTTTTGATAATCTGAATTAGACATCCAATAACATTCTGCACCTGTTATCCTTTCTATCTTTCCGTGCCGCACCATTTTTATTAGCGGCGTATAGGTTCTTACTCTTCTGCTACCTACCCTTATTTCGATAGGCATTCTTGGATTTATTATTGATCCATGTCCTATTGGTCTAATCAAGCTGCCCTTAAAAACAACAACATGCATTCCCAGTTTGGCTTTTGTTTGTTTTTCCATATTTATCACTTTTAATATTACTCATACAGATATAATCCTGTCTATCGCCTTTGATATCTTCATTGCATTTGGTATGTAGAAGTTTTCGTATCCTGGGAACGGATATGGAATGCTGTTGGATGCTACTCTTATTATCGGCGCCGAAAGATCGAAGATTGCCTTCTCAGCTATCCTTGCTGATATTTCCGCGCCAACACCGAAGCTGAGCTCAGCCTCATGCACTATCATTGCCCTTCCTGTCTTTTTCACGCTTTCAAGTATTGTAGCCTCATCAAGTGGATTTATTGTCCTTAGGTCTATTATCTCGGCTGAAATTTGCTTCTTTGCTACAACATCCTTTACCAGCGGCACCATTGTGCCATATGTAACTATTGTGAGCCTGTCTCCTTCTGCCACTACGCTTGCCTTGCCTATAGGCACCTCGTAGGGGTCTTCTGGCACCTCCTGCTTGAAGAGTCTGTACAGCTTTGTCGGTTCAAGGAATACAACAGGATCATCAAGATGTGATGCTGCCATAAGCAAGCCCTTTGCATCATACGGATTTGATGGCTCAAGAACTATGAGTCCTCCTATGTGCGAATAATACGCCTCGGGGCTGTCAGAATGGTGCTCAAGCGTCCTTACCCCGCCGCTTACAGGCGTTCTAACTATCATAGGAACAGTGTACCTTGATCTAGTTCTGCTCCTGTACCTTGCAGCATGGTTTATGAGCTGCTCAAAGCCCATGTACATGAACCCTGCAAACTGTATTTCCGGAATTGGGTGCATTCCTCCTATTGCCATTCCTATTGATGCCCCAAGTATCGCAGACTCGGCAAGCGGTGTGTCGATAACCCTTGAATCCCCGAATTTTGCCTGCAAACCATCGGTCACCCTGAATACCCCGCCGTCTTTTCCAACATCCTCGCCGAGTATTATCGCCTTGTCGTTTTCCTTAAGTATAAGCTCAAGAGCATTGTTTAGTGCACCAACCATATTTGTAAGCATAATATCATCCCTGGTAAAAGTTCGATTCTATTGAATCATCAAGCTCCTCCTTTAGCACATCTGGCATGTAGCTATATAGATGCTCGAACATGCTTTTCGGGTCAGGCTTGAATGCCTCAGCAATCTCAAGCGCCGCATCTATTGATTTCTTCTGGTCTTCTGCCATAGTATTCTCAAGATCATCGTTCCACAGCTTCTTCTTCACAAGGTATTTCTTTACGCGTGATATTGGGTCTTTCATCCTCCATTCAGCAACCTCATCATCGCTCCTGTACTTTGTTGGGTCGTCGGCTGTTGTATGCATGCTCATCCTGTATGTCACGCATTCTATCAGTGTCGGGGCATCCTTTGCTAGTGCCAGCGCATCCCTCACTGCCTTGTAAACAGCAATCACATCGTTCCCGTCAACCTGTACCACATCAATTCCGGCTGCTATTCCCTTCTGTGCAAGCGTAACTGCTGCAGTCTGCGCTGATCTTGGCACTGATATGGCCCACTGGTTATTTTCTATTATCGTTACGAGCGGAAGCTTGAATACTCCAGCAAAATTAAGCGCCTCGTAGAAATCCCCCTGCGAAGTTCCTCCATCGCCAATATATGTGACAACTGCAGCACCTGTCTTCTCGTACTTCTGCGCAAATGCAAGCCCAGCGGCATGCGGAACCTGTGCGGATACTGGCACTATGTATGGCAGTGCGTTCACGCTCTTGGGCATTGCAAGACCTTCCTCATATCCTTTCCAGTATAGGAATATTAGCTCAAGCGGCATTCCCCTTGCGATGAAGACCGCATGCTGCCTGAAGTTGGGCACAAAGTAATCGTCATGGCGCATTGCGAGCGCGCTTCCAATCTGGGTGGCCTCCTCTCCGACAAGCGGCGCGTATGTAACTGCCCTTCCCTGTCTCTGAAGGCTAAGGCACTTCGCGTCTAGCGACCTTGCAAAGCACATCTGCTTATACATCTCAACTATCTGGGAATCCTGGAGATCGCTAGGAAATAGCGTTGCGTCGATCTCACCGTTCTCGTCGAGTATCTGTATATAAGTTACGCTGCCGTTAAAGACTGTCTTAAGCAAGCAAAGCACCAATCGGAATAATATAGAAAGGAATTATTATATTGGTATCTACCTTAACCGGTCTTTGTGCTTTAGACTTTTCAAATTTACACGGTAAGGTTGAAAGCATCCTAAAAGGGTTTTTCTGTCTTAGAGAGCAACTGAAAAAAGCCCTTTAGATTCGAGACAATTCTTCGATATTGCTTACTTTAATATAATCCTTTATTCTCCTTCTGAGTTTTTCGTCTTCTGTTACAAGTATAGTGTTTGAGGCTTTTGCATAGTATACATAAGCAGCATCATAGAACGAAATTTTAAATTTCGTAGCTAATTTAAGAACGTCTTCTCCTTCTGTAATCTTAACTTGATCTATAGTGTCTAATACTTGGTATAAAAATACAATTAATTTACATGCTTTAATTTCTTCAATTTGTTTTAAATGGACTAAATCATTTAGCACTGCATTCCCTACATCATATCTTGCTAAGTCTAGAGTAATAGAGTACTCTATTATTTCTAATTTATTCATATCTGCCATTTTATATAATGACGAAGCGTCAAGAATGTATTTCATCGAGAATCCCTATCATTTCTTATACTTGCAGTAACTACATCCGCCGGCAATTTATTGAATAGATCTTGCATCTTTTTCCTTAATTCCTTCAATCTTTCGATGCGCTCTTTTTTTAATTTGTGCTTTATGGCCATTCTAACTATTTTAGAGGGTTTTATTTTGAGTTTTCTCATTTCTTCCCTGTCTGCAATAGGTATCTTCACCGAGATGGTGGCATATTCCTGCATAGTTCTCACCATAATATTATTATTGGTAAAGTATATAAATATTACCTTTTGTAATACATAATATCATACTATTATTCACCGCATTAAGTCTATAAAGCCCCAAGAGGTTATCAGTCTTGGTGTCTGTAAAGCCCCTTCTTGAAATAATGAGCGTAAAGGTTTCTTATAGCAAATCCAATCAAAACTGAACAGAGTTAGCACAATTTCCTATAAGAAAACTGAAAGTTAGCCCCAAGAGAGCATTTGCAACTTTCTGTACCAAAGCAGCATACTAGCCGAGTCGTTCTCTACAAGTGCCAATTCTCAGAGCTTTCCGCTCTCCTTTGTGTAGAGCAGCATGTCGCTGAATGTCCTAGATACCTGTCCAGCCCTTATTCCATATACCGCAGTTATCCTGCGCTTCTTTGCAAGCTCGATGAGCCTTTGGGTTATTATCCCGTCGAATACTATTGTGCTTATGCCATTCGCATCCTGGATAGTCTCTATGAGTTCCCTTATGGGCACCTCTGCCACAAGCTTGCCATCGCCGCCATAAAGCCTTCCCCTCAATGTGTTGTGGAGCTCGTCAAGCGCGCTTATGTAGGCCTGTTCGGGCTCTTGCGCCACTCCCTTATCATTCTTTAGCAATGGTATTGCATCTATTCCCTCAGGTGCATTGCCCCGTATGTCCTTTATGCCAAGAGCCGGGTCATCATCAACTACCAATGGCTTTAATTGTGGGCCTTTATCCCGCTCCCTGCTCAGAAGCTTTCTTGATATCTCTGTAGGGCTAAGTATCTGATTGTTCTCAGCTGTTTGCTGCCTCTGGGGCGGCCTTTGTGCAGGTGCAGCCTGGCTTGGCCTATTATCGTTGTGCGGAGGGTTTTGCATGCTGCGCTCCTCGTTCGGCGGCCTTTGCTCATAAGTCTGCTGCCTTGCGGGCTGCGGCTGAGCATGCTGAGGTGTATCAACATTCCTGAAGTTGTTGAACCTGTGCTCATTACCCCTGTTCAGCCTTGGTATCACCTGCTCTATCGGCACTTTTGTGCGCAGCGCCTTTATTATGTCCTTTCTTGTCAGCTCTTCCACCTCTTTGCCGTCAGGAGCCCTTACAACAAAGTCTATCTCGCACACGTTAAGCAATCCGCGCAGTATCATGTCGCCTCCCCTATCTCCATCAAGGAAAAGAGTCGTTTCCTTAGATTTTGAGAGGTCTATTATTGTCTGCGGTATCTTGCCCGTTGCTCCACCGACAGCAATGCAGTTGTCTATGTCGTTCTTAAGCAGATTGATGACATCAGCACGTCCCTCAACAAATATTACCTCCTCGTTACTAGCTATCTCAGGTCCGGCAGGCAGGTTTTCAGAGCCGTATGTTGTTATAACGCTTGACTTGACGTCAGTTTCTACAAGCTCGCTTATCTCCTTGCTGTCCGGCATCTCTGTTGTAAGCAGCGTCTTGAGAAGGTCCTTTGCCCTTTCCACTATCTTTCTCCTCTTCTCGTTCCTTGTATCCTCTATCTTGTTTACCTTGAATGAAGTTTCAAACGGGCCAACCCTGTCAACTGATTCTATTGTTGCGCCAAGTATGCAGGTTTCAACCCTTCCCAATGAGCTAGGAAGGAAAAGCTTTCCGAATGTCTTGTTACCGGTTGTCTGGGCGTCTATCTCAATTCGCCCTATCTTTCCGTTCTTCTGAAGTTCCCTGAGATCAAGCCCTCCGCCAAGAAGTCCTTCCGTCTGCCCAAAAACAGCACCTATTATATCGGGCTTTTCCGCAAGCCCCTGTATCTCAAATCTTGCCTCTACCATGTACTTTACAATGTCAATATAAGTCTTTGCCATTCAAACACCATTTATTCTGTGTCAGAATAGTCGTAGAAAAAGCAGTAGCTGGGAAACGATTATGTATCGGCGCCCAAATCAGATAGAAGAGCGCCAGCTAATGGCGACAAATATGATAAACTTAGATTATAATCCTCTATCAAATAAACCCCCTGCAATCAGTATGACTATTTTAACACTAATATATGGGCAAGAAATGCTTATAAGCCTTGCGTACTACACAGTCTTAATCAGAATGCTAACCTTTTGGGCTGTGAATAAAAGCTACTTCTCGTTGTACTCCTTGAAGTGTATATTTGCTTCTATAAGCTCCATTAGCTGGCTCAGCGTCCTTTCTATATCCTTTCTTCTGTTCTCTTTCTTTGCAAAGAATACCTCTATCTCCTTTTTAGTCTTTTCATCATCTACAAGTCCTAAGTTGTTTACAAATGTTTGGAGCATGTGGGTTCCGCTGCTGTACCTTCTCATGAACTCCTTCCAGTTTTTCCTTGTCCAGCCCCATATAAGTTTCTTTCCCACCTCATTTGAGGATACAACTGAACAAACTACAAATCCATCCTGCAATCTGACATCCTCAGAAAGGCAGAATGCAAGAGCCCTTTCTATTATTTCTGGCCTGCTTGAGTTGGACAATGCAACCAGCAGTTTGCGCTTATCATCCTGCACATTCTCCTTTTTGTAAAGCTCGACAAGTTTGTTATAAGTATTTTCATCCCCGTTCCATGCATTTATGTTGTATACTGCGCTCCTTATGTTCTTGGGTGGCAGCCTGCCCGAAGTAAGATAATCGTCGAATATCTCCCTTGATTTTTTAAGCACGTTCTTGTCGCCGCCAATTCCCAGCCTGGCAATAGCCATGCTTCTTGCAAGCGTTGTTATGTTGCTCTCAATTTTTGACTCATTCCATCCTACCTTTTCTAGGATTATGTTGTGGTATCTTATGTTCAGCTCCTTTACCCTTTTCAGAATTCTATTATTGTCAGACAGAAGTATTGCCAGGCCGCTAAGATGGCTTGATACGCCAAAACTCAAAGGATAATTGCCATACATGCAGTACTTCTCAACAAAATCAAGATACTTATCGACCTTCATCCTTGAGGATCTTGCCAGTGCATAGAAGTCATTCTCAACCCCCCACGCATCAATATTATCCATCTTTCCCGAACTTATCCAATTGCCAAGACTTTTCAGAATTTCATCCGCATATCTTACCCTATATAATCCCTTTTGCATATGATTTAGCTTTATGCTATCATCGTTGGCCTTAAGCAGTTCCGATCTAGTATCTAATAGCATATGGCCCTTCTTACCTCCCTGCGTTTCATAATGTATAGGTATTTGCCATAATTCATTTATTTTTCTGTCCTTTAGAAGAAGGTAGCGTTCCTGGTTCAAGGAGAGTGTTCCAATTCCATTCTTTGAAACCTCTACAATCGGATATCCTGTCTTGTCTATCCAACCCTCTGCCATTTCTGCAAATCTTGCCTTATTTCCGCTCTTACGCAACACATCCTCTATGGAATTCCAAAGGTCATGTTTGGTTGCGTTGGAATACGAATGCCTTTTTAGGTAATTGTGAAGCCCCTTTCTGAACGGTTCCTTTCCTGCATAGTCCTCAAGCATTGCTAGGAGGCTTCCTCCTTTCTCGTAGCTTATCCTGTCAAATATCTCGTCAATCTCTGCGGGTTCATTAACTATTACGTTTATGGGATGTGTTGATACGTACTGATCTGCAGAGAATGCAGTTGAGAATGTATCTACAGAATCCTGCAGTCCAAATTCCCATTTTGGGAAAACTGAGTCTACAGCCTTTGTCGCCATGAATGTAGCAAAGCTTTCATTAAGCCATAGATCATCCCACCATTTCATAGTGACAAGGTCACCGAACCATTGGTGGGCAAGCTCATGCGCGATTACTTCTGCGATCCTCTGCTTGGTTGATGTTGGAGTGCTTTTTTCATCGCCGAGCAATTCAATCTCCCTGAATGTTATTGCTCCCCAATTCTCCATTGCCCCAGCTGAGAAGTCTGGTATTGCAAGCAAGTCTATTTTTGGTAATGGGAAGTCTATTCCAAAATATGATTCAAAGAACTCAAGAAACTTTTTGCCAAAGCCCATTGCCATAAGCGCATCCTTGCTCTTGCCTGGAACAGTAACAACTCCAAACTCCATCTTTCTATACTTACTTGCTCTTCTCTCGAATTTTCCAACTCCAAGATATAAGAGATATGATGACATTATGGGCGTTGTGTAAAAACTAACAAGCTTTTTACCTTTTCCAGTACTACGCTCCGTTTTCACGGGCATGTTAGAGATGCATCCAAGATCTTTATCTATGATAAAGGAAAGATCATATGTTGCCTTAAGCGCAGGCTCATCAAAGCATGGGAATGCCTTTCTCGCATCAGCAGCCTCAAACTGAGATGTGAGTATGTATCCATTCTTGCCCTTGTATGTGTATCTGCTTCTATAGAAACCACGCATGCTGTCATTATTTGTGCCGTTGAATTGTATATTCAACTTTGCATTGCCTTTTACTACCTTCCCAAAGTTGAGGATCAATTGTTCAAGCCTCTTATCGAGTCTTATTTTTGCCTTTTGCACCAAGCCTTTGCATTCAATACTTGCTCCGATTATTCTTAATGAAGCAGCATTAAGACGTACTTCCCTGCTTCCCTCCTTTATTTCTATGTCTATCGTCTCCTTTCCCTTGTACTTGAATGTATCGAGATTCGGTTCCAACAGTATATTGTAATTCAACGGTTTAATATTCTCGCCAAGCGTCTGTCTCCTCTCCTTCATGAAATCGCCAATCCTTTTTAAATATGGACGCTAGATTTTAATACTATATCTGTCATTTAAATTGGAGAACATGAGAATTGCCTTTGTATCGGATGCCGTGTACCCATGGAATGTGGGGGGACTTGAGACGCTGGAGAGCACAGAATCAAGGGAGCTCGCAAAAGGCAACGAGGTTCATTTCTTCTCATTGAGATGGCCTGGAATGGAAAAGGATTTTGTCAAAGACAATATAAGATACCACACACTTCACAGGATAACGCCGGAGAAATTCTACAGGCATGGAAGAAGGTCGATAAGGGAGGCGCTTGTATATACAGTAGGGCTTGCAAGAATATTCTTCTACAGGTTCGAATACATGCAGGTAAACGAATTCCCAATTGTACACATTCCTATCCTCAAATTATACTGCAGGCTTTTCGGATGCAAACTTATACTTGACATGCATGAGGTCTGGGATAGGGATTACTGGACTAGTTATCTTGGGCGAACATGGGGATCAATTGCAAATGCATTTGCATCATGGGCGATAAAGGGCGCTGACGCATACATAGCAAACTCAAGCGCAACTGCTGAAAGGCTGTCGCAGATTGGCGTGGACAGGGAAAGTATACACATCTTTTCGCCTGTTATAGACGACAAAGAGCTAAAATCTGTAAAGCAGAAAAAGGAATCTAAGCTGGTAATGTTCTCCGGCAGGCTGATAAAGGAGAAAAGGCTGGACAAATGGCTCATAGCTATCAAATCCGCATCAAAGCGGGTAAAGGGAATTAAAGCATTAATAATAGGAAACGGCCCGGAAAGGCAGAGAATATCAAGGCTTATACGCAGAATGAAGCTGACGGATATAGTTGAGCTAAGGGATTTCTACAGCCCTGCAAACAAAGAGAATCTATACAGAAGAATAAAGGAATCGAAGCTGCTATTGCAGATGTCTGAAAGGGAGGGACTCAGCATAATAGTTCTAGAGAGCCTTGCGCTAGGCACTCCTGTCTTATTGCCTGATTACTCACCAATTCCAAAAGAGGTAAAGAATATGTGCATAGTAAGGGATGAGATAAGCATACCTGATGCGATAGCCGAAGTTCTCAACAGCAGCGACAAAACAAAATATATAGAAAACAATCAGGGCCTTAGCCTGTATTCCTCATCAAATGTGAACGCATTCTATGCAAGGCTCTTCGCAAAGCTGAAAAGGGAATAGACTCATAAGCATATATTAATCAAGAAATATATATGCATACAGATCTATTCAAGCCCTTTTATTATGCAATAAATCGAAGTTATTAGTTTAATCTGTCATTGCACGAAATTAACTACGCCTTTAGTGTGCAAGGGGTGTGGGGTCGACTAAACCTACCGAATTTATTCGAGAGATACAGGAGACCCCACCGCAGTTGCTGATTCTAGGACTTTTATTGGTTCCGTGAGCAAAAGTTGTTAACGGCAGCGCAAGCGAAAAATTTTTGCGCCTGCAACTCTGCCGGAAACGTGATTATATGAGTAGTGGAACCTTTGTAAATAAAAACCATTCGGTTGGATTATCCCAGTACCACTTGGAGTGGTGCCCCAAATACAGATTCCCTGAACTGACAAGTGTATATGTGAAAGAATTTCTAATACGGAAATTTAACGAAATAGGAGAACAGTACGGGATGCGCATACATACAACTGCGATTGGAAACGATCATGTACATGTATTTGCTTCAATTCCAGTGACCATGACTGTTGAAAAGGCAGTCCATCTTCTCAAAGGCATATCGTCACACGAACTTTTCAGAAAATTCCCGTCCTTCAGATTTACATATTACGGAGGACATTTTTGGTCGCGAGGATATTTCTTCAGAAGTGTTAGTAACATAACTTCTCAAACAGTAAAGACCTACATAGAAAATCAGCAACACACGAAACTTGCACAGACTATGTCTCAGAAACAACTGAAGTTAGAAATATACAGTTGATTACTCTGCGATACAACGGAGGAAACCCACGAATTTATTCGTGGGTGATCATTAGGAGTGGTGCTCTCCTTGTTCCGTTTCTTATGCCTTCTAGTCTCATCACTCATATGTAAACCAGTTTTTGAATTGAGGAATCATAACCTAAATAGTTATATCTGCTTCCCTCAGTAGATTTCTGCTAATAATAAGTCTTGAATAAGATATATATGTTTATACGTAAGGATGTTGCGCAATCCCATATCACCTGATTCTTCTTCAGTCTTCTTTTTAGATAGCCGAACTGGATTGAAAATATATTCTACTCGCCAAACTTATTATTCCAGGCGCTTGATTATATGGTAGCCAAACTGGGTTTTTACTATTCCAGAAACCTGTCCTTTTTGAAGTCCAAATGCAGCGGTCTCGAATTCCTTTACCATTACACCACGACCGAAATAGCCAAGGTCGCCTCCCTGTTTTCTTGTACCATCTATTGAATACTGCTCTGCAAGCTTTCCGAAGCTCTCGCCCTTAGATAGCTTATCAAGCACCTCATTTGCAACTGATTCTCTTGTAACCAATATATGTGCACATCGTATCTTATCTGCCATAAAACCACAATACTTTCTTGAGACGCCAATTATTATTCCTTTACCTATTGGGCGCAAAATCCAAAAGTAATAAATATCAAACCCACATAATAGTGTTATAAAAAGATAAAAAAGATGGTAAAATGGAAAAAATATTAATTGTTAGAGAAGCCGGAGCCAACCTAAAGATGAGGATGGGTGAATGGTTAAGGGAAACGTTTGGAAAGATAAGTGTAAGCCAGGCCCCATATACTCTATGTTATGGTCGTACTGTGCTTTTTAGTAAAACTACTACAAACACAAAAGAGGAAGAATCTAATAGAAAACTTAGGCAATATTTGCGGCAAAATTGGGAAGCACTTGATAGCCAAAGAGAGAATTAACAATTTTAATTCAATCAACTAGCTTGAATGCCGCGGCAACAAGTATCGGGAATATTATGCTTGCATCCCCCCATACCTTTACATTGTTTTCATCAGGGGAGGCCTTGCCCCAGCTTTTTGCCTCTTCGGGGTTTGCACCGGCATTGCTGCCGTCCTGCTCGTATGCGGTGTTGATGTACACTGCATAGTCAGAGCCTTCGCGCAGCATAAATGCATTCATGATATGGTGCTTTGGCACCGAGCCACCAAGAATTATTGCGCCAGTCTTGTCAGCATTAAGCACTGTATCATAAAGGAGTTCAACCTCCTTTGAAAGATCAACGCCAAAATCCTTATGGTCTTTCTTGAAGAAGTAAATATGATCGCCTATTGCCCCATCAGCAAGCGGTACGCAAAGAAGCGGTATATTTTTCTTATAAGCCCAGTAGGTGAAGCTTTCCTTTGCCCTCTTTGAGCCCTCAAGTCCCATGCCAAGCTCCTTTACAAATTCAACGCTATCAACGAGCCTTCCGCTCTCTTTCTGCTTTGCGTATAGCTTTGCAAATATATCTTTCATGAAGTCCTCAAACCATATGTACCTCTCGTTTGGTATGAAGATATTCCCTGTACGATTTACCCCGTTCTTCCTGAGGTAGGCACCATTCGCATCAAAGGATCCATGAAGGAAATTCCCGTGCGTTTTTATTATGTCCTCCTCAAGGCCGCCTGTTGTGGTGACAAGGAAGTCAACAAGCTTATTCTTTACGAGATATGTAATTATGTCCCGAAGTCCGCTTGTGCCAATATTAGAGGTGAATCCCAAGAATATTGTTACCTTTTCCTTGCGCATTTTCTTTACTAGCTCTATGGCCTTCGCAAGATTGGTTGCCTGGAAACCTGTATCCTTATACGAGTCAAAGAACTTTGCAGCATCGAATGTTTTCTCAAAGTCATAGCCTACTATCTTGCCTGAGCCAAGCTCTACGCTTTTCTTGAAAAGTGATTTTCTCGGATCTATCCTCTTTATCTAATCTACCTTATAACGTATACAGGCACGTTTCATATTATTAATTTATAGTGTCCGCAATAACATTATTCTATGCCTACATACATATTTATAAACCTCATTTTTGTATAATAATTGGGGTTCTGAAATGAAAATTAACAAGATAATAAAAACAGGAATGGGTTCGACCAAATCTTCTGGCAGGAAGAGGTAAATGCCAATACTTAAATATGGAGCAGCTCTTGGAACTGCTCCTTTTTGCTTTATCCTAAAATATAGCAAATCTTAGTCTAGTCCTTCTACAAATGTACTTTGGGCCCGTGGAGAATCGAACTCCAGGTCTTCTCCGTGTGAGGGAGACGTCTTACCATTCGACTACGAGCCCGAATCATTATCTTATGCTGTTTATCTTTGCCGCAAGTATGAAGTCGTTCATTGAAAGCCCTTTTATCGCATGTGTGCTCAGGGTGAACCTCACCTTATTCCACGAATGCAGACATATATCTGGATGGTGCCCCTCCTTCTCAGCCAACTTCGCGACCTTATTTATGAAGTTAATTGCATCAACGAAATTTCTGAACTCCTTGTCTAGGAATATGCTGCTGCCCTTAAGCTTCCATCCCTTTGCTGACCTAAGGTTTTCTATTGCATCTTTCTTTTTCATCGGCTTTGCGCCACCCTCGCATGGCACGCACCTACTTTTTGTCAAGTCCATGAATTAGATATGTAATTTGATTATAAATAGATTGCTAATCAGAGGCTGAAGTACTCCTTGAACTTCTCTGTTGTCTCTATCTTCTTTGTTCTGCCTATGCGCATAGCCCTAATGAATTCCTTCTCATTCAATTCCTTGATGTGATCGTATGTGGAGCTGCCGAATGCCTTTACTATGCTGTTCTGCATGACTGGTTCATTTTTGCTTATGTATGCAAGTATCCTAAGCGAACTTTTTGACAATTCCGGTGCACCGGCAAGCGAGCCTACCCTTTCCGCATACTCATTCCTTACCCCAAGCGCATACTTGTTCCCTATCTCTGATATGATTATAGCGCTGTCGCGTGAATCGTATTCCTTCATAAGTTCGCCCAGAAGCTTTTTCACATGGCCTACAGAGCCTATCCCAGCTATCTTTGCGATCTCGTCAACATCAAGAGCCCTTCCAGATACGAATAGTGCTGATTCTATTATCTTCTTGTAGTTATTTCCCTGGTTTCCCTCCATCAGCATCACCATTCAGCTTTACAAATATCTCGTTGAAGAACTCGTCCTGCATAAGCGTAAGCTGCTGGTTGTGCGCCAGGAAGAGCAATGGCACAAATAGGCCTAACAGAATGCTCTCGATTGAATTGAAGCTCTTGGATAACTGTGCGAATGTAGTGATCCCTTCTTTGTCCACATTCTCTGTTACCAGCTTATATGTCCTGTTCATCTTCTCATCTATGTCATCCTTCTCAACCACAAAATTAAGGGGCTCCCTGCTTTGCCTTACTGTTGTCTCGCGCCTCTCGTTGAGCTTTATCGCATCGCCAAGCGCATCCATAAGCTCTGATAGTGTTATCTTCCTCTTGGGTTGCAGCCTTAACCTTGGCACAAGTACTGGAACATCAGGAATTACCCTTCCTGTCTGCTGTGCAATCTCCTCTGAGACAAGAGCTTCCTCAACCTGAAATATGTTTATCGTCTCGCTTTTCATCCTAAGGAGCAATGAGGCCGCAAGAACTATATTTGCCGGTATGTGAAGGTCCATGACCTGCATCTTCCTTACAACGGCTATGTAATTGTCAACCACCTTTACAATGTCTATATCCCATGGGTCAAGCTTATTTGTATCAACAAGCTCCATAAGCAGTTCGCGCCACGTAGCATTCTTGACGAATTCGTGTAGGTTGAGTTGCTGTTGCCTACCTTCTAATACTGTGCCTGTACTGCTGGTCATCGATGATACTACGAAAGCTAAATATTTATTTATATCGCTGGCACGGAATAAATGTCTGGCTTAGAAAGAAAAGGACAAATTATAGCATATTTGCTATAATATTATAGTAATTTCAATATTCACTTTTTAATAAGGTAATCTATGGCATATTCGCATTCGAACTTGGAATAAGGGCGTACCTCTCTCTCGTTGAGGAATTTTACCTTGTAATCATTTTCCTTTGCATGCGCTTTTATCTTATTGTAGATATCTTCAAGGTTATCGGTGAAGACATAAAGATGGACTACGGCCTTTTTCCTTGCCACCTTGTAGGCATCGTCAAGGAACTCCATGCTTGATTTCGGGAGCGGCATTATGATCCTGTCTGCAGAATTTTTGTATTTTGTGGAAAGCTTTTTCACATCACCATTAACTGCAACTGCATTAGGCGTTTTGTTAAGTATTATGTTCTCTTTCATGTATTTGCATGCATCTTTGTTCAATTCTATTCCGATTACCTTTGTCTTCGGATAGGTCTTTGCGATCTCTATTGCAAATGGCCCCACACCGGCAAACATCACCATTATGTTTTCCTTGCCCTTTATCAGGTCCAGTATCCTCGACCTCTCGAACGAGAGCCTGTTCGAGAAGAATACCTTCCTCGTATCAAACCTGAATCTGCAGTTATTCTCCCTGTATGTTGCTATGAAGTTTCTTTTCCCTGCGACGTAGCGCAGCTTCCTTACCCTGTATTTGCCTCTCACTGCCCCGGCCTTTGCAAGAACCGTCCTTATGCTGCTGTTTGTATCAATTAGCGTCTTTGCTATCTTCCTCTCGTTTGCCCTGCTGCCCTCAAACTCTATTATTGCTATTTCCCCGAGCTGGTCATATCCCTCCGACAGCTTTGATAGCTCATTCTTATTTATAATCCTTCTCAACCTCCCCATATAGGAATCATCATCCTTTTTCTGCTCTTTCCTTGAGACTATTTCTGCACCCATCCTTTCAAGAAGCTTTTTAGACTTTGCCTCACTATTAATTATTGGAAAATATACATAGCTTCGGCTATGGTTTACCTGTCTTGATGTGTCCAGGAGCTTGAAACGCACCATAAGTGATTTCACTTTATTTGCATTTCCGGGCTCTACCTTGACGTAATCCATAGGATCAGAAATGAAGCGTAATGAAAGATAATATAACTTTGCGATTAATAGTGTGTGATTAACTTGTACTTCGTTGTAAAAGTGACATCTGGGCAGGAGCGCATCGCAGCCAATGTGATGCAGAACAAGATAGCAAAATCGGATCTCCCGATATACTCGATAATAGTTATCGAGGGCATGCGCGGCTACATAATAATGGAGGCAGAAGACGAGGTCTCCGCAAGGCAGTTCATAACAAAGGGGCGCAGCATACGAGGCGTTCTGCCAAAGGAGCTGAGCGAGGATGAGGTAAAGAAGCTCATCGAATCAAAGAGCCATGCGATCGGAGTAGAAAAGGGGGACTTGGTGGAATTCACAACCGGGCCCTTCAAGGGCTACAAGGCACGCGTACTTAAGATAGATGAGGTAAAGGATGACATAACCGTAGAGCTTATGGATGTTGTTGTGCCAATACCAATAACAACGAAGATGAATACCGCAAAGGTAATACAAAAATCAAACAAGGTGTGAATATGCCAGAAACAATAGTACAGGGTTTAGTTGAGGGAGGAAAGGCAACGTCAGGGCCGCCTTTCGGGCCTGCGCTCGGACCTATGGGCGTTAATATAAATGCGATAATAGCCGAAATAAATGAGAAGACAAAGCCTTTTGCAGGAATCAAGATACCAGTAAAAGTGTATGTTGATGGCGCAACAAAGACATTCAGAGTAGAGGTAGGATCACCTACAACAAGCGCGCTTCTCCTTAAGGATCTAGGCATAGCTGCAGGTGCAAAGGCAAAGGGCGAGGTGGTGGGCAATACCACACTTGAGCAGATAAAGATCATAGCAAAATCAAAGGAGGGCTCGCTCTATGGAAACAGCATGGGCAGCAGGGTAAACCAGATACTTGGCACATGCAAGAGCATGGGAATAACATGCGATGGCAATGATCCCAGAACAGTAATAGCAAAGATACGCTCCGGAGAGCTGAAGATATAATCATCATGGCCGGGTTTTCCGAACCCGAGCCAATGCTTATCTACAAGACATTAAGAGCTAGGTTCGGCTTCAGGAACTGGTGGCCTGGAGACACACCATTTGAGATACTTGTTGGGGCAGTGCTTACCCAACAGACAACATGGAAGAATGTGGAAAAAGCAATATCAAATCTTGCAGAGGAGAATATACTCTCATTAGACGGCATTGAATCAATCGGGATAAAACGCCTTGAAAGGCTGATAAGGCCAAGCGGATACTATAGGCAGAAGGCGGCAAGGCTCAAGGACATATGCAAAAAAATAAAAAATGAGTATGGAAGTCTAGACAATCTTTTTGCAATGGATAAGGATAAAATCAGAAAGATACTTCTTTCATACAAAGGAATCGGCAAGGAAACTGCAGATTCTATAGTTCTCTACGCTGCAAACAAGCCCATATTTGTAATAGACGCCTATACAAGAAGGGCAATGCACAGGATAAATCCCAAGATAAGGGCAGATATCAGCTATGATGATCTTCAGCAGTATTTCGAGCAAAGAATAAAAAGAGAGGCAAATATTTACAACGACTTCCATGCCCAGTTTGTAGAGCTAGGCAAGCGGTATTGCAAGGCATCCAAGCCATTATGCTGGGATTGTCCGCTGAACAGGATATGCTATTTCGGTATAATATCCCAAAGAGACACAAGCAGCAAAATCCGCAGCGGAAACAAAGCTTTAAAAGCCATCTAGCAGGTATAAATATTAAAAACTTCATAATACCTATGTGAAAAAATGGCTACAGTAACTCTACCCATACCAGACGAGGAGTATAAAAAAAAGGCAGCTGAAAAGCTAAGCAGAGCATGGGTTAATAGTTTTCTCTACGGTGACCACTCTGACAACTACCGCGGTTACTATAAAATATTCTGCAGCTGGGCTGATCTAGGAGTAGATGAAAAAAGAAGATTGGACGGATTAAGGGATGAATTAAAGAAAACACAATCAATGGAAGTCGCTATGGAGCTATGGGGTGAGATAAACACAATAAGGCTTACTAAAGATACGACAATAACCTACAACAATAATTTAAATACCGACGCTAGCATGCATGCCAAGATAAGAGACAAGATGCTCCAAAGAATCAAGAATGCCCGGACAGAGGACGACGCAGAAGCGGTATCAAGAGAGATGCTGATACGCTATATAAACTTTTACTATGCTGACCCAGATGATCCTAGTGAGTATGGACCTCTCTATTATTTTTTCGTATCTGCCCAAAATGAGATGGTCAGAGCTCATAGCCAGGACAAATTCATTGGTTCTGCCTCAAAACTTAGCGGTTTTATCGAAAAATTGACTAGAAACTTACCTGCAAGCAGGGAACTTTTTGAAAACGAAATAGAGGAAAGCGAAGAGGAAATAAAGGCTCGGCTCTTAAACCGTGGCAAGATACTAAGGCTAAGAGGGGATATCATGGAATGGGCATACCTCGACAAAGTCGCATATTTTGCATATACACAATATATATTAGCGCCTGGCCCAAAGAATATTTCACCCCCACCACTATCTGCTCCATTGCTCGAAGAAATAAAAAAAGTAGAAGATGCTAAGCTAGTTGGCAGCGAGGAAGGAAAAAGGCCAAAGAGAAAACTGCGAAGGCGCAGGTCCGATTATTCCTATTCTGAAGAAGATGAAGACGAAACGGATGAAGAGAAGGATAGTCAAGTTCATGAAGTAGAGGACGAAATTGTTGCGGAAAAGCACAAACATACAAGGGAGAATAACATGCCGGGTGGAAATAAGCAGGATGTAGTTTATGATATTCCAAAGGATATGTATGAAGTGCTGGATGATGAACCTCAACGCACAAGGCTTCTATTGGGGAGTGGTGACGAAAGGGAAGGGCAAACAGCCCAACGCACAGCCTATGAAGAGAGCTTGCAAAAAGCCGCAAATGCACTCGCCAATGATGGCAGCAGCATAACCAGTAGAATCGGCCAGAAGCTTTATGGCGATAGGATTAGGGAAGCAACGGAGTTCATATATCATCAGGCCATCGATGATGCGATAGCCGCATTCAGGGCTGAACAGACAGTGCTAGACATAGAAACCCAAAATGCAATCATAATAGGCGATATCCATGGCGACATAGATACATTTAGAAGGATATTCAGCCAATATCCTCCAAAGGACTATACTTACCTATTGCTTGGCGATTATGTTGATAGGGGAAAACACAGTGTGGAGCTTCTTGCATTGTTGCTGGCTAACAAAATCATATATAAAGATAAGTTCATCATGCTAAGGGGAGATCACGAATCGACTGGAATATCTCACCAAACATTTCCTTTTGAAGTAGATGAATTTCTAAACGACGGTGGCAGAATCGCCGAAAGGATATATGGCGAGCTGTTTCCGCAATTGCCATTGGCTGTGGTATTAAACAAGGATATCTTTCTTGTGCATGGTGGAATACCAGTCAATGCATCGTCTAATTATAGAATATCACTTGAATCTATGAAAGGGGTTGGTAAGCATTATAATCTCGGGGATGACAGCATCGCAAACCAGATGGTCTGGAACGATTTTAGCGAAAACAAGGAAGACAGGGATAATAGAAGGGGCGAAGGAATTGGCATGGTAGGTAAAGATTCTGTAAACAGTTTCCTTAATGATAATGGCATGAAGTTGATAATAAGAGGGCATCAGCACGCTAATGGCGGGTACAACGCAGATAAAACGGTGCTGACCTTATTGACAGGAACAGCATATCCTGGCGATGTGCCAACAATAGCAAAAATAGCAAACGGTGTATTAAGCACCGAACCTGTGTAACAGCATTCGCACGAAGTTCTAGCCATTCCTTATAAGTTGCTTTATCTCCTTTGTTAATTGCCCTATCCTTTCAACCTGCTTCTGCTCGCTCTGGGACAGCTTCCTTGTGCCGTCGCCCTTTATGCTGCCTTCTATCGCCTCAAGGAGCTCAAGCCATTCGTCAGCATCTTCCCTTATTATCTCTATTACAGCCCTGTCCTCGGAGAAAAGATTAAGCAGCTTGAGTAGCTTCTGGTTGTCATGTATGTCCTCCTTCTTTCCTAGCCTATAGTTTATGTGGGCCCTTAAATCTCTTACCTCTTCCATGCTTACCTCCTTGTTGTCCGAAATCACGCCCTCTATATCGCTTACAAGGTTTACCATAAGCTGGTGCAGCCTTGAGAAGAGGCTGTCTAGCGAGAGATCCTTTATGTCCTTCATTCATTCACTCTTTTCCATCAATAATTAAAATAGATAAGTTATTATAAGCTTAATCAAAAATTATTCTGATAACGATCAATAGATATAGCCATGCGTGTAGGCATTGGATTTTTATCATAAGTGGTGCATTTGGAAAAGAGGGACAAAGAGAATAACCTTATAAGCAAGCTTGTATTCAGGCTTGTGCGAAAACACATTGCTGGCTCGACAAGCAGCGCCGTGCTGAATGCGGTGCGCGACATGAACAACAAGGGCATGCATACTACGGTAACATTACTCAACAACCATGTCGATGACCAGACAAAGGCACGCTACACGGCAAATGCATACATACAGCTCATAAAGCAGCTTTCTAGGCTGCAGCTCAATTCCGGGGTCTCGATAAGGCCAAGCCAGATAGGCGCTACTGTTGACCAGAATCTTCTTGAATGGAACATGCAGGAAATAGTTAATGCGGCAAACGCCTCAGGGCAGCGGCTGTGGATAGAGGAAGAGTCAGACGGCATTGAGAGCGTAATGCGCCTTTACAAAAGGTTCAGGCCGGAGTGTGCTGCGCTAGGCATAGACCTGCACCCCAACTATTCAGACGAAGAGGGAATCGTATTCGCAAAGATGCTCACAAGCAAGGACGCGCTCAAGCTTAGCTACAGGGTCGACGATTCCGGCCCTCTCAGGAAGAGCAAGGAGAGACTCAAGCTTTACAGGAACTATATAGACGTGCTCACGAGCAGGAAGGTACATCTTACAATACTGGAGCATGATCTTGGCATAATAGAGAAGCTTGTCTCAATCAGCAAGGATTACAAAAGGAATTTAATATTTGAGATTCCATTAGGGTATAACACAAAGCTAAACAAGCTTGCCAAGGGCAAGCTCAACATGAGCATATACCTGCCATATGGGAAGGACTGGATACCATACTTCATAAACAGGCTTGCAGAGGGTCGGGTGAGGAACATAGCAGTAAAGCTGCTTAAGGGCAAAAAAGGCGTTGATTCAAATGCAGAAAAAGAAGACAAAAATTGATTCAAAAGATAGGATAGCTCTTGTCACCGGCACAACCAGCAGCATGGGGCGGAAAGTGGTTGCCGGGCTTCTCGAGAGGGGCTATGAGGTAAGGGCGATACTGAAGACCAACCCGGACAAGACCTCTGAATGGAGGGATCTTCCAGCTGGGGTGAGGGTATATGCTGCCGACATAAGCCTATCCGACAATGATACAAAGGGCGTGCTAAGGGATGCATGCAATGGCGTATCTCTCATGTTCCATCTTGCTGCAATAACCTCAAACGTAACAAGCAACTACAACGAGATAATAAACACGAATGTTGTAGGAACAGAGAATGTAGTTGAGGCATACCTAAGCGCAAACCCATCTGCAGAGAGGCTCAAGCTCGTATATTCAAGCAGCGTCACGGTATACGGATACAAGAGAACGGGAGAGATCCTTACAGAGGATTCAAAAACCATGCCGAAGAGCGCATACTCCGAGAGCAAGTACATGGCAGAACAGATAATACGTACATTCGCCGCGTCGGACAGACGTCTTGACTACACGATATTCCGGATAGGTGTAATATACGGAAAGGGCTACGAGCAGAGTTTCATGAGGATATTCGGGCTCATAAAGCGCGGAAAGCTTATGTACGTAGGAAATGGAATGAACCATCTTACGCTTGTAAACATAGACGACGTTGTAGCAGCATTCTTCACCGCAATGGACAGCGGCAGGGGAAGCAACAGGCTTTACAACCTTACTGATGGCGTTGCATACACCCAGAGGGAATTATTCGACAAGGCCGCAAAATTCCTGAATGCCGAATCGCCAAAGAGAAGCATACATCCCATCCTTGCAAGGATAGGCGCAAGGACAAGGGGCATAAACATGGACCAGTTCAGGTTCCTAGTAAGCGACAGGACTGTAAGCATAGAGAGGATAAGAAAGGAATTGGGATTCAGGCCTTCGGTAAAGCTGGACGAGGCTGGAAGGGAGCTTGCAAAGGAATTCCTCAAGCTACACAAGGGATAATCATGCCAAAAATAACTGTATACAAGAGAAGGGATGAATCATCCGGAAAATGGTTTCTTTCAAAGGAGGATCAGGCAAGGTTGCTAGATAGGATAATGCCGCGCGGATTCGGTCCAATGGTAATTCAGAGAATGATAGAAAGATTAGGTAGTCTGGAGAATATATTCAAAGCTTCTGAGCTGGAAATCCAGCAGGCTTGTAACATTAGCCAAGAAAGGGCTTCACGCATCTATCGCTTCGTGCATAATTCACCTGACAACCCATTTTTGAGAATGCTGATGACCGCATTGGACGAATCACTGCCAATGGCATTTATAACGAGGGTGAAAAGCAATGATATGTTATTAAGGAAAAGCTGAAGATGTGATCACATGAAAATAGGAAAGGTTGAGCTTGCAAACGAATTCCTGAAAAAGCAGAAACTGGTATGACACCAGATAGACAAAACAATGATACAAATGGAGATGATAGATATAATCGATGATAAAAATAATGTTATTTACAAGATCTCCAAAGAGGAGGCTCATGTGAAAGGACTGCTGCACAGGACCACCATAGCAAATATACTTGATGAAAAAGGCAGATTCATATTGGTAAAACAGGCAGGGCATAAGCAAGACGCAGGACAGTATGTCTCACCAATTGGTGGACATGCACGTTCGGGCGAGACTGAGGACGATGCTCTGAAAAGAGAGGCATTTGAAGAGACCGGGCTGACAGATTTCAAGTACAATCTAAAAGGCAGATTTATCTTCAATAGATTTATCCTCAACAGGCAGGAGAACCACCTATTTGTTGTTTATGAGATCTACGGTAATTATAAAATTAGGCTGAATGAGGAGGCTGTAAGCTATAGGTCCTTCACAAAAGATGAGATAAAGAGCATACTCTCTACCAACAAAAAGGAATTCGGTGGTGCATTTCTGGCTGTTGTGGAAAATATCTATCCTGAATTAATGCATAATGGCATGCAGCATATTTAAAGCATTAAAGTTATAAATTTATACGACAAACAAGTGATCATATGAAAATAGGAAAGGTTGAGCTTTACATAAATGAGATGCTTGAGAGCAAGGGAGCATTGCTCTTCAGTCTTATAGATCCGGTCGACTTCAAGAGCGAGGAGCTTGCGATAAAGACCGCAAAGCAGCTTGCGCAGGGCGGGGCTGACATCATACTTCTCGGTGGAAGCACAGGCGCGCAGGGCGAGATGCTAGACCATGTGGCAAAGAGCATAAAGGAATCTATAGATATACCTCTTGTTGTATTTCCCGGAAACATAGCAACCATAACAAGGCATGCGGATGCGATATACTTCATGTCATTGCTCAATGCGAGGAACCCATACTGGATAACCCAGGCGCAGATGCTTGCCGCGCCAGTGCTGAAGAGCTTTGGCATAGAGCCGCTTCCTGTTGGATATATAGTTGTGCATCCCGGCGGAACAGTGGGATGGGTTGGCGATGCAAACTTCGTGCCCAGAGAGAAGCCAAAGATAGCAGCAGCGCTTGCAATGGCTGGTGAATTCCTTGGAAACAGGTTGATAATAACTGATGCTGGCTCCAACCCAGGCTTGCAGGGTTCAGGGCCGGTACCAAAGGAGATGATAAGAGCCGTAAGCTCCGTAATAACATGCCCCTATATCGTTGCGGGCGGAATAATGAATGCTTCCGAGCTCAAGGATGTCTACAAGAGCGGTGGCGACATAGCCCAGATAGGCACGGCATTCGAGGATCCGGCAAAGGCGTACAAGACTGTGCAAGCATTCTCAAAGATAGCAAAAGAGGAGGGCAGGCTGAAAAGAAAAGAAATGCGGTAAGATGCGCGACTTATACACACTTGAGCTCATGCGTCTTGTAGAAGAGCTCAAATCATTGGAAGGCCTATACATAGACCAGTTCTACGAGCTTGGAAAGGGAAGATTCAGGATAAGGCTCAGCAAAAGCGGGGAAAAGCAGAATATACAGTGCATACTCTCAAAGGCGATAAACAGGACTGAATTCATAGAGCTAAAGGAGGAGGCGACGAATTTCTCAATGGCTGCGCGAAAGCGCATAAACGGACTTTCAATAACATCCGTAGCGCAATACAACAATGACAGGATCATAATAATGAAGGCTGGCCGGGGAGAGAAGGAGCTCAACATAATATTTGAGATGTTTGGCAGGGGGAACCTGGTAATTGCCGACAGCAATATGAAAATACTCCTTGCATACCAGAATCATAACTTCAAGGACAGGGCGATAAGGCCGAACCTGAAATACGTTCCGCCTAAAAACCAATCGATCGACATAAATGATAGGGCGCAGATGGATCATGAGTTCTCATCCATAAGGGGAAGAAAGGAGAACACTGACATAATGCATTACCTTGTGAAAAGGCTGGGAATGAACATATATGTAGGTGAGGCGATACATAGGTCTGAGGTAAGACCAGAAGCTAGAATAACTGAATTGGGCGACGACGAAATAAAGGCAATAAGCCAAAGCCTTGCAAAGCTCATAGATGAATGCAATAAAGAGCCAAGCATTACTGTCTATATGAGCAATGGCGCAGTTGCTGATTTCTCATTGTGCGGAATAGCCAAATACGGCAATCTCGAACCAAAGAGGTTTGAAACTCTTGAGCAATGCCTTGATTTCGTATACAGCAATGCAAGCGAGCCCGAAATGATAAACGAGGATGCGGAAAGGATAAGGGCAAGCATAAGGAAGCAGACCGATATACTTAATGAGATAGATGCTGAAATATTATATTGCAAAAATGCGGGCAACTACATAATGAATCACATGAGCGGCATAAACAGCATAATAAGGGCTATAAATGCCAACAAGAAGATAAAAATCGACGAGCTTAAACCTCTGGCAGATACAGAAATATTAAATATAGACATGAAAAATAAGCTTGTAAGGATAAAGGCAAATGAATAGGCAATTTTATGCTCAAGATAACATTCCTGGGAACTGCGGGATCTACCCCCACAAAGCTGAGAAACCTGCCATCGGTAGCGCTTGATTACAATGGCAGGGTATTCCTATTCGATTGCGGCGAGGGAACGCAAAGGCAGTGCATGTACTATTCTGTAAACATATCAAGGATAAAGGCCGTATTCCTTAGCCATATACACGGCGACCATACAATCGGGCTGGCGGGGCTTGTCAGAACTCTTGCGCTCAACAAGCGGCAGGAACCGCTTTACATTTACATACCTAAAGGATATGAGAGGCAGCTCATTGAACTGATAGGCTTCGACCGGGCAATGATAAACTACAAACTCATAATCAAGCCGCTAAAATCCGGCCCCATATACAAGGAAAAGGATTTCCAGATATCCGCATTCAAGCTAATGCATACAGTAACCACATACGGTTTCATATTCAAGGAAAACGACAAAGTGAAATTCCTGAAGCAAAAGGTAAAGGCGCTTGGAATAAAGGGCGAGATGTTCAAGGAGCTTCTCAAAAACAAGAAAATAAAAATAGGAAAGAAAAACATAAAGCTTGATGATGTCACTTTCAAGGAGACTGGAAGAAAGATCGCATATGCGACAGATACAAGGCCCTCAAGCTCAACAATTGCAGCAGCAATGAATGCCGATATATTAATACACGAATCAACCTATGCAGACAACGAAAAGGAACTGGCAAGGGAGAGAAAGCATTCAACAACAATTGAGGCCACATCAATAGCAAGGAAGGCAAAGGCAAAGAGGCTTGTTCTCGTGCACATAAGCGCAAGATACAAGGATGCGAATCCGCTCCTGAAGGAAGCAAGGTCATCTTTCAAGAATACGGATGTAGCAAATGACGGAATGACTATAACATTATAGGGCTCGTAGTCGAATGGTAAGACGTCACGTTGACAACGTGAAGATCAGGAGTTCGATTCTCCTCGGGCCCATATTAGACGTGTAACGTCGTAGAATGCTGTTCGATTCTCCAACTAATTTCTTAATCTTTTCTTTGATAAGTACCCATCGTCATGTGAGCCTTGAAAGCTCTAAGTTGACCAACTGTAAATGATGTTGGGTAAGCTTCGTATATTTCTTCAGGAGGTACACCGGCCTGTAGAAAATCTAATGCTTCTTCTTTTCCTACCTTTTCAATTCCAGAGTTATGAATTTCCAACTCCTGATCCGACTCTGCAGGTTTTCCTGTTCTCATTGTGTGCCATGCTTTCCATGCTCGCATCTGCTGGATAGTGGTATTTCCATACCCTCTATACTTTTGCCTTATCTCTTCCACAGAGAAGTCCATATCCAAAGCTTCATCAAATCGTTTTCTTGTCAGAACAGGCTTAGAAGCATTGCCAATAAAAATTGGTTCTGCTGCACCATTATATAATACTTTCTTGAGATGCGCAACTTCATCTTCTTCCATCCTTACAAATCGATTGTAATACTTTATGAATGAATCACGGTCTTTTATATCAAAGCTTTTTGAAGGAAATCCACAGTGAGTCAAAGTTTCTATCGCTGCATCTCTAAGATACCTCGGTCTTGTTAAGTAATACATTGTTCCTATCATTGGTGAACCAGATTCTGAAATATACGAATAACTCAAAGCATCCTTTGTTATTAGTATAGGCCTTTCCCTAACTGCAAAAGCTAGGCAAGTTTGCAATGTTGCAACAGACGCCTCTTCAAGATTGTTTCTCTTTTTGAAATCTATTATTCCAAGACCTATTGCACGCTCCACATAATTTTCGTAAATAGGATGCTTTGACATTGAATGTTTCAACACTCCAATAAGAGTATCTGTGCCTTCAATTTCCTCTCCTGCGAACTTCCTAAATTCATTAACCATATGTCTTTCAACAGGTTCGAATGAGTCACCATATATGAATTTCAGCATCCTATATTCGTATTCAGGCGTGCTTCCATTCGAAGCGGCATTTAATACCATTTGAGGATAATATTCTCTCTTAGTATCGGCCATGTTTTCAGTTTCTCTCATCCTTTTAAACTCCTCGAAGCTCGAAATTAAAGATGCCTCATCTAACACAGCACCTTTGGTATTTATCCTTCTTTTTTGCTCATCTGCAGGCATCTCCCTAAACTTTGGAAGCCCAGAAACCATAGAGTAAACAAATGCGTTGTTCCGATCCCTCTTTACCAAATTTGCAGTATGTATGATAAAATGATTTTCAACATTTCTTTCGCAGATGTCTGCTATAGTTCCAAGCAACTTCCAAGATATGGGTGAAGTAAAATCAAGGCTTACTACATTATATCCAAATTCTGACTTATCTGATTCCAATCTTACGAATTCTGTGAGATCTTGATTTATTACCTTTATGCCCAACCCTAGTTCATCTATTGCATTTGCTATTTTAGTCTCGCGTTCTAAACAGACTATGTTCGCTGGAGGTATGTCCCTTGTGAGATACACTGATCTCGTCTCTTGGGCATCTATTCCAGCAAAATGTAAAACTCGTATATAGCTTGGTTTCTTAAACGTAAGTAGTGACCTATCAAGCATATCTCCCAGTAAACCGTGTACTTTTGCCTTGGCCCAATCAGTATCATAATGCTTTTCTAAGCTATCTTTACTAGTTTTTCCAATAGGTGTTTTTCGCTGCACTTTACCACTTACATCTTATGGCTTTTCAAATATAAATACATGCACTTTTCATAAAAATTGAAGAGAATTAAGAGGACTTGTACTCTAAAACGACCATCTATTTAGGTATTTGTAATATTATTACTAGTAATATTACTGCTAATATTTTTATTTAAAAATAAAGATTTGACGTCGGAGAAATGAACTAGAAAACAGAATGGGGCTACTAAGAAGTAAACTCAGACTCGCAATAACCTCGGGCCCACACTTAGACGTGTAACGTCGATAAATGATGTTCGATTCTCCTACAAAAGCAAATTGTTTTCGATTTATTATAACCCTCTGACTGCCAATCTTATGAGTTAAAATAGACCATAAACGGAACATATTTAAATCATAAACTTCATAATATTGTTGTGGTCAGAATGAACGTTACATTAAGAGGAAAAGTAAGTCAGATATTAAATGACATGGTAACTGCGGGATATGCTAACACAAAATCAGAGGCTATAAGATTGGCAATACTCAATTTTGGAGAACATGTTACTGAAGAAGCTACAGTAAGCGAGAAGCTAAATAGAATCAACAAAGAAATAAAAGAAGGAAAGCGCAAATTATTGAATTCGAAACAGGCTTTGGGAACTTATGCAAAATATGTAAAGTGATAGCACGTACGAAGCCAAATACGATGAAGAATGGCCTAAATATTTTCAAGTTCTAGACAAAACAATTAAGAAAAGAATTGCAAAGAAAATAAGAAAAATTCTAGAATATCCTCTCAAACGGCACCTTAAGAAAAGCTCGTTTTTTGTGGATGAATTAGGGCAGTATAGATTAGTTTACATGATTTTTGAAGAAACAAAAACAGTTAGATTCTATTTCGTTGGCACACATAAAGAGTACGAAAAATGGTATAAATAAGGATTCTGATTATGTGAGGGAAATGAACTCTGAAACTTATTGCCTGACAAAGAAATGAACTCTGACTTATCAGAACCTCGGGCCCGCCAAGGAAAATACTGCATAAAGTTTGGAGGTATTTATCTTTTTGTTATTGATATTCTATATCCTGATGCGAAAATAACAATAGCCCCTAACACAAATATGCCTAAAGATATCCAATCTGTAGAATTACTAAGAAGAATTACCAGACTTACTATCCAAAGAAGATAAGCCACATAAACTACAGGGTTGGTCTTTCTTAAATCTGAACCCTTCAGAGTCGATTTAGTTCTTGCCATATGTATCTACGGGAGATACGTTATAAATAGACTTGCTTTAACGAGATGTTCTAATTTCAAAAAATTCGAACTGTACATGCTTAAATATCAATCCCATCTATTTATTATTTGAATATGTAACTATTATTGAAAGATGATCCTATGAAAGTTGGAATATTGGGAACTGGAGATGTGGGTAATGCTCTTGCGATCGGATTTGCTGCCATTGGGTATGAAGTAATGTTAGGATCACGCGATCCGAACCAGGAAAAGATAAAGGCCGCGATTCTAAAAATAGGGAACTCTGCCTCTGCTGGCACATTTGCCGATGCGGCAAAGTTTGGCGACATTGCAGTTCTTGCAACACCCTGGTCAGGCACAGAGAATGCAATAAATCTTGCTGGGGCTGAAAACCTTTCGGGAAAAACCGTAATAGACGTTACAAATCCACTTGACTTTTCAAGCGGTGCGCCAAGGCTTTCTGTTGGGTTTGATGATTCTGCCGGTGAGCGCGTGCAGAAATGGCTGCCAAACTGCCATGTTGTAAAAGCATTCAACATAATAGGAAATGTGCATATGTTCATGCCAAAATTTGAGGAAGGGACTCCGGACATGTTCATATGCGGGAATGATGAAAGTTCAAAGGGTAAGGTTACTGAGATACTGCATAAGTTCGGGTGGGAGGGCGTCATTGACATAGGTGGTATAGATGGTGCCAGGCTTCTGGAACCTCTTGCGATGCTGTGGATAGTATATGCAATGAGAACAAAGAGTTCCAGCCACGCCATAAAGTTGCTGCACAAATAAAAGAAACCAATCGAAGACAAAAGGCATATTAAATTTCCCATTTATATCTATTCGGGCGATTAGCATGAACGAGAGCAAGAGCACTGTGATTCCAGCTGGGCATGTAGTTGAGATAGAATATGGAAAATTCAGGTTAAAACTGTATAATCCTAAATCAATAGCATTCAGCGTTGTAATACGCAAGGCAAGAAAGGAGGAAAAGAACTGATAGCAGTTGCTATTCCTATTTCTAACTAGGATTAATATCATTAGGCTTCGTTATTATTTGAGCTGTCTGGAGAAGCTTATGTTCTGCATGAATATTGGGGACGTATTATATTTATAAAGGAAGAAGAGTGGATTTCCTATAGGCCCTGATATCATTGGCACGTTGAATGTATAGAGTGCAGGTGTAGATGTTACTTCTATATTGGCGATAGTCCTTGTGCCATTGCTTGTTGGCTCATCAACATATAATATCTGGGGTGAGTTGGAAAGCGCATAGAATCTTACAGTCGTATTTACATACTGGAATTGGGAAGTTTCTGTTATCTGGTTTGCAGCGCTGCTGTAAGGCGCATACACTATCACGCTTCCAGCACTGACCGGCACCCAGTATGTCTGATAGCTTCCATTCAGGAGTAGATTGGCCTGCTCCCAGTCTGTGACTACCGGATAAGAGACGAAACTCTTGAATACCGATCTATTCACAGCCTCCAGGGTTGCAAAAACGGCAGATGAATTATCGCTGTATATCGGATTACCGAATGTATTGGTGAGGTACCCAAGTAGGGAGCTGAGCTGGCTCTTTCCAAAGGCAGGGTAATGCACCACTATCAGGTCTGTTTCATAGTTATAAAGTGCCAGAAGCGTCTGGTTGGTAAAGTTCTCGTTTATCGGTGACATGTATATCGGGGTGCCGTTGGTTATCAGCGATGCCGATTGCAGTACCAATGGAATATTGTAAAGCAGAAGCTCTGATGATACGTTCTGGGTTCTACCAAGATAGCCACCTACAAGAGGTTTCTTGGTAATTGATGTGTAAAAAGTTTCCTCTCCTGGATAAAGGTATGTATTGTTTGCACTAGTGGGCAGGGCAGGCAGCTCAAGCACTGAGAAATTGCTCGTTAGGTTTCCTATCTCGTAATAAAGCTTTGGCACGGATATGCTTGTCGTTGGATTATTTGCATGGGATGGGATTCCGTTGTTCTCAACAAACATTATTATGAATATTATTGCAAGTACGATCAAAGCCTTGTATCCATTATTGCTGCTTGCTGAATGTGTATGTTTTTTGCCCAGATGCTCAAAAAGTGCCTTGCCACCGTATGCGGCAAGTATGGCTATGAACATCGTTGAGATCAGCTGGAAGCGCCCCGGCTCCCTGACTATGTTTACTGCTGGTATAGCATGGTATACAAGGTAAAGCCCAAGGTTGGGCCCTAGGGCAAGCCATGTGAATATGATCGCACCTACTGCCCATGGAAGTATTTCCTTCTTGTATTTGTATATTCCGTAAAGCATGAGCGCGATTACAGCAAAGCCTATATATGCAACTCTTTCCACAGGGTCAGCGGCATAGATTGAATATATCGATGCGGGTATTCCGGAATGGTATATCAGGCCGTTGAAATAGCTAGGAACAAAGAGCGCCGGTATTGTTGTGCTCCATTGGATGTTTGACTGTACGCTGTTAAGGAAGTTAGCGGTGCCAAGCCCTCCCGGCTGCAATGCGGCCTTTGCAAGGGGTATGAAGTTCCATGCGCCTATCACAAGCGCAAGCACTATGAAAACGACAAATGAGATCACAAACCTCTTTGTAATTATCCTATTCCTGTATTCGCTGTAAAAGAGATACATTATGATGATAAGAACAAGCGCAAGGAAGAGCATCACTGTCTGTTCTATATTGCCAGCCAGTGTCGTAAGCGCGAATGAGGCTGACATGCCTATTATGCTAAGGTAGTCGAGCCCTTTCCTGTTCTCGTTGTTTATAACCTTTAGCAGGAAGTAGACAAAGAGGGGAACAAACTCTATGTTCATGAAATGGATGTGTGAATACGATTGCGCGATATGGAATGCGCTGAATGCGAATATGAATCCTGCTATTGCTGCAGCATAATTGTTCTTTGTAAGGTAGTCGGCGAGTATGAACATGCACAGTCCCGAAAATGCAAAACCTGCAAAGAACATCACATTGTATGCAAACACCGTGCCGAAAAGCGCCTGTATCGGCGCTGAGACCAATCCAAGAAGGGGTGCAAGCGTCTGGAATGCAAGCCCTGCTCCAAGTGGCCAGAACAGCAGCTTTGTATAGAATACAGTTGTATGTAAGTTGAAGACAGCATAATTGACCCACCATATGTCCCAGAGGTTCTGGTAGGTGTCAGCCCCGGTTCCTGGAGCTACGGTTGATATGTGCGATGTTATCTGGTAAAACATTAGCAGTGCAACAACAAGGTAGAAAAGCGTCACAAGTATGTGCTTCTTATAGTGCATTATCTTTTCAATAGGATTCTCTTTCTTTGTGCTTGCAGCATGATGGTGTGTGTGCCCTGCTGCAGCTGTATTGTACAAGTCGGCCTTGCCTACATCATGCTCACTATCTTGTGCAATAGGGGTTTCCTCCAATTTTCCACCACAGTAAAATAAATAATTGTTCTTATATATTAAAAAGCTTAGCTTTTGTAAGCGCCATTCAGTGTATCGTGTATCAGCTCTGCCTTCTTCTTGCCTATTTTCTCTATCTTGGTAAGCTCATCCACCTGTGAATTCGCTATGCTTCTTATGCTTCCAAAATGCTTTAGCAATGACCTTGCAAGTTTTGGGCCTATCCCTGGAATGTTTCCTATTATGAATTCCTGGAACTGCTCATGCGTATGAGCCCTTGCCCCTCCCTTGAGTGAGGGTTCACGAATGTTATTGCCTTGCTCATGCATCGCAATCCTGGATATGAGATCAGCTGTGTTCTTTGGATTATGGGTGCGCAGTACCATAATTCCGTAGTCAATGTATAGCGCAGCTATTGTTCCGTTAATTACATTATCATTAAGCCTAAAATAGTCATCATCGCCCTCAAGTATCAGTATCGGGAATTCATAATTCTCCTTTAAGCGCTTGATTTGCTCGAAGAGGCGACCATTTATTATGGAATTCTCTAGGTCATAAACCGTCTTCCTCTCAATGCACACCCTTTCCGATATTACATAGTCGCCGACATGAACGGTCTTTAATTCTATCTCTATGCCATTTGCCGTTATCCCGTTTATGAGATCATGATTCCTCTCACGGTTGTCTATTATCACCTTTACGGGTTTGTCTGTCATAAAATTCACCAGCACTATACTATGGGAAATAGCTTTTATATCAGCACTATCAAACTCTAACTATATAATGATAGATAATGGTTTTATGGATGCATGATTTCTCAGATCTCACTGTAATAATACCGACTCTCAATGAACGTGAGGACATTCCAATACTTATCAGTAGATTGAGAAAAAGCTACAAAGGGGTAAAGATAATAATATCCGATGACGGTTCAACTGACGGCACAAAAAGCGCAGTTGAAAGAATAGCGAAAATGCATAGCGAGGTTAGATTCCTTGACAGAAGCATGAAGGCTGTTCATGGGCTTACCGCAAGCGTAATTGATGCTGCAATGGTGGCAAGAACAAAGGACATAGTGGTAATGGACGGCGACATGCAGCATCCCCCAAGTAAGGTTGGGGAGGTTGCAAGAGCATTGGAAAAGAGTGACATATCGGTTGGCGTAAGAAGCGCCATAAAGGACTGGGGCATTCACAGGAGAATAATATCAAAATCCGTAAATACATCCGTCTATGTAATATTCAAGGCAAGGGGCAAGCATACAACAAGAGACATGATGTCAGGATTCTTTGGAATCAGGGCAGAGCTCTTCAAGCATCTTATAAAAACAAAGCCAGATTCATTCTCAGGAAGAGGATACAAGGTTCTGCTCGATATCCTAAGAGTATCAGACAGGTCGATAAGGATAGCAGAGATACCATATAAAACATTCCATGACAGAAGGCACGGAAAATCAAAACTAAAGATGCTCGGATTGAAACAGGCGCCAAATATACTTAGATCAACTTTACAGTAGTCCCTAAAAGCGGTCTGGCTAAATCAATAAAAACAGAAATGTACAATCAATATTATGGTAAAATCAGGACCAACATCAAAAAGTTTGTTGCTACAATTCGTCGGCGCATTTGCTCTTGGAGTTCTAGTAGGATCATTTTCTGTATTCATACTTGGTGGTGCCGTTGCAGTAGGAATACTAATTCTTAATGGGTTAGTCGTGGCAGGAATTCCTTTGGGGCTCGTCCTAGGTTTTATTCTAGTTAATCTAATTGTTGCATTCATATTTGTCTTAGTAAAAGTTTACATTATACGAAGAAGATGGCCGTTTATACTATTTATTATTGTTACTTTAGTTACTGTCTTGCTTTTTGTATTTCTTGGGCTCTGGTTTGGTATGGCGTAGGTGCATACTGATACATTGCTTAAAATAAAAGAATCATGCGCTTTTCATCGCATGCTTTATGAACTCGAGGAAGAGGGGAGCTGGCCTTTCGGGCCTTGACTTCAATTCAGGGTGCGCCTGGGTTGCTATTCCGAATGAATCCTTCCATTCTATTATCTCAACCAATATCTCATCAGGAGTTGTGGCGCTTATGCGCAGACCCAGGTTCTTGAAGGAATCCCTGTATGTATTGTTGAACTCATACCTGTGCCTGTGCCTTTCGTGTATGAGCTCGCTTCCATAGGCCTCATATGCGTATGTGCCTTTTTCGACCTTTGCTGGCCATGAACCTAATCGCATAGTTCCTCCCTTTTCCGTTACTGTTTTCTGGTCTTGCATTATGTCTATTATCTTGTTTTGGGCTGAGGGATTGAACTCAGCAGAATCCGCATCGGGAAGCTTTGCGACGTTTCTTGCAAATTCTATCGCCATGAGCTGCATACCAAGGCATATGCCAAGATAAGGCTTTTTCTTGGTCCTTGAGTACTCTATGGCATTTATCATTCCCAGTATGCCCCTTGATCCAAACCCTCCAGGAACAAGCACACCATCAGCACCGCCAAGAATCCGTTCAAGCTCGCTGCTATTATTCTCAAATAGCTCAGACTCTATCCAGTTCACCCGTGTTCTTGCGCCCAATGCTGCCGATGCGTGCATTATCGCCTCATTTACGCTGACATATGAATCATGTAAATCAACATACTTCCCTACAACAGCGATCTCGATCTTCTTGCTGCCGTCCTCCGAGTTCTTTATGTAGTTTTTCCAAGAATCAAGTTTTTTTGGGTTAAGAGTCTTATCCTCATATCCTAGTTCCTCAAGTAGGCGTTTGCCAAATCCCTCATCAATGAACTTTATAGGCACACTGTATATGTTGCCCGTATCGCAATTGTCTATAATCCTGTCTACACTGAGGTTTGAGAAAAGGGCTATCTTCTCCTTTGCCCTTGGATTAAGCGGATTCTTTGATCTTGTCACTATGAAATTGGGCTGTATCCCTGTCTGCATGAGCGAACGCAATGCAAGCTGAGTCGGCTTGGTCTTCTGCTCACCAACAACATCAAGCTCTGGCACATACACGAGCACTATGAATACAACCCTGTTCTTGAGCGCGAGCTCCCGCATAGCCTCTATGAAATAATTGTTCTCTATGTCTCCCACAGTCCCGCCAACCTCTATAAGCATTGTCTCAAGGCTGTTCTCCTTTGCGGTGTTCTCTATCTTTTTGAGTATTAGGTTTGTAAGATGCGGTATTATCTGGACATCGCTCCCCAGGAATTCGCCCTTCCTTTCCTTTGCGATTATCTCGCTGAAGAGCTTGCCTCCAGTAAGCGAATATGATCCTGTCAGATCCTTGTTAAGGAACCTTTCGTATGTGCCGAAGTCCATGTCTACCTCGCTTTTGTCATCAAGCACAAAGACCTCGCCGTGCTTTAGGGGATTCATAGTGCCACAGTCGTAGTTCAAATAGCCGTCGAACTTGAGCGGCATTGTATTTATATCATAATCGGAGAGCATCCTTACTATGGATGAGGAGACTATGCCCTTGCCTATCCCGCTTAGGAGGGAGCCCAATACAACAACATAACTAGGTCGCACATATTTATTTTGTAAATCCATTTAAAAGGCTTCCGCAATATTCCTTTTACCTCTTTTGGAATTCACTTATCATTTAGCCATTTGAAGTTCATGAGTGCAAGGTTTACGCCATCTATCAATTTCATCTGGTGCTGCTCTGCCCCTATCCTCTTGTAATATTTTATCGGAATCTCTGCTGTTTTGAAGCCTTTTTTCCTTCCCTTTACATTCATTTCCGATTCTATTCCAAAATAGGGCTCCTTGAGCACAAGTATGTCGAATGCACTCTTCCTTATGGCCCTTAGCCCTGTCTGGGAATCGCGTATGTTCATCCCATAGAGAATGTTTGCAACCAGTGTGATTACCTTGTTGCCGAATTGTATGATTGAGGGCATTGATTCAGGATCCATATCATGAAGGCGGTTGCCCAATGCCATATCATAACCCTGTCTGACAAGCTCTATAACCATCTTGAGGTCGTTTACCTCGTATGTTCCATCTCCGTCGATCAGACACATTATCTCTGTGTGTATCTGCTTTGCGGCCTGCACAACACCAACACCCTTGCCAGAGCCTTTCTGCTTTATTATTGTTATCCTTTTGTCAGAAAGGCCAAGGTCGAGTTTGCCATTATAGCCCTTGTAAATTATGACTATCCTGCATCCAGGGAGATTCTTGAGCACCCTTTTTGCAACCATTGAAACTGCAGGTTCATCCTTTACTGGTATCATTACAGTTGTATCAGAGTAATCCATAAGATTCAAAGAGATATTCAATCCAAACAAATATTAATGGTGTGCTGTATCTTCTAATATGGATGGAAGCAACAACAGGCGCAAAGAGGCAATACGCGCATTCATATCAATAGAGATACCGGATGAGGTAAAAGATCGGATAAGTGCCGTAGCCGACCCCATAAACTCGGAAGGGATAAGGTGCGTATCAAAGGATAACATGCATATAACTCTTTTCTTTCTTGGCAGCATAAGCAGGGAATTGGTTGAAAAGGTAAATGAATCATTGGAAGGATTAAATACTAGGCAATTCAGCATATCGCTAAATGGCGTCGGTGCATTTACTCCCAAAAGGCCAAGGATAATATTTGCCGGAATCGAAGATGGTAGAGATGAGATTATGCGGATATACAAATACTTATCTGGCAAATTGGAGAATATGTCCATTAAAATTGACAATAGAGAATACAGTCCTCACACGACAATCGCAAGGATATCTGATAATTATAATAAAAGTGCACTGAAAGAATTCCTTGAAAAGAATTCGAAAATGGAGCTCGGCAGTTTCATGTGCAGCAGCATAAGGCTGAGGCAGAGCATTCTTACAAGCGAAGGACCTATCTATTCCGACATATATGTAAAATCTCTGCAATGAACTAGGTGGTTTTTGTAGACGCGCCTAGCCGTGCCTCGAAGTTCTCTATTGTCATGCTGTTCGCAAGTTCCCCAGGCCTGTATATCCTGTTCTCCATGAGTATGTTCATGCTCATGCCCAGCTTTGTGTCTATTGCGATGTGCCTTGTGCTATCCCCAAATAGGTCGACCTCAACGAGCTTTATCCTGTTTCCAATTATGAAATCCGAGATTTCATTAAGAAACGAAAAGTCCTGGTTGTTCTGCATGCCTATTATCCTTATCTCAAGGTTAGGTCTTGGCGTTAGCGATCTCACCTGACTCAAAAGTTTTGCGCCTAGCAACTCGTCAAACTCAAAAAACCTGTATAGAATAGTCTTTGAGGTATTGACATCATGTATGCATAGTACTGTGTCATAACTAATGTCAGTTGCGGCAAGATACCGCTCATCAAGCTCATTTACGTAGCGTATATATTCAAACGATCCAACACCCACATACCGCGCTTTTGAATACATGTCGATCTTTGCCTTTGATATGTGTGGGCGCTCCTTTGAGCTCATTATGAATTCGGATTTGTTTATCTCGCCCTTTATTTTATCCTTGAATAGATGCTCGAAGCTCAAGATTCCACCATGACAACATTTATAAGCTTAATTATTCAATATTCTACCGTTATATATTAATCATTGCCTATTTAGCGGTTTCCTGAATTTTTGAGTGACTATATGAAAATAGAGAGCCTAGAAGAGAGCGGCAAGGCATTAAATTTTGTGCTGAAGGATGCAAAGAGCAGCCAGGCCAATGCATTGAGAAGGGCAGCAACAAACCATGTGGATTGCTTTGCAATAGATACTGTCACATTCTATGAGAACTCAAGTGCGATGTTTGACGAATACATAGCGCACAGGATAGGATTGGTACCTATAAAGACGCCATCATCAGGTTATTCCGAGACAGACGAGATACTCTTCACACTTGAGGCCACTGGACCGAAGGTTGTATACTCAAAGGAACTTGAATCAAAGGACAAGGAAGTAAAGGTTGCAAACGATGCGATACCAATAATCAAGCTCGCAAATGAGCAGAAAATAAGGATAGACTGCAAGGCAATACTGGGAAACGGCGCAAAGCATGCAAAGTTCCAGCCAGGGCTTATAACATACGACCAGACAAATGATGGTACATTCAATTTTTCAGTTGAGAGCTTCGGCCAGATGCCACCCAAGGAAATAATTAATAAGGCACTTGGTTCAATTAAGGATGAACTCAAGGCAATAGAAAAGGAAGTAAAGAAGATATAATTTCCATGCGGGGGTGGCAGAGCCCGGAAAATGCGCAGGATTGAGGTTCCTGTGTCTTAGCGACTACGCGAGTTCGAATCTCGTCCCCCGCAAGCTTTGATGTGTTGCAGTCGAAGAAAATCGCAATTCCGCATATTAATCAAAGTGCTATGCGACTACCATGTATTTGCAACTATATTCTCTTAACACCTTGCAGATGTACACTTGCAACTGCTCGCCCAGACGGATCTTCCATACCTTTGAACTCCTTGCTCCATCTTATCGCTGTTGGTGTTGAACATGCTATTGATGGCCCTACAGGTACAGTAAGCGGTGCTGACTTGCTTTTAAATAAACTGTTAAATATTGTCCTATAATAATACTGCTCCTTTGATGTTGGTGTTTGTCTTCGGAATGTCTTTTTAACACCAGCCATCATTGAATTGCTTACCTTTTCCTCTGCGAATTTTTTCAGATAATCTATCCAACCATATCCGACTCCATCTGAGAATTGCTCTTTCTGCCTCCATAATATTTCATCTGGTATAAAACCGTCAAATGCTTCTCTTAATATACTCTTCTCTATCTTTGTTCCACTACACATCTTTTGCTTTGGATCGATACTCATTGCATAATCCAGAAATTCCTTGTCAAGAAACGGTACTCTCGTTTCAAGACCCCAAGCAGCAGTTGACTTGTTTGCTCGCAGGCAATCATATTTGCTTAGCGAAGAAAGTTTCCTGACTGTTTCCTCATGGAACTCTTTAGCGTCTGGTGCCTTATGAAAGTAAAGATATCCTCCAAATGCCTCATCTGCTCCTTCTCCAGAAAGAACCATTTTTATTCCCATAGATTTTATTTTCCTTGCCATCAAATACATCGGCGTAGCAGCCCTTATGGTGGTTACGTCAAATGTTTCCAAATGGCATATTACATCACGTATTGCATCAAGTCCCTCCTGAATCGTAAATACTACCTCGTGATGTACAGTGCCAATATGTTTTGCTACTATTCTTGCATATTTCATGTCTGGAGAATCTGCCAGCCCAACAGAAAAAGAATGCAATCTTGGCCACCATGCCTCCTCCTTATCCATAGATTCTACTCTCTTTCTACTATATTTTGATGCTATGGCTGCCACCAATGAAGAATCCAAACCACCAGATATGAGTACACCATAAGGCACGTCTGACATCAACTGCCTTTTTACAGCGGCTTCCAGTTCATACCTAAGCTTTTTTAGCGATATTTTTCTACTTGGAACCTTTGTCATCCACTCTCTTTTGTACCATTTTGTAAATTCCTTCTTCCTGCTGTCATAATAGCACCCTGGTGGAAATTCCATTAACTTATCACAATATGGGCTAAGTGCTTTCATCTCACTTGCAATATGCACTGTTCCTTTTTTATCCCACCCTATGTAGAGAGGTATTATCCCAATATGGTCTCTGGCTGCGAAATAGCTGCCTTTTTTCTTGTCATATAATACAAAGGCAAATATACCGCTAAGCATATCAACGCACTTGGTTCCATATTCGTCATAAAGGTAAAGTATTACTTCGCAGTCAGATCGTGTCTTCCAAATGTGTTCTTTCCTTAGTTCTTTTTTCAGTGATTTATGGTTGTATATTTCTCCGTTTACTGCAAGTACACTTCCAGTCTTGCTGTCTATCAAAGGCTGCGCCCCATGTTCTACATCAACTATAGACAACCTTTCATGAGCAAGCACAGCATGTTCATCAACGTATATACCACTCCAGTCAGGTCCTCTATATCTTATCGTAGCGGCCATATCTAGCGCACGTGCTCTCATCTCGTCCTGCGCTTCTCTAAATTCGAATAAACCAATTATACCACACATTATTACTTGTCTCGCTAATTTGATAAAATCAGCACTAATAATTATGCAGAAGGCAGTATATAAGCATTTATCCAATATTTATGTATAAAATACAGATAAAATAGAAAGTTATATATACTTATATGGATAAAATACAATTATGGATCAACTTGACGATGAACTTCTGCAGCTTGTAGATAGCGGCGTTATTAGGTATTCTGAACTAGCAAAAAAGATGAATTCTCCATTGTCTACTATCCACATAAGAATGAAGAAACTTGAGCAGAACAAAGTGATAAAGAACTACAAGGGTGAGATTGATTGGAAGAAAGCTGGCCTGCCTCTCACAGCCTTCATATTCATTAATATTGATGTGAATTTACTGCATAGCCTCAAAAAGACACAAGACAAGATGCTAAAGGAATTCCTTAGTTTACAGTACGTAAGGGAGGCCTATGTAATAACTGGAGAAGCTGATTTGTTTGTTAAGGTAATTGCAAGAGATTCTACACATTTGAAAGATATCTTGCTAAATCACATAGATATGGTCCAAGGAGTAGTAGGAACAAAGACTGTAGTAGTTCTTGATTATAGCACTCCTGAAAAGTAATACAACTTCCACTACTTTAAAACTTTGGTAAGGTTGTTAGCAATTTCCATCCAACATAAAAGAGAGAACCATGTTGGAAAACGACTCCAACATTCTTGGCGACCTGTACAAAAACTGCAAGGACTCAAAAGAGAAGATAAGATACGAAGCATTATACGCAGTAAGTAGAGGAAAAGATGTCAGGACTGTTGCAGAGATAATAGATGTTGAAGAATCCACAATTTACGACTGGATAAACAAGTGGATTTTGGAGAAGAAGGTCTCGGACAAACCGAGAAGTGGTAGACCTTCAAAAATTACAGAGAAAGATGAGAAAGAGATACGCCGTCTTATCGATGAAAATGACCCAAAGAAGTACGGAATAAACGCATCTTCGTATAGGACGAGAGAACTTCAGCTCTATTTCGCAAAATACAGAGGCAAATTCATCGATGAAGAAACATTCAGAGTGCATCTCATCTGCACAGGTGCACATTATGTAAAAGCACAACTCCGATACAAAGAAGGCGATCTGAAAAGGCAGATAGAATTTGCCCAGAATCTTGTATTCATTCTGAAAAACTGGTCTTTCACAAAGATACTATTTCTCGACGAAATGTCAGTATCAACATCAGCACGTAACGGATATGGGTGGACTTACAACCAGAGGCTCGTTATCGATGCGCCGCAGAGTCATGTAGAGAGAGCAAACTACTTTGGTGCGGTCGAGATTACAGAAGGAACAATAATCGAAACGGTAAGGAAATCGGCGAAGGCACCATCGTTCTTACATCTACTTCACAAAATAGAACAGCGTTATCCTGACGACAAAATACTGATAATCATGGATAATGGTGCAGTTCATCATAGTTGGAGGGTCGATAGATTTTTCAATGAAAGGGACAATATGAAACAGCTTTTCTTACCGCCATACTCACCAGATCTTAATCCAGAGGAATATGTCCATAATGTTCTACGAGATAAACTTCTCAACAACTGCAATTTCAAGAGCACAAAACAGATAGGATTAGTAATTGACCGTTTCGTCAAACAGATGACTGCAGAAACAATCAGAAGTATTGCAACTTTGATACCATTAGAGGCATTACTTTCTGTACAGAAACAGTTGTGAGACTTTCAAGGAAAGCTATAGTTATCTATTTTAAACCGTTGAAGGCCTTATTTGTTTAAAACGTGCCTTAGAAAGTTCTTCTACAGCCTTTTCAGGTTGGCCTGCCTTAGCTAATTTTGAGACATTATCTGCATCTCTCTTGTTTAGACCAGAACCAATCATAAATTGAACTACATTGCTGAAAGTTATTGGTTCTTTTCTGGCAAGGTCAATTATAGCACTCCAATAAAATAATTGGACATTCCGCTAATACTATTTTAGTGAAAAGATTCATACTACTTTCCATCCAAGTCTAAAAGACGACTATGTTGGAAGAAGATGAACCTCTTCTGCGCAAACTCGCTAAAGAGTGCGATGACGCAGAAGAGAAGATGAGATATTATGCACTTCATGCAGTGAGTAAAGGTAAACCGATTATTGAAGTTGCTGAACTATTTCTTGTTGAAAGGCAGACAGTCTACGACTGGATTGATAGATGGAAAGAGGACAGTAATGTCACAAACAAACCAAAATCTGGTAGACCTGAGTCTTTGGATACGGATGACAAAAAGAAGATGAAAGGCCTAATTGATGAAGACTATCCGAAGAAATATGGAATAAATCTGAGCCATTGGAATACGAAGGGTTTGATGATATATTTCATGAACCGTGATAAGATTGTGTCGAGAGAAACAATACGTCTTGCCCTTCATGAACTCGGCGGACATTATGTAAAGGCTGTGCAAAGATATGAGGAAGCAAACAGGAAGGAACAGATAGAATTTGCAAGGAGAGAACTCAAGAGGATAAAGTCAACAACTGAAGATACTGCCGTTCTATTCGAGGACGAAGCGTCGGTTGGTGGTTCTTTCAGAAAAGGTTATGGATGGACTTTTGAGGAGAGGTTAGAAGTAAAAGCACCATCACGCCACATGCAGAGATTGAACTGTTTCGGTGCAGTGAACCCATTAACTGGAGAAGAAATAATCATGACTGCAAAACCTATGACAAAGAAACAGCATAAAAAGCTGCGCAGACCAAAATCATACTTCTTTATCCTGTTTTTACTGAAAATATTGGCATATTACGACGACAAGAAGCAAATCATACTTTATATTGATAATCTGCCACTTCATAAGTCGGGAGCAGTGAAGAAATTCCTTAAAGAACACCCGAAGATAAGGGTGATATGGTTGCCTTCCTACTCACCAGACTTGAATCCGCAGGAAAGTTGGTGGAAACATTTACGTCAGAATCTACTGAACAACACATACTTTACAACACGAAGAAGTCTATCGTTGTCAATTACACATTTCACAAGACTGACAGCGCCAGAAGAGGTGATGAGGGTATGTTCTCTTGCACCAATGCAGAACCTATTAAAAACTTAGACTGTCAAATTACTTTCTGGGAATGCTATAACTCTCGCTTTTCTATTTCTGTTTTTAGTTCTTTAGTATCTATTCTTGCTAAAGTTTTAGCCGCACTCATTCAACCACCATTCATTAATATTAGGTATTAGATAATATAAATACATTACTTTTCATATGGCTTGCTCGAATCTTTACAACATTTTGCTAGTTTTTATGGCTATAATAGCTTGTCAACCTATTGTTATCTCTCCTGCATAACTTCTTTCAAATGCCTTTCTGACTTCTTCTAAATTCATTCCTTGTCCTAAACACCACATTAATTTTACTTGTGCAGCTTCAGCAGTCATGTCTTCACCACTAATTATCGGTGGTATTTCTATCTTTCTTCCTACTTCATATTTCCTAAGGTTAACACCTCCATAAGTAACTTGAGATGTAACAACTACAGGAACCTTCCTAGCAGTCTGTATAGCTTTACGCAATAATCCACCTAAAACACGTTCTGGGTCTCTTTTATCTGAGGTGTAAGGGATGTTTCCTGTTCCAAAAGCAGAAATAGTGATTGCTTTGAATCCTTTACCAATAATTGCATCAAATGCTGTCTTTGGTAGACCAGGTGTTACTTTGAGAGTAAATGCTCTATTATCAAATTCATTTAGAAGGCGCATTTCACCATCCGATTCGGTTGGTTTATTGTGGTAAATAAGATTATCACCTTCTATTGTTGCTACATACTTATTATCTATCGTTTCAAATGCATTTATGTCGGTTGAACTGATCTTTGTTATTCTAGAAGCTGTCATTACCTTGCTATTAAACACAACATAAACCCCTTTGGTTTTTTCTGACAGGAAAGTGGCTGAATCTGAAAGGTTTCTTAGAACATCAGTTTCTGGATCTTCTAATAACTTCATCGAACCAGTAAGCACTATTTTTATGGTCTATGAGTATAAGTAGCAACAACAAAGCTGATTTATAGAGGTGCCTATTTACAATATAAGCTGTTCACGCTATTGAAAGAGTCGAAAGGAATTTGACCTAAACCAGATGACAAGGTATAAAAACATTCTTACTAAATACATTTAGGATGTAAAAGCTTAGACGGGCAATAATTCTATACGAGCTTTTTATGAGCCTTTCAATATAGGAAAGCACCTACAGTAGTGTCCATTCCCGCAAAGGATTATATACCCTTTAGAGTAGAAAGTTATGACGCAATTTATTGTAATGTGATTATATGAGTATTGACACTTCAAAGAAAGCAGTACCCGCACCTAAAGATACTGAACCTTTACCTGCTGTAGTTAAACGCAGCGATAAAGTAGACGAGATAGACGGTATGATTGCAGCTTTAGGAAAGAAAGGATTTTCACTAAGAAATGGAGGGGCAAAAGCTGGCAGTGATATTGAAAAAGGGAAGAAGTGACTATGATGAAGATACATGCAGAAAAGGCTGCCATAAAGAAATGGCTTGATGTTCTTGGCACAGCATCCAGGAATGACCATTATCCTAAGCTTTGGAAGCGCATACATGCGCTTGTAAACGTTCCTGAAAGAAGGCGCGCATCTGTCAACCTTTACAAAATAGACAGATACACCAAAGAGGGCGAGAATGTGATAGTGCCAGGTAAGGTTCTCTCAAGCGGTGAGATAAAGCACAAGGTAAACATTGCAGCAATAGAATTCTCTGATGCTGCGCTTAAAGGTCTTAAAGAGGCAAATTGCAATATAGTTGACATAAAGGATATGCTAGCTTCAGGAAAAGTAAAGGTATTGATATAGGTTATTGAGATGGGAATTACCAAGGTTCTAAAAAATATGCAGCGTGACGGGGTGTTAGAGATTATCCCTATGGGAAAGGATCCGCTATTGCGTAATATAATTTGTGGGCTTCACGCTGAAGATTCCAATTTCAGGACATACACTACTAAAATGGGCGTAAAGATCCTTGCAAGGCTAAGTGTAGAAAATAGCAGGTAATGCTGATGGAAGATTATAAGGACTATGTTGTATATGATGCAAAGGACAAGGTGCTTGGAAGGCTTGCAAGCACAGTTGCAAAGGAGCTTCTCAACGGAAAGAAGGTCGCAGTTGTAAACGCGGAGCGCTCATTTATAACAGGCAACAAGCTGGGAATAGCAAAGAGGTACAGGGTTCGCCTCAACCTTCAGGAAAAGGAGAATCCCGAGCATTCGCCATACTGGCCAAGGAGGCCTGACATGCTTGTCAGGAGGATAATAAGAGGAATGCTGCCGTACCACAAGAAGCCATCCGGCAAGGCAGCATTCAAGAGGCTTAGGGTATTCGTCGGCGTTCCAAAAGAGCTAAATGGCTTTAATCCAATAGAATTAAAGACAAAGGAGCCGAAGAGCATGTATGTAGGGTATGTATACATCGGCGAGCTCTCAAAATTGCTCGGTTACAATAAGACAAAGTGAGATATCAATGGCTGATATAGAGGGTAAAGCAGTTGAGGAAGTTACAAAGGAGGAGCCGCAGGAGCCAGCCCAAGCAGCCACCCAGAAGAAGCGCGCATCAGCTCCAAGAAAGAAGGCCGTTGCAAAGAAGAGTGCTGTCCAGATAGTGTTTGTGAAGAGCAAGCGCAAGAGTGCTGTGGCAAGGGCATCATCACGAAAGGGAAAGGGCCTTATAAGGATAAACGGGTTTGACCTCAACATTTACGAGCCTATTGAGCTAAGGCGTGTAATTGCAGAGCCAATAGGCGTATCAAGCACAACAAAGGATATAGCAAAGGGTCTTGACATAACAATCAATGTCTACGGTGGTGGAATAAGCTCTCAGGCCCAGGCCGCAAGGAGCACAATAGCAAAGAGCATTGAGAAATCATCAGGCAGCGAGACTGTGAAGAAAGATTACATGCGCTATGACAGGTTCATGCTGATTGATGACGCAAGAAGGGTAGAGCCAAAGAAGTTCAAGGGACCCAAGGCAAGGGCAAGATTCCAGAAATCGTACAGATAAAATTCAAATAATTATGTGATACCTATGATGATACCTGTTAGATGTTTCAGCTGCGGCGGTGTAATTGCCGACAAGTGGGAAGACTACGACAAAAGGGTCAACAAGGAGCACGAGCAGGCTGACAAGGTGCTTGACGAGCTTGGAATGAAAAGATACTGCTGCAGGCGCATGTTCGTAAGCAATGTCGAGCTAATAGACGAATTCATAAACTTCGGAAGGAAATGATTATACACTTTCCTAATGCTACGACGATTATATGGAAACGACGCCAATCGGGGCACTTATAGACCTGAGGGGAAAAACAGCAATAGTCACCGGAGCAGTTGGGATAGGCTATGGAATTGCTTATCGCCTTGCAGAGGCTGGGGCAAACGTGGTGATTGCGAGCAGGGATGAATCCGAACTAAAGGATTCTGTAAGCAAACTGTCAGCCAAAGGCTGGAAAGCCAGCGGAGTGCGTGCTGATGTCTCGAACGAAAATGATGTTAAGAACATGGTAAATGCGGCTGTTTCCGATTACGGCTCTATAGATATCCTTGTCAACAACGCCGGGATTTATCCGTCCATACCTGTAATGCAGATGAGCCTTGCCGATTTCGACAAGGTGCTCTCAGTCAACCTGAAGAGCGTGTTCCTATGCACCAAATATTCAGTGGAACAGATGATCAAGCAGGGAAAAGGAGGCAAGATAATCAATATCACATCTATCGACGCACTACACCCATCGTCCATAGGCCTTGCGCATTACGATGCATCAAAGCATGGTGTGTGGGGGTTCACCAAGAATGTCGCTCTTGAGCTTAGCCCTTACAAGATATGGGTAAATGCGATAGCACCAGGTGGAATCATGACACCAGGAGTGCAAAAAACGCAGGCTGGGATGGCAGTTCCATCTGGTGTTGACATGCAGAAGATCCTCGAATCATTTCTTGAAAAGATCCCGATGAAGAGACTCGGGAATCCAGACGATATCGGCAAAGTTGCACTGTTCCTCGCTTCAGACATGTCATCATATATGACAGGAACCCAGATCATTGTAGATGGTGGGGTTCTTTTGGGATAGATGTTGCTGGAATGGGTAATCGCACAGCTGTCTTGCCGCACGCGTAAATTACTCATTCAAATCAATCTCCACTCTGCGGTCTGGACCAGTAGTATAGGCTTTGGTTATTTTCACTCTGAAGATCCTGAATTCTGACGGCTCCTTATAATTTTCAGCGTTGTAGTTTCCTGTCATAGGAACCCCAGAGATCCTGGAAAGCCGGTCATGATATAATTTTATGGCCTTATCTACCTGATTTTTTTCAACCATTTCTACAATGCCCACTATCTGCACACCATCAGATGAACCTATTGCCTGCCTAGAATCAAATATCACAATGGATACATTATGGTTTTCAATGATGTTCTTAACGTGAAACGAGTCTATTGCTGATACAAAGTAGAAGTTGAATTTATCATCGTATGCATAGAATACCGGCGCGGCCCATGGCTTTGCATCTTTGCTGCTTGTTGCAATGACCATATACTTATTCTTGGTGATTATGGCTTTTGCTTTGTCCTGATATGATTTGAATATAGTTGGCATATGATTAACTTACAATAGCAAGTTTATATAATTATCTGAAGCTGAAAGCTAATTTGGGCAACAGGACTGTCAGGCCCTCAAGAAGAGAAATGTTATTACCTCTCCGTCTCAATAATATCCCTTACAGGATGGAAATTAGCTATAATCGGGGTTGGGGAGATTTGAACTCCCGGCCTTTCGGACCCCATCCGAAAATCATACCAAGCTAGACTACAACCCCTTTATACATCAATCTAAATGCAAGCTTTATATAACCTTTTGCACTATAACATAAACAAGCAACTTCTAGATTAGAGGTACAATTATCACGTATGATAGGCGGACATTGTGTGCCAACGTCAAAGAAAGTCTAATACGCTTCGGTAATTTAAAAATTCGTAAAATCCCGGTGGCCCAAAAGGTGTTTGAATGAGCGATGATGAACTATTGGCAAACCAGAACGATTACCTAGAGGCAGGAATACACATAGCTACAAAGACCAAAAGTCCTGGCATGAAGAAATTCATATACAAGGTAAGGGAGGACGGGCTATATCTTCTCGACCTCAAGACTATCGACAACCGCATAAGGGTTGCTGCATCGATGATAGCAAGATACGAGGCGAAGGATGTGGTTGTAACAGCATCAAGGATATATGCGATAGTTGCTGCGCAAAAATTTGCGGAGATAATAGAGGCGAACTTCATAAAGGGAAGGGTAACTCCAGGCACATTCACAAACCCCAACAGGGAGAATTTCATGGAGCCTAAGCTCATAGTAATAAGCGATTCAAGGAACGAGAAGCAGGCAATAAAGGAGGTCAGCAAGATAAACATGCCAATAATAGCGCTTAGCGACACCGACAACTCAACAAAGTTCATAGATCTCATAATACCAAGCAACAACAGGGGAAGAAGGTCGCTTGCATTCATATACTATCTTATGGCAAGGGAAGTGCTAAAGTCGAGGGGAAAGATAGCATCAAACCAGGAATTCTCCTACAGCATCAGCGACTTCGAGGCAAAGATGGAGATGAAGCAGCAGCAGTCAAAACGCCCCCAGCAATAAAATTTTGCGTTTCTAAATAATAATGTCATGAGTTATCATCAGAACATAAAGAGACACAGAAAGAAACATCTCAGAAAAAGATTCTATGAAAACCAAAACTAAAGTGTTGACTACAGCAGCATTGTTGGGCATAGGCTTATTGGTATTTGATGAAGCTATAAGAGTGCCAAAGATAAAGATAGAAACCTCAAACGATTGCATAGTAGTAACTGGCAACAAGAGAACACAGACATATAAATACGATAACATAGACAATATTGGCTCAAAATATATAAGCAGCGTAAACCTCAGGCTTGATGCTGTTGAAACGCAAGAAACAAGAAAAGTCCGTATAGGCAATGCTCTTAAGGACGGAGAATACAAAACTGAGATCAGATTAGCTGACAAACCCTATCCTGATGGTATGTGCCCAATGGAGGAAGTTCAAAGCAATGGCATGTATGTCTACACATGCATTCAGGTTTTAAGGAATAGCAAGGAAGGCATAAAATTGCAAGCGCAATTCGATAAATTTCTTCGGAAAGCAAAAATCAGCAAATAAGACCAATTCTTGCTTGCGACAAGAGGAATAGCCAAAAAGCGCTAATCTTATATGTGGATGTAAACAAGCGCCGCAGCAAGGAATGAGATCAATGCAAGTGCCATCGCCGCAAGGCTTGCGTTTCTTGAGAAGCTGTAGAATTTATCCGATTTCTTCTGCATTATGTATCCATACGATACATAGGCAAGAACTATGTCTGTTATTGCTATCGGAACCGCGTAGACCAGATTGAAAGCGAATGGTGCAATAAAGAAGAACAAGTATACGCTCACAAGCATCGCCTCGCTGTAAAGAAGGGCTGCAAACTGCGAGGATCTCCTTGCGCCCATATGATGAAGGATATTCTTTGATTTCCTTGCTTTTGAATCGCCTTTGTAATCCCTTAGCATGCCATGTATCTCCCTCGCCATGCCAGCAAGGAATATAAGTATTGATATCAGCACTATGCTGATATTGAGCTTTGATGCTACTACATAATTTCCATATATAAATGGTATGGCCATCGAGAACGCTATGTAAATTGTTCCGACCATAAGCATATCCTTCAACCTGTAGCTGTACAGAACGGCAAGCGCTGCAAATGCAAGGGCTATTATGAATGCGTAAGGATTTATGAAAAGGCTTGCAAGCACTCCTACTGCAAAGCTTGCGATTGAGACCTGCATTGCCTCTTTTCTGCTGAGCGCCCCATTTACAAGAGGCCTATCATTCCTTTTGTTCGCCCTGTCAGCCTTTACGTCATAATAATCATTTATCGCGAATGAGCCCATGCTTATGAATATAGGTGTTATTATGCTTAGAAAGAGTATACCAAGGGCCGGCAGCCCGCCAGATATTATCTCCGCAGCTATCACGGCTATGACAAGCATTATGCTGTGCTCTATCCTTGTAAGCTTCAATATTGCCCTTAACTTACCCATATGGATACTTGCACAACGCATTAATAAATATCTTATCAATATTTAAGTGATTATATGGAATCTAAGGCGCAATCCGCGCTGGAATTCATGATGGCCTATTCCTGGGCATTTATCATAATATCCCTTTTTGTGGTATCAGTTTTACTGATATCAGACTCAAGGCCTCCATCTGTCTATCTGGGCTCCTCATGCAACATCCAGCCACTCCTGCCCTGCAGCGAGTCACTACTCACGTACAATTCAATAAACCCGTCTGGCCCATTGGCATATTATGTTGTGTTCACAAACGATCTTGGCGCGGTAATGTTTTTCCCTCAGAATTCTCTAAACCTTACAACCTATACTCTGGGCAGCGGTGTGAGCAAATATACGCTGGGCAATTGCGCCCCAGCATTTGCCGGCAAGGGTGCGACAGTTCTCTGCGCCGCAAGCATATCCGGCGCAACTCCCCCAAAGGTAGGAACACAGGAGATACTAACATTCAGCCTAAATTATAACCTATGCAGCGCGGGCACGAAAGGCTCATGCGGAATAGGGATCTACAAATCCTCAGGATTCTCAACAGAGAGCGTTGCACCATCGAGCATAAACCTTTACAACCTTACATTTGGCGTTAAGCCAACATCTGCAGAAGGCACCATAGTGCTCAACGAGGTTACATATTTCAACGGCACATCAACATATCTGTACCCAGGCAACTACATAATCTCTGCAGATCCACAGCAAGGTTATACCTTTGTCTCATGGTCTGTTAATTCACCATCCAGCGTAGCCTCACCAACAGGAACTACAACACTTACAGTGAATGCTAATGCTGTCCTGGTTGCAACATTCATGAAATCTCCTTGACAGCGATAAAATAGACCGATCAATTAGGTGTGTCTCTTCCTTGCTGCTGTGCGTGCCGCTTTTGGTTTTCTAATCCTTTCGTCCCTTTCTATCCTCTCAACAGTGTTTACGAACTCCCTCATGGATTCCTTTGCCGAGTTGAACAGCATAGCAATGCCAACGAATCCGAATATTATTGTTATAGACATTATTGCCACATATACGCTAAAGTTTGCCTTCGCCGCGATATTCATCTGGGCAATACCCAATTCATACATGGAAAAGAAAAACATTACAAAGAAAGCAACTCCGCCTATCATAAGCTCTGTATACCTGTGCTTGAATAGTGTCGATATGGTGCCATAGCCTACAATGAATATGCATCCTAAGCTGAAGAGCAGCACTATTGGCTCTGTGTAATAATTGACAAAAAGGAGCGGAAGGGAGAATAATACCACACCAAGCACAAGAGATATCATCCATATGCCCATGTGCCTTGAATGGATCCTGTGCTCCTCCTCACGCATGAACCTCACTGAAGAGGTGTGCGAAAGGAAAAAGTTGGCAAGGAAGAAAAGAATAGCCCCGCCAAGCAGTATGAGCCAGAAGATAAGATAGCTGATGTAACTGGTAGTGGCAAGGTTTTGTGTCAATATGGTGAATGCGATCCCTATAGAAATCGCAACAGAGAATGTAATTAGAGATATCCCAAGGGTTCTTCTGTAAGACATTCCCCAGTACCTCTTGATATGCTCCCGTACATAATCCATGTATTAATAGAAGAAACCAAGCTTAAAAAGCTTTCTTACACTATTGGTTTAAATCAGAATCTGCTAAGCGACAAAAACGAAGAGAAGGATGTTTCCCAACAGGATCGATATTATTAGGCCTATGAAGATCGGGAGCGCAAATGGCATAGCCTCCTTGTAAACAGGCAGTTTATCATTTATCCCTTTTTCCCTCATCCTTTTTATGAGTCCCTTAGTTATAAGCCTGTCAAAACTGCCTATCTTCGACCTTATGCTTTTGATCTCCTTTTGGCCCATCAAGTTGAACGCGATTATGTCCCCTTCCTCGAATTTTGCTACGGTAACATAATCAACCATGGATTGGGTTATCGGAACCGCGAACAGGATTATTGCACATGAGCTTGCAAGAAGGAGAAGGAATATCCCTATGCCTATGTAGCTCATATGCACAACCAGAGCTGCAAAGGCTATGAATGCCGCATATGCGACCGCAATAAGAACCGCCTTGAAAATTCCCTGCCTGGTAATGAAGGAGCCAAGGGGCTTTTTTAATTTATTCTTTGCCTTTGGCAGGTAGTATATTGGCACAATTATTACTGCAGCTATTCCAGCATTCAGCAGAAGCGAAAGCATAAGCGGAAGGCCGAATTGGTTTGCCGCACCGGCAATCAGCGGCACGCCCTGTATCGGCATTATGAGCGATAGCGCTGCAAATTCTATCACATCGGCAGCACCAAGCTGCCCTATTTTGTATATGATGTATCCTACCCCTAGCACAACCAGCGCTATTGCGCTGCTTATGAGTATCGTGTGTATATCAAGATACAGAATTGTTAGAACAAACCCATAAGCAAGTGTTGCATATGCAAATATGGATGGAACATTCCTCTTGTTGAACAGGTCAAATAGCATATAGGCAAGAGCAATGGCAACTAGGCTTGCTATTCTTATTAAGTAAAGCTGCATGCGATCAGATAAGAAAAGAAGCTAACCTATAAAAGCATATTCCGCGCGCTTGTTATTTATTGCCTGAACTGGAAGCGGCAGGCACTGCCAAACCACTTATCTCATCCAGTCTGTAGCTCTTTGCAATTGGCGAGATCCTCATAACGCTATTCAAGCCCCCTGTATAATATTCTACTACCATAACAGCATCCTTTATTTCTACTCTTGCAATGTGGTTGTCACCCAATGCTATCATATAAAAGCTGCCATTCTTCCTTAAATCAGCCCTTGAATAGGCGGCAACAGCAATCTTCCCAAGCAGTGATTCATCAACAACCTGGCGCCTGTCACCCTGAAAATCTTGCTCGAAGCCAAAATAGACCAACGACTCATCTTTGGTTATTCCATAACTTCTGTTAATAGTTGTGTAGCTGTTGCCAGAATCCGGCAGATAACCCCTCAGTGTTACGGTGTATTCCAGTTCCTCTATTCTGCCGGTGCGTTCATCAAAGTAGTAATTAGGCACTACCTGACTATCAAATGCATGCCCCTTGGCTATGTTAGTAATTAAAGATCCTAATGGAACATCACTGACCTCCGGCCTTATGCGACTGCCGTTTGCCATCCTCTTAAGCATGTCCTTATCGGCGGTAAAGAAGACCTTATTTGATATCTTGATACAGATTTCATCTATAACTTTCTGCCTCATAATTTTATCGATGCCGGTAGAAGGAGCGTTCGAATCCAACCTGGATATCTGCTGCTGATTCCCGATCTCCTGGCCTCGAAGATGGACTTCGGAATTCAATGCTAGAATAATCGCGGCAGTACTCGAAACCAACTTTGTTCCCATCCCATCACCGTAATTCAAACATTGTACCTCTTGAATTTTTTCTCCACGCTCTGCCATTCGATGTTGTCTGTCAACGCATTAAGGTATGCCGCCCTGTCGGGGCCGAACTTATGGTAATACGCATGCTCGAACGTATCTGCAGCTATGATAGGCATCGACCCTACGATGCCTCCCTGGTTGTGGACATCGAACAGTACATTCCTCAGCTTTCCGTCAGTCATCATATCCCTGACTAGTACGACCCATCCCCTGCCTACCTTCCCTGTTGCTATGAAGTCATCTTTCCATGCCTGGAAGGAGCCGAAGTCCTCAGTTATCTTTTTGATTACATCCATATTGTTGTCGTAGCTTCCGTTTCCGCCCATTGTATCCCAATAAACCTCGTGAAGTATAGTGCCATTGCCGTTCCATGTCTCCTCGAGCTTCAGAGACCTGAAAAGACTGTAGTTCATGTTTGCCTTTGATTTGTCAACAACCTTCAGCTCGTTCTCGATCTCGTTCCTCTTGTTCACATATCCGGCATAGTGGGTGTCGTGGTGCCATTTGTACGTCTCAGCATCCATGACTTCCTTTACCTTGTCATGCGACAAGGGCATATCCTTTACCTTATGGTCAGCATCAGTGTTGCTCATTGCATCCCCATTAATATTAAGCATAGAAACTATTAAAATACTCTTTTTTGTTACTGTATTAGTATCATATTAATCGGTACTATTTTTGGTGCGGCAATGATAGATTATGGTAGCATAGAGAGGAAATGGCAGAAGGAATGGGACCGCCTAAAGGTATTCGAGGTGGATCCTGATGAGAGGGAGCCATTGATGATAACCGCGGCATTTCCCTACGTCAATGCACCGCAGCACATAGGACATATAAGGACTTACGGCACCACTGACACATATGCAAGATACAAGCGCATGCGTGGATTCAATGTGCTTTATCCAATGGCGCTGCATGCTACTGGAACTCCAGTGCTCGCATTCGCGAAGAGGATAGCAAACAACGACAAGGAATTGATAGAGGAGCTTAAGCTATTCCATATACCCGAGAACGAGATAATGAAAATGACTGATCCGGAATATATAGCCAACTATTTCGTAAAGGAGATGGAGGTGGGAATGCGCGCAGCTGGATACAGCATAGACTGGCGCAGGAAATTCATATCAATAGAGCCAATATTCAGCAAGTTTATCGAATGGCAGTTCCAGAAGCTTAAGGAAATGGGCTACATAACAAGGGGAAAGCATCCCATAGGCTGGTGCACCAACGAGAACAGCGCTGTAGGTCAGCATGATACAAAGCATGATGTGCAGCCAGAAATAGAGCAGATAAGCGTGGTGAAATTCAAGGATTCTCTTGATGATATATACTTCGGCTGTGCAACATACAGGCCTGAGACCCTTTATGGTGTGACGAATATATTCGTAAACGATAAAGTGCAGTATGTAGTGGCAAGCATGGGCGGACAGAGATATTACCTCGCGAAAAAAGCGGCTGAGGTGCTGGGATTTCAACTTGAACTGAAGATAGAAAGGGAACTAAATGGGAGCGAACTTCTTTCAAGAAAAGCTGTGAACCCAATAGACAATTCTGAGATACCGATACTTCCAGGATATTTTGTAAAGGAGGACATGGGAACAGGAATTGTAATGAGCGTTCCAGCACATGCGCCATTCGACTATGTTGCACTTGAGCGCCTGAAAAAGGAGGGCTATCAGATGCATATAACTGAATACAAAAGCGTTATAGAGATAGTTAGCAGCAATGGCATAGGGATAGGTAGGTCCTTGAGCGATGTTGTTGCAGGCAAGGCAAGGCCTATACATCCAGAAATTCCTGCGCTTGCCTATCTTGAGATACTGAACGCAGCAGATAACCCAATAGATGACATGGTTGAATTTGCCACAAAGCTGCTTTATAGGGAAGAATCGCACTGGGGAATAATAAGCGTAGGTGAATTTAAGGGGAAAAAGGAGCCAGAGGCAAGAGAACTGATAAAAACAAAGCTCCTAAATGAAGGTAATGCGTTCCAAATATACATAATCGGAAATGCTGAACCAGTATACTGCAGGTGCGGAAGAAAGGTAATAGTTAACATAGTCGATCAGTGGTTCATAAACTACGGTGACAAAAAATGGAAGGAAAATGTAAGGGGCATGTTCGAAGATATGAAAGTATATCCAGAAAAGCTAAGGCTTACATTTGACAAACTTATAGAATGGATAGACCTAAGGGCTGCTGAAAGGTCGCAAGGTTTGGGAACAAAATTCCCATTCAGCGAAGGTCACATAATAGAATCGCTCTCCGATTCCACAATATACATGTGCTTCTACACATTTGTCCATATAATAAGAAACGAGAATGTAAGCCCTGAAAGCCTGAGGCCTGAGTTCTTCAATTATGTGATACTGGGAAAGGGCAGCTTTGCAGAGGTAGCAAAGTTAACGGGCATAAATGAACCAACAGTAAGAAGATGCAGGGAATCATTCGAATACTGGTACAGGAACACATCAAGGCATTCCGCCCCAGACTTAGTGCCAAACCATCTCATAATGTATATGTTCAACCATGTGGCTGTTCTTAACAAGGAAAACTGGCCTAAACAGGTAGTGGTGAACGGCCTTGTAAACTACGAGGGTGAAAAGATGAGCAAAAGCCTTGGCAATATAATACCTGTAGTTGACGGAATAGCGAAATATGGGGCAGACCCGCTCAGGTTCGTTGAGATTGCCGGTGCTGACCTGGATACTACAACTGAGTTTAGCGCGGATGGTGTTAGCAGCGTGCATGGAAGAAACAATTATATAATGGATTCTATAAATTCGCTCTCTGCAATGAGAAGCAAGGAACTGTCCCATATTGATTACTGGCTTTACTCAAAGCTGAACTCAAAAATAAGCAATGCAACTGCATTAATGGATGTGATAAACCTGAAGAATGCATATGTGGAGATATACTACAATTCAGTAAACGAGTTGAAGAGATATATGGATAGGGGCGGGTGCAATGAGATAGTTGTAAGGGAATTCCTTGAGGGTATTGTGCTGATGCTTGCTCCTGTAATGCCGCACATATCTGAGGAATTCTGGAAAATGCTAGGCAAGAGCACACTGGCGGCGCAGGAGAAATGGCCTGATTCAAATGCGCTTATGGTAAATGCTGAAGAGGAGCTTGTAGAGGAAATAATAGACAGGACAATAGAAGACATAAAGCAGAGCATGGAGCTTACATCAAAGATAACCGAAAACAAGGGTAAGAGGCCAAGCGAGATAAGGATAATACTTGCAAAAGAGTGGAAGCTTAAGGCATACAACATGCTTGCAAGGACGAAGAGCATGAAAGATGTAATAGGAAATCCAGAATTCTCCAGCATAGAGAAGGCTGAGCTATCCTCGTTTCTTGCTCAATTTGCAAAGAGGATGAACATGCTTGTTGAAAAGAGTGAAATGGACAGGGAAGTGCTGCTAAAGGCATTAGTAGAGGCAAATGAGTACATCTCCACAAAGTTCGGCAATGCTAAAATAATTGCTGAGAAAGAGGATGAATCAAAATCATCACGTGCATCAAGAGCTCTTCCAGACAAGCCTAGCATAGATATATCTTGGTATTAAGCAGTTTGTTTAAAAAATCCAGATCCTATTAGGGCCAGATTCACTGATTTGGTAAGAAGCAAAGATAAGACAGCGCAGTTAAATGAGGTTCTTCTAAAAATTCTTTGTCATAATATTTGTGTTCTTATACAAGAGAGTTTTGAGTTAGGAATTGAAGCTAAGTTTATCGAATAGAAAAATAATAAAGATGGTCCTCTAATTTTTAGTCTGTCTAAGAAGACCATCATATTCTGTTTGTAATTTCTTACCTTCTGTGCTATCTGCATCTATAACTTTACATGTATTTGGACCTCTGTGTGCACCTAAGACACCCTCTACAAGGATATCATCCCCAGAGTTGCCTTTTTCTTGACAGGTAGGGGTAGAAACACCAACCTCTTTCTTATTCTTGGTTAAAATTGTATCGGCGTAATAAAGTGTTTCTTCGCTATAGCCTTCAATATCTTTATCTGGGACTGTCTTCGACAACATTTTGCTAACAGAATGAAGTATGTGTTTTCCATTATTTTCTGTATGTCCATAATAATCAGAATGAACAACTTTAGTGTTGGCATCTATCCTTGTCTCTATATTAGCTGATATATCTGGTCCCCAGTAATTATTTCTTAAACCTGTTACCGTTACATCCGACCCACATGCAGAAAGAAGCAAACCTGCACCTATTGCTGTTCCAACCATTACCCTATTTTTCATTGCCATATTATCACAACAATCTTATGAGTTAGGAGATATATATACATATCTTTGACCTACGCTAATTGACGAAAATTCATTATTTCTACACGATAATGATTAATTCTACAGGATTGAATTTATTCTACAAAGCCAAATTAGGCGAAACCTATATATATTGTACTACTGCTAATAATATGGACTACTATGGGTAGTAGTAACTACTGGTAGTAATAGTGATTCGATGCTATTTAGCATAGATACAAAAGAGAGCATTTCAGACCTTTTCCATAGAAAAGCAGAGATAAAAGAGCTTGAGGAGGCACTAAGGCTTAAGGAGAAGCTTACTGTCATTTATGGAGTGAGGAGAACAGGCAAGACAAGCTTGATAAAGGCAGTGCTTAACGAAAAGGAATGGCCATATGTGTTTATAGATATCAGGGAGATTTACCTGAAGTATAATTCCGTGCCTATTGAAGCACTTGCAGCATTGGTAATAAAAGAATTTACTGCTTTCTTAAATAAATTGGGGTTTGACTTATACGAACAAGATGAAAACGATCTTGAAGAGGGCGGTATAACTGGCGCATTAAGGTATATAAATGCCTGGTGCAAAGATAAAAAGCTGAATTTCGTAATTGCACTCGATGAAGCGCAATACCTGCGATTCAGTGGAAGTGTGAAATATGACATGCTGCTCGCATGGAGCATGGACAATTTATCGAACATAATATTTGTACTTTCTGGAAGTGAGATCGGCACTCTTAAAGAGTTCCTCGATTATGAGAATGTAAATGCTGCTTTGTATGGTAGATTCAGAAACGATATATACCTAAAAAGATTTAGTAAAGAGCAAAGCAAGGAATACCTTGAGAAAGGTTTTGCAGAATTTGGTAGAAAACTGGGTTACAATGAAGCAAAAAATGTTGAAGAGAAACTGGATGGCACAGTAGGGTGGCTTTCTTATTATGGATATTATAGGTGCGTCAAAAAAATGGATCATACCAAGGCTTTGGACAAATTGTTTGAAGAGGGATATGCACTAACTAAGGACGAACTAGAAAAATTGATAAAGAATTCAAGCAAAAGATATCTTCTAATACTCAAGGCAGTAGCAAGTGGTAGCAATAAATGGTCAGAGATAAAACCGTACGTGGTAGCAAAGAGCGGGAAGACGATAAAAGACGGATTGCTTAGCAACCTGCTGCAGAATCTGGTCAAGTTCGGAGTTATAGAAAAGGACGAACTAAGAAAGGAATATAGAATAGAGGATCCTCTCATAATGTATACGGTGACGAAGATGAAATTATAAGGGTTGGAAATTAATGGGAATAAAGAAAAAAAATAATGAGAAAAAATCATTTAGTGAGATAGACCTTTTCATATTCGACTGGGATGGTACGCTCAACAGCATGCGCCTTACAATGCGCATAAACGAGGCGGTTAAGAGGGCATTGGGCATATGGAACAAGGACAGCAGCATAAAGGACCTCAGCAACATGGACTATAACCTAAAAAAGCAGCTCAAGGACGAGGAGAGAAAGCTTGACGTGCTTACATTCCTGTTCGACATATTTCTTAATTTTAGCAAGCCAAGGCTGCACAATGACACAGTAGCACTATTGAAAAAACTGAGGTCAAGGCACAAGAGGATGGCGATATTCTCAAACGGGAGAAGTCAGAGGATACTAAGCGAATTGAAAAGGCTCAATATATTGTATTACTTCGATTCTGTTGTAAGCGGAAGACACATACACGAGATAAAGCCAAATCCAACAGGATTGAAGGCCATACTGAAGGAATTCAATGCGAACCCTGCAAGAACCGTTTACATAGGCGACATGGTTGACGACATGATAACCGCAAAGCTTGCAAAGGTAAGGTCATGCGCAGTTGCGAACGGGTTTGACAGCTACCACAGGCTGAAAAGCATAAAGCCCGATTACATATTCAACAGCATAGAGGAACTGAACAGGGCAATATGAATTATCAGAACAGGAATCAATCAGAATTATATAATCTGCTGCTAATCTCTTCGCATGTGCTTGTTCTGGACATCAAGCTCTATGTCTGTTCTAGAGCGCTCCAGCATTTTTATAAGAGACCCTATTTTGTTCCTGCTACGAACCTCCGCTTTTGATGGCAAAGATCCAAATATCTCTACAGCCTCTTTAATGCGATTATTAGCTACACAGAGCTTAAGAAACCTGTTTGCCGATTCGAGTAATCCTAGCATATCTGCATTTGTATATGCGCCATTGCTGAGTTTTAAATAATTCATAGTTTTGCCCATACTAGTTACTATCTTAAATATATTATTTTTTTGCATCTCTCCAGCCATTCTGGCCTGATCCATGAAAGAGCTAACTTCAGCAATACGATGCGAGTCATTCTCATCTCTTATCGTATAATTTATCATGTCCCTCATGTTGTTAAATATATCATAGGTCAGCCTACTTGCCTGTCCTGATGTAATGAAGGAACTGATGGTCAAATCAAATAATCTTAACGCAATAGAGGCATTCCCAGTTGTGTCTATTATTTTATCTAGATCTGTCCTTATGCTGCTTGATGAATTTCCAAATTTTAAACAGAATGCATCGATCTTTCTACAATCTAAAGGACTTGTTCTTTTTTGAGTTTTTTCCATATCATCATCAATAATGTTTAAAATTTAATTATTTGTTTATTTATTCTGATATTAGTTAAGGAATTATTATCATGCGCAATAATTCATCATCGGTCAAAGGACCATTGAACTCCTGATCAGATATCGTCCTTAATAATTTAGTTTTGTCGCTGTCAAGAGCAATATTATCCGCTATGTCCAATGCCATCTCAAACTCCTCGCCAGCTATAAGTAAATTAAACACCCTAATGGCCGATTTCAATAATTTTACCGATTCATCATCATAATGTTCGCCTTTGTCGATGTCGACTTTAGGCATGAGATTATTGACACCGCTAACTATTTTTGGCATAAGAGACGCGTCAAGCTTAGAGGCTTTTTTAGCCATTCCAACGAAATCCTCAACTATGCCTGTTCTTGTATCACCGACAATCCTTATTGTTGACCTCATTATAGCTGCTGCACCACTAACCACAGCATAACTGGACATTGTTATTTCTCCTTCATAGAAGGTTCCCTCAACTAGGCGCATCAATCTGGTAGGAATATCTATACCATATGTCAAACCTCTCAATATGCCCATATCTTTTCTTATGCCTTCCTGGGATTGTGGTCCAAATTTTGAGGAAAATGTTTCGACATCCCTTTTAAATTCAGCATCGGCTGAACTTTTAACTGTACGTTGCATATTTATCACACACACATATATGAATTTCCTAATATAATAAACCCACCGAAAGGCTTTAAAAAGACAATTTTATGCAAAATAAGCATTACCCTACATAATTCGAATTATACCCAAGAGCAGCCTTATCGAAAGGCTTTTAATGGTAATTATTCAAAAAGGTATTACATATACGGAGTAAGGCGTAACGGCTAATTCTACGTATGAGCAAAAGATTGAATGAGAAATGAAGGAGGAAGCGAAGGAGACTTCGGAGAGAGAAGAGGCGGACATGGCGGAGGCCGTGGCGAAGGAAGGCGCGGCATGAACATGAATCCAAATTACTTCTTGCCAAAACCTGTAAAGGTTGGCGATGAGGTAGAGGTAAAGGTGGAGGCTGTTGCATCAAAGGGCGACGGAATAGCAAAGAAGGACGGATTTGTAATCTTTGTCAAGGGCGCAAAGGAAGGCGAAACAATAAAGGTTAGGATCACCGACGTAAAGGCTAGATTCGCAATTGGAGAGATAATTTAATTCTATCTCAAGCAACGTACTAATTTTAATTTTTTATTTTTATTACTAATGCTAATATACTTAGCTTTGCCAATATGAATAGGTGTATCTTATCGCTGAGGATATAGATGAGAAATGGAGAAGGCACTGGCATGAGGCGAAGCTCTTCTCATTCGATGAGAATTCTGGAAAGCCGACATATATAATAGACACCCCGCCCCCATTCACAAACGGCGCACTCCACATGGGCCAGGCATTCTGGATATCATACATAGATTCACTTGCAAGATACAAGCGCATGCGAGGATTCAATGTTCTATACCCGCAGGGATGGGATGCGCACGGCTTTCCTACCGAGTTGACTGTTGAGAAGAAGTACGGCAAAGGCACGCTTAGCAGGGAGGAGTTTTACAAGAAATGCGTCGAGGAGTCGCTGAGCAACATAAATGCGATGAAGGAGCTGATGCTAAAGCTTGGCGCCTCGTTCGACCAAAAGCACGAGTATATAACCACATCAGACAGCTACATGTCAAAGGTGCAGCTATCAGTGCTGGAAATGTATCATAAGGGATTTGTTTACAGGGCATTACATCCCGTGGAATGGTGCACAAGCTGCAAAACCACAATATCAAGGGAGCAGGCAGAGGAAAAGGAGGAGGAATCTTTTCTGAACTATGTGGATTTCAAGATAGAAAAATCGGACAAATCAATAACAATAGCAACAACAAGGCCTGAGCTGATGCATGCCTGCGTTGCGGTTGCCGTAAATCCAAACGACATAAGATTCTCTAGACTTATCGGCAAGAAGGTCGAGGTGCCATTGTTTGGCACCATTGCAGAAATTATAAATGACGAGTCTGTGGAGCCCGGATTCGGCACAGGCGCAGAGATGATATGCACATTCGGCGACAAGAATGATGTTTCACTTTATTACAAGCACAAGCTCAGATTAATAGAGGCGATTGATGGGAACGGAGTCCTCAAAAACGCTGACAGATTCAACGGAATGGCACTCAAGGATGCAAGAAAATCGATAATAGATGCGCTCAAGGAAGCCGGGCACCTGAAAAAGCAGGAGAAGATAACACATATGGTGAAGGAGCATGACCGATGCCATACGCAGATAGAACTGCTATCCTCAATGCAATGGTTCATAAGGATAAAGGAGCACTCCGAAAAGATAAAGCAGATGGCAGCAGAGATAAACTGGGTGCCTGATTTTGCAAGGCAGAGGCTTGACGACTGGACTAATTTCATAGACTGGGACTGGGCAATATCAAGGAACAGGATATTTGGCACACCAATACCTTTCTGGTACTGCGAGAAATGCGGCGAGATACTTCCAGCCGAAAAGGAGAAGCTGCCTGTTGATCCGGCAAAGCACAAGCCGCTTATTGCGCACTGCCAAAAATGCAATGGCAAGTTTGTGGGTGAGACGCTTACGCTTGACGGATGGATAGATTCATCAATAACGCCACTTATAATATCAGGTTGGCCCGACAAGAATTCAAGGAAGTCGAATGGCTTTCCAACTGCGGTAAGGATACAGGGTACAGACATAATAAGGACCTGGGCATTCTACACGATATTTAGGACATGGGCGCTTACTGGCAGCAAGCCATGGGAGAACATAATAGCGCATTCAATGATACTGGGGATGGACGGCAGTGAGATGCACAAGAGCCTTGGGAATGGGGTATATCCAGATGAATTGCTGAAGAAATACAGCCCTGACGCAATAAGGCTCTGGGTTGCACTATGTGGGGGAATAGTGAAGGACAAGCCATTCTCCTACCAGGACATGGACTTTGCAAAGAACTTCCTGAACAAGCTAAGCAATACTGCAAAATTCGTCCAGCTTGCCCTTACCAAGGGAAAACTGCAAAAGGATGAGCCGCACAAGAATCTTAACGTATTCGATTTCTGGATACTCAACAGGTTCAACACGGTAGCAAAGGAAGTGACAGAGGCCTACGAATCATACAACCTCTACGAGGCAATGAACAAGGTTGTAAACTTCTACTGGCACGAGTTTGCCGACTATTACATAGAGAATGTGAAGCACAGGGTTTATTCAGAGGACAAAAAGATGGAGGGCAGCAAGGAGGGGGCATTATTCACCCTAAAATACATTGGCATAAACACGCTAAAACTGCTTGCTCCTGTTATACCTTATACATCAGAGGAGATAAACGAGATGTTTGAAAAGGAAAGCATATTCGCAAAGGGATGGCCGGAGTACAAGGAAATTGCCACTGGTTCAGACTATGCGATAAACGGAATGCTCTTCAGCAGCAAGATTGCCGATATAGGATACGAGAACATAGGCGCATTCCTGAACTCCATAATAAGCGAAGTGAGAAAGGCCAAGGCAAAGGAAAAGAAGGCGCTCAACTATGAAATATCCTCTATTAATATAAATGTTCCTGAAGAATATTATAGCGTAACCTTATCCTCTAAAGAGGAGCTTATGCAGATATGCAAGGCAAAGGACGTAAAGATAGGCAAAGGAGTATACTCCGTAAAAGTTGAAATGTAGAATTGATCAAATGGCAAGGGCAATAGAAAAAAAGATACCACAAGAAACAGCCGCTACTAGATATATGGCATGCTTACGGCGAAGAAATTTTCGCGGAGCGTTTAAATATCTTGGATATATTAACCCTGAAATAGCAGATAAATTAGAACAGCTTACAGTTGTAAGGAATATAATGGAATCAAGGACTGAAAAAACTCTTTTGCGTGCAGTAAGTCTTGCGAAAGAATTGGGCATTAATGTTACTGTAGATCCATTGACTCAAAGGCGCATCAATTAATATAGTGATAAAATGGCAAGAATGCATTCAAAAAGGCATGGAAAATCCAAGTCTAGAAAACCAATAGAGAGCGAACTGGCTGCTCCAGTTGTCAATAAGGAGGAGATAGAGGAGATCATAGTTAATTATGCCAAGCAGGGAATGGATCCCGCGATGATCGGGCAAAAGCTAAAGTCTGATCATAATGTCCCATATATAAAGCATTACATGGGAAGGAAGCTTGGCGACATACTAGAGGAGAAAAAGATGAAGGGGCAATACCCCCCTGACCTAATGGACCTCATGAAAAAGGCAGTAAACCTGAATGCCCATCTTGCATCAAACAAACAAGATAAGAGCAATGGTGTTAGGCTTCGAAGAGTTGAGTCTAAGATATGGAGGCTTACAAAATACTACATAAAAAATGGATCACTGCCACAGGGCTGGAGATATGACGCACAGCAGGCAAAGTTGATTATAAAGAGAGCAGGATGATTAGATGCCAGTACCAAAAAAAGGAGAGAATTGGAAGCTAAAGAAATGGTTTTCAGTATATGCGCCAAAGCTCTTCAATGAGCACATGGTGGGAGAAATGCCAGCCAATGACGAGGCCTCTGCCATGGGAAGAAACATAGTGGTCGGGCTTGACGTTCTTACAAGGAATCCATCACATGCATATACAAACGTGACGCTCAAGGTAATAGATGTAAACGGCAATGCTGCGCACACAAAGCTTGTCTCCATATCGCAATTGTACAGCTACATAAGGTCTCTTGTAAGAAGGTACAGGAGCGTTGCAACGCTTATCCTTCCAGTAAAGTCGAAGGACGGGAACTCGATGGTCATAAAGATGCTCGTTATCACAAGGGCAAGGACAACAAACAGCAGGATAGTTGGCATAAGGCAGGAGATGACAAACATCGCAACCAACTTCTTCAAGGAAAATGACGCAAACGATGCGATAAACGCGATAATAGAGGGAAAATTCCAGGCAGAGCTTGCTGCAAAGCTCAGGCACATCGCTCCTCTCAACAAGATAGAGGTAAGGAGATTAGAAGTCTCCTAAATTTATCCGGCTAACTCATCAGTAAGTTAAAATATTTCTAAATCATAATTATACTGTGAGAAAATGGCAACAAAACATCTTAGAGATATGGAGATAAAGACAGTTGGTCCTGAATCTGAATCTATATTGACCGGTGATTCAGATCAGACACTTTGGTTTGCGTATAGACGATTTGAGAAACAGTCCGATAAGATATGGATTGACACTGAAGCCGCAAGAAAAATAAGGAACCGTTTAGATGCGTTTCTAAGAAGGCAGACTAGAGCTAGGAAAAATAGGTAAAAAGGTATTTGAATAACAGCAACCTTGCTTATAGCTCACGCTATTGGTATTCAAAATCAATGCTAAAAGTCGAACTATATAGCTTGTTGATACCTTTATACTTTCTTTACGTTCTTTGCGTTAAGTCCGCGCTCTCCTGACTCTACATCATACTCTACCGTATCGCCGACCATAGGCGTAAATCCGCCCTGCAGCGATGAATTATGGAAGAACACATCCTTTCCATCATCTCCGGTGATGAATCCGAAGCCACGAGTAGAGTTAAACATCTTTATTTTCCCTCTCATAAGATTACCATTTGTTTATAATATATAGAGCGCATAGCTTATAAAGGCTTCACTTTGAGGGTGTATTTACGACATAATGCTTAAATATTATCGGGCTTAATAGTCTATCGATAAAATGGCTAGTGCAAATAGAACAATTCAAATGCCATCCCAAAGCATGCTAAGGCAGCCGTGTGCTTGCAATGCAAGCTACATAGATGCAATCAACGAGAGAATAGAGCAATGCAATGGTACACTGAGATCAAATTGCATAGGTACAGCGTTGTTCGTAACTGGAGAGATAAGAACAGACGTATATGTAGATACATCAATTGCTAAAGTTATCTACCTTGATAAATTAAGAACTGTAGATATGCCTATTGTAGGCTGCATAGTCACATGGGAATATAATTCCAGCCAATTCTCAGACAACATGACAAGCCGCCTTGATGCAGAGTTTAAAAGGCTCCTTATAAAAGGCATACATGTTGCACACATGGGGATAGTCTATTCATTGAACCCTTTATTGGTTTCACACAGGAAGGGATACAAGCGCGAATTCATTGAGTCCCAATTATTTATGGATATAGACTTGAAAGATTATTACGATGCCCGAATAACATATTATATACCTAAAGAACTGGAAAGAACGCTTAGCGAAGTGCCCGCCAGCAAAGCTTAAGTACCTCATAAGTAGTATCATATTGTGATAAAAGTGGCGACCAAAAGAATTAATTTACCAGTTGTTAATTTTTTCAGGAAAGAGGATATAGAGACCGGGCTTGCGATTTTGGGGCATAAGCCAAGTGATGTATTCTTTAAGTGCAGCTATCCTTCAGCATTGCAGATATGGGGGAGTCCGGAAAGATCACGTCTTGATAAAGATTTTACAGGGACTTACTTAGTAGATGAGGCGCACCAACTTTCAAAGATTCATAAGACATGTCCTGCAAATACAGCGCTACCTGTTGCTATAGCAAGCAGGGGCGGCAAGCCGGTAGGTTATTTCATGGAATTTGTTGAGGGCAAACTACTTTCATCTTATAAGAATGAGTGGAAAGAGACGGATGATGTTAAGAGGGAAGAGTTTAGGTTGGCAATTAAGGAACTTATTGAGGTGTCAAGCATGTTACATAAAAATTCCATCGCACATGGTGATCTGTCATTTGGAAATATATTTTATACGAAGTCTGGTATAAAGCTTATAGATCCACTGACGCCAATGGGGCTTTATGTTTTAAACCTTGATGAATCAGATGTTGCTAAATCTGGGTTAAGGAATATGTTTAAGCGTCACAACCCATTTGGTTCGATGCCTGTTGAGCTAAGCGAGGCAGAAATGAGTATGATTGAATCAGAAACGGATATGATTGCCAATGATAAGGACAGATTAGTGAAACTTCTACTTGATGCTGAGGCGGAGGATATAAGTACGATCATAGACCATAAATCATTTTTGAGATTGTTTAAATAGGCCATATTGATGACTCTTTTAAAAGTCAATCTAGACTTTCTTAGAGTTTCTAAGATAGTTTTGGAATGATTTATATACTTACATTATAGAGAGACTTCACAAAATATATATAAGACACCAGGGAGAAATTTATAGCAAAGACAAAGCATAAACCTTTTCATAGCTACTGAATTTCACTTAAATGAAATTCCATTACTTTAAATACGAAATAATTAATTTTCCATTATAGTGAAATAAAAATTCATTCTTTAAAAAGCTTAGGTTCCGAATTTATGGAATTATAGGCCTAATAGTGAAAGGGTCCGGCTTATTTGAAAAGTAGGACCAAAAAGAATGCCTTTTCCTCGGAGGACATTTTTTAGCTCATGTATATGGAATTTTTAAGGTGAATTCCATTGTAATGGAAAATAAAAATATAATACTGGAAGTGTGAGAAAACACCTCTTCGACGACAAAATTATGCGTTTATTTACAGCTTACCTTATATAAATTTAGTGATCTGATATTTTATATGGTAGAATAAATCGTGCTATAAAAAGCAAACGAAGAGAGAAAATTATTTAACATAGATATATTTAGATTCTCTAATAGATATTTAGAATCAAGGAAAGTATTTATATTTTAGTGAATGAAATATGTTAATATGGAAATTCAAAATTCATTGGCTGCTAGGAAAAAGAAGATAGTAGTTAATAATGCTTACACGCGCCTATTACGAACAGGCACGATTTCTACTCGCCTTGACTTATTACTTGAAGAAATGCTTATCAGAAGAGTACTGAGAGACACAGAGTCCCTTCCTTTCTCTACATGTATAAAGCTTGAAGAACTTAGGAAAATCTTAGTATATCATCTAGCAAGCATGAACAGATCAGATGGCGTTAGATTTACTAAAAAATATCTAGATACCTTGGAAGAAGTAGAATCTGAACTTAAGCTCAGAGAAAGTTCTAGTCGGTCTCCTGGAAAATTATTTAGTAATGGCAGAAGATATCTTAGTGAGGCCACGAATATACAGTATAACGGCGAAAACCGTTTCAAATAAGATACAAATACATTTTTAGCCAAGCAATATAAGCAAGCAAAGAGAAGATAAGATTTTCTAAAAGAAAGTTGGAATTTCTAATATAATCCAACTTTTGCGTTCATCAAATCCAATATTAGGTATGCTATTAGAATAATAGAAAGTATTCAGCTAGTTAGTAATATACAGGGTACACAATGTGTCCACTATATGCATGGACATTCAATTCCTCGACAGTGTTAAACCTTACACCACATATATTGCATTCGTAGTTTTCCATAATCATTTACCTAGCAATGCATTTCGGCCATAGCATAAGAACTAGTGCCCGCATCATGCAAGAATACGTCTGTTGTCTAACTATCCTATAGTGTAAGAAAGTTTAGATTATTTGTATAGTAAAGCCCTCAAAATGGCCCTCCAGAATCTCCTTTACTTTCTCCATATCCGCAGATCCATAAGCTTTGCTTGTGCCACTGAGATAAATGCTTCTAGCATCTTCATTTATCTCGATAAAGCCGCCGCCCTCAGTACTAAAAGTAATTCCAGTATCTTTTAATTCATTTTCTAGATTAGCCATAATGCTCTTATGGAATTTATCAGAGGGACAGAACCGCAAGATGTATTTCCTATTTCTTTGATCAGATATTTCTATGAGTAAGAACTTGCCATAACGCTTATTTTTATCAAGTTCTACAAGTCCTTCTTTTTTGAAATTTGGAATGTCATTGATCGATTTATTTGTCAATTCCAGATAACCACATAACCATATTATTGCATAAGTATAAAGCGTTTTAGGATACAATATTATCTAATTAACAATGTGGTTTTATGATAGAGAGAACCTTAGTGCTTGTGAAGCCGGACGGCGTGGAAAGGGCACTTATAGGCAAGATTATATCCAGATTCGAGGAAAGCGGCATGAAAGTTGTAGCGATTAAGATGGTTCTGCCTGACAAGGAACTTACAGGTACTCATTATGCAGCAGACCCAAAATGGTTTGAAGATACTGGAAACAGGACGCTTGCAGCATACAAGGAAAAAGGGGTTATACTCAATGAGACAGCTGTCCAGATATCAACAAGGATAAGGAATTACCTTATAGACTTCCTGTCTAGCGGACCTGCAGTGGCAATGGTGCTGGAGGGAAACGAGGCAATATCGATAACAAGGAAGATTGTAGGAGCAACAGAGCCAAAGCGCTCGGATCCATCTACAATACGCGGCAGCCTGTCGCTTGATTCATACGAGCTTGCTGATGAACAGAAAAGAGTACTTAAGAATTTGGTGCATGCGTCAGAGGACAAGAGAACGGCCGACAGGGAAATAGCAGTATGGTTCAAGCCAAGCGAGATAATGAAATACAAAAGGGCTGATGAAGGCACGATGTATTGATATTATCTTTTTAAGTATCTTTGTATGCTTTAATCTCCATACCTTTTCTTCGCATTCATCCCACGATTAAAAATCGTGGGCTTTCTGCTTCCTTATCATGTAAATAAATTCTTAGAATTAGCTTGTATATCTCAATTCCTCACTCATCATGTCGGGGCTCCACAATGGATCCCACACGAGCTCAAGTTCTACCTTTCCTATTCCTTGCAATGCCTCTATCCTGAGCTGGGCATCGGCCATTATTATGCTTGTTACGGGGCACATAGGCGATGTCATTGTAAGCGTAAGCTTGACATCCTTGCCCTCTTTTATATTGATGCCATAGATAAGCCCTATGTCAACTATGTTTGCACCCAATTCGGGGTCAACGCACTGCTTGAGCACATCTACGACATTATCCGCTGTTACCATCAATTATATTTTGTTTGCAAGCTACTTAAATCCTTGTATCTAAATTATAGTAGATATTCGGTGTATATATGGCAAGGATAAGCGTTGGAAAGGCTGCTGATTTGAAGCCAGGAGCAATGAAAAAAGTAGAGGTTCCAGGCATGGATGACATAGTAGTGGCGAATGTTGAGGGTAAGTTCTATGCAATGCGCGGCATATGCAACCACCAGGGAGGGCCTTTATCTGAGGGCGAGCTAGATTCCAACATAATAACATGCCCATGGCATGGCGCCCAATGGGATGTAACAACTGGAAAGCTCTCCGAGTTTCCGTTAGAGCTTGAGGACGAGCCCGTCTACAAAGTTGTTGTGGAAGGGGATGATGTTTTCATAGATGTTTAAAAAGGGCTTTTTGCATATCTATTTAAAGCTTTTCAGAGATTAGTCTACGGTTAGGCATATGGCATTGAAGAACATAGATATCAGGATAAGGTATGCTTATGTAAGGCTCAAGAGGAAGCTTGCATTGTACTTTACACTATGGTTTCTAGCCCTACTTGCCGGAGTGAGCCTTATAATAGACAGCATATTCATAAACCCTACAGTTGTCTCGCTCAAGCTATGGTCCGTTGTGCTTGTAATACTTCTTGCAATGAAACTGGCTTACGACTCAGCAACAAAGATGAAGGATGAGTACAAGGATTTCAAGGAAGAAAACAAACTTGCTGACAGCACTATAAAGAGCCTATAATAATCAATTTAGCCTGCCAGAAGATGAAGAGTCCATAAAGGGCTGAATAATCGTCTGTTTATTATTCCTTGCCGCAGTTGCAGTCCTTATTTCCGCATCCACAGGATTCGCTTTTGCAGGATGAACCCTCATGGCAGCTGCCGCCATGGCATCCACACGAGCTTAACTGCTTGAAGACCATTCTCTGAGCCATCATGTATCCCTTTATGAATGCGCGAAGTTCCTTATCGCTCATAGAGTTAAAAAGTTCCTCCCTCATTTTCCACATCTGCATCTTTTTTTCACTAAATTGCTCTTTGTTATCATTCATAATATCATCTTATATAATTACGCAGTTTAAGCTTATATAACCCTTATACAGGCTGCCAATACATTAAATGCCAAATTCAAACTTATAATTCAGCCACATGAGGAAAGTACTAGATCTAGCCAGAACCCTTCAGATGTCTGTAGATATACATATTAAAGGATTTAGACCAACCTGTCTGTTATGTCCATAAAATTTAGATATACTTATAATGCGGACAAAAAGCCACCCGTGAGGCGGTCGGACTCTGAGTTACAGATCAGGTTCGTTGTACTGTAATTCTATCTCCATTATGATTCATTTTTATAATGAAACTCTTGTTGCTTACAGTGACTGTTCCAAGCGCCTCGGCGAGACCGCCTGGATATCCATACGTCCAATCTAATTGCCTTTTTATCTCTTTTCCGTTTTCTTCATATTTTACCTCATAATGATTTATGCTGTTTGATCTTTCAACACCACCGATCACAAATTTCCTAGTTTCCGTATCTTTAAAAAGCAGCGAAAAATCGGGAAATTGTAGCAACTTTCCTTTTGTAACAACTATCTCTTTTCCATACTCTAAGCAATCATTTATTTGATCGTTCATGTACCAACACCAATATCTTGGTCTTAGACATAACTCTGAAACAATATTATTTAATTGTAGATGATGACTTTGAACCCTATTTTTCCGACTGCAACACTTCGATTCTAGCCCCGGGAGGGATGTCGAGAACTTTGTTCACTTCCTAAATGGTATACATTGATACCTATCTACACTAATAAGATAGTTTTATCGTAAAGTTTGAAATGGTGGTCAGTAGTTACTATTACAACGCATCTATACTTTCTGGTTTTATATGGGCTGGCAAAGCTAAGCCTATAATCAACCATTTGTATTGTTTTACTATTTTACTGAATTCATGTTCAAATTCTTTTGACGTTTTCTCTTCCATAGTACATTTATGAATCTTAAGATTTTAATCACTTTCTACAAGAGTTTCTTCTGCCCTTTTTGGCTTTCTTCCTTCTTCATGGTTATGAACTTATCATAGCTTAGTGTAGAATCTAGAGCAGATGCGTAATAGAACTCATCAAACCCGCTTGATGTATACCTGCCAGAACCCCGAACATCCAAGAACGGTGTTATTTTTTGCCTTGTTTCTTTGATCAGCCTGTCATAACCTTTGGGTGTTGTTGTGTCCACCTCTTCAAATTCAACGTTTTTGCTAAGCAGATAGTTCCTTGCAATAGTTGATATGTTCCTGTTATCAGTATAAAGTGTTACTTTCTTTTTTGACATACATCCACCTCATTGCAATAATCTTTATAACATATCTGAATCTATTCTATTGTTCTTACATATACGAGTTATGATATCCTCTGAACTCAGCTTTAATCTTGCTTTGTGTTCCAGTATAATTCTTTCTGCTTATGATCACCCACGAATAAATTCGTGGGTTTCCTCCGTTGTATCGCAGAGTAATCAACTGTATATTTCTAACTTCAGTTGTTTCTGAGACATAGTCTGTGCAAGTTTCGTGTGTTGCTGATTTTCTATGTAGGTCTTTACTGTTTGAGAAGTTATGTTACTAACACTTCTGAAGAAATATCCTCGCGACCAAAAATGTCCTCCGTAATATGTAAATCTGAAGGACGGGAATTTTCTGAAAAGTTCGTGTGACGATATGCCTTTGAGAAGATGGACTGCCTTTTCAACAGTCATGGTCACTGGAATTGAAGCAAATACATGTACATGATCGTTTCCAATCGCAGTTGTATGTATGCGCATCCCGTACTGTTCTCCTATTTCGTTAAATTTCCGTATTAGAAATTCTTTCACATATACACTTGTCAGTTCAGGGAATCTGTATTTGGGGCACCACTCCAAGTGGTACTGGGATAATCCAACCGAATGGTTTTTATTTACAAAGGTTCCACTACTCATATAATCACGTTTCCGGCAGAGTTGCAGGCGCAAAAATTTTTCGCTTGCGCTGCCGTTAACAACTTTTGCTCACGGAACCAATAAAAGTCCTAGAATCAGCAACTGCGGTGGGGTCTCCTGTATCTCTCGAATAAATTCGGTAGGTTTAGTCGACCCCACACCCCTTGCACACTAAATTTAATCTCCTTAGAATGTTATCTTCATTGATTTTGATATATTGCACTGACCCTCTTAATTCCCTTTCAATTGCAGCTCTAAACTCCGACTTTGCCTTTTGATACTCTCATCTTCATTTTGTTCCATAACATTTTTCATTTCTCGCATTATCCATTCTTTGAATTTCTGTTCTCGTTGCTCTTCCTTACGAGTTCTCTCTTCGTTTTGTTCTTCGGCTCTTTTTTGGTTCTCGATTGCTTGTTTTCTTTCCAAAAAGATAACGGCTCTCTTTACTAGATCTGAATCTTTTTTCTCGCCAACAATTAGCTTCACGTTCCACTTTACCACAATATTTCTATGGCTTTCTAGATATATAAACATGCTCTTTCGACATCGTCTAATTTTGAGTGAGTTGAATCGCCGATATTATGGTTTTGTCATCTAGAAAACCCCAGGAGAAAGGTATTAAAATGTTGCCAAGCTCTTCAGCTATCTATAGATATGTAACTACTTTTCCTATTATGTTCACAATTTTGAGTATTTAATGATCACCCACGAATAAATTCGTGGGTTTCCTCCGTTGTATCGCAGAGTAATCAACTGTATATTTCTAACTTCAGTTGTTTCTGAGACATAGTCTGTGCAAGTTTCGTGTGTTGCTGATTTTCTATGTAGGTCTTTACTGTTTGAGAAGTTATGTTACTAACACTTCTGAAGAAATATCCTCGCGACCAAAAATGTCCTCCGTAATATGTAAATCTGAAGGACGGGAATTTTCTGAAAAGTTCGTGTGACGATATGCCTTTGAGAAGATGGACTGCCTTTTCAACAGTCATGGTCACTGGAATTGAAGCAAATACATGTACATGATCGTTTCCAATCGCAGTTGTATGTATGCGCATCCCGTACTGTTCTCCTATTTCGTTAAATTTCCGTATTAGAAATTCTTTCACATATACACTTGTCAGTTCAGGGAATCTGTATTTGGGGCACCACTCCAAGTGGTACTGGGATAATCCAACCGAATGGTTTTTATTTACAAAGGTTCCACTACTCATACAATCACGTTTCCGGCAGAGTTGCAGGCGCAAAAATTTTTCGCTTGCGCTGCCGTTAACAACTTTTGCTCACGGAACCAATAAAAGTCCTAGAATCAGCAACTGCGGTGGGGTCTCCTGTATCTCTCGAATAAATTCGGTAGGTTTAGTCGACCCCACACCCCTTGCACACTAAAATTGACATTATGTCCACAAAGTTTAAATACATGGTTAGCCCTTAAACCCAGCTCGAAAAGCCATTGGGCATTATTAGCTGGAGATATAGTTTTTAGATTCTTAAGTACCACATCTATAATCAATAATTTCTAAAAATCTGCTTGCTTCACTCTCGACTTTAGATGTCTGTATAATAAATGGGGCCCTCCAACCATGGTAATCTTTGTATTGGCCTATCTGCTGAAACCTAAATCCAAAGTGCCTTAAGAGTCTTAGGAGTTTTTCCTCCATAGCTGTATACACATATTCAATTCCATAAACCTTTGAGAATTGAAACATCTCTTTAAGTAAACCTATGGACGGGTCTCTATGTTCTGTCTGCTGATCCGTATGCGTACTATGGTTAATGGGATGGACACCATTATTTTCGTGTCTATAAAATTTGCTTACAGCTAAACGGGATATTTCTGCTGTATTTTCGCCATTATTGATGGAAATTGTGAAATGTCTTTGTATAGGGTATCCAATAGGAGACGGAAGGATTATCCGACTTGTGCCGATTGGTGTGCCGTCATTTTTCTCACAAATGAAATGAACAGAATTTTTATCAAAAATATCCGTTTCCCTTTCATTTGGATGGTCTTCAGATTTTTCCATGCCTCTTTCTATTACATATACCTGATAGCGAAGCTTGAACACCTTTTCAAAATCCATTGTGGTGTTCGCCCTATAGTAGACTAGATTTTCCGGCCTTTTGGCTGTGGCTGAAACTACCATTTTATCACAAATCTATTATGAGTTTCTTAATATTTAAAGCTTTCTGTAGATTTTACAGTCGATATAAGATAAGGGGCTACGCCCCTTATGAACCCCAGGCACGACAGCTCCATCCCCCAACAAGTCGGGGGTATTAGCCCCGGGAGGAAGATACGAGATCTAGACAAAGCCCTACAGATATCTCCAGATATGCAACTTTTAGTGCCTCTCTAAGCAAACATTTATAAATTTATAGATTTATAAATATACTGTGATGTTATGAAAACGATAGCCGTATCTGTAGAGACTTACAAAAAACTAGCGGAATTGAAGGAGGAGTTTGATACTGCAAACATGGATGATGCACTTGAGAGGCTTCTGGAAAACTATAAAACATTATTGAAGAGAATCTCGCTAAAGAAACTATTTGAGCTTAATAAAAAAGAGGCAAAAATTAATGTAAAAGAACTACTTGAAGATAGAGGTAAATACGGATGGCCGAGAAATCTATACTAGACACAACTATGCTAATAGACGCTATAGACTACGGGAGACATTCCGAGCTTCTTAATGACAATAGTATATCAGTAATCAGTATATACGAGTTTATACGGTATAAAAAGAAACCACTAGAGAATAAGTTACTTTTGGAAAATTCTTTTGATATAATGCCAATTAACAATCCTGTGCTTTTGAAGGCCGCAGAGATATTTGTAAGATTAAAGGAAAATGGGTTGAAAGTGGGTGAAAATGACATATATATCGCTGCAACAGCAATGGCAAACGAGCTAAGATTATATACAAAAGACAGAGATTTCCTTGAAATTAAGAAATGTTTTAAGGAGTTCGAAGTCCAATTTGTGAGCGATTGATTTTTCAGAAAGCTTCAAGCAAGAAAGCCCCGAGAGGGATTTGAACCCCCGACTTACTGCTTACGAAGCAGTCACTCTACCACTGAGTTACCGAGGCACGGTAAATCTATTCTTCCGGACAGGAATAAAGCACTATCTCTCTGTGATATATGTTGTGCATATAACAATAACTTTTAATAATGCACTTTTATATATAATCCATAACTTTAACCATTCAAGGAATCAATATGGATAATCAAGACCCTTCTACTCAGACCGGCCAGCCTACAGCACCAAATAATCAGCCTACGCCGCCGCCATCAACCCAGCCCCCAGCACAGCCTGCGCCAACATCTCAGCCTACGCCTGCACCAGCTGAGCAGCAGCAACCCAGTCCTGCACCAGTACCCCAACCCGCACCTACTGGAGGGCAAGTGCAATCCAACCCTGCACCGGCTTCACAGGATAAGCCTGCAAATACTGATGAATCATTACAGTCTAAGTTCAGCCTAAATATGGGCACAGGCCCTTCATATATAAGCCCTAAAATAATAGGAATTGCATTGATTATAGTTATAATAATCGGCGCTGCGCTTTATCTTACCGCATCAAGAAACATATTCTCCGGAAGTAGCACAACAATACTAGCTACCACATCAACAATAACCCAAAGCACTTTCAGTCCGATATCAAACTGCACAACAGTATCAAAGGGCGGAATATACAAGATTTCAGGCAATATCAAGACAGCAATAACGAGCGGCGCATGCATAAATGTAATTGCGAGCAATGTGGTAATAAGCTGCAGCAACAGCCAGCTTGTAGGCTCAGGCCCGTTTGTTGGTATTCCTCCATTCACATATGCGATATTGGTAAACCGCACGAAAAATGTATCGATTATTGGCTGCACGATAAGAAACTTCTCATATGGGGTGTATGCGATCTCATCCAATTCGCTCAGCATAAGCAACAGCAACCTCTCGATAAACTACGTTTCCAATATTTATCTCGGGAATGTGCATAACGGCAGCATAATGAACAACTACCTCTCGAAGTCCTCAAGCACTGAAGGTTCCTTATATATTACAAACGGTACCTCTGGAATGCAGATAATTAACAACACAATAAGATACAACCAGTACTATGGAATAAGCATAAACGCCTCAAACAACACATTCAAGGACAACCTCATAAATGGAACGCAGTACTCTCTTAGCTGCAGTGTTCCGAACGGGCTTGTGACAAGCAGCAAGGCGTATTCCAACCTATGCTACAACAATACCGGATGCGCTTTCATGCAATGCAGGGGCATAAACGTACCTCCGAACATATCGAGTATATCCCTAACAAGCAAGATAAACTCGTGCGGTTCGGTAATCAGCCCTGGTACGTACCAACTGGGCTCCAGCCTTAACATGAGGTCTTTTGTCAACACCTCAAATCCATTGTCGATACTTAATCCATGCATAACCATAAAGTCTAAGAACGTAATTGTCAATTGCAACGGCCTGGATATAACAAATGCCACAACCGGAATAATTGTCGATGGCAAAAGAAATATAACGATAATGAATTGCAGGATAACAAATGCGCTTAATGGAGGGATTGCGCTTTACAATGTCAGCCAGGCACACCTTTCCAATATAACACTGACGAATGACAGCCTAGGGGTGCAGCTTTACAACACTAGCGTAACCGCACTCTCAAACATAACAGCAACAAGAAACAACTATGGGATATACCTCACTGCTTCCTTTGCAAACAATTTCCAAGGGCTTAATATATCATACAACAACTACGGTGTGTTCATGCAGAGCGGCTCTATTTCCAACAATTTCAACAAGGATCTGATCATGAATGATTCAAAGCTGGATATATATGCCAGCCCTGATTCCGCAAATGCCAGCATAAACTTAATGCAGTCAACCACCTGCGGAAGCACAAATGCGCAATGGGCGAACTGCGACCACTTCGTATCCACTGCGCTTCCTTATGTCCCTATAAGCTCCTGTGAATCAATAAGCTCGCCAGGCAACTATTTGCTAACCTCTAGCATATTTATTGCACAACAAAAATGCATGGCCATAGACTCAAACAATGTGCACCTATCATGCGATAACCATGTAATAGCATCAGGATCTACCGATTCAGGGACAGGATTCTACATTGCACGCGAAAAGAATGTATCAATAAGCAATTGCGGGATAATAAACTTCATGGATGCGCTTAACGTATCAGGTTCCACGCTTGTAAATCTCTCTAACCTTTCGATACAGGGCGGCCACTATGGCGTTATATTAAAAGGTGGCGCATATTATTCTCTTGTAAACAGCAAGGTCAACAGCACCTACAATGCCAGCGTTGATCTGATCAATTCCACCAACAGCAGAATAATAAACAATTCACTCACTTATGGGAGCACGCGGGGAGTAGGCATACTGCTAAACAGCTCATTCAACAACAGGATAGCGGACAACAACGCAACATCCGAATACGTGGGCATCGAATTCGACGGCAGATCCCTGAATAATACTGTTGTAAACAACACGGTTTCAGGCAGCGCCTATACTGATTTCCTGTGCTATGGCAGCACAGGCGGCATTGGTGCGCAGGCAGGAGGATTGAACTTCGCGACAAAGAAACTCAACTGCTACTGGCTTGCCACATTGCTGAAGTCTGACCAGTTCGTAAGCTGCACGCTCTCCCAGAACCCAGACTTCATAACAATATCGCAAGATGCGGAATACACTGCAGGGACGGCATGCCTGACCATAAGGGGCAGTTCAAGCACAATAAACTGCATGGGCCATACGATAATAGCAACAGATGGGGGAACATTTGCCGCTTTCACCAATTCGCAGAACTCTAGGATAGAGAATTGCGTGCTAAAGGGCTTTACAGCTGCGATAGAGGCGCAAAATTCAAGCGTAACAGTATTTAACAATACTGTATATAGTAGTGCAGGCGGCTTTGCGATCAATGTAACAGGTAGCAGCGCAAGCATAAAGTTGAACAACATATCCGCCTCTGGAGGTTCTGGTATACATATATCAAATGCTGAAAGCGGGTCGCTTATAAACAACTACGTGTCGAACGCATCGCTTGCATACCTTATCTCAAATTCAGTATTCCTTGCAATAAGCAACAATACCGCAACGGCAAGCACAGGAGGAGGCATGCTACTGGCAAATTCCACCCAAAACCAATTTATGGATAACATCTTCCTCTCAAGAACAGTAGGACTTCAATGTGTGGATGCAGCTCAAGGCCAATCAAACAACACTGACCAGGGTCAGAACTCCTGCATAAATGAGATGGGCTGCAACTGGATAAGGGCATCCGCGCAATCCTGCCCATGACAAAGTAGTCTACCGATAGCAAGGTTGATCTAGACAAGGCTAAACCTTCTGAAGCTGGTTCCAGTATTTTTGAAGGTAAAGTATAAATTTGCCTTTTTCTTTATTTTTGGATAGCCAATACTTAAATATTTGCACCTTGTAGATATCTTGATCATATGCTGTTCAGCGAGCTTTCCGAATACTATGAGAGGCTTGAATCGGTCTCATCTAGGCTTAAGATGGTTGAGATACTGTCAGAGGCATTAGCCAAGATAGACGTGAAGGAGATACAGCAGGCGATTTACATAACTCAGGGCATACTGCTTCCGCCATTTGAGGGGCTGGAGCTTGGCGTTGCCGAGAAGCTTGTCGAGGAGGCAATAGCAATATCAACAGGCTACAAGAAAGAGGATGTTGAAAGGGAATACAAGAAAAGCGGGGACATGGGTATCGCGGTCCAGCTGATGAAGTCAAAGACAAGGCTGAGAAGAATTAGCAGCAAGAAATACACCATATCGGAGACGTATGAAAAGGTAAGGAAAATTGCTGAGACCGGGGGCGAGGGAAGCAAGGACAGGAAGATAGCCATGCTTGCTGACATGATAGGCTCTGCCGACCCAATAGAGGCCAAATACACAGTCAGATACCTTCTTGGGCAGCTCAGGCTGGGGGTCGGGGATTCGACCATAATTGAGGCGCTCTCCGTAAGAGAAACAGGCGAGAGGAAATTCAAGGCTGATATCGAGAAGGCGTATAACCTGTGCAATGACCTTGGCCTTGTTGCAAAGGAGCTTGTAGCCAAGGGCCCGAAAGCTGTAGCAAATTTCAAGGTAACACTATTCAAGCCTGTAAGGCCTGCCCTGGCCGAGAGGCTGCCAACAGTTGAGCAGATACTGGAGCGCATGCATGGGATAGCAGCGGTTGAGCAGAAATATGACGGCTTTAGGGTGCAGGTGCACAAGGATGGGAGCAAAATAAGGCTGTTCTCAAGAAGGCTTGAGAATACGACAGAGATGTTCCCTGACATAGTCAGAGCAGTAAGGGAAGAGGTAAAGGCAGAGCGGATAATATTTGAGGGAGAGGCGCTGGCATTCAATGAGTCAACTAGCGAATATCTTCCATTTCAGGAGACAATTCAGAGAAAGAGGAAGCACGACATAGAAAAGAAGGCAGAGGAGTTGCCACTGCACATGTTTGCATTTGATATTCTGTATTTGGAAAACAGGGACATGTTGAGCGAGCCATATGAGAAAAGGAGGGAGGCACTGGAGCGCATATTCAAGACTGGAAGATTTGTAACTCCGACAGTGAAGATAGTGACAAAATCAGCGAAGGAGCTTGAATCGTTCTTCGAGAAATCGGTAGAGAACGGGCTTGAGGGCATAATAGCCAAGGATCTTAAGGCGCCGTATATAGCAGGCGCAAGAAAGTTCTCATGGATAAAACTGAAAAGGAGCTACAAGGGCGAGCTATCAGACACCCTTGACCTTGTGATAGTCGGATACTTCCTTGGTAGGGGCGGCAGGGCAGAATTCAAGTTTGGCGGCCTGCTGTGCGCAACATACAACAATAAAAGTGACATGTTTGAGACCATATCAAGGATAGGGACAGGATTCACCGAACAGCAGATGCAAGAACTCAAGGAAACGCTTGACAAGATAAAATCAAGGAACAGGCCAGCAAGGATTGATTCGCTTGTTGTGCCTGATTTCTGGGTGCAGCCAAAGTACGTTGTTACAATAAACGCGGATGAGATAACAAGGTCGCCAATGCACACCTGCGGAAGGTCAAAGGACGAGGCAGGCATAGAGACAGGGTATGCTCTCAGATTCCCCAGGCTTGTAGGGCCGAAGGCGATAAGGGAGGACAAGGGACCTGAAGAGGCAACGACAACGCACGAGGTCATAGAGATGTTTAAAAACCAGAAAAAGGTAGGAATTAAGGAATAAGCAATTTTTGCTTCTGCAGAATAGATATTTATACCCATGCGAGAATGATTTATTGTGGTAGTTATGGCAACCGCTAGAGTAGGATTAATCACTAATCCACATACTAATAATTTGATTAGACCAGACGTGCCAATAAACAGTGAACATGGCATAGTTGGATCATCTAGTAAAATAATGGAACTTAGAAGAGAGATAAAAACAGTAGCAGCTTCGGACATTGATGTTTTAATATTGGGGGAGACAGGTACTGGTAAGGAACTGGTTGCACACGCCATCCATAATTCAAGCGAAAGGAAAGGTAATAAACTAGCCATAGTTAATTGTCCTGCACTTCCAAAGGATTTGTTAGAATCTGAATTATTTGGCCATAGTAAAGATGCATATACAAGCGCAAAATCAAATAGAAAAGGGCGGCTTCGTAGTGGGGAAAAAGGTACAGTTTTTCTTGATGAGATTGGTGACCTTAGTCGGGAAGCACAGGCTAGATTATTAAGATTCTTTCAAGAAAAAGAAATAATGAGCCTTGGTTCAGACGAGTCAGTAAGGATTAATACGCGGATAATAGTAGCAACTAACAGGGATCTAGAAGAATGCCTACATAATGGCACGCTTAGAGAGGATTTTTTCTATCGCATTAATAGTTATGAGATCCGCACGCCACCATTGAGAGAAAGAATGGAAGATTTACAAGAATTAGTATGGTATTTTGCAGATAAATATTCACGCGGTGTAAAATTGCATGAAATAGAGCCAGGTATTATTAATTTATTGAATGAACAGAGATTTAATGGAAATGTAAGATCACTTGAACGCTTTGTAGAGCGCGGAATGGTTATAGCCGCTTCAGACCCGGAAAGCAGGACTGCAAAGTCCGGTTTAGTGCTGAAAGTAGGCCATGTTGTAGGATATAGGTTTATAGATAACCAACCACAGAGAACCGCTTATACTAATTTAGAGACATTACCTACTATTGACCAAGCGGAGAAAGAATTAATAGAGTTGGCTTTAGCGAAAACAGATCATAATGTTACAGAGGCTGCAGATATACTAGGAATTAGCAGAAGAACACTGTACAGAAAGATATCAACCCGCTTGATAAATAAATCGGTAGATACTGATCCTAAGTAATAATTCTAGACCTTCCTGATGTTCTCTATAGTTCTGGAGAATTTCTGAACGCTCTTTGTTATCTCCTTGACCTTTGGATTCAGCCTGTAGCCAAGGCCATATCCCTTGTCAGTTCTTATATGGGTTGGCTGTATGACATTGAGGTCAAGCGATAGTTCCCTCAATGTTATGATAAGCGTCTTTCTTGTGAATTTCTTCTCAAGGATCGCGTATAGTTCGCGGGTTGTTCTTGGGGACTTCTGAAGCAGTAATGCCATAACTGCATAATTGGGCCTGCTAAGCACCTTCCTGAGCACCCATACCTCATCCTTCTCCTTTTCCTTCTTCACCATAATCTATAATTGTAAATAAAGCTTTAAAAAGCTTTCTTAATCTACATCTTTATTCCTAAAACCACATAATCCTAAATAAATATAAAAGTATATATATTTTTACCAGAATAAACAATACTATAGACTAGAACAAATAAATCTATCTAGGTGAATATGTGGCAGAATTCTTGGCTTACAAACCAGCTGAAATGGCAACGCAATCGGAACGGGAGACTAGTGCTGTCTACCACCTGATAAATCTCATAAAATCGACAGATGCGCACATACTTGCATATCTTTGGATTGCAATAGAGTCAAATTACAACATAATAATACTCGATAAGGATAAAACGGCAGGGCGTTTTATAAATCAGCTGAGCCTCTTTGTGCCAAGATACCATACAGTCCTTGATTTTACGGTAGACAACACACATATAAGCAGAGTAAATTTCCTAAAAATGGTGCACGAAGATGCGCCAAATGGAATGCTATTCGCACTAATGCCCAAAGTATTTAGCTTAAGGAAGCAGAAGACCATGCTCATTAAAGCAATTTCATCGGTAATGCCTGATAGGGTCTTATGCTCATCATCAACCCACATAGGAACATTATTCGAATATTCGAAATTCGGAGTCTCTTTTATGGCATCCATAACTGGTAATTTCCGCGGTAGAAGCATGGTTAGGACACTAACCAAGGATTTCGGCATAAAAAATGCAGATATGAATGCATTGGACATAACAGTGACGTTTGATGATTCAGGAATAGCCGCAATTACGGAATACAGATGGATCGAAAACGCGGAAGTAATTGCAATAGCAGAGCACTTTATCCCAAAATCAGTATACAATGAGAGAATTGCATTTAACAACAGCATTGATCCTAATAAGATCTTGGAATCAAAGGTGATAGAAAATTATGCAAAATCGAACCTTGTAAGCAAGGATTATGCAGTAAAAGAACTCAAAAAGCGCGCGGATTATCTCGAGCGCGCAGTTATAAATAATAATACCGGTCAGGATTTCATAGAAAGGTATTATGAGATAAGATAGCAAAAGCTCTTAAAAGAGGCTTGCGCAAATATATATAAATGGCCTTAGTGGTGTAACGGCTTGCACGGAGGACTGTGGATCCTTTAGACCGGGTTCGACATAACTTTTGAAAACATTTTCAAGAAGTACGAAAATCCCGGCTAAGGCCCATGTATTACATTTTGTATACTATAAGTAATACATATAAATATCTTTCTGGTCGTAATATAAGTGTGGTTATATGTCAGAATCTGTATCAGAAATAGTAACAATAAGAGTATCTAAGGAGATTAAGGACTTGATGAAGTACAGTAAAATCAACTGGAGTGAAGATATACGTAACTATATAGAGGGAAGAGCCAAATCCCTCAGGCTAAATAAGCTTATGAAAAAAATATACAAAGACGCTGATAAAATAAAAGTAAAAGGAGACAGTACGAGACTAATAAGAGAAGATAGGGATTCCAGATGATCACTATAGATGCGAGTGCAATTATTAAACTTGTAATAAAAGAGGAAGATTCCGATATTGCGAGAAAACTGTTCGATGATATAATCGAGATTGGAGAGCCAATACTTGCACCTGATTTAATACTTACAGAAGCTATAAATGGTATTTGGAAGCATTTAGTTCTGCTGAAAGATATATCTGAGGCCCAATTTGATACAGCTATAAATAATTTAATACTGATTTGGAATAACTTGAGTCTGTTAAGAACTGATGGATTACTTAGTAATGCTATAACTATAGCCAAAAGGCAGAAAATAGCATTTTATGATGCATTATATGTTGCAGTAAGTATTTCTAATGATGCACCATTCTTTACTTTCGATAAACCAGTACTGGATAAATGCACGGGTATCGGACTGAAGGTATATAATAAGATTTGATATAAGTTGTGCACGGCATGAATAAAACAGACAAGACTTGGCTAAAGAATAAATAGCTACATCTACTAGAGCTTAAAGATGTGCAAAGAAGAATATTAGAGATTGTTAAAGAAAGAAACAATAGATATGGTAGATTGTCTGAAGAGGATATCATTAGAGAAGTGGCAAAAGAAAGACAACTAGCCAATGCAGAGGGAAAAATTATTTAGAAGGGTTGAAGGCCCAACTAGCACTATAATAATAAGAAAAATCAGAGATTATAGATACAGCAGATATAAATGATGGATTAAAGACTCTTCGTTGTAATATTACTATTATAAAAATAAGGTGCGTTACATGAACACAGGCAATGTAGTGCAGGTACTTGCATACTGTATGCGGAAGCAGAATAAATTAAATCAAAATAAAAGAAATCTTTTTATAGCTTTCTGATAGAATAAGATGGGGGCTTACCACTTTAGAGTGACTTAGTGAAAAAATATTTCATTTTTTTGATTATCATTGCAGTCGTAATAGCGCTAGTCTTAGAAGGACAGAATATTCAAATTAATGGTATAAAAAAGTCTATTTCTCCACAATCAAGTACGCAGGCGCAATCCAATCCTGAAAATATTGTGCCAGGCTCAATGCCGCAATTCTCATGCCCGGCACAGACTCAGGGGCAGGCGCTCGTATCCATAACTGGCATACGTGGCTTGTTAGTATATAAAATAAATGGGATAACAGATTATGTTCTGCATAATGGCGCAAAGGGTAACATAGCCTACTCTACATCCAGGACAGGTTTCATAGAAACGAGTGCAGGCCTTGCAAGAGTTGGATACGGATCGGCTGCAGCAGCTCCATCCAATCAGACTTACAATATTACATTCTATCATCAAACCCATGTTACTGAAAGCTATAAGGTACTGCAAGTAAACACAACTAATCAGTCAGGCAGATACAGGCTATGCGGCAACATACCTACCGTAGGTACAGTATGCGGATACCAGTCCTCAAATGCAACACCAACAAATACAGATGTATATGTAACATCATTAACGCATCCTGGCGTTTCATCATATATAGTCAGGAACAAGTTTGGCACGCAGAACGTAACAATAGATGCAGGCTCAAGTGCACAGCTGGGAACTTATTGGATTACAATAGGGGGCACCCCATGCAACGGTGGCCAAGTCGCGCTTCTCACAGTGGGAAGCAGCCAATACAACGGAACAATATCAAACACAATAAATATTCATAGCTGATGGCGTATGACAATAACAGAAAGAAGTAAAATGGCACTCTCATTGGTGCTTGCCGTTGTAGTCTCTCTCTTTTTGCTGGTTGGGATAGTGCATGCAACAGGTTTTCCGTCTAAGCTTGTATATTATAACTGGGCAGGCTATATAGCCGTATCAAACACATCAAACATACAGAATAACACTGTAAGCATGATAAACGGCACGTGGATAGTACAGAATGTGTCTGCTACAACTGTGCCTATGGCATCATCCACAGAATGGATAGGCATAGACGGCGCCATAAACGACTTCCTCATACAGACAGGCACCGAATCTGACTTTTATGGTGCACCGTATTACTACCCATGGTACGAGACGCTTCCTGAAAGCGAGACAGCCATACCAGGTTTCAGCGTGAATCCTGGAGACAGGATGTATGCAAGAATATTACTCTTAAACGCCTCTTCCAACCTGTGGTCCGTCTATTTGCAGGATTTGACAAACGGTGAATCCTTCAATACCACAATCATATATAACACGCCGCGGTCCTCAGCTGAATGGATAGACGAGAGAGCTTACTTTGGCTACTTCCCACCGCTAGCCAATTTCCATATAGGCTATTACGGCAGCGATTATACTGGGGTTCAAAAAACAGATTACGCAAGAATCAGCAATGTTACATCAAACCTAGTCTCGTTACCAGCAGCTTCTGCGGAAATGGAATATTTCACCGGCAATATACTTGCTATCCCTTCAAAATTATCATCAACAGGCAGCTTCAATGTGCTTGCTGTAGAGCAGGCTAGCATTAACCCACTGCCCCCGATGGGAATGGACGTAGGCAGCACCCAAAACGTCGCAGGAATAACATACGGAGGATTGCCTCCTTATACTTACCAATGGTATGAAGATCCCTCAGGATCCCAAACATTCAGCCAATTAAGCGGGGCTACATCAAATGCTTACTCATTCTCAACAAACCAGCAAAGCGCACTTGGAACTTACGGGTTCAGGTTCAGCCTTAAGGACACAAGGGGAAATCTCTCAAATGCAACAGCTTATGTCAACTTAAACAAGCTGCCAAGCTTTAATTCTCAGCCCAATGCATCAGCATCGAATATGATTATAACCATAGGCCAGAATGCAATTATAAATTATGCCCTTCCTATCAATGGTACATCGCCATTCGCATACAAATGGTATGAACAAACTCCGGGATCAGGCAGTTTCAATGTAATAAAAACAGCTGATATCCTAGCCTTCGACAATTCGTCAACCAATCCATTCACATCGACAGGGCAGTCGTCATTTAACTCCTGTGTATCCTATAACGGCTACGTATACTGCGTAGACTCTTCAGGATCGATCTACGGCCGCGCAGTCAACGGCAATGTGCTAAATTGGAGCAACACAACAGCATATCCTATAGGAAGATATCAGAGCTGTGTGCAGGCAAGGGGCAACATATACTGCGTTGCAGGATTATATGCCAACGGCACTGCCTCAAACAAAACATACTATGCACCGCTATCTTCCAATGGCATCGGCAACTGGGTAGAAACAAGCCCGTACCTTCAGACCAATTATGGGGCGACATGCTCTACTGACGGAAACTATATCTATTGCGTTGGTGGCGTTAACAACAACTACTGGAACGATTACACCTTCTATGCGCCGATATCCGCAAACGGGATAGGGCAATGGATACAAACCACAAACTATCCTCTTATCATACAGGAGAACAACTGCCAGACAGCAAATGGATTTATCTACTGCGTTGGAGGAAGCGGTGGCTATTACCCTAACTTCCCATTCACAGCATTGAACTACTATGCACCCGTATCAGCAAGCGGGATAGGGCAATGGAAATCAACAACACCGCTTCCGACACCGATCGGATTTGAAAGCTGCAACATAGGCGGTAATTACATATACTGCAACTCCGGATTGGATTCTACCGGGTATTCCAACCAGTCATTCTATGCGCCGATATCTAAAAACGGGATAGGTAATTGGACAGAATCTGGCAATTACAAAGTAAAGCTTCTTGGGAACAGCTGCACAATATCAAACGGTTACATATATTGCACTGGCGGTTGTGACGGTGGAACCACAGTCACACAGGAAGTATGGGAATACTATTGCGCCTATTATGCCGGGCTTCCTACATTCTCAGAAAAGGTGCTTCCTATGCAGTATACATTCAACCCGAACCTAACAACTACACCTGGAACATATAACTTTTATCTGGGAGCCACAGATACAGATGGCGCATCAATAAATTCTACCAAGGTTGCAGTGACACTAAAGCCATTCCCAATTCCTAAAATAACAATACCACAGCCTGTAATCTATTTAGGCCAGAATGAGACTGTTACTGCTAATGTTAGCGGCGGAACTCCTCCCTACAACCAATTTGCATGGAAACTCAACAACAATACATTAGGCCAGACCGGGCAATCGATAATAATCTATGCCAATGCGTCCGATCTCGGGACAGACAACATACAGCTTACAGTTACTGACAACGCGCTTCAGCAAACAACAGTCAACAGCACCATAACAGCAATCAGCAACTTAGACAGAACATCATCAATTACAGCGTCCAACACTATACTCGATGCAGGTCAATACACTGCAATATCGGGTTACGCGACAGGTGGCTCTGGTACGTACAATTACAATTTCACCATATTCAACAGCATAACAAACTCAATAATAGCAAACCAACTGGGCTCATCAAATATTTTCGTGGTGGCATCCAATTCATTATGGACAACCAACTCACCGGTAAGGGCGAATGTAATAATTACGGACACAAGAACAACACCTCAGTACAGCTACGGCCCAAACAGCATACCAATCACAATATATTCAATACCAAATATCTCAATATCAGAGTCTAATGTAGTATTGGACTCAGGCCAATGGGCGACATTTACCCTTTCTGAATCTGGGGGTGCAGGACCCAAATTCAATGCAGAACTATACAATGTAACCGGCTCATCTCAGGTTCAATCGAACGTGCTTATAACAAGCGTAGGGGGAAGCAATACTATCTCATTCAGAGTATCTTCACCCACAAGATCTAATGGATTTTTGTTCAGCACAAATTCATATGATGAAGGGACTACCACTCCTTTTTCATTCCAATCATCGCCGCATGTGATAGGTACAATCCCGGTAGGCAGCGATCCATATGGCATCACCCTCAACCCCTCCGACACACTGGCGTATGTTACAGACTCAGACGGCACCACAGTAAACGTAGTCAACTTAGCAACAAACAGAGTAGTCAATACAATAAACGTGGGTTACTATCCACAGAGTACAGTCTTCAATCCATCAGGCACACTGGCTTACGTAACCATCGCAAGCAGCGGCACGGTAGATGTAATCAACACCACAACATACACAATAATAAACACGATCACTGTAGGCGGCGCAGGCAGCATAGTACTCAACCCATCAGGCACACTGGCTTACGTGGTTAACGGAGGCAGCAAAAACATCAGCATAATCAGCACCTCAAGCAACACGGTAGTAGGCAACATCCCGACAGAGGGCTTGACGCCAACTGCTATAGCCATAAATCCCTCAGGGACTATTGCATATGTTTCTAATCAAGGGAGCAATTATGTAAGTGTCATAAATATCGCAACAAACACAGTTGTGAATACCATTGCGATATCCTCTATAGGGTATGGTCCAAGTGGAGTGGCATTCAACCCCTCAGGCACGCTTGCCTATGCAAACAATTATGCCCAGCAAATAATCTGTGTAATAAACATAGCAACAAACACGATAATAAAAACAATAGATGTACCTACTCCAGAAGCAGTGGCATTCAACCCCTCAGGCACGCTTGCTTATGTAGTAGGCTATTCAAGCCCAACAGCTAGCGTAATAGATGTTGCAACCAACACAGTTATAGAAACAATCCCGGTAGGCAGCGATCCAGCTGGCATCGCCCTCAGCCCCTCCGGCAATTTGGCCTATGTGACCAATCAAGGCAGCGGCACGGTAAGCCTAATCAGCGCAGCATTTGGGGCACTAACGGTAAGTCCTGCATTAGCAACGCCAACGCTTACTGCCTCGAATGCACCAACAGTTATGAGTGGCCAATACGAATTGTTCGATGTAAGCTTCACGGGTGGAACTTCTCCCTACACATACAATTATCAGGTAGTCAATACGGTAAGTGGAATGCCCGTGGCCAACATGCTGCTCACAAATTCCTTTACCTCAAACAGCTGGCTTTGGGGCCCAATAACAGCTGCGGACGGCGGCAATACAGTCAATGTAAATGTCATAGTTACTGATTCTGCCTCAACCCAAGCAAGAGCAAATTCGACACATACCCAAGCAATAACAATAATCTCCCTTTATACACAGCCAACGACACCATCACTCACACTCTCAAACGCACTGATCGACCAAGGGCAGTCAATAATGTTTACCGCAGCATTCACAAACGGCACAGCACCGTATACATACAACTACCAGATAGTTAACTCAATAACAGGTTCAACAATAGCAAACCAGTTGTATGTAGGAAATTCATACACATCGAACACATTCATCTGGACACCACCAGCAAACCTCTACACCTCAAACACGTTCAAGGCGAATGTAGTTGTAATTGATTCAAACCCAACGGCTGTCAACTCTATATATTCATCAATAGGCTACAGCGGCAGCGCAATAATCCAGCTATCTGTAGCAAATACAGTACTCGATGCAGGACAGTACGCCACATTTACACTTACTGATGTTGGCGGTACAGGTGCAAAATTCAACGCCGAACTATATAACCAGTCAGGCAGCTCACAGGTACAATCCAATGTACTTATCTTGAGAGTAGGAGGGAGCAACACAATCTCGTTCAAAACTTCAGCAAATGGGGCGTTCGCTTATAATGCAATAGAATACGATGAAGGAACTACAACGCCATTCACAAACAACTCAATTGCAAGGACCATAACAGTCAACAAGAATCCAACAGTTACGATCAGCTCAACAAATACATTGCTGGACTCTGGCCAGCTCATAACACTGACAGCCACAGTATCGGGAGGCACCCCACCTTTCAAATACACATTCTACAATGTAACGGGATCGCAGACAGCAATAGCCGGATGCACAGGTATATCAGCAGATGTATGCAGCCTGAAGACAGGTTCGCCTACAAACGGCAACACATTCAACTACAATGTGGTAGTTGCGGACAGCGCAACAACCCCATCAACATTAAACTCAACCCACCAGTCCATAACAGTAAATGAGATACTTGCAATACCAACAATTGCAGCATCTAACACATTGCTTGTTAACGGACAATACACTGTAATATCAAGTTACGAAGCTGGCGGAACGAATCCTTACACTTACAACTTCATTGTATTCAACAGCGTATCAAACACAATAATCGCAAACCAGCTAGGGACATCAAACGCATTCTCTATACAATCCAATCCATTATGGACAACTAACTCGCCATTAAAGGCGAATGTCGTAGTTACGGACCGCGCAACCACACCTATAAGTTCAAATTCGGTAAAAAGCGTAGCAATAACCGTATCTGCATCGCCAGCAGTAGTATCAAGCACTAATACTGTGGTATTCGTCCCTTCTTCTGCTACGGTAACGCTGTCGCATGCTATAGCAAGTGGATCTAACCGACTTGTATTGGTTGGGGTAAGTTGGAAATCGTCACACATAGCCATTTCAGGCATAAAATGGGATGTAGGATCATCATGCACTAGCTATTCAAGCTCACAGGCGCTGTCTTACATATCTGGCACCAACTCCCTGAATCCGAGCAATCTGGCAGGAACTCAAATTTGGCAACTGGTCGCACCTGACATAGGATCAGGAAACATATGCGTGACTCTGAAGGGAGGCCTACCTAATGAGATGGCGGTGGGCGCTACAGATTTTGCAGGGGCCTCACAGACCCCGATATCATCAGGTACCATTAATAAAGGGGACGCAAGTTCGGCTTCCATTTCTACTACAAGCACCTCAGGAGATATGGTTTTCGGTGTCGAGGGATCTCCTTCCTCTGCGCCAACTGCTACAGGCACAGGCCAGACAGACCAGTGGTCAATATCTAAGACTTCGCCAGAATTTGCAGCGGCAGGAAGTACTCAAATCTCGGGCGGATCTCCTATTACAACAAGCTGGAGTATTGGAAGCTCGCAAGACTGGTCTGTAAGCGCAGTAGAGATTCAGGGCTGAAGGAGGCAAGATATATATCCTTTTTAGTATGGGGAATTGGACCTTTCAAAAAAGCAAAGTATTAAAAAGCAAAGTATCACATAATGGAATAAATGATTGGTCGATTATATGGCTAAGAGAAAGAAATCTAAATCGAAAAAGAGCACAGTGGGCAAAGAGATGTCCGAGATGCGAAGCGACATGAAGGCCGGAAAGGCAAAGCTTGACAAAACAGTAGCGGATGCAGGGCTTGATTACAAAAAGGTGGCCGGAGCAATAATAACGATAATAGGCATAGTCTTGGTGGTATTAAACCTTACGGCAGTGCTCCTTGCATTTGTAGGATTTGTGCTTGTCTATTTTGGCATAAAGATGCTCGGATATAACATACACAAAGCGCTTGAATGAATGAATTTATTTGTGGTGTATAGATGAACACATGGAAAGCTATTACGGGAATAATCCTATTGATAATAGGAATCGGTGTATTTTGGCAGAACTACAATGTTGTAAGAGCATGCAATACGCTTGTCGGCAAGGTATCTACCTTCGTCACCTCAATATTCGGTGGCAATGGCCAGCAATCATGCTACAATGCAAGCATAGCTGAGGTTGCCGGGGTACTGGTTGCAATAATAGGTCTTGTTGTAATATACAGCGCGTCAAGATCCGCAACTAAAAAGGGAAGGAAATAAACCTGCTATGCAGGTTTTAATTTTTGTTCTTAGCTAATTATGCTAAGAACGTTTTACTGATTTTATGGAGAGATGTATAATCTGCAACAGGAATGTGGATGACTGGGTTTCAAATCCCGAACATGCAGATAAACACATATGCATAGAGTGCACAAACGGGATAATACTTAATCTTAACACTGTAAAGAAGGAACTGGAGCCGATATATCTGGCACTTGAGAAAGCAGTAGACACAATCGGCAGGGAACTGGAGAAGGCGGACAAGAAATCCAAAAAAAAGTAGGTATTTATATTTAGCTTTTGATAGATTATTATGAACCTGAAAGCTATTGCTGCGTCTGGATAAAGAGACCAGCGGGCTGATCGTGGTGGCGAAAAACGATGAGGCGGATCGCAAGCTGAGCGCGCAGTTTGCGGCGCGGGAAGTGAAGAAGAAATATGTGGCGCTGGCGCATGGCTGGGTGAAGAAAGATTCGGGAACGCTGGCGCAGAGCATCAGCCGCTACAGCAACCGGGTTCGGCGCACGCGCATGACGACGCGACTCGAGGGCGGGACGCGCGGCGGTGACGCATTATCGCGTGGTGCGGCGGTTGGATACGAAGTTTGGGAAGTTTACGTTGCTGGACCTGAAGATCGATACCGGGCGAACGCACCAGATTCGGGTGCATGTGGCGGCAATGGGGCATCCGGTGGTTGGGGATACCGTGTATGGTGCGCCGAAGCAGGCACGAGGGGAAAAATGCGGTGATCGGGTTGGCGCGAAATTTTCTGCATGCGGCGGAGTTGGAGTTCCGGCATCCGCGAACCGGGGAGACGATCGCGGTTAAGAGCCAGTTGCCGGAGGAGTTGCGGGAGTTTCTAACGAAGCTGGAGGCGGAATAGGAATGACGCCGATGCCACCGGTTGCGGATATAATAAACAACAAAATGGGGGTAACTTTACGAGACGTATCTTCCCAGAATCTCTGCTGTGGCGTGGGCGGCGATTCTGCTGCTGGCGGGAGTTTGCAAGGCCGGCGTGGCGCAGGCGGGAACGTCGCCTGCGGCGGCTTCGCAGGCTTCATCCCAGTCTCCCCAGCAGTCTTCGTCTCAGCCTCCCCAGCAGCTTCCATCTGAAGGGTCGGCACCAGCAGCCGCGACCGCGCAAACGCCGCAGAAATCTGCCGAGCG
>CAVXKJ010000006.1:0-101296 GCA_963762355.1 uncultured Microcaldota archaeon | reverse complement strand
TCAGCTGTAAGGGTTGCATGAGAAATACTTGGCAATACTACTATTATTAGCATGATAAAAAGCAAAGGAAATAAAATTCTTTTTTTATTCATCTATTAACCTGCTTCTGCTGTAATTAAATTTCTTTCTGACATCGCTGTATCTGCAACTGCTTGAGAATCGCAATGGATTGGGATTTCTTGTTATCTGCACTTGCGACAGTGTACACAACATCAGAAAAGTAATCACATGCAAGGATTGCGATTCTGCATTCATACTCTTATTACGATGCAAAGATTTATAATCCCCTGAAACGGCGCACTGCAAATATTTGATATCCATTCAAGAATGTAGGGATAAATGTGAATTTTCAGAATACTCTTGTAGGTCTACTGAAAGGAAAATATTTAATTTTTGGATTATCCTTTCAAGACCATCTCAATAAAGTAACATATAAAAGAGTTAGCTCTATAATTTATTCTGATAGTATGGATAGACCATCTTTTACTCGACTTTCGAGAAGTAAAATTAACGAACTACTGGAAAAAGGTTCTGCAGAGCTGGTTATCAAAGAAAAAGATCCTCAAAGGATAATAGAACTTGCACGCGTCCATCATTCAGAAAGAAGTTTGTCTGATTTATATAGTACAGATATAACAGGTTATAAAGAAAAGCTTGCGGCGGCAGAAAACCCAAATACGCCTACTTTATTTTTGTTTCGGCTCTATACATATCCGAAGCCGAAAGAAAGAGCTTTCAGCACTTCAAGCTCAATAATAGGACCTGGCTCAAATGACGGTTCTGCGCCATATGTTAACGACGAGATAAGAAATGCGGTAAAGGTTGCTTTGATTAAAAGAGATTGGAAGCTTACAGAGTGGGAGAAAGAGAACTTATCTGCTCCTGAAATTGATTTCTTTGAAAGACAGCTTGATAAATATAGGCTAAGCAATATGTTACGCGGTAGTGCATCAAAAACACCTTTAGGAAAAATATCCAGAGAACTGATAAAGCTTCTAAAGGACAGATAAACAAAGAAACAGATGTAGAACAGTTATTTGCTGCTGCCGCTCCTTAGCCCTATCCAGATCCCATTGGGATCCTTCACATAACCCATCGCGAAGTTCTTCTCCTCCCAGAGCTTCATTGCAACAGGCGCACCGTTTGCCACAAGCCTGTCGTATAGTTTCTTTGCGTCGGCCACCTCGAACATAAGGTGATCCATCTCCGATCCCTCTTTGTATGGCGAATACAGCTTGCAGCTCTTCGAGAAATGGATTAGGTTAAGTTTTTGTTTGCCCTCTTTTGAAGTTAGCATTACGACCTTCTCGCCAGGCACCCAGCTTCTTCTGCCTATTATCTTCATACCCAGATATTTTGTATAGAAGTCCAATGACTTTTTCATCTCTTTTACCCTTATGCACGCGTAATCTAATCCCATACAGTCAGAAACAATGGGCATTGAAAGTATATAATGATATTGAATCTAGCGCATGCAGCGAAATTATTAAAAGAGCTGGAAGAGATATGATTTCAGATTCGATGAAATCAGAGCTTGTCTGCAAGAGCCTTACAAAGAGATATGACAAAGGAGCACCAGCACTTGACAACGTTAGCCTCACAATACCCTCAAGTGGCATATTTGCGCTTATAGGAAGGAACGGTGCAGGGAAGACAACGCTTATCCGTATACTTGCAACCGGATTGCTGCCAACGTCTGGCGATGCTTCAATAAACGGGCTTGATGTGATAAAGGACGAGAAGGCACTTAGGGAGCAGATAGCAATACTGCCGCAGGAGGCGAGGGCGATACAATGGCTTACCCCAAAGCAGACCATAATATCATATCTGCTTTACCGCGGCTTCACCTTAAAGGAAGCTAATTCAAAGGTAAACAGCGCGCTTGCAACGCTAGGCATCAAAAAATACGAGAACACGCTCAATAGATTGCTATCAGGAGGGGTAAAAAGGAAGGTTCTGATTGCCACAATCCTATCTGGAGGATCCAAGATCCTTTTCATTGATGAGCCTACAACAGGATTGGATCCAATCTCGAGGGCAGAACTGTGGAAGGTGCTTAACAAGCTCAAGAAGGACAGGTTCATCTTCCTGACTACGCACTACCTGGAAGAGGCCGAGGTGCTTGCTGACCGTATAGGGATATTGGACAGCGGCAAGCTTATTGCAATTGGCACGCTCAAGGAGCTCAGAGACATCGTGAAGTACAGCTACAGCGTAAGGGTGCTCGAGAAAGGCGTATCAGTAAAGCCAAGGCACGGGCATGTAATAGTGGGGGAGGATGGGCTAAAGCAGATAATCACCTCCGAGGATGAGGCTGATACGCTGGCAAAGAGATTCATACAGGATAAGACAAAATTCTCGATAAACCCTATATCGCTTGAGGACATATTCTATTATTTCGTAAAGAGGAACATAGGATCAGATGAAGAACAGGAAGAGGAGGGGTGGTGGTAATGAAAAAGGCAAGCAGGCTCAGCCAGTTATACGCATCGATACTCATAAACGCGATCTACTCTATGGAAAATTATCCGGTAACGCTTGTGAACACGCTCCTAGCACCGCTTTCGATCCTGATAATAATAGTTCTTGTAAGCCATGGGGCGCTGCTGAACATATCTATTGCAGGTGCATTGATAATGGCAATGGTGACCAGCGGCATTGGTCTGCAGGCCGACCTTTCCCATCTGAAGAATGACTTCAAGGTACAGGAGATGATTGTAAGTTCGCCCACAAGCGCATTCATCTACATGCTTGGGATGGCGATATCAGAGATAATATTCTCTCTTCCTGCAATAATAATCCTTGCCGTACTTGCAGTGCTGTTCATAAAGGCGACAATAATAGGCGCAATAATAATCTTTGCGGTAATGGCACTCATGTTCACATTCTCGATCGCGCTTGGATTCTTCCTCTCGACATACAGCACAGACATAGTGCAGAACTACGCATTTATAGGGATTTTATCCATATTCCTTACGACAATACCGCCTGTCTATTATCCGATAACATATATACCCCTTCCATGGAGGTACATCGCATACCTATCACCAACAACATATGCTGCAGAGATAGTGCAGTCCGCAATAGGCGCAGTCCAGTTCTCGAATGGCATGCTTGCAATAGACTGGATTGTCATAGTGGCACTGGCTGCAATACTGCTTGCAATCTCGATAAAGAAGAGCAAATGGCGAGAAACTTAGCCTATCTTAGTAAGGATTCACTTAAGCGATCTCTCGAAAAGCTCAAGAACCCTTTTCCAGGAATCAATGGCTGCCTTTTCATTATAAACCTGTGGATTGGTGTTATCGAAGAAGGCATGGGCAGCACCATCATATACTTTTATCTCGAATTCCTTCTTGCGCCTCGTTAATTCAGAAACAAATTTGTCAAGTTCTGAATTTATTCGCTCATCTTCAACACCATAAAGTCCTAGGACAGGACATTCCATTTTCTCGACGAGTTCTATCGGTGATGGATTCTGGCCATAAAATATTACGCATGCCGCTGTTTTTGTGCGGCAGGATATGTTTCCCGATATTCCACCCCCAAAGCAGAACCCCATTGTTGCTATCTTTCCTTTTTTGACAAAATCCTTGGAGTTCAGGAACTCTACGGCCTTGACCCCATTCTCTATCAGTTTGTCATTGGGCATGCCACCAAACATCTTGGCGAAAAGTTTGGATATTATCTGACGCTCTGCTTCAGGTTCCTTTGATAGCATCTCCTGCATGTATGTGCTGTCTCTCATTCTTGAGCGGTCAACTTTTCCCATGAATTTCATTGATAGGGAAATGTTTGAATCTGAGAATGCATCCATTAGCTCAGGATCAGATGAATACAGGTTGGGCGTAAGAACAACGTAGCCCTCCCTTGCAATCCTTTCGGCAACATCCTTTATGTGCGCTTTGAGTCCGAATATATCATGTATAAGCACGACTCCGGGTGAACTGCCATTTGATGTTGGCATAGCAAGGTAGGCGGCTATTTCTTTGCCGCTTTCGCCAGGATAGCTCGTCATTTCAGATTTGATTTCCATAATACTATTTCTCAAAGAGATTATTTATACCTTAGCAAACATGAATCCTTAATCTATTATGTCATCTATCTAGAAGTCGATTTATGCCCCTTTACTATATGTTCTAATCTTTGGAATTTTTTTACTGCAAAATCAGCTTGGGCTTCCCTTCTGAGCGATGCAAAATTGTAAAATGGTTTATTCTCATCAGGAAGGAACAATGCCGTTGCAGAGCCTGCAGCTTTCCCCATTTTAATGTCTTTTAGCGTATCCCCAACAACTATCGCATCTTTTGGATCTATCCAGGTAAACAGGTAGTTTTATAGCGATTATCTGAGATAGTTCAGCATAGATGGATAACATGCATACTTTGGAATTAAAAGGAGTTGATTCTGGCTATAATGGAAAATCAGTACTCCACGGAATCAGCTTTACTGCAAAGGAATCATCCGTATACGTTGTACTTGGGCCTAATGGTGCGGGAAAGACTACTCTTTTCAGGACAATAGCAGGCATACTGGAGCCCATATCAGGCAGGATACTTCTTGATGGAAAGGACATAAGCTCGTCGAATGAGTTCAGAAGCAACATAAACTACCTCTCACACTACAACGCGCTTCCGGAGGAGATGACGGTATACAATGCACTTAGGTTCTATGCAGGGATGGAAGGAGGAGACCCGGAAAAGGCAATAGATCTGCTAGGCCTCAATGAGCTGCGGGACAAGAGAGTCTCAGATCTTTCACAGGGCCAGAAGAAGAGGGTGTCAATAGCAAAGGTCTTCCTCAAGGACAGGGATGTCTACCTGCTTGACGAACCGACTGCAAACCTCGATCCCGGCCTTTCCAAGGAGATAAGGGACCTCATACTGAAGCTTAGCAAGGATAAGCTGATACTTTATTCTTCGCACAATCTTTACGAAGCCACTGACATAGGCATGAATCTCATACTGATAAAGGATGGCAAGCTGGCGCTGTTTGACAAGATTGCGAATGTCCGATCAAAGAGCTACAGGGTGGGGATAAAGGCTTCCAAGGACATCACGAAGATCGTTGACGCCAAGAAGGACAGCAACGGCTACTACGTGCTCAACGTATCGAAGCCGGAGGAGGCAGGCCTTGCCCTGAGAAAGATAGTTGAGAAGGGCATACTTGTTACGGAGATGAGGGAGCTCGACAATCCCCTTCAGGAACTGTTTGGTGATGGTGGTAAGTAATGGCAAAACCGCAAAACGAGAGCAAGGACACTGGAGTTCAGGGAAAACCAGGTAATAGTTACTGCAAAGAGGGCCCTGGGCCTCAATAAGTTCTACGTTGCAATAGCAATAGTCATAGGGCTCGGAGTGCTCTTTTTCCTCAACCCGACTTACGTCAACCTTTCAAAATATTCAAACTCTCCAAGCCATAGCATAAATATCAGCTCGGTTACTAGCACCAAACAGGAGCCAACAGCGCGCTGGGCCTACCGCTGCTCGCAGTCCCGTTCAGCGTGCTGCCGATGATGATGCTGACAACACCTATGGTCATCTTGTTCGTTTACGACAAGAACAACGGCGTCCTTGAGTATCTCATATCGTCTGGGGATGACACAGCGTGACATATACGCGCGATACCTGAAGGCCGCCCTGCTGGTAGCAGCATCTTATTTGCTGATCTTCGGAGCGCTGAACTTGCTGTATTCCTTTGTGCTCTTCGGAACAATCTACCTGTCAACAATGCTGATGATTCTGGGAATTGGCGCGCTTATAGCAGTATCAACGGTGGCTTTCATCATGACAATGATGATGATCTTCAGCTCGCTCCAGAAGGCAAGGAACGGAGGAAACCAGCCACTGGCAGTTACGCTTGGCCTTGTCGGGGTCTTCCCAGGCTACTTCATACCTTTTATCTTTAATTATGACACGGCAATAGCTGTGGAAATCGTTCAGGGAGCAATAATAGCGGTTGTGGCCCTCATCCTCATCCTCATGTCATCAAGGCTGATAAACAGGGAGAAGTTCCTGCCATAAAGGAACCTTGGATCGGATTTACGTGCCCCCTTAAAGACACCTCGAAAAAGTTCAGAAATTCTTTTCGTCAAAGATCAAGATCATCATCTAATAAAGTGCATTTCTCCTCGAGTAATAAAGTACACACTTACATGAACTTATCACGTTTTATCCAAAGGTAGATAGCAAATATAACAACTATTACTGTTCCTGCAATAATAGAAAACGTATTCTTGAAAGAATTAGTTGGATAAAACCCTGTTAGAACAAGGGCGATACGACCAATGACATCTATGCCGAGCAATATGAAGGCTGCTATCAAAGCTCGTTTCTTCATTGTCAGGATAAGCAATCCACTAATTATGTAGGAAATTCCAATAGCCACGCCTATGTATGTAGCTACTCCTGCAGTGCTGGTAGAGACTACACCTAAGAAGTTTCCAGTGAAACCTGTTGCAACCTCTGCTAGACCAAATAGAATCATCAATGCTGCGACTATCGTGATTCCAAGATTATAAGTTTTACTCTTGCCTTTGTTGATCATAAATATCTAAATTTTACTTACATGGTAATATATCATTTATACCGAGTAACTACTTAAGATGCTACAGAATATACTAAGTCCGGGGTCGCCGTGATTTGAACACGGATCGCTGCCTCCCAAAGGCAGTAGTCTACCAGGTTAGCGTACGACCCCATTCGACGGATAATAATTGACGAAAGCTTAATAAATATCCTTCTATAATATCTAGTGCTAATTGTCAGTGATATTAATGCCTTTAGATTTACCGTGGGTTGAGAAGTATAGGCCACACTCGCTTAACGATATAATAGGTCAGAAGCTGATTGTTGAGCGCCTTAAGTCCTTTGTAGAGCGCGGCAACTTCCCGAGCATGATATTTGCAGGCTCTCCCGGAGTTGGGAAAACCGCCTGCGCGGTAGCAATGGCAAACGACCTGTACGGCGAGGTCATGAAAAGTGCATTTTTAGAACTAAATGCTAGCGATACAAGAGGCATAGACGTCATACGTGAAACCGTAAAGGAGTTTGCCAAGACAATCTCCATGGCAAAGGTTCCGGTCAAGATAATATTCCTTGATGAGGCGGATGCTCTTACCTCAGATGCGCAGCATGCTCTTAGGAGGACTATGGAGAACTTCCCATCTACAAGATTTATACTTAGCGCAAACTACGGCAGCAAGATACTAGAGCCGATACAGAGCCGTTGCGTTGTATTTAGGTTTAGGCCGCTTACAGAGGAGGACATGCGCACCTACATAAAGAGGGTAGCTGATGCTGAATCTCTAGATCTGAATGAGAAGGCGGTAGAAGCACTCATATATGTTGGTGACGGTGATCTTAGGCGCCTTACCAATGTGCTTCAGAGCGCCGCAATGCAGCACAAGAAAGTTACTGAGAACAGCATATATGACACTGCAGCAAAGGCCAGGCCAAAGGAGATAATATCAATGCTTAATTATGCGATAACCGAGAACTTCCTGAATGCAAGGAACGAGCTTGACAACCTTATGCTAAGGAACGGAATGAGTGCTGAGGACATATTGACCCAGTGCTACAAGGAGGTGCAGAACCTGAACATAGATGAGAGGCTGAAGCTCCAGATAATAAAGGACATTGGTGAATACAACTTCAGGATAGTGGAAGGAGCCAACGAGCGCATACAGCTTGAGGCTATGCTTGCCGGGCTTGCGCTTGCTGCAAAGAAAGGGAAATAATTTTTAACCCAGCATATTGGATTTATACCATTCAAACAGCTTTAGGAAGATTGGCACGAACTTCTCGTTTCTTGAAATCATGAGATTTATCTCATCTACCGAGAGCGGTTCGAGCTTTTCAGTGTCTGAATGTTTTATCGGCTTTTTTGATGAGTGTGCAAGAAAGAAGACCACAAACTCGTTGGATGTCTCAGGTGATGCCAAAAGTTTATGTTTCCGCTCCAAAGCCAAATCAGGTATTCCAAGCTCTTCCAATGCCTCTCTTCTTGCACCATCAAGATAGTCTTCTCCATGCATGACGTGGCCGGCAGCTGATGAGCTGTAATATGCGGGATATGTATCGGTATTCGGCCCTCTTTGCTCAAGCCATATCCTGCCATCAGGATCCAACAGGAATATGTGCACAGCCCTGTGAAGCATGCTTGTTTTATGTATACCTTTCCTTGGCGCAGTTGCAATTATCTCATCATTGGCATCTACCACATCTATTATTTCCTCAGACATTAAGATCACATTATAATTTAGGTTTTTTCGACCACGACTTCTACTCCAGTATAAACATAAGGATATTCCAATTTAAATACAGAGTCAAATTTGCTTAGATAATAGAGTATTGAATGGATATAGAGCAACGGGTCATAACTCTTGATCTTGCGCGGATCCTTAATTAGAAAGCGGATATTATGGGAAAGGATAAAGAAAAACCCGCTGTATGGTTCTGACCTAGACTCCAGAATATTGAATCCACATCTTTCAAGCAGGGCATTTATCCCCTGTCCTGTAAATCTATAATTATCTATGGGGTAGTTGTGTTCCCGCCAGTAAAATGGCACCCATATTAACGCATGGGCTTTGTGCATCATTACCCTATGCATCTCTTTTATAACAATCTCAGGGTCCCTTACATGTTCAAGCATTGCAAGGCATAGTATGTTCTTCACAGTATTTTTTTTGAACGGCAGTTTCTCTGCACGGGCTAGCAGATCCGGCTTTTCCCTTTTGTCAAAATTTATTGTTTTGTAATCCGAGAAGTATCTCTTATAGCTGTATCCTGAAACACCACCGATATCATAAACAGCGCCTTGTGAGCAGTAGTTCTTTGCAAATTTTCTGACAGCCTCTTCTATCTTTTGCCTCGTCAACGTGTCTGCAACTAATTTTTTGGCATTATTCAACATTATATCAACTGTCAAAAAGGCATTTTGCCATATCCAACCCGTTCCTTAGGAATGTATTTAGATCGCTATCATTTCTTAGCGTTAATTCTGCATGTTTCAGTAGAATGTGCAGACCAACATGCATCTTTATCCTATCAAGTCTGATTAATTCTGCAGCTGCATCTCCATTCTTATTGGTTTTCATGCTGAAGAACCTTATTCTGTCTTTCTTCGGGGCCCATACGCGTAATAGGTGAATGTTATCATCCCTAAAGCTGTCTCTCAATCTATTTAGGAACTCATATGTATAAACTCCTTCAACAATTATCCCATTTTTTGTTCTCCGTTTTGATATCTCTGATATATAGTCTGACCATTGTCCGTAGTAAGTTACATCCAAACCAAGTCTGGCATGATATTGCAATGGTGAGCCGTATCTAGAAAACGTTTGTCTTTGATAATCGCCTAGGCTAAATGAATCTATATGCAATTCATTGCTTAAATGTCTTGCAAGGGTGCTTTTACCTGTGCCGCTGCGACCTGTTATACATAATATCTCACCCAATTAGATCACCTTATGATACGACGCCATTAGTTAGGCACGACATAACGCTTGCTGCAAAGAAAGAAGGAAAAATAAGTTTTTGATTGTTTCGTTTTTACTGTAAGTTAGATTCATTAAGTGCTGTCCTTAACCAGTTAAGTTCTGTCTCTATAGAAGCAGTACTTCTTTCAGTGGCTATTCTACGCAATTGGAATGCTGTTTCTCTTACGATAGAGGATTCAGAATCTATACCTTTTGAAGATAGAAGGATAAAACCCTCAGAACCTACAAATATTCTATTTTCGTTAAGTCTAAACTTCAGACTCAGCGCCACCTTGCCTTGGCTTATTGTTAATACACCAATATCATCCCCTATCATTTGGTATGGTGCTTTACTTTGCGGTTCACTTGTTGCCCCAATACATCTTGGTTGAATTGTTATCATCCTCTCACTTTTCTACTTTAAATAAGGTAGTTGATTATATATAAGGCTTCTCAGATGGTGCGTCGATTAACGTACCTCTTTGGCTTTATTCCGCTAAAAATAGATTGGAGTGAAGATTTTTATGTATGCGCGGATATTCTTAACTGTGGTTTCATGGCTAAATTCCGAGTGAGATACAAGAGAACTGGAGAGCACGAGTTTGAGACTGTTGTCGATGTTAACGCAGTTACGCGCAACCAGGCAATGCTGAAGATAAATGAGAACAAAAGCGCATACAAGGAGCTTGACTTCGGTGATGTGCAGATACTTGATGTGCAGAAAGTAGAAAGCTGGCAGAGCTGAAAACTAGCTTATCTTTATCTCCAATGGTCCCGCATAGGGTGCATCAGGTGCCTGTATGTATATCTCGATTATGTAGCTGTTTGTGTCATCTATCTTAAGGGGAAGCTTTGGCTCAGAGCTTACGAACCTGAACGGGTGCTCTATCTCTATTTTGCTTGCGGTGTCGCCGTAGCTCATCGCCTTGTAAAGCTGAACCTTCTCACCAAATATCTGCCCTCTTGGGATGCTAAGTATCCTTGATGCGGTCTCTATCTCTATTCTCTTCCCTTTGAAATTAAGCAGCGTCTTTGATATCTCTATATGTATTGTTTCTATGCTGTCTGATACAAAGCTAACATTCATTGCGCCGGTGTAATTGTATTTTGGCGTCTCAAGCTTTAGCTTGAAGTCAATCTTCTCGTCGGCCTTTATCTCTATTGGCATTTGCGGGGTTGCCGAGAGAAGCCTGAACGGCTCTGCCACCTCTATTGCTTTTATTATCAGTGGCTTTGCCTTCTGTGCCTTGAATGATGCTGCTTCGGTAAGCATGTCCGTATGAGTCTTGTTCCTGAATGGTATATCGAGCTCGAATGGGCTTTCCTTGACCTCCATGCCTTTTATGCTGTGCATGTAGTTCTGCAGCTTAAGGTTTATCGTTGTTATTGTGACTTTCTGCTTTTTGCTGCCGAATAGTCTTGAAATATCTAGCCCCATAAATATACCTTTATTCAAGGATATATCTGGCGATAAGATTAATAATGGTTAATTACCTAATATTGCGGTTACAATGACCAGCATAAGAGAGGGATCAAAGGCCCCTGATTTCAGCCTGCACGGCTCTGATGGCAAGGTTCACACGCTTAGCGACTTCAAGGGCAAGAACGTCGTGCTTTACTTCTACCCAAAGGATGACACTCCAGGCTGCACGATAGAGGCAAAGGGATTCAACAAGGCGGTGGAGACATTGGACAAGATAAATACCGTAATAATAGGCATAAGCAAGGACGACCTAGACTCGCACAAGAAGTTCTGCAACAAGTACTCTTTGAAATTCCTGCTGCTTTCCGATCCGGACAGCAAGGTGATAAAGCTTTACGAGGCCTATGGCGACAAGGGCGTATTCGGCATGGGCACCCTAAGGAAGACATTTATAATAGACAAGAGCGGCAACATAATAAAGATATTCGGAAAGGTACGTCCACTCGGGCACAATAAGGAAGTGCTCTCTGCCATAATCAGCATGTGACTACATGTAGCCCAGTTCCTTTAGCTTCTCTTTTATTATCTCAGCCTCGTAATCCGCCTTCTTGTTGCTCTTCTCGCTTAGGAGTGTCCTTAGTATGAATGCAACATAGCTTGATACTGAGGGAAAGCCAGTATTCTCGACATGCTTCTCGACTTTCTTGAAAAGCTGCGTCGGGACAGATATCGTTGTAAATTCCATCTTCCTGTTTCTCTTTACCTTCATAGTATAAACTTTGTAAGGAAAGCTTTTTATATCTAATTATGTATAATATTCTTACATTATATATAATTATGTGGTTCGATGGTGAAAACAAGTGGAATTGCAAAGAAGGATTCCTTTATGGAGGAATTCAACAAAAATCCTGATGAAAAACATTGGGGTCTTTTCATCAAGAAGATGAAGAAGGACAAGGCAAAGTACTACCAGGTAGTATTTCCGGCAGAGGTAAAGGACAGGATGAACCTGAAGAAGGCTTATGCGGTTATATACGACAGCAGGTACAAGCAACTGTATAAAGCCCCGATAATAAAATCAACAAAGAAGGGAATAGAGGGTGCAACAATATACCTAAAGGATCTTGAGGTAAACAGAAAGGTGATGCAATGATAGAACAGAATCTGGATGTCATAGAGGAAAAGGCAATATTTGTACTTAGGGAGGCAAACTCAAAGTTCAAGAACATGGCGGCCATGTGGAGCATGGGTAAGGATTCTACGGCAATGCTTGCGCTTGCAAGGAAGGCATTCCTTGGGAAGATACCTTTCCCAGTTATACATATAGACAACGGAATTGACTTTCCTGAATCATATAAATTCAGGGATGACCTGGCGAAGAAATGGAATATGAAGCTGATAGTCGTAAAAAGCGATATAAAGGAGGAAATGTCGGGATTCAGTTGCTGTGGCGCAAACAAGACTGTTGCTTTAAAGAAGGTAATGAAAGAACACGGATTTGATTCTCTCATAGTATCAATAAGAAGAGATGAGCATGGAATACGCGCAAAAGAAAGAGTTTTCAGTCCAAGGGACAAAGATTTCAAATGGGATTACAAAAATCAGCCGGCAGAGCTCTGGAATAACTATGCCTCAAAACTGGATGGTACTTCACACTTAAGAGTACATCCATTACTAGATTTTGCAGAGATAGACATTTGGAATTATACAAAAAGAGAAAAGGTTCCGACAAATCCTCTTTACTTTGCAAAAGAGGGTTTCAGATATCAGGAGTCTTGGATGTACACACTGCACTGTTCCTTTTAAGTCAAACGCAGATACCATCGATAAAATATTAGAAGAACTTAGAGGCACAAAGCTTGAGGAAAGAAGCGGGAGACAACAGGATAAAGAACGTGAGTTTATAATGCAAAAATTGAGATCATTGGGATATATGTAAAAACTTTTATATAGGATATGTTTGGATACTTTTATATACTTTAGTAATTAAATATATATTGAGGGAAAATATAGGCAAGGTGTTATAATAATTTCTGAAAAAGCACGACAAAAAATGTCAACAGCAAGAAAGATTTATCTTAAAACTCATAGGCACCCGCGTCAGATTAATCCAGTTTTTAGCGATATTAAAACTATTGGATACATTTTAGGAGTTTTAAAAGGAGACGGCTATATTCATGCTGATAAAAAGGGACATTACGTTATTGCATTAAACGTAAAATCATTAAAATTTGCTAAATCCTTCAGGAGAGCATTAAAAAAAATAAATTTAAATCCGATTAGAATCTTCATAGATGGAAGAGGCACTTTTTGGGTTAGAGCACAGAGTAAAGATTTTTATAATTGGTATAAAGGTTTAGAACTAAATACTATTTTTGATTTAATAAAAGGAAATGAAATAGAATTCATAAGGGGCTTTTATGAAGCAGAAGGTAATGTAAGTTATGGTGATTATACATATAGGCTCAGAATATCAAATACAAATTATGATATTTTAGAATTTATTAAAAATTATTTGATATCAATAGGTATCACTAATACAATAAAGCAATACACAAATAAGACTAGTAATTGTGTGTATTATCAATTGGGCATATATAAAGATGCTGAGAAGTTCTTAAAGTCAGTAAATCCATGCCTTAAATACATAGTAAATGGTAAAATAATAAAATGAGGTCTGATTATGGAAAAATATACAATAACAATGCTTGGAGAGAAGGACCATGGAAAGTCCACACTCATAGGCAACATGCTCATATCTACCGGACATACTACCGAAGCAAGGATAAATGAGGTGAAGAAGACAAGCAAGTCAAGCAGATTCGAGCCTGCACACATACTTGATAGTTTCGTAGAGGAGCGCGAGAATGAGATGACAATAGACACCACAAGGGCGGAGCTTGTTTACAATGGCGCAATATTCGAGCTGATAGACGTGCCAGGGCATCTTGAGCTAATAAAGAACATGATGAGCGGCGCATCAAACAGCGATATAGCTATACTCATGGTGTCAGCAAAGAAGGCGGAGGGTTTCCAGCCACAGACAAAGAGGCACATCTTCTTATCTGACATGTTTGGGATAAAGGCGCTTGTAGTTGCAGTAAACAAGATGGACTATATAAAATACAGCAAGGAGGCATTTGAGAAAGTGAAGCTGGACGTTTCAGATTACCTGAAATCAATAAAATTCGACAAGCCAGTTGCCTATGTGCCGATATCCGCATACAACAACGAGAATCTAACCTCTGGCTCAAAGAACATGAAATGGTATAATGACAAACCGCTATTTGACATAGTGGATCAGTTTGCCAAGAAATACTCGAAAGAGTCAAGGAAGGGAAAGGGCATTAGGATGGTAGTACAGGACAGCATTGGCATGGATGGGAAAACCGCATATTTCGGAGTTCTGTACAACGGTTCGATAAAAACAAACGAGAATGTGCGAATAGAGCCCACAGGCATCTCAGCGAGAGTGGAAAAAATATACGTAAAGGGGAAAAAGGTAACAAGGGCAGAGCACGGCAACAATATTGCGGTAGTATTTAATAAGAAGATAAAAGTGGATGATGGATCAATAATATATGGTTCAAAGGAGAAACCACATAAGATCGGTAGCTTTTCGGCAAAGATGTTTATAATAAAAAACATAGACCCAAAATCCAAAAGGCTCAGCCTAAAGATAAACAACAACGACATCGCGCTGAAGGGAATTGATATTGAAAGGATAATATCCCCCATAACTGGAAAAGTAGAGAGCAAATCCAAAGATATAAAGGCAAACAATATTGTTTATGCAGGAGTAAAGCTTGGCGTGCCTTATCCTGTAGAGAGATATACTGATTATAAGGAACTAGGCAGGTTTGCGATATATGAAAATAACGAGTTTGTAGGGGTTGGTATAGTAGAGTAGTTGGCAAAGATTAATTCTCTACCTTGCTTACAATTATCTCATCTCTTTTCTCCCCCTCGTGATGTGTAGGATTGCCCTTTCTTTTTGCGCGCCTCATGGCTTCGCTGAATGGGTTTAGGCCTCCCAGTATTGACTGATATGCCTCGCATGAGGTCCATTGGATAGGATCATTACCCTCACTTATTAGAGCCCTTGCCTCTTCTGCCTCGCTGCCATTCCAGGCCTTTGCAAGGTCGTATTCTATATCCCTTATATTTGCGATCTTCCTGTCCCACATTATGGATGGATACACATTCCCGAAGTTGTCCATGAAGAGCGATGCATCAAGACTCCTGCACCTTATTGGGGTTTTGCCTGTCTCTGCGAATTCGATTAGCCCCTTTGTGAAGCGGTCCTCTATTAACTGCATAGGGCTGGATGTCCTTTTCCTTTTTTTCATTATCTCGTAAAGCTCGCCGATTACTGAGCTCCTGTCCGCCAGTATCGCATTGTCTCCGGTGTTGTTGTAGTAGTTGTTTGATAGCTGCGCTATGTTTATGTGGAAGTCATTGTAATCGACTTCCGGTATCTCCATTCTTATGTCATGATATGTCTTCTCAAACTGGCCCTGGTTTATGCTGCTCATTGTATAGCCGAATACGAATGAGAGATTTCTGTGGCTACTCTTCAGTTCGGCGAGCGCCTTGTACATCGCAAGTACCTTGTCGAAGTTTCCTGGTACTCCCCTGACCTTGTCGTGCGTTTCCCTGTTCCCGTCAAGGCTTAGTGTTATAACAATTTCTGGTATTCCAAGCTCAAGCATCTGCTTTATCTTGCCTACTACCATGTCCTTGCTGCATAATGAATTAGTGGGCAGCGTAAGCAGGTATAATCCCTTCGAGTTCTCCTTGAATGCCTTTACTATCTCGACTATGTCGCCCCTAAGGAAAGGCTCTCCGCCCGTAAGCCCAATCCATCTGAAGGAGTTGTTCTTCTTTGCGAATTCCCTTATCTCCTCTATTGTAAGCTCATTCTTTGGCTTTAGCTGCCATATATTGCACGTAAGGCAACGGCTCTGGCACCACATCGTGATTGCAAAGTTGAGTTTGTATGGCTTGCTAAGGCTCATGAAGTTGCTCTTAAAAGCCTCGTATGATAATCCGAGCAGTTCTTTTTTCAGCAAAACACCATAATCTAATAAAGCAGTCGTTCTTTTATATGCTATTGATATGCGCGTTTATATATTTATATCACACCCATAGATTTACGCCGCATGCGGATAGGTAGTGGTTTTTAATGCATAAAAAGCGTGCCAACGAAACTGATAACCAAAAAACAGTGGAAGTTCTTATAGTTATTGCCCTGCTTGCGCTCGTGCTTGCGGTTAGGCTCTATTACTTTACCGGGCCTATATTCGCCAATACCCAAGACGAGGGAATATATCTCAACCTGCTTAGCCAGGCAGTCGTTAGGAACAATCCGGTATCCTTTTCCCAGTATCGGAATGTGAATTTCAGCAATTCTAGCCAAGGCCTACTAAATCCGGCAGATATACCATCCTTTTATGCTGGGCTGCTGTATCCGGAGATATTCCTGCTCTCCACTTTCGGGTTCTCGTCAAGCTTGGCGATATATTACATAATATTCAACTCGCTGATCGAGGCTCTGTTCATATTCCTGATATTAAAGGAGATATCGACAACAAGGGCCGCGATCATAGGCACTGTTTTGTTTGCATTCTTTCCCTTGGACGTTATCTTTTCAAATCATATACAGCCTCTGGTTCCTGCCATGGCACTGGTTACCGCTGCAACCTATATGTTTATCAAGTCGGAGAACGATAAAAAGAGCAGCAGCAGAACAAAACTCGCTTACTATTCGGTTACGGGATTCCTAGTAGGGCTGGGCTATCTGACAAATCCTCTTGCTCTTCTGTTGGGTATCTTCATAATCTTGTTCGAGATCTTTAAATTGCTAAAGGATACTGGAAATTTCAAGAGCATTGCGGTAAAGCTGGCCTTTGTGCTTATAGGTTTCATGATAGCATTCTCTATAACAGGTGTTTATTATTACACCCAATCTGGCAATTTCCTCCTTTATCCCATGGTCGACCATGCTAGTGCGGTAAATAACGTATTGAATCAGCCGAAGGGCACTGTACTAAGCTATGGAGATATAAACTTCACGCGTACCGATGTGCAGCCATTTTTCTACGCTCCGTTGATATTCGATCTTAGTTCCTTTGACCAATACCATAGTTCCTATTTCTCCCTTATCGGCTATCTCGGCATGATATTCGCTGTTGTTATTGTCTTATGTAAGGTCAGATATGGCAGGTTTTTTGCTTGCATGCTTGTGCTGTATTATGCGCTGCTGAATCTTTACCCGCTCGCCTTTGTTCATGCAGCTGGAAAGCTTCAGGTATTCCTGATATACATGGAACCGATGCTAACAACGCCCCTAACATTGCCCTTTATCGTCATAGTTGCACTTGGATTGGAATTCTTTTTCGCGAAAAGGAGAAGGGTCTTGACTGCCATTGCCCTCTTGCTTATAATTTCTACGATTATTCTGGCAGTAAAGGACCTTAACTCTGATATCGGTTATTATAGGAACTCTGTCGCATCGATATACTCACTTGAGGGTTTTATCGCAAGCCATAGCCAGAATTCCTTCTATGCCTACCCCGCCATTGCTGACGAGATAAATGACATAAGCGGTTACAGGTATAATGTTAGGTACCTATTGCAGTGCAACAAAAACTCCATAAACCAATTGTCCGCGAATAATGGCACTTATCTATTGACAGGCGGGAGCATAAGCATGGATATTGATCCCCAGGTAATACGCTCTTTCAGCTCCTGTGTGCAGCAGAATGCCACGGCCAATTTTACTCTAGTATATACTTCAAACAATCCATTTGACACCATTTCACCAGTCAAGATCTATGAATCCAAGCCAACTTGACTGCATCATTACTGGAACGCAATCGCCGAATATGCAACTACACTGGAATAATCACCAGTCTGATCCCCGGAATTGGTGTATTTCAATATTATTCCGTTTGTGGCGTGCATATGCCTTGCAAAGATCATTGCAACACGCTAACAGATGACAATAATCCCAGTAGAAGGTCAAGTAGTCCACCCAGGGCACCAAGCTCTAGCTTCATAAAGAGGGGCGAAGGTCACGTGAGCGCAGCGAACGTGCTGTCCTCAGGAATGAATTTGTGAAGCGAGGGATAGGTATAAAAATCTTGAAAACTATAATATGGTTGATTAAAATGAAGAGTAAAAAAGCACTAGTAAAGATGGTTACAATACCAAAGGCAGAACTCGAAAGTTTAAAGGCAACCATAGAGACTTTAGAGAATAAGTATGTAATGGACCAGTTAAAAGCAAGTGATGAGGCAATAAGAAAAGGTAAGGTAAGAAAAGCGTCAGAGTTTCTGAAAGAACTTTAGTACCGCTGTTCTGCCTCGTTCTTATGTAGAATGGCTTTGAGTATTACCTTCTTCTCGTTATTGTTTATTTCATACCAAACCCTAAATGGGCCTATTCTCAATTGCCAAATTCCGTGAAGCCTACCTCCAAGAGGCTTGCCAAGCTCGGGATCCTGTTCTAACTTTTCCTTTGTTTGTTCCAGCCATTCTTTTTTGTCCCTGTGCTTCTTCTCAAACTCCTTTTCAAAGGGTTCTGTCACTTCAACAGTATAGGCCATGATATTGATTAGCATCAGATTGTTTTAAGCTCTTTTGTTGGTTCATGCAATTTTGAATTTTGAGTGGAACTCCTTTGCACTTTTCTCTATGTTCTTGATCTCTTTGTTCGTGAGGAATTTCATAAATTCCTTGTATGCTTTAAGTCCTTCTCTTTTTTTGGCTTCGGATATGTTCATTTGTGTCACTTCAACATGTCGAATGAATCGTTTGTTGAGACTATCTCTATTCTTGCTTGCTTCTTAAACGCCTTTTCCTGCGACCAAAGTTTTGCATTGAGTTTAAGTGCCAGGGCAAATTTTACTCTAGTATATACTTCAAACAATCCATTTGACACCATTTCACCAGTCAAGATCTATGAATCCAAGCCAACTTGACTACAACATTACTGGAACGCAATCGCCGAATATGCAACTACACTGGAATAATCACCAGTCTGATCCCCGGAATTGGCGTATTTCAATATTATCCCGTTTGTGGCGTGCATATGCCTTGCAAAGATCATTGCAACACTAACAGGCCCATAACCACATATGCTGTCCTCAACCTGATAAACAAGCCCGTTGAATTTTTCATAGTCCAACTCTTTTATAGCTTCCAGCAATTTCTCGTCCTTTCTTTTGGAGGTTTCCGCAGATTCGTAATGATTGAGATCCGAACTTGCCAGAACCAATGCCTTTCTTCTGAGTTTTTCTGAAGCCTTTATTATTGCATTTGAAAGCAATTCGCTTGATTCGACGCTTTGATCTCCCATGCATATGAAAACGATCCTCTTCTTCGGGAATAGATACTTAATAAAGGGCAGTTGGACCTCTATCGAATGCTCGCCCCTGTGCGCAGATTCGTCTTCATGTATGTGTTGGGAATTTTTGATTATTTCCCTTGAGAGTTCTTTGTCATTCAATGATATTCCAACAGGGGTTTCCCAATCTTCCATTGAGACAGATATCGGTTCTCCAATTCCAGTATGGTTTGGGCCTATTATGATTATTGTCCCTATCCCTTCTATATTCTTATTTGACTGCATCGCCTTGTATATGTACGCGGCAGTTTTACCAGAGTATATGTATCCGGCATGTGGCGCAACATATGCACATGCATTGGATACATCCGCACCTAGCTTTGCCTTGCTTAAGGCACTCTTTATGAATTTGTTAATTGTATCCTTGCTTGAAGGATAAAAGCTTCCGTCAAACGCGCTTTTTCTCATCTGATCATTCCCTACACAGTATTGGTAGAAATATTTATTATAGGCTATACGAAATATATTGCTGGTGATTGCATAGGCTTGGTGCTTTTCCTTGACATGGACTACTTCTTTGCGGCATGTGAGGAGCTTAGGCATCCTGAACTTAAGAGCAAACCATTTGTCGTAGGCACAGCAACCATCGCAAAGAGGGAGAGAGGTGTTGTCCAGACATGCAATTACGAGGCAAGGAAGTTCGGAATACACAGCGCAATGCCAACGATGAAGGCATTGCAGTTAAAGCCTGATCTTGTATACCTTGAATCTGACGAGGAGTATTACGAGGAAACCTCAAAAAGGGTTATGGCTCTCTTAAAGGGCTATGGATTACCGATCGAGATAGTAAGCATAGACGAGGCTGCGCTTGATATCGGGGAAATGAATCCGGGCAAGGCCATGGAGCTTGCTAAAGTAATAAAGAAGACGATAAACGACCGGATAGGCCTGCCCTGCACAATAGGCATAAGCATTGGAAGGAATTATGCCAAGATGATATGCGATGACTCAAAGCCCAACGGCATAGGCATGCTTATTGATGGTATAAAGGATTATCTAAGCAGCAAGAGCGTTGATGCGATACTTGGGGTGGGAAGGAAGACCTCTGAAAGGCTTAAGCTTATGGGCATAGAGAGAATAGGCCAGCTCGCAGATGCCAATCCCAACACGCTTGCCGAGAGGTTCGGGGTATTCGGAAGGGAGCTTTACCTCCTTGCAAACGGCACCGATAACAGTAAAGTAATGCAAAGCACCGAGACGCTATCAGTTGGCAGGGAGAGGACTCTTGAGAGGGAGACTAAAGCAATAAATGAGCTTGACCAAATGCTTGCCCAGCTCTCGAATGAGGTTATAAAAGAGCTAAATAAACAGGGGCTATGGTTCAGGGGAGTCTCGGTAAAGGCACGATACTCCGACTTTACGGAACGCATAAAGAACAGGAAGCTGAACAGCCATGCAGATTCCTATGATGTATTGTACAGCACATCAAGGCAGTTGGTAAAGGAGCTTCTTGATGAGAAGTACATAAGGAAGGTCGGCGTAAGGGCATACATGCTTGAGCAAAGGAAGATGCAGAAAAAGCTTTTATGAGCCTGCCCAAATATGTAAGATTTAGATTATATCTACTTTTCTTCAATCTTTGCTAGGAGATGAAGTGCTGATTCTATAGCTGTTGGGCTGTATCTCAATTCCAGTTGATTTCTTATTATCGTATTTATAGTTTCTTCCGTTAACCCAAGCAGGCTTAGTGGTCTTTTTTCTGACCTTGGTAGAGCAAACATATCAATAACCGAGACATCGCTCTCACTTAAATAGCCTTTAAAGGCCATACCCAGATACTGTAAAGTAATGGCATCAGAATACTGTACAGACCATAATTTGGTGAATGAACTCCTGTTTTGAGAATATCCACGTTCAAAATTTATCGTACGGTATAGAATTCCTGGGCTCTTGAGTACTTGCTGTAACGAGATGTGTTTAACTATTTCCTCCTTTGTAATGGGATCTATACTAAGTTGAAAGGTATCCAATATATTTCCAACCTCTTCGCGTAAGTTCCCAAAAATTCCTCCTGTTTTGCTATATGATATGCCCTTTCGCATCAAATCGAATATTATGCCTCTTATATGTTCGGGTGTTTCTGTTAAGGTATGTAACGAATTATTTATCTCTGACCTTAATTGTGGGTGTATATCCGAATTGGTTTTATCCCTATTTATACCTTTAGAACTATGTTTGTGCGGCATACTTACCACATAGATAATGTACCTCTCTTAATATTTATGCCTTGTTTTCTGGGCTACTGCAATAGAATATTTCATGACTTCTCGTATTTCAATTCCTGAAGATATTTGCGCGCCTCAAGCGCCGCCTTTGCGCCGCTGCCGGCTGCGGTGACAGCCTGCCTGTATACCTTGTCTGCTACATCACCCGCAACAAATACGCCCTCTATTTCCGTCTTTACCTCGTCCTTTGTAATTATATATCCCATTTCATCTAGCTTGAGCTTACCGGCAAGGAATGAGGTGTTTGGAGTGTATCCTATCGCGACAAATACCCCGTCTATCGGCATTGTTGCTGTCTCGCCACTTACCGTATTCCTGAGCTTTACTCCAGTCACCTTTTCAGTTCCAAGTATCTCATCAACAACTGAATTGAATATTATCTTTATTTTAGGGTTTGACCTTACTCGCTCCTGCATTATCTTGCTTGCCCTGAACTGGTCCTTCCTGTGTATTATTGTGACGCTATTTGCGAATTTGGTGAGGAAGAGCGAATCCTCCATCGCAGTGTCGCCGCCGCCAACCACAACAACATCCTTTTTCCTGAAGAAAGCCGCATCGCATGTTGCGCAACTGCTTATTCCATGGCCTATAAGTTTTCCTTCTGATTCTATACCTAGCCATTTTGCCGATGCGCCTGTTGATATTATTATGCAGTTTGCAAGGTATGTGGCATCGCCAGTAGATATCCTGAATGGCTTTACATCGAGCTCAACCCCAGTTACATTGTCATTCACAAAGCGCGCCCCGAACTTTTCAGCCTGGTTCTTGAATATTTCCATGAGCTCTGGGCCCATTATCCCATCAATGAATCCGGGATAGTTTTCAACAGCATTCGTAAGCATGAGCTGCCCGCCTGCTGTTATTCCGCTTATTATCAATGGCTTGAGATCGTCCCTTGCAGCGTATATTGCAGCAGTGTATCCTGCCGGCCCCGATCCTATTATTACCAGATCCTCTACATTTTCCATAATAATTTGTGGGAATCGAAATATATAAATATTTGCAGAGAGTTTGATTACAGCATAAAAGAGAGAATTGGAAGATGGCGACCAGATGATTAATTCCAACAACCTTAGGATATCCCTAGACCGAAAGGAATCGGGATCGGACATAGACTTTATATCGCATGCACATACAGACCACCTTGCTGCGGCAAAGTCATCGAAGATGGTTCTTGCAAGCAAACAGACAATACAGCTTATCGAGCGGGCCCAGAACATCTCGATCACAGGAAATAGGCCAGTCTTGGAAAAGGGGTTCAGATTAATAGAGGCAGGACACATGCTTGGCTCAAGGCAACTTTTCATTGACGATGAGACAAGCGGAAAGAGGATAACATATACTGGCGATTTCCAGATGTCAGGCTCAAAGACATCTAATCCGATAGAGATACTGGAAACCGATGTGCTAATAATGGATTCCACCTATGAGAATCCACGCATAAAATTCGACAACAAATACGAAATAGAGACCCAGATACAGGATTGGACAAGTAAAAAGCTTAAGGAGGGAATAGTGATATTCGGCGCATATGCGATGGGGAAGGCACAGGAGCTTGTCTCTATCCTGAATGATGCTGGAATAACTCCAGTAGTCAGCAGGAAGATAGGCAGAATCTCAAAAGTGTATCTGGATAATGGGATAATGCTTGAATATTCATCGATGGACAACAGCAACGGGAATTACGAGGACCTGATAAGGGAGAATTTTGTCGGCATAACAGAGACAAGGGACTTACAGACAATGAGGGCGTGTCTTAGGATGGCGCACAGGAAGAACGTATTCACAGCAGTAGCAACAGGATTTGCAAAGTCGTTCAGGTTCAACACCGATGCGCAATTCCCGCTTAGCGACCATGCGGACTTCAGCCAGAGCTTGGAATACATAAACGCTACACGCGCAAGAGAAATAATTACATACGGGCCAAATTCAGAATCATTTTCGAGAAATCTTTGTAGTGAAGGTTACAATTCAGTGCCATTCAATAACTCTACATTTGCAGATTTTTCCAATGTGAATATATAAATATCTAAAGCCGCCATATACTAATAAGTGATAATTGATTTAGGTGACATAAATGGTCAGCAAACCAAAAGTTCGCAACATAGCTCAGCTTACTTGTGTGGATTCTAGAATGGTCACGCGAAGTTTAAGGGAGGCACTGGAAGGAAATAATGTCTATACAGTCACGACGCCTGGTGGATTCTTTATGACAGCACAGGAAAGCGTGATGGATATATTCGATTATGCTAGAGCAACCACAATAATAATTAGACCCCATAAGGGTAAGTGTCTTGGATGTTATATAGTGGCTTTAGGTCTGGAGTATCTTGAACTCAAGAGAAAAGAGATTGAAATTGAGAGAAGTCCGGCGGCAAGAGCACTATTTAAAAAGGAAGCCGCAAAAAATGGCAACAGGGGCGTAAGTCCTTTTTATAAAGCTGCAATGGAACCATTCACACAGATACATAATTATGCCGCAAAGGATAGAGCATTCGAAAAACAGATCAGAGAACACCTAGGAACCCAAATTCTGACCCATGAGCAAGTTGAACTTTTGAATCCCTATGTTCAAAGACAGGCATTGCTGCAATTATTAAAGGCTAAGAAAAGAAAAGATATAAATTCGATTCGGTGCCGTCTGGAAGATACCCCATTAGAGTCTGATACTAGAAACAAAACATTACTAGTAACTATGACAACTTCCAGATTACACGAAGAAATAATAGAAGAATCCCGCGCTGTTGGGAGAGTTTATCCGCTTGTTGCTGGGAGGAGACAGGAGATTGTAAATAATGCAGTTGCAGCCGTCGAGAAAATACCAGGCATGAATCATCTTCGAGTGGTAATTGATGAAAATGAGCGATACAACTTATATGAGCCAAATCAAGTAAGAACGACAAGCGAAGGCGTCTTTACAGATCTTGAGAGGGAATTTAAGGTCTCAGGATTTCTTAGGGAAGGAAAGGACATAAGTTTAGTGCATATTAAATAACTTTATATTTAATTATAGATGGATCAGATGACAATCGTAATAATAGGATGCATGGACAGAAGGCTTAACGGCTTCTTCGATGAGCTTAGGGATAATGTCGCTGTGGAGAATCCTGGAGAGAAGATATACATAGTGAGGGACGCCGGGGGAGGGGTTGACGCTGTCGAGAAGACACTTTACGAGCTTAATGCCACCGAGATACATGACTATACACACACAAACTGCGGTGCTATGAGGGTTGCAATGGGCGCATGCTCAAAGATAAGCTCGGGTGAGAAGCTTGATGATGTGGAAAGCAGCTCTGATGTTTATGACACCAATATAAAGCCGTTCCTTGGCAAGACTTATGAGAGCGCATTGTCAATAGAGCAGAAGAATGCGGAGATACAGGACAATATATTAAAGCACCTAAAGATGACCCATCCTGAGCTTAAATTTACATGTAACCTTATAGATACAGAAAAGCTTGCCATTCCAATAGTTGAGGGGGATTTTACTGTAGTAGTTGGCATGGCCTATGATGGAAAGTATTCCGAAATGGCAAACAAGTACAATCTCGACCTTGCTCAGATCTACTTTGTACAGGCGAATCACCTTGAGGAGATAAGGCCATCGGTAAAGCTCGCAGTTGAAAAACTGAACATACATAATGTTATGTTCGTATCAAACCATGAATCAGAGAACGATACTATTGAGGAATGGTCCAATGACCCGTCGCTCAAGAGGCTTTTCGAGGCGCACCTGATGCATGTGCCATTGAAGGTCGAAAGGCCAGGAAACTAGTGCCTACTTTTGCACCCTGAATAACCGCGCTATTCTGTTCTATAGGTGATTATTTGAAAATATCGCTAATCAGTCTAGGATTGTATATGCCAAGTTGTTCCTTTATATGATCTTCTGTAGAAGTTCTAAGATGTTCTCTAAGTTTTTTGCCCCAGAAAACAACATTCCTAACTTCGGCATAAAAATTGACCATACCAGCAAGGACCACTCTACCAGAAACAAGCTGTACTGCCGGCTTGATAAGTATCTGATGATGATAATCAGTATATCCAGTTAGGTAAAAACCAGCCGTGCCCAGGACTAGTGGTATCATAGACACACTAGCATTGCGTAGTGTCGACCTTAAATATCTCCTGAATTGATCCCTGTCCCTATTTATGATGCTGACTGGATCTTTCCTCAATTCAACGACTCTATAACTAAAAGTGATCTGATTCTTATGCATTTAATCACGTAAATGATTATTTTTTTAAATATATATGTTTTTCTACCACATTAAGAAATTGGCGATTGGGAAGAAATGCAGTAAGTGGGCCCGGGGAGATTTTAGGTTACAGTTGGGATTGTAGATGCAGATCATGTATCTATCTAAGATCGGATATTAATCCTTGTACATCAACAAACTTTATTTCGCAACCGTTCCTTTTTGATTTTTGTGGATTTCCATCTTTAAAAACCACAAATGCTTTTTTAGGTTTGTAATAATTTATAAAGGACTTCATGCCCTTTTCGATGTTATTGGAATCGATCTTTGATTTTACTTCTATTGGCACCACTTCATTTCCCTCCTGTAATACAAAATCAACTTCAGAACCTCCTTTTGTTTGCCAATATTTAATATCTTTTCCTGCCTTTATTAATTCAGTTAGGACATAGTTCTCAAAAAGTTTTCCTTTATTCTCTACACTTATGAAAAACTCTTTTGCTATCATATTTCTCAGTCCAGTATCGATAAAATACAATTTTGGTTGCTTCACCAATTCTTTTATTTTATTTCTGTAAAACGGTTTAATTCTTATTATAAGGTAGCTCTTTTCCATAGCGTCGAGATATTTTTTAACAGATTGGAAAGAAAGATTAAGTTCTTTGGATATTTTATTATAAGACAAAAGGTTGGCTATGCAATGCGACAGGTATACTGAAAGCTCTTCTAATGTATTAACATCTTCTATATTGAATGTCCTTGCAATATCCTTTAATACCATAGTTTCGTATAAGTCTTTTAGAAGTAATTCTTTATCCGAGTTATCTTTTGTCATTGCGACCTTTGGATATCCACCATATATTATATGTTCGTCAATAAATCGGGAGAGTACTTTAGGAGTTACCTCCTTTTGTCCCTTTAGTGTCAGAAATTCATCTAGGGAAAATTGATAAAGCTTTATTACAGAAGCCCTACCAACTAGCCATCCGAGTATATCTTTGCTTAATGTTATTTGGGATGAGGATGTAATCCATAACTTTTTGCCTTTATCTGCAAAATACTTTAATTTCTTACCTGCATCCTTCCCATACTGGATCTCATCGAGTATTGTTATTCCCTCTTCTAAGATATATTGGCTTTCAAATTTTTTAACATCCTGATCAAAGAGCTCTTTTACATCAGGATCATCAAAAAAAAGATATTTGGCGCCAACCTCGCGCGCTTGCTCTTTTAGAAATGTCGTTTTCCCTGCTTGCCTTGGACCTACTACGATTACAATGTTATTCAATTGTGAGGCCTTGAAGAAATCTTTCTTTATTTTTCTCTCTATGTACATGATGTAGTTATCACTTTACGGATTTAAATACCTTCCTACTAAAATTAAATTACAGTTAAACTTTAGTATTACTATTATTAAACTGAAGTTAAGTTATAGTACAATTATGCTATAAGTTAAACGCCGTAATTGTTCTGCTACAGAATAGTATAGGGGCTTTTCATTACAGAACGATAATAGTTGTGCTTTCTATAAGCAACCAAACACATATATGACAAGCATAAGTGGGCCCGGGGAGATTTGAACTCCCGACCTCCCGATATCTGAATTGGTTAAACTTCTGCTAAAAGTTTATTATCAGTCGGGTGCTACTAAACCAAGCTAAGCTACGAGCCCTTGTCTTATAATATGCGCAATCATCCTTAATACTTTTGCTCTATTACCATCCCGTTTGGCGATTCCTCACTAAATACCTGCGTCTCGAACTTGTACAGCTTTACATTTGGCTGTGCCCAATAGTTCTTATGAAGTCCTGCTTTCACACAGGTCTCTTCTAGAAATCTTTTCTTCGCCCATTTTTCCTCAACTGCGACTATGGGCAGAAGCAAACCCCTTAAATGCCCGTATTCAACCATCAGCCCGTCCCCAGGCACATTTATTGATTTAAGCCTTGCCGCCTCGCTTCCGGTTACAGAAACCGGGTTTGAGAGTATGCTCACCTCGATTACCAGTTCATTTATTTCCTTCTCGGATATTTGGACGAACCTCGGATCCTCGAATGCAGCCGCGATTGCTGCATCGACAATTGACTCACTAAGTGATGTGATAGCCCTTGGAAATCCTATGCACCCCCTTAGTTCCATTGTCGGATAATTCTTCAGCGTCACAAATATGCCATGCGGCACATCGAATTCGTGAAGCCGTTCTATTACGATTGACTTATTGAAATTTGCATTCATCAGAAATAGTTCTATGCTGTTCCTAGCAGCCTTTACAAGCTGCCTGCCATGTTCAATGCTGTAGACGTGCATGCTCACACATAGATTAATTGAAATATAACTATAAATACCTGATTTGACCATTAAGATCGGTGCTTTGATAGGCAGCATAAGCATTTACACCGATGGCGCATCAAGGGGCAATCCTGGGATAAGTGCATCAGGATTCAATGTCTTCGATGGGAGAAAATTTCTCCACGGCCATTTTGAGTACAATGGCATAACCACGAATAATTATGCCGAATACAGGGCTGTGCTTCTTTCATTGACCTGGTGCAGCACTAATCTTGATAATCCTTCCGAATTGACGATAGAGCTATATTCCGACAGCGAGCTTGTCGTAAGGCAGCTGAATATGCAGTACAAGACAAAATCGAAGCCATTGATTATTCTTGCTAGGGAGGTCAATAAAATCTCGAAGAGGTTTAAAACGGTAAGATTCTCGAACCTACCAAGAGGGAATAAAAACATAAGTGCTGTTGATAGGGAATTGAACATATTATTGGATAATATATGAAAAAGTGCTGGTGTGCCGCACATTAGGTTAATGTACCGCATTACAGAATTAATTTATATTTATCCAATGAATGTATATTATACAGATGCAGTGGTATTTGATGCCTGACGATAATCTAAACAAACAGCCAACTGCGCCGCCTGAGCATGTGGTAGACATCGCGGCAAAGGAGCACTGGAAAAAGGGCAATGCATTCTTCGAGGAGAGCAAGTTTGACGAGGCGATAAGCGAATACAACGAGGCGCTCAAGATAGACGAGAAGTATGCCGATGCCTATTTCAACCGCGCATTGACGGAGCGCGTCACAAACAATTTTGACGGGGCGAAGCATGACCTCGAGACGGTAATATCGCTCCAGCCAAAAAGCGCAGACGCCCCACTTCTTATTGGGGACATAGCGGAGAGCGCGAACGACCTTCTTGGCGCAAGGTACTGGTACGAGAAATCGCTTGCAAACAATCCTGATTATACTGAGGCGAAGAACAGGCTGGAGCATATCGATTCGCTTATACATGTCGATTCCAATTTTGGGACGGGAAAGACCGGAGCCGGAAGCACGCAGCAGATGGCAATGAAAAAGCCCGAGGAGCAGAAGGAGGTAATACAGGAAGGGCAGATAAAGAGCGTAGCATTCTTCAAGTCGGACGTTAAATTTACTGATGTGATAGGGCTTGAGAAGGTAAAGCTATACCTTCAGGATAATGTAGTACTTGCGATAAAGAAGCCAGATCTCTTCAAGAAATATGGGAAGAAACTCGGCGTTGGACTTTTGTTGTATGGCCCGCCTGGCACCGGCAAGACGCATATAGTCCGTGCTGTCGCCGGAGAGGCTGGCGCCAACGTGATCATAGCAAGGGTAAACCAGATAGTTGACATGTACACCGGCAACACAGAGAAGAACCTTCATGCGATATTCGAGCAGGCGAGGAAGAACACTCCATGCATAATATTCTTCGATGAGCTTGACGCGCTTGGAGTCAAGAGGGGAGGCGACGAGCCCGGGGGAGGCGGGAACAGCTCCGCATTGAGGCTTGCTGTGAACCAGTTTCTTGTGGAGATGAGCGGTGTTGAGACAAACCCAGAGGGCATATATGTAATAGGCGCAACAAACAACCCCTGGGACATCGACCCGGCGCTCAAGAGAAGCGGAAGGTTCGGAGACAGCGTTTACCTGAAGCCTCCGGATTACAAGGCAAGGAAAGGACTGTTCAAATACTATACGCGCAACAAGCCTGTATCGCACCTCAATTACGGAAGGCTCGCGAGGGCTACGATGGGATACTCTCCAGCAGACATAGAGAGGATTGCGGACAAGGCGGCAATGCTGCCATTGCTGCATGAATACCAGCACAATATGAGCAGGGAGTATACGATGAAAGACGTGCTTTCCATATTGAAGGACAAGGATTACAGCGGCAGCTCGCTAGATGAATGGTACTCAATGGTAAAGAAGGTTGTTATCACAAAGACGGAAACATCAACAGTAGACGGCAAGAAGCAGGAGGTGATAAAGGAGGGAAAGCTTGACCCGCAGGAGAAGATCCTGTACAAGGCAATGGTAAACGACATAAAGAAGAACACCAACAATTTGCGCATAAGGTTCAAGAAAATGATAAGATGGTGGGCGCTTAACGTATTCTGAGAATGGCATTCAGCAAATGAATACATTCTGATGTCTTTTATAGTTCATATTAGACTCTTTACGCCTTCATCATTACATCGTGAGATTAGTTTCCTGTCGAAAGTAAACAAGGGCATCTTTTCACTTTTTGCTACTGAAAGAATTAGCTCATCGTTAAACCGCCTGAATGAAAGTTTGTGCTTCAATATCGACTTGGTAGCTTCTGACATATTTGAATGAGATATTGGAATTATTTCAATTTTTGTCGTATTTAATAATTCTTCAAGTCTTTCGTATATTATAACCTCTTTGACATCCATGTTGCCCAATACCCTTACAAATTCCTCTATTACTGTTGTAGGTATAATGCATCTGTTCATGGAGTCAAAGAGTTCTTCTGCTTTTTCATGGAAGTCGGAATTTTCCACCATTTCATATACGAGCACATTTGTATCAATTACACACTCCATTTAACAGCCTCGTCCCATCCCCTTTCTATTTCTTTTTCCAGTTCCTCTTCCCTAAGCCAGTGGCCAAGTTTTATCCTTATCTTTTTAGTTCTGACCTTCTTTTTGGCATTTCCTGCCTCTCTCAATTTTCTATTTATCAGGATTGAGAGTTTCCTCGTGCTACCATATTCTGCTATAGCCTCATTTATCAGCGCCTTATAGAGCTGATCCTCAAGGATTATTGTAGTCTTTACCATGATAGTATTAACCATATAAACATATATAAATTTAACGTTTATATGACATACTTACCTTTTGTACTGGTAATGGCTTGTCACCCTGCAGAAGCTGCAGCCAATAACCTTGGTAAGGTAATCATATGTGCTGTCAGATCTGCTGCCCTGCGCCTTAGTCCTCACTACAAAGCCGTAGTCGCCATCGGTTATGAATACCTCTTCAACGTTCTTGATGCCCATGAGCCTCTCGGCAAAGTGGTCTGCATCGCTATCCTCCGGGGGCTTTACAAAGTAGAATTTGCAAGCACTGTTTCCCAGACGCCTTATCCTAGAGCCTCTCGCCCTAGCGTTTACCTTACCATTTCCCAATTTATCCGACGACATTGATTCACCCAAATGTTATATACCTGCAAAAGCGAGCATCGTGCAGGGCAGAGCATAGCCTAAGCGGTAAGCCCATTAGACTGACTGAAATCACCCGAGTATATTTCTATAATCTATGATATATATAACTTTCCGTTTTTATGGCTTTGTTGAATAAATAGATTTATAAACTATAGAAATGCTTTTGTATTGAGTATCACGCAATAATAATCAACTTATTCAGGACCAGATCCGCAACGCTCTTTAGCTTCTTTATCTGTAGGTTGGCCATACCTTAGCAAGCTTATCTCTGTGCTATAGATTAAATCTTTTCTGTTTCCTGGATAAGAGTTTATCTCAACTCCAGCCTTAGAAATTTCCTTGCTTGGTGCGCTCGGGAACATGCAGCCTAACCGTAAAGTAAGAAGATGATTGTCCTCTTTTCTATGCAATTCTTCCGACATCGCACCACCGTTTGGAACGTAACTGGAAAATACCCCAAAATGGCCAATAAGCGGATGGCTCTGCCCACCGATGTAAAATAATACCTTACCTTGTGGGGTATTGCCTTCGTAATCATTTCTCAGGCTAGCCAGCAGTTTAAATGCCCTTTTCTCCCCCCGTCCTATTGTGACTGGGAGTGTCTCCTCTGGGTCTAATCTTGCATATTCTATCCCGTTGTTCGAGATTGGCGTAGCAAGCTCTATTTTATTTATTGTTATGCTGTTCTGGGTATTGTTGGATATCTGAACCGGTACCGATGCCTCCTGCCCGGCGTTAGAGCCGATAAATAGAATTGACTGTGGTGACATGAAAATTGTTCCCGCATCCTTGGTGCTGGCCTTTGCCGATTTGGTATCTTCTGCGCCTTCGATTAACGCTGTGAACCTGTAGCCGCTAAGCTCCTCTCCACCGATTACTACATGCTCTGTTGTTTTTGACACCCTTTCAACGATTACCCTTGGCTGTTTGGATCCGAGGTTCATGTCTAGTCCCGGTTGGTTTCTGTCTCCTCTTGCACTCTTCAGGGTTTCCGTACTTCCTATGTTTTTCCATTCTAGGTCTTTACCCGTCAGCGTAGTAGATATATCAGACTGAAGGATATATGATGGCATTTTGCCGGCTTTTTCAGGCACAGGAACTAAAAAGTCCACAGCACTCCCCTCCTTTATGTCAGCAATATCCCTGGCAAGCGTCTCTACCATAAAACCGCTGAATCCCCTATAATCTGTCAGGCCTCCTACAAAATTCTTGGCCCCGTAAGATGGAAACCCATACACATATTGTTTCTTGCTGTCCTCTAGATCTTTTATAATGGCGTACATCTTGCCCGCTTCTATCCTAAATCCTAGGGAATAATCATGCTCCGGCTCAAATTGATCAATTAGAAATGTATTCACATATACAGGCTTTCCCTTTTCGTTGAAGATTGAAAGGGTATAGCTAAATTTAGAGCTCTCGGTAGTCTCAAGATCAAAACCCTTTGATATGCTGCCTTGTACAAAGTAATCGTTATTTGTGCGCGCATTTAAAATTAGCGCCTGGGCATTGTTGTATGCTCCTGGTGTTCTAACATACACGCCAATTGACCTTTCTGAATAGTTACCATCATCAATGATAAATGCCTGGTGAATATCATACTTTTGGGCCCTGAAAAACTTCAGTCTTGGACCGCTACCACTACTGCTGCCCTCTGTAACGGTAAATGGCTTTAATGCGTAGGTAGTATTTTCAATGCGGTTTGCTGAGATAGTTATATTTTGAGCATCTGCCTGAATACCTAGGCCCAACGCCAATACAGCTCCTGCAACTACAGTAGTACCTTTGCGCAACATACTTTCTGCCACATGTGAATACGCCCCCTTGCGCTCCTTCACAACACCCATATTATCATGAAAAGTATAGATTTGTAAATATAAATAACTACCTGAAATAGCATGGTAATTCCATAATTATGAAATATATGGACTATACGCATTAATTGCAGTTTATGATTATCTATCCGCTAACAAGCCATTATTGAACAGCCGCCAGCACAGCACCATTGAGTGTCACTAGAAGAAGAACCACCATTAGTGCATCCATATACACCGGAGCAACCTGTCGGTGATGATCCGCTACAGGTCCAAGTGAATTCATCGGTAGATGGACAGTGGGGCCCACAGATGGCAGCCACACCAGATCCGCAGATTGCGCTGTATACAATTGTTGTGGCTGTTGAAACAGTACTGCTTGAGGTGGTCGATGTGGTAACGATTGAAGTGCTTGTTGTTGTGGCAACTGTTGATGTACTTGTTGTAGCAATTGTTGATGTTGAAGTCGTGCCTGATGTTGAGGTTGTACCTGTTATCGAAGTGCTTGTTGTTATAACGGATGTTGAGGTTGTACCTGTTATCGAAGTGCTTGTTGTCATAACGGATGTTGAGGTTGTACCTGTTATCGAAGTGCTTGTTGTTATAACGGATGTTGAGGTTGTACCTGTTATCGAAGTGCTTGTTGTTATAACGGATGTTGAGGTTGTACCTACTGTCGATGTAGATGAGGTGGATGTCGATACTGTTGAGGTGCTGTAGTAGTTGGCGGATTCCGTTATTGGATTATTTGCTGTTACTGTGGTAGCCGAGAGCGAACCAGTGTAGCTGCCTGCTCCTGTGCCTGTCCATCCGTTGAAGAACCAGCCAGCAGATGATGATTCAGATATTAATATATGACTGAGCGCAGGGAACCATTCGCTTCCAGGACTTACCGAACCTGCGCCAAACGGGTTTGCAACCTCAGTAAGGTAGTATTGGGTAGAATAATTGAACGGCACAGTAAGGTTGCTGTTTACGAGTATGCTGCCAGAATTTGAGGTATAAGGTATATGATTTACCAGTATCGATTTGAAGGATTCCCTTGTATTTGAAGAGATGTCCACTGGACTTAGAAATGCATATGTATGAGTTGTGCCCTTCGAATATCCGAATTGCCTTCCTGAGAGTTGGGCGCAAGTATATCCAACACCGTCGATATATGCTGTTACGCCTGCGGTAGAGCAGTAGGTGAAGTTTTGTTGCAGGTAAACAACAACCAATGGCTCAGAGAATGTTATTGCAATGGTGTTGCTGATCCCAGCATATGCAGCACTTACTACTGTATTTCCAGGAACAGTGCCAGATATTGAACTTAGTGCGCTGCCTGCGGCGTTTGTTGCCGAGGGGTTTGATGATATTGAGTATACACTGTTGCTTGTAGTAAAGTTAACTGTTGCGCCCTTGAGCGGATAGCCTAGAAGTTTTACCGTTGCTGTTAGCTGGTCCGGATTTCCATTTGCAGCTTGTGTATAATTTGTTGCTGTCAGTGTTATAAATGATTTGGTCGATACAAGGGGTTGTGTATGCCCTGCAAAGTTTCCCAAATACGTCTGTTTTACTCCGGTGCTGCAGTTATGGGTGCTTGCATATGATGATGTTGATAATCCGCAATATGTGGCATTGAGATATATGGTTCCTGAGAGGAATTCTCCTATGGTGCTGTTAACAGGCAACGTGACTGTGCATAGTATTGAGCCTCCTGCAAGCACAAAATTAGGACTGCATGGGAATTGGGATGTATTTACCTTATTGATCGAGGCAAACAGTTCAGGATTCTCCAATGGGTATTGCTGTGAGTTGGTCAAGAATAATCCAACGGTTGTGACATGCGTAGTTATATTTGTTGCAATTACCATGTCGTTGCAATATGCGCCATCGACAAAATTGCAGGTGTTTGTGATTATAGCCTGAGGAGCAGATGTGTATAAAAATAATATAACAACAACCAAGGAAATGATAATTATCGCCCAGCCGTATGTCGTCATGTATTCTATGGCAGATTGTGCCTTATTTGTATGGTTGATCACTCTTTTCTGCAAAAATATTACCATTAACCTTAATCCACTTAGTCGAATAATATACTAAGTATATAATGTAAGGTTCTTAAAGCTTTACCCAAATGACTTGCTGTTTTCTTTATTGCCAGCCTCAATTATACTTTTTGCATTTGTATGGCATAAGAGACATATTTATCTAAATCTTCTTATTCCATGTCCAGAGAGTTATTGGTTTATAAGGAAAGTATATCTGGTTTTGTATGGAATTGGTTTATATATCTTTTTATTGTTACTATAGCATGCAGAACATGAAAAAGTCAGCCTTAATAATTGCAGTGTTGTTGGTTATTCTAGTTTTAGCCGTATCAGCATATTTCTTCACACGTGGGACCAACAATGCGAGTTCTCCATCTTCCATCATAACAACATCATCTATAGGTGCAGGCACAACGCGAGTGCAGAAAACCCTGCTTGATGGTGGAGGCTCGAACAGTTCATATACAAGCAAAAGCGAATTTGAGGACATATTCGGCTCTGGCAGCTATAGCGTATCATTATGCAACCAGACAGAATACCAAACAACAAACATAACCTTGGCTTCTTTATGCCAGCCCATATTCTCTACATTCGGTAAAATATATGGCAAAAATTTAACAATATGGATTGTAAACTACAGCAATGTAAATTCACACATATCTGAAACAGTTATACTAAATAAAACAGGTGCCAAAAGCGGGGTTGGTGTATACATATCGTCTAATACTCCCACCAAAATAAATAATGCAACTTATTCTATTATAACAATTAAATCTTCTAAAAATGGCGTACTTAGCGTCATACTTGTATCAAAGAATAAGGAAACTGCTCAAATAATAAGTTTTATAAATTCGACTCATAGCACAGCACAGAACGAGGCTTTGATTGCTACTGTAAGCAACGATCTAACTTAATACGTAATAAAAATGCTTTATTACAACACTCACTTGGTAGTAGTTGCTGTTGCAATTGATCCAATTGCATTGCCATCTAATGGCGTGGAGACAAAATCATAAGTACTTGTGTCAATTGTGTAGACAGTAGATCCATGAGCATAATACGCCTTAGTTCCGTCTTGAGAGAAAGTTATTGGGACACCTTTAAGAGACGGCACTGATTGTGATCCTTCATAAAAGTCTGTTAGAGTTATTCTTCTTGTTTGTGATAATAAAGTTGATAATGGTGTTCCTAATGAATTTGTTGCTGTTGGCACTACCTCTACCTGTATGTTAGAACCATCTGTGAATACAGACCATACTTTCGAGCCATCAGGGCTCATAGAAAGTACTGCTGGAGTTGCAGAAGCATTTCCCAGCAAATATGCCTGTGTTACAGCTTCAGTTGCTGTATTTATTTCTGATATGTACCCTGCTAGAGATGCCCTTCTTATCAAACGGCTACTTTGTGTTGTAGAACCTATCGGCCCTGTTGCAGCATATGCATGAGTGCCATCAGGTGAAAATACTACATTACCAGCATATGTAGAAGCATTGCCAGGCAATAATATTTTGCCTATTTGTTGGTTCGTTGAGAAATCTATAATAGTCACAGAACCCATAGTACTTAAATACGCTTTAGTTCCATCTGGTGTTATTGACATATTAGATGCAGCAGGTGCCTTTACTGGAATTATAAAACCACCTTGCGAGTTTGTGGGCATACTTACTACTGTAAACCCAACTCCAGGCATTGCTGTAACTCCATTACTTACAAAGTAGCAAGTCCCTGGATTTGTACCGATTGCTTGAGTTCCAGTATATAATGGAGCTGCTGTAGAAACATTTTGGTTTGGTAGAGAGAATACAGAAGCAAAATCTGACGATGGAATTGTAGTATTTATTTTTACTACTCCAGGGTTTATTTCCGATGCTGCTGTTGCCGTACATAAATAACCGTCTGGTGTTACTGCTAATATATCAGCTGCAGTAGGTATTCCCCATGCATTAATTGCCGATAGGGTTTGTGGATTAATGCTAATTATAAAGTTTGGGGTTCCTTGTGAATTCATTGTACTTATATTTCCCTGTACAACTATAGTAGGTGTCCATGTAGAATCAATATTTTTTAGTCCATAATATATAGTGCCGTTGCTTGCTATTATATCAGTTATGACCTGACCAGTTTGAGGCGCTAAAGGTATAAGTAAAGGATTAGCATTCTTTGTGCCATCTGTTACAACATCTACCACATTTGTCCCATCTTGCAACTGAACAGGTACGAATACCTCCCTACCTTGTGCATTTAAAGAACTAGATGCTACATATGCTAAGACAGCACCCAGAGTAACAGACCTAACAAATGAGCTAACTGAACGCTTTAGATTATGAGTAGCATTCGTTTCGTCGTTTTCTATTCTAAGTGCTATATCTCCGCTTGTCTGGCCTTTATTAATGCTTGAATCTGGCGCATTTTTATGGTTTTTATTTGTCATACCAATACACCCAAATTGGTAGCTCATTCAAAATATAAAAATCTATCGTTATATATAAAATAATTTATATGTATCAGTATTATACTCACGGAGGACAGTTTTCATATGTGCCATTTGGATACCGCATTCCTCCCTGAATAATTGCATATGAATCGCTTTGAGGATAACATAATGAAGTACCGCCGGGTGAACCTGTTGCGCAGGAAAGTGATGCATTTGGATCGGTTGTTTCACATTCCCAAAATCCGCCGAAAGAGCCGCCAGAGCTCGTTTCTTCATAACAGCATTCTATAACTTCTAAATACGTAGTAGTCACTGTGATACTTGTTGAGGTTGTTGTTGATGATGAAGATGTTGAAGAGGATGTTGTTGTAGTTAATGATGTTGATGTAGTTGTTGGTGCTGTCGATCCTCCGATTACTGAAGTCGAGGTTGATGTTGGTGCTGAGGTTGAGGTGGTGCTTGTGGATGATATTGATGTAGATGTTGGTGCTGTCGATCCTCCGATTACTGATGTTGTGGTTGAAGCTGTGCTAACAGGCATATAATAATTCGCAGTTATGTTCATGTTTGAAGTTATAGGAATTGAAAGCCCGGTAGTGCATTGTACTGAACTGTTGTATGAGCCGCTAAATGAAAAGAATGTGTAATACGGTGTCGGATAAAGAATGAAGGCACAGACATAAGATAAAGTGCTCCCACTCGGATATGTTGCTGAAGATGGACTAGATTCAGGAGTGGTAGTACATACTGCAGAATAACCATTTACGTCAAAGCAGGCATAATTGTAATCTGATGCAGATAATGGATTTAAAGATATCGATAATGTATAAGTTGATGAAAGAATTGTTGAGGTAGTGCCTGTTGAGGTAGTGCCTGTTGAGGTAGTGCCTGTTGAGGTAGTGCCTGTTGAGGTAGTGCCTGTTGAGGTAGTGCCTGTTGAGGTAGTGCCTGTTGAGGTAGTGCCTGTTGAGGTAGTGCCTGTTGAGGTAGTGCCTGTTGAGGTAGATGCAGATACTGTTGAGGTGCTGTAGTAGTTGGCGGATTCCGTTATTGGATTATTTGCTGTTACTGTGGTAGATGAGAGCGAACCACTGTAGCTGCCTGCTCCTGTGCCTGTCCATCCGTTGAAGAACCAGCCAGCAGATGATGATTGGGATATTAATATATGACTGAGCGCAGGGAACCATTCGCTTCCAGGACTTACCGAACCTGCACCAGAAGGATTTGCAACCTCAGTAAGGTAGTATTGGGTAGAATAATTGAACGGCACAGTAAGGTTGCTGTTTACGAGTATGCTGCCAGAATTTGCAGTATAAGGTATGTGATTTACCAGTATCGATTTGAAGGATTCCCTTGTATTTGAAGATACGCCAACTGGACTTAAAAATGCATATGTATGAGTTGTGCCCTTCGAATAACCGAATTGCATCACTGACAGTTGGGCGCAAGTATATCCAACACCGTCAATATACGCTGTTATGCCTGCGGTAGTGCAATAGGTGAAGTTCTTTGGCAGGTAAACAACAACCAATGGCTCAGAGAATGTTATTGCTATATTGTTGCTGATTCCAGCATACATAGCACTTACTACTGTGTTTCCAGGTATAGAGCCAGATATTGAACTTAGTGCGCTGCCTGCGGCGTTTGTTGCCGAGGGGTTTGATGATATTGAGTATACACTGTTGCTTGTAGTAAAGTTAACTGTTGCGCCCTTGAGGGGATAGCCTAGAAGTTTTACCGTTGCTGTTAGCTGGTCCGGATTTCCATTTGCAGCTTGTGTATAATTTGTTGCTGTCAGTGTTATAAATGATTTGGTCGATACAAGGGGTTGTGTATGCCCTGCAAAGCTGCCTATGTATGTCTGCTGCACGCCGGTGCTGCAGTTATGGGTGCTTGCATATGATTTTGTTGACAGCCCGCAATACGTTGCATTTAGGTATATAGTTCCCGAGAGGAATTCCCCTATGGTGCTGTTAACTGGCAATATTACTGTACATAGTATTGATCCCCCTGCAAGCACGAAATTCGGGCTGCATTTGGATTGTGTGGTGTTTACCCTATTGATCGAGACAAACAACTCCGGGTTTTTCAATGGATATTGCTGGATATTAGTCAAGAATAAACCAACACTTGTGACATGAGTAATTGCGTTTGTAGCGACTATCATGTCGTTGCAATATGCGCCATCGACAAAATTGCAGGTGTTTATGACTATCGCCTGAGGAGCAGCTGTATATACAAATAATATAACAACAACCAAGGAAATGATAATTATTGCCCAGCCGTATGTTGTCATGTATTCTATGGCAGATTGTGCCTTATTGGTATCTGACAGTACTTTCTTGGGCAAAAATTACACCTAATTACACCTAATTCGAATAATATATGGTATAAGGTTCTTAAAGCTTTACCCAAATGCCGTAAATTAAATTTTGCGGCTATTTATTTATACCTAGGTATTTAAATATTTATTCATGTAAAATATATATAGTTGAGTAAACTACTATGTTGGTGAATATATGAATCCAGGTCCTAGACGGATATATTTGTCTGATCTTCTGCGCTTGTTGCCAAAGTATGCAGCATTGCCAATCCTCATTCCCATTCTTCTATCAAGGTTTGCCTTTGCGACCGCTGCTACAGGCAATTCGGTTGTCTCCGAACTTGCAAATATACAATCTATACTCATGCAAATAGGGCCTGAGCTGAGTGCGATGCTATTTGTCCTTGCAGGAATCTTTTATGCGATAGGGCAGATGCTTCCACCGGAGAAAAAGGCAAGCTTCCACACAACGGCAGTGAATATAATAATAGGCGCAATAGTGGTAGGTGTATTAAGCGTTGCATCTACTTCGCTTGCAATCGCATCAACGCATCTTCTGGGAAACCTCACAGCAGTTTCAAATTCAACAATATAGTGTTAGATAGGTTTGCCGATATTTAGCTAAAATCAATAATGAGCATATTTCGCAGTTGATGTTGGTAGTATATTTATCGGTGCGATAGTCCGTAATGGTTTCGGAACTCTCTGAAAAAGAGTGGCCTGTGCAACCAGGCCATGTGGGTTCGATTCCCACTCGCACCGCCCCTTGTGGGCTTCCCACAAGTAATGATGTTATGAAAACGAAAATATAAAAACCTGTGGTGTGGTCTTGCTCGGGCTTGGAATATACGATGCTGCTGTCGCGCTTATAGCGATAATGTTATCTGTTGCAGGCATGGTCCTCGGATTAGGCTATGCGCTAAGTGACAAGAAGCTGAAGGAATTCGGAATATCCGAGATATACCAGTGCATCATAAACGGAATCATTGTAGGATCATTAGTGGTCGCGTTCAGCAATGGGGGAGTCGTAACCCAGATCATAAACAATACTGTTGCCGGAGCATCTCTTGGTGCGACATGTAGCAGTACGATGAGCGGAAACTACGCGATATGCTTCGCATACAACTACCTGGTTGGCCTTAGACCAGTTACGATAAATGGAACCAGCTACCCCACGCTCATAGATGCCTCGCTTGGCGTCCTTGCACCAGTTTCTGTGCTCTATACTGGGCTTAGCATACTAAGCTCGATCAAAATAAGCCTGGGCATAATAAGCATAGGCTTTGCGAGTGCGCTTAATCCGATAATCACCGCGCTTAATTATGTGATAGAGGCGCTTACAGCATCGGTAATAGCAATAGAGGTGCAGGGCCTTCTGCTTAAGTTCGTGGCCGCTGTGGCAGTGCCAGTACTTCTACCCATAGGCATACTTTTGCGCACATTCTACTTCACAAGGAGGCTTGGAGGTGCGATAATGGCAATAGCAATAGGCCTGTTTGCCGTCCTGCCGCTTACATATGTGCTTAATGCCGAGCTGGCAAGCACGTATGTAGGGTCTCTCGATAACAGCACTGTAAGCTCTTTTGTTCTTAATGCGACAGCTACAAGCAGTGGGATAATAAACCATGCTGCAGGATTGAATGGCAACCTTGCAAACCAGAGCACAAGCTTAAGTGGCTATTTTACCGGCTCGATAAATACGCTTGTAAATGGCTTTGACAATTTCTTAGAGCAGCTTGCCGGATTCGTCGCGTTGCTTATTATAGACGTATTCTTCCTTCCTGCCTTCAGCATAATACTCACAGTCATATCAATAAGAGAGATAGCGCGAGCGCTTGGCTCTGAGATAAGCTTTGGGAGGCTTTATATCTGGTAAAGTGATTTGATGGAGCACGATATAAAATTCTACTGCATGATTTCCATACTTGCTGTTCTTTCCATAGCATCTATACTGACGCTCAATGCGGCACTTATATTAATATCACTCATCATCACGGCATTTGCTGTTGCGCTTTACAGGCTGCATTACATAGTCGATGCAATGATATTCAAGCGCTCAAATCTAGTGCAGATCGTTGATTCATACGAGCTTAGTGGTGAGAGGACAACCGCAATGAGGAGATATTCAAGCACCTATTGCGCAACTGCTGCCGCATTGCTTGAGATAAATTCTAGTGGAAGAATTGAAAGGGAACAGATAGAAGGCATAGTAGGAAACTCGCGATGCCCTTTCAGATTTATAATGCAGATTGAGGGCGTGGACATAAACAAACTGCTCGACAAGCTCGATACAAGGAGGGGCATGCATGAGATTGAACTTAATAGGCTAATCTCAGCCGATGAAAAATCTAATTCGTTAAGGATAAACAGGCTAAAAAGGCAGATTGAATACATACGTGGTGAGATGGAGAAACTGAATTCGGGCGGTGCTCCGCTGAGATTATCGCAATACATAATGACAAGCGCCGTCTCTGACAACAGGTTAGTCTCACAGGAGCGCGCTAAGTCGCAGATACGGGAATTGGCAAGTGAATTTGGTGCATTGACAGGATCGAAGGCCGTGATACTCTCGGGAAATGATCTACTTGATTTGCTCAAGTTTGATTCTGGTGCATTGCAATGAGGATAATGTTAAACTCAAACTCCAAGATAGTCTCCCAGAACTTATACCTTGAGCACATGTCAGAGCCATCGCTGCGAGATAACGGGAATGGGGTATATGTTGGCAGGAGTAGCATATTCAAGACCGCTTTCATTCTTGATCTCGACAAAACGGTAAACAGGAACATAGCGATTCTTGGAATGTCTGGATCCGGAAAAAGCTACTTTCTCAAGAGTATGATCATAAGGAGCAACCTTGGGCGCAATTCAACAGTGCTAATAATAGACTGGAATAATGAATACAAGGATGTAGTAAAATTCCTTGACGGCACAGTGCTCACTTTAGGGGCAAATATGAGAATAAACATATTCAGCATCTACGAGTTGGATAACACCAGGAACGTAAGAGCCATATCAGAGCTTATAAGTCATTCGCTTAATCTGAATGCTGAGGAGTCTTATCTAGTATATGAACGCATACTTGAATTATCCGCAAATAAAGTGTTACGCAAAGGCATGAATATCAAGAGGCTTATGAATTCGTTTCTTGATGAGAGTAGTGCATTATCGGATAGGCTTGCAAAGAAGCTTCTGCAGTTGAAGGGCAATCCCATGTTTGCGGATTCAACAAGCATTAAAGTCAACTCTCTTTTGGATGGCGTTGTAAGCATAGATTTCTCTATGCTCAAAGATGATGTACAGAGGGATGATACATCAAAGGCCATCATGAGGATACTTGTTGAGCTTATGCACAGCATGAGCATAGATGATATGCCCGGGAATTCAGAAAGAATGATAGTGCTCGATGAGACCTGGCGGCTCGTAAGGAATTCTGATGAGGTAGGAATGCTCTTCAGGGAGGGAAGGAAATACGGCTTCTCCATAATAGTTGCAACGCAGCTTGCCAGCGATATAAGCAATGCGGTGCTTTCCAATTCGGCCTCGATCTTTTTGTTTAGGCTTCAGAACGAGAATGATTATAGGATCCTTGTTGAAAGCGGCGTGATAACAGATAGCGAGAAGAAGTCCATAATGCGGCTTTCCGTTGGCAGCTGCATGGTATCGATGGCGCTCAAGGAAGGCAAAGGCACCATAACAAAATTTTTTATAGGTCGCACGGATGGAATCCAGATAAATGAGTATATACTAAGGAGTGGTATAGTGAGAAGAATAATATCCCAGAGGCTTTTTACTGATTCGACAAAAGGGTTGCTGGCAAACAACGATGCAAAGGAAAGGATAGCAAACTTTATGAGAGAGAACAACAACGAGGTTGATGATTCAGCCCTGGTGCGATTCCTTGCAGATACCGGATTGGAAAGGGCAGAAATAGTCTATTACCTTAGGGTGCTGGGTTTAAGGGACATTGAGATAGTCTATGCTCTTGAGAGGGCCTCAAAACTCTCATTGAAATAGGTGATTTTATGAGGGACAACGAATTTATAGGCACATCTTTCCATCTGAGGGCTGCACTGAAGTGCAGTATGAGCAATGTCTGTAAGGAATTAAACATGCACAAGAGCCTAAAACTGATAGGAGATCTTAAAGGAAAGACAAGGTATCAGATAATAAAAGCCTTTGAGGACACAGAAAGTAGCACACTGGAACTTTCAGGCCATGAGATAGTTTTAACCTTCCTTTCCAGGAGGCCGGATAGGACGTCTTACAACAGGAATTTTCTAATATTGGTTTCACTAATTACATCGCTAAAAGAATTCTATTCTATAGAATTCGAGGATCTCTACAGCTACATAATAGAGGCGGTAAGGAATAACTGGCAAAACACTGTAAAGGACCATAACTTAATTATCGAATCCCTAAAGGAGCGAGTTGGATTGCTGAGCGATTCAAACTGCAAGCTATCCCGCCAATTGATAACGCTTTCAGGTAGGAATATGGTGATGGTGGCAGACCTTTCAGTTTACAGGGAATTCAGCAAGAGGGTCATTGAGATCTCAAAAGAACGGGCAGGATCCTCAAAGATATCAATTCTCTCGGAAATTGGGATTGATAAAGCTGATGTTGATAATGTTGAAATGCGCTTAAAATCAGAGCGCGGTGGTTGATCGCATGCATACAAGTTACTATACGCTACTCCTTATACCATTAGGCATTGCCCTGTGCATAGTTATAAAATTCCTATCCGATTCAAGCATCACAAATGCAAAGCTCTTCATCAACATAAGCGATGACACCAGTTTCGGGATGCAGAAAAAAGGCAAAGATGAGGTTCTAACGGCAATAGATGATGCAGGCAAGAAAGACGATATGCAGAACATCATACGCGGATTGCCGGTAAGCATTGCTGCGATAGAATCCAAGTTGTGCAGATATGGCATATCAATTAGGGCAGATACAAAATACAGCATTGATCTGAAAAGTTACATAGAGATCAACGGGCTTGGAAAAGTGTACAATGGATTGCTTTGCATGACGATGATCGATGATTATAGGGAAACGCTGTTGGCAAAAATGGCATACGAGCGTTTCATAGAATGTGGTGGTTTCATTCTAAGAAAAGGAGACTCAATTGGCAGCTTTATAAAAAACAACAATATGATCGACTATAGTGCTATAAACTTCGGACGACTGAATTCAAATTGTCGCTATCCAATTAGTATTTTCAGCTTTGGCAAGCTTGATTCTAAACGGATTGCAATGCAGGAATTGATATGTTCAAAAGGCAATTCATCGCTGCTGATGCTTTCATTAAGCGGGCTTGCCGTTGTGGTTGATTGCTAGGGTTATTTGATTATCTAGTAAGATTTGGAGTATCATTCTCCATTGTCTCGCTAAATGCAGGGATCATAATGTGGCTTGCAGGTGCATCAGGCGGCAGCAGAAATACGGAAAGGGTGGCACATGAATTGGTGCTTAGTTCGCTTCTGCTTGCTGGGATTTCCTTGCTTGCCCATATATGGTGATATCGTGCTTGAGAATGTAAAAGGTTTTTATTCAGGGTATAGCATATTCGAGTCGCTGTTCCTCGCAATAGCTATCGCGCTTTCCGTTACCTTTATGGCAGATTGCATTCTTGTTGAGCTTAGCTATCTATATAAAATTGAAAATTCCTTTTTTTACCTATCGCTGCTCTGGCTCCTAGCCTTCCTTTCCGTTTTATGCTTTACGCTGATTTACAGGATAAATGTTAGGATTGAAAGAAAAAAGAAGGGTTTGGTTGCTGTTGGAGTGGTATTCTCTCTTATTATTATACGTGTGGTGCTTGCATGAATGAGTTTAATTTCTACAGGGTTTTGGCATTACCAGGTAATGGATATGACAGCAGCAAGATCTTTGATTTCATAGGCAAGGCAAGCTTTATTCTGGTGTACGATTTTGAGCACAATTGTTCCTTTCTCGGATTAAGTAGAGAAACTAGTGATCATGTAAAAAATATTATACAGAGGGGAATCACAGGATTAAAGTTATCTGAATGTGAAGAATGTCTTCCTAGGGCTATAGACATTTTGGCCTTTTCGATCTACAGACATATTGACAAATTTGATAATCCGATATTCTACGATCTTTTTGATATATCACAGAACAAGGGTTTTCTTGCGGTCTCTTTCATATATTCGAATACTAACGAGACAGCATTAGCAAAGAGATATCTTGAAAGAATACTGAGCTCAAAGAACGTTCGTGAGACTGATTCTACAATTAAGAACTACATTGGCAGCAGGATGAATTCATCGGTCCAGAGAGATGTATACCATGGATCTGAGGAAACACTTATGTTGAATAGTCTTCTTGAGTCGATAAATAAGGCGATATTGAGCAATAGCCTTACATACAAGATATTCCTACTCGCACCAAGGATGGAGACTCTGATCCATAAGTACATAGACAGCCATTTTCTTGTAATTGGAAAGTATGAGTTAGGCAATGTAGGGGTAGATATTGCTATTGATAACATCTCAAAAAGGAATTCACTGCCTTCAGGAATTGATTATGCAAAGGAATTTTTGCATTTCTATGGCTCCCACTCGGTAAGCCGCCCTCTTGCAACAATAGGCCCACAGTATGGAAATGGCATAGTAGTTGGTAGATTTATGAAAGAGGGCGTAGTAGACACTGATAAGGAAATAATGATGAATAGCACAGCATTCAACTTGGGTATTATAATAACAGGACTTCCTGGATCGGGAAAGACAAGAGAATCAATGTCCTTAATTGACCTGCTTTTGTCAGAAAAGGAAACCTGTAGGCCTGCTGTTTTTGTAATAACACCAACAGAGGAATGGAAAGGATTTGCGCTGCAACATGGAATGTCCTCCATAAAGATGTGTGTAGATTCAACACCGATAAATTTTTTCCGCTGCCCGCCGAACATAGAAGCCGAACAATTCTATGGGAATCTTGCGATGATACTCGCAAGCGCATCAAATGCAGGGCCCTACCAGAACCCGATAGAGAAATGCATGCTGAACGCATTCAAGAGGGCATATAGTGAGAATAGGACGCCAGACCCATCATCGATCTATGACGAGATAGAAAGGTCAATAGTTAGATATCATGGGAGCAGGACAAACGTTGGCATCAAATATACAAAGCATGGTGAGAACATAAAGTCATCTCTTGAGGATCTGAGAAATATACTCAGCATGCCACAATACTGCATTAAAGATGGGATAAGAATTGAGGATCTTCTGGAAAGAGGGGTTGTATTTGACCTCTCAAGTGCAAGCGTAGGGGCAAGGAGACATCTTTACGCACTTATACTCAATCAGATATATGCGCTAACCTCAGGATACGATGCTAATGGGGATGATGAATTAAGGTTGCTCATATGTATAGAGGAAGCACAGACAATATTCGGAAGCATTGAATCGCCGGCAGTGCGCGATATAAAGCAGAGGATACAGGATTTCAGGAAGCAGGGAATAGGGATCATGCTGCTTACACACAATGTTAGCGACATAGAGGTTGGTATAAGAAGACTATGCCAGATCAAGCTTTACATGAAGCAGGCAGCAGACACTGCCAAATTGGCTGCACAGGACCTGATATTCGGCGGCGTTGAACAGGACGATGTGGTATTGAAGCTTAAGCTGCTTGATTCTGGGATAGGAGCGTTAAGCTATGTAATAAAAAGAGGAAGAGAGAAGGAGCAGCAGGAGACCATATTCATAAGGACGAACAGCTATGACATTCAAGCCGTGGGCAATGCCAACAACCCTATCGATGATTACATAAGTAAATTAGGGCTAAAGGTAGCTGCCCCGGCAAAATGCAGGCTGCATCTTACCTTTGGAAACGGAATTGATGTAAGCCCAGCATCGCTAAAGGAAAAATATGAGGTATGCATATTCTACTTGGGTGATGAGATAAAAAGAGTGGAACTTGAAAAGCTTGGCTCGTTAGATATCCTTCTTTTTCATGGCAAGAATTACATAATAAAGCTGCAGAACAGAAAAGGAAGAACATTAAAGCAGTTCGATGTGATTGCAGCAGAGGAGATATATTTGGATATAGGGGAGAGTTGATGGACAGAATAGGTAAGTTTCAGCTAAAAGGATTCTAGCCTTTTGTGACACCAAGAGGCACAAGCTTTGCCACTATGTTTGATATCTTTGCGCCCTCTATGCTCTGGACCACATCGTCAACGCTCTTGTATGCCCATTCTGCCTCCTCGCTTATCAGCTTCTTGTCCCTTACGCGTAGCTCGATTCCCTTGCTCTTCAGGTCTCCCAACGTTCTTGATGCTGGTATTTCCCTTATCGCCTGGTGCCTTGACATTAGGCGACCGGATCCATGGCATGATGAGCCGAATGTCTCGCTCATCGCCTCTTCCCTGCCTGCAAGGACGTAGCTTGCGCTTCCCATGCTTCCCGGAATTAGCACAGGCTGGCCAAGGCTTTTATACTCCTTTGGTATGTCGTCCCTGCCGGGCCCGAATGCTCGAGTTGCGCCCTTCCTGTGAACATAAAGCTTCATGCGCCTACCATCAACAACATGCTCCTCAAGCTTGGCTATGTTGTGTGCGACATCATAGAGAAGCTCCATCCCAAGCGCATCGGCGCTCTTACCGAATACCTCAGAAAAGCTCTTCCTTATTGAATGTGTCATTATCTGCCTGTTAGTAAATGCGAAGTTCACCGCACATCTCATGGATTTGAGATATGATTGTGCCTCCTTTGAGTTCACATAAGCGTAGCTAAGCTCCGGATCGGGAAGGTTTATCTTGTTCTTCTGCTGGTATTCAGTAAAACTTCTTAGATAATCGCTGCATATCTGATGGCCGAATCCACGTGAGCCGCTGTGTATGAGTATTGTCACGTTGTCCTTTTCAAGACCGTATCCTTTTGCTATTTTGGAATCAAATATCTCGCTTATGCGCTGCACCTCAACAAAATGGTTGCCGGCGCCCAAGGTTCCGAGCTGATTGAGGCCGCGCTTCTTTGCCATAGAGCTTACCTCGCCGAAATCAGCACCTTTTATTGTTCCGTATTCCTCGATGTGATCTACGTCATCGGCAAAGCCGAATCCTTTGTCGACCATGTATCTGACGCCTTCTGTCGCAACCCTTTCAAGATCCTTCTGGGTGAACTTAAGGTTTATCTTGCTGCCAACACCGCTCGGAACATTTTCCATGAGTGCATCCATAAGCCTGCTGAGTTTGGGTTTCAGTTGATTAACAGTTATGTTTGTCTTTATTAATCTGACACCACAGTTTGATACAACAAAACTATTTGCAACAAAATTATGATTTTTGTCATCTATTGTCAGATCGTACACTTCACCATTATATGCAATTTTATCGATTTCTGAAATTGTGACATAAGCGTAACCATCTGAAATTTCATATTTATCGCAAAATTCATCGAATTTTATCATGTTCCATACTAGTCCACCTTTTCTATCTGACCATATTGCATGTTCAATAAAACTTTGGCTTGCAAATTCATTTTGAGCTATAGCAACTACTTCTTTATAACTAGACCCATTCGAATACATATTTATAGCAAGATTTCTAGCCTTTTCCCTACTCATTCGTATAGTTTTGAGATAATTTAGATATAATGAGGCTAAGCTTGCTAATCTAACCTTTTCCTTATGGTATATGTATCCTACAGTGCTGAAGAATCTTATAATATTATCGGTGTTAGATAAGATTGACAGTCTAAATCCAAGAGTTTCACCATTTCTACCTTGATATCTGTAACCTTCCACAAGTTTAGGACTTAGACATTCTATAGAGAAACATTTTAGCATGTATTTAATATCCTCTAGAAATTCTATGGTTGATTCGCTTAGTATTGTTAATTTACTTACACTAAATGACGGTTCGGTAAAGTTGTAACCATTTGGTGTCGTGGGTTTGCTCATTTCTGCACCGAAATATGCTGCAAGGAATAATCTTTTTTGCCAATTTTCCGAGTTGATTATCCAATGTGGTATTCTATATTTTTGTATGGCTTTATTCCCTATCGGAGCTCCTAGTGTTGCTAGAAGTATTCCAAATGCTTTAGATGATACATGTAAAGAATGTTCAGTATTATCAAATTCAGAGACACCATACTTGGTGCTAATTTTAGCATGTCTTTTCCTGCTGAAGATATTACAACTAAATCCTAATTTTTCCACGTCTTGTTTTACTGTTAAAAGGTCTTCTAATTTTCCATAATAAGTAGTAATGCCATTCTTTTGTATATTACCGTCTCCATAAACAAGACCAAGTAGTTTAAGTAGTATAGAGATCTTATCATCTGAAGTGTCTAGATTAGACAAATCCAATTTATTTAAATATTTTATAATTTGCTTTTTTGCATTTCCAGAGTTACCTGATTTAAACACGTTAAGTGTTTTAATTAGATTTTCTTCATTTACTATGATTATCTTCTTAGGTTGTTTATATTCTATACCTTCGAAACCACTAACTACTAATTCCGATGTATTTTTGAGATCTTTTGCTAGGACCATACCATTTTTTGTTAACATGGGATGATCATCTGTTACCGATATCATGTTGCCATGTTTGGTCTTTATCCTTAACAATATACCATCTTCTATTTTCTTTAAAAGAAATATCGGTTTTGTACTTAATGTAGATGAACTTCTACTATCAAAACTTATAGTACTAATTTTATTATTCGTATCCTTTATTTTTATCCAACTACCATTATCTGAGAGTATTTTAGTATCCGGATGTAGGCAGTTGATATCATATCCGACCGCCCCAGGGGATATTATTCCTTCCTCTGCATCAAATGCAGCTACACCACCTACGGGAAACCCGTATCCTTCATGTCCGTCAGGCATTATTATCATATGCTTGACAATTGATGGCAAGCTAGCGGCATTAGTTGCCTGCTTAAGTGTTCTGTCCTTTTGCATTGAATTTGCTATCTTTTCATTAGCGTATATGTGGATAGGTACATTCATGTCTCCTTCTTTCTCAATTCCCCATAGGAAATCGTTAATTTTTTTAATCATTTAATCAAACTATTCAATTTTAGCCTCGGATTAAAATTCTTCTGCATACAATTTATTAACAAATGCTTTTGCCCATGCATCTGCTACTTCAAGCGTCTGTGTACCTATAGAACCTGTAGATCCACCTATTGTTAATCTCATCATGTCACCACTTATCGTATTTTGAGGTAAAACTTATGTTATTATAGCATAAGCAAGAGCAAAAATATCAGCGACTCTCTTATTCATCATTGATCAGAAATACCTCGAATCATCATTACATTGTATTAGGCATTCTGCTTATTAAATTATTCCCTTAGGCTCGTTCTTAATTTTGGATAAACATTCTTTATATTTTCATTTGTCAATTCAAAAATCCTATATTCGCTAAGCCCCCAATCTCTTAATGCACTAATAAATGCTGAATATACTTCAAGGCTTGGTATCCCAGACATATAAGCATTCTTCGGCTTGTCTGGATGGTATGTCTTCCCATAAGGCGTATGTGGGGCGTGATCAGTTTCTATAGTCATTAATTTACTCTCTATTATTTTATCTGACATAAGTTGTGCCCTTAATCCCATCATCATCTCATACTCCCTGAGCGGTGGATTTACCTTGTGTTTAACACCCTCGGGAGTTTGCATGTCCCTTGTTGAAAGAGTAAGATGATGAGGTGTTACACCACAACTTATTCTCATACCTCCAATTTTTGCTTCGTAGACAAGATCAACTTCTTGAGGTGTTGATGTATGGGCTATATGTATATGACCTCCAAAACCCGCTTCTCCTGCATATCTTATAACATCCTTCACAGCTTCTATTCCCATGATTGGAGGTTTTGCTAGATTCCATGTATCAGGGTGCTCCGGAACGAATAAGTCGAAATTACCAAGAGATTCCTTCTCGCAGTGCACAACGACAAGCCCTTTATATCCGATTCTTGTCAATATTATGAAGATATTTCTAAGATCGGCTTCTTCGGTTATTGAAAGTGCACCTGTAGTTGTACCGTAAACAACCTTTATGCCTATGACTTTATTGTTTTCAGTTGCAATTTCTGCAGCTTCCACTAATTGTCTCTCCCCCTTTGTTGCACCAACATGAAGGTGATATCCATCTGAGCATCCACTGTATTCCGCAGTAAGCAGTCTCAACTTGACCAGTTCCCTGCTTATTATGCTTCCGCCTCTCTTTCCGAGCTTTTCCTCCTTTTCTATCTGACTTACCAGTCTGATTGTCTCCTTTCTAGAGAAGTGCTTTAACGCCTTTGCGATTAGCGCCATTTCTAGATATTCGGGATTAGTTTCAACGTTGGAGAGGCGCGGCGAGGATTTTAGATTTAATGCTCTTGCTAGAAAATCTAGACTAAGGTAGTTGTTTGCCATATCGCCTATCGCCACTACACCTTGGCTTCTTGCAAGTGACATAACGCTAGATATTGTTGCCTTTTCATATTCGCTAAAACCACGGCAATGAACATGCATGCAAAGGTGCGCCATAATATCACTTTTAGATCAATATATAATCTTGTAAAGAATCTATCCTTGCTGTTTTTATCACTATCTATAGCGGATCTGAAACACAACTACACAAACATTATGATATATATTTCTTATATATACCTAAATTCACTCGATAAGTATATTATACTTTAAGTGTTAAAATCTTCTGATTTATACTTGGTGAAACAATGGACGTCGGAGCGAATTATGAGGTAAAGGACCTTGGTCTTGCTGAACAGGGGCTGCTTAACATCGAATTGGCTGAACAGCAGATGGGAATCGTATTGAAGATAAGGGAAAGATTCAGGAAGGAGCTGCCATTCAAGGGATTACGGATAGGCATGGCACTGCACCTTACCAAGGAAACTGCTGTCCTTGTAAGGACGCTTATTGCGGGAGGCGCTGAGCTCTCAATAGCAAGCTGCAACCCCCTGTCAACGCAGGATGATGTTGCAGCGGCGTTAGCAAAGGAGGGAGTGAGTGTTTTCGGTTACAAAGGCGAAGACACAGAGAAATACTATGAGTTCATAGACAGGGTAATATCAAAAAGGCCCAACATAACGATAGATGACGGCTGCGACCTTGTCACAAGGATACACAAGAATAATCCGGACCAGATAAATGATATGATTGGTGGATGCGAGGAGACAACAACCGGAGTGATAAGGCTTAGGGCCATGGAGAAGGAGTCAAAGCTTAGGTATCCTGTTGTTGCTGTGAATGACAACAAGACAAAGCACCTGCTTGACAATTATTACGGTACTGGCCAGTCAACAATTGATGGCATCGTAAGGGCCACAAATGTTCTTATTGCGGGCAAGAGCTTTGTAGTTGCCGGATATGGCGACTGCGGGAAGGGGCTTGCGCTGCGTGCCAAGGGAATGGGAGCCAATGTTATAGTGACTGAGGTTGACAGGTTCAAGGCATTGCAGGCGGTTCTTGACGGCTTCAGGGTAATGCCAATGGCTGGCGCTGCGCAAATAGGTGACATATTCTGCACTGTGACAGGGGACATAAATGTGATAGACATGAAGCACATAAAGGAGATGAAGAATGGTGCAATACTCGCAAATTCGGGCCATTTTGATGTTGAGATAAACATAAAGGAATTGAACAAGAATTATAAAAAAAGGAGGATAAGGCAATATCTTGAGGAATACGATGTCGATGGGAGAAAGATCTACGTATGCGCTGAGGGAAGGCTCGTGAACCTTTCAGCTGCTGAGGGGCATCCAAGCCAGGTAATGGCAACAAGCTTTGCGGGGCAGGCGCTCGCATGCGAATACATAGCAAGGAACAGGGGAAAGCTTGATGCTAAGGTTATCATGTTGCCAGAGGGCATTGATGACGATATAGCAAAGCTCCAGCTTGAGGAATTAGGAATAAAAATAGACAGGCTGACAGATGAGCAGGTTGCATACCTCTCAGGATGGGATGAGGGCACATAGAAAGGATAAGTCTCTTTCTATGCTACATAATATCGATGTGGGAACATGAAACGCGAGGAGATAATATTTCTGAATTCTGTATTCTTCGTGCTTGGGTTTACGATTGTATTCTCAATGCTGGGCATACTCTTCCAGACGGTGCTTTCACATGCCTCATTCCAGTTAATGAGCATTCTTAGGGAAGCTGGAGGCATTGTAATAATAGGATTCGGAGTGCTCATAATACTCTCTGCAAAGTACATAATCCCCTTCTTTTCAGCAGAGCACAAGATCAGCGTAAGAAGAATGAGCAACAGCTATATCTCATCTTTCGTTTTTGGGTTTGCTTTTGCGCTTGGCTGGACCCCATGCGTTGGCGCGATATTGGGAGCGATATACGTGCTTGCAGCTACCTCCCCAGGGATAAGCTTCCTTCTGCTTCTGGCATACTCGCTGGGGCTTGGCATACCATTCCTCATATTCGGGCTTTTCATATCAAGGGTATCAGGCTTCCTTGAAAGGATAAAGGGCTTCCTGAAATACTTCAATATAATAAGCGGCACGTTCCTTGTCGCGCTAGGCATCCTTGTAGTAACAGGCTACATAGGCATGTTGGCAATATTCCTAATGAGCACGTCCACGCCTATGGCGCTGAGCAACCAGTTGAATTTCCTCATAGCCCTGTTTGCAGGTATACTTACTTTCCTGTCGCCATGCATACTGCCTTTATTACCTGCATACCTATCATATATGGCAGGAACCGCATCTGAGGGTGTGAGAAATGGATGAGGATGAGCAAAAGAAAGGGAAGAAATTCCATATCAATACATATGTATTAGTCTTTGGCGTGATAGCAGTCTTAATAGCAATTGCAGCGCTATCAACATTCCTGTTCAACAAGAACCTGTCCTCTGAAACCCTCTCTGCTGCGGCGCTGCCCAATTACGGACCTGCGCCTAACATACAGGGCATATCCGCATGGATAAATTCGCAGCCATTGAACATATCGCAGCTCAAAGGCAAAGTAATCCTTGTGGATTTCTGGACATACTCATGCATCAACTGCATACGCACAATCCCGCAACTTAATGCATGGTACAATGCCTACGGCAACAACGGCCTTGTCATAATAGGTGTGCATACCCCGGAATTCCAGTTTGAGCACAACTACAGCAACGTATATTCTGCAGTTAAAATGTTTGGGATAAAATACCCGGTTGCGCTTGACAACAATTATTCAACATGGGACGCATACAACAACCAGTACTGGCCTGCTGATTACCTGATAGACAAAAACGGAAACATAAGGTATGAATCATTCGGCGAAGGGAATTACAACCAGACAGAGGCTGTAATCAGGGAACTCCTTGAGAATTCAAGCTATGTGGTGCAGTCAAACTTCACCAACGTCAAATCAAATGTAAACCTTTCACAGATAGGAAGCCCTGAGCTTTATCTCGGCTATGCAAAGGCAAGGGTTGCATTGGGCAACAGCCAGGGATTTGATCCTGGAACTGTAGTCAACTATACTTTCCAGAACATCAGTTACAACAATGTGGTTTACCTATCAGGCAAGTGGTATAATGCTCCGCAGGACATTGTGGCAGTTAATGATTCGAAGATATTTCTAGTCTATTACGCGAAGAACGTCAACATAGTTGCAAGCGGAAATGGAAATGCAACAAGCGCTGCAATAATGCTTGATGGAAAGAACCTTACAACACAGTATCTTGGAAGCGATGACATGCTGGTAAATGGAAGCGCAAGAGTATCAATAAACTACTCAAGGCTATATAACATAGTTTCTTCGCCATCTTACGGCCCGCATCTATTGGAGATAGAGGCAAACAAGGGATTGGCAGTCTACACATTTACATTTGGATGAAAGAAGCTAATCACTACAGCAGGATCTGTACGTACTGGATAGATATTTAAATGCTTACTGGAAATCTTAATACGGTATTAGAATGAGTAATTCTGCAAAGCCGTGGCTTGCGATACTGATGGGAATTATAATAGCAGTAGTTGATATATTGTGGATATACCAGAGTTCCTTCGACAAGGTGTGGCTGACTGAGGGTATAATCATACTTGTTGCGGATATAATATGGATATATCTTGATTACAGCCTAATGAGATCAACTGGCAATAAAAAGGGTAAGTTTTAGTGGTTTTATGAAGACAAGTCTGGCAGTATTGGCTATAGTTATAGTTGTGATAGTTGCAGTAGGCGCTTATTATGCAACTAAAAGTTTTGAGAGTAGTAGCAGCACAGTTTCATATAACTCAACATCAACTGTTCAGCAGAGGAGTGGAGGTGCGGGATCAACTACGATAGGAGTGTTGCCTGTAGTCCCCTCGACAAACTCGTTGCCGAGCAATACAGCGTATACAATAATCGTAGTGCAAAACACATCAATAGGCTCTTATCTATCCAATGCGGCAGGATATACATTGTATTATTATAAGCAGGATTCACAGAATAGCGGTGCAAGTACGTGCAATGGGGGATGCGCAAGCGCATGGCCGCCCTTTTATACAAGCCCCCTTGTGCTGCCTGCAGGGCTTTCTGCTTCTAACTTCAGTACAATAATAAGGAGCGATGGCACCAAGCAGTTGACATACAAGGGTTATCCTTTGTATACTTATGCTGGGGAGACTGCCCCTTATCAGCTTAATGGTGAGGGAGTTGGAGGCTTTTATGCGGTTTTTAAGTAAAAACAAGAGAGGTAGCTGAGATAATATCTGAGAACTCGAATATCCAATATCTCCAAAAAAAGGCAGTGCATATGAAGATTACAATAATAGCCAAAAAGAATTACAAGGAGATATCAAAGCTGCGCAAGAACTTCGAGGTAGTAAATGACGGTGAGATATACATAGCAATAGGAGGGGACGGAACATTCATAAGGGCGGCGCAGACAACCGACAAGCCTATACTATTCATAAGGGACAACGACGATAGTAGCCTTGGCTATCACTCAGATATTTCGATAGACGACCTCGATTTTGCTATAGAGAGGCTCAAGAAGAGGGATTTCATTGTAGATGGTGTGTCAAACAAGATAGAGCTATCATACAACAAATCCAATTATTATGCGATCAATGAGGTCAGCATCAATAATATAGCAGAGGAGATAAGCTTTGCGGTATACCAGAGGAAGAAAGGGAAACGATCAAGGATATATCCATTCCTAATGAGCGGGGATGGCATGCTTGTAACAAGCGCGCTTGGCTCAACTGCATACAATAAGTCAGCAGGCGGGCCAATAATACTTGCGCAGGATGTCATGTGCATAACATTCCTTAATCCTGACGGGCCATACAGCAATCCGATAGTAATAGGCGGGAAGAGCCTGGTAGAGGTTGAGGTAGTCAAGTACAAAGGTATCTTGAGATATGATGGAAAGGATATTGCAATGCTAAGTCCAGGAAAGAGGTTCGATGTAAGATTATCGGACAGAAAGATAAATATAGTTAGATTCAGGGGAAGAAATGAGGGCTTTGCGGATAAGCTTGAGAGGAAGATAAGAGGAAGGCTTCTCAAGTAGTTAGGTACACAGACAATAGGAACCAGCACCCCATATATGCAGAGTAGATAACGGTATATTTCCAAATGGAAACTAATAATTCTAATTACTGTCCAAAGATAGTGTAGAGACGTTTACCTAATTTTTAATATTTATAGGACAGAAAATTAGTTTTCGGAGTCTATATGCTTGTTTATAGAGAAGTACGTATCCGATTACTTATTTCACTTGGTATAGGTTGCACTGATTGTTGGGTTTATCGGACTTGCGGATTGATGTCTTTTTCCACAATATCCCTGGAGTAGTTTATATTGGTGTCGCCAACCTTGCCTTGTTATAATCTCTTTTTGCCGCGGAATCTGAAAATATAGACTATTGCCAGGATCACAATTGCTATTGCCAGTATTGCAACCCAAGTGAGAGCGCTGGAGGATTTTGAGGATGCAGCAGAAGCAGGAACTGTCGTTGTGATCGAGGTTGCCAATGATGTGGTTATTAGTGGTATGGTTGATGTGGTTGCAGGTTGCTGGTATTGGAAGATGCCAATAATTGGGTCTGTCGGTATTGCGAATGTAACAGTGCATGCGGTCGAGTTGACAGTAAACGGATTTATCGGATTCCATGTGCCGGTGCCAGTGAGTTCGTATGGCGCAATGGAGTTGGACGGCAATGAGCAGTTGTACTTCATTGTCACTGTAATGGTTATGTTCAATGGAGGCATTGTTGATACGTTCAGCGTTTCCAGCAGTTTGTAGGATTGCGGCGATGTTGTTGTCGAGCCTGTGACATTTGTAATGATTACACTTACAGATCCAGAGGAGGATACAGATCCAAGTACGATTGTTGTCCCTGAATCAGGCACATTGATTATCGTGTTTGAGTTTGGTGTGATGTTGTAAGAGGAATTAAATATAACAAATATTGTTGTTGTGGCAACAGTTGTTGTGATTGCTGTTGAGGTTGCGGTGCTTGTTGGTGCGATTGTGGATGTTGTTGCTCCGGATCCTCCAGCTCCCTCGCCGCCAGAATTTGTTATATGTAAGCCTCCGCTTGAGGGGGCGCCGCCACTTGAGTTTGAGGCAGTTATGGTCAACATAGTATTCGCTGAACTTTCTGAGTAGGTTAAATCACCAAGGTATGTTGCGGTTATTGTTGGAGTGCCTGTTGCAGTGTCCGAGTATGCAACTGAACATGATTCTGATGATAGGGCACATGATGCGGGAGTGAAGGTGCCTGTTGAGGAATCAGAGGACGAAAAGAATATTGACTCCCCATCAGTTCCGCTCTCACTTAATGTTGCAGTGCAGGTTGTTGATTCGCTTGTTGTGAATGATGTTGGTGAACAGGACACAGAGAGAGGAGGATTCAGATATTCCAGGACGCGGTTGTTGCCTGTGTCGGATATCCAGAGGTTGCCGGTGGGGTCGAAGGTAATGCCAGAAGGATAACATAAACCTGTGGGGGTGGTGGTGCATGTTCTGCTTATGAAGTTTGGTTGGCCGAGGACTACTGATGCAGCACCGTCTGTGATTAGGTTGGATGAGAGGTATTCTAATATTCTACTGTTGGCGGAATCAGATATCCATAGGTTTCCTGAAGAATCAAAGGCAAGACCGGCAGGATAGAATAGTGTTGTGGGGGAGGGGGCGCCGCCTTGGTTTTGACTGCTGCTTGTGAAGTCTGGCTGGCCGAGGACGTTGGCTGCTCCGTCCCCTGTGATGAGGTTGGATGAGAGGTATTCTAATACTCGTTGGTTGTTGCCGTCTACTACCCAGAGGTTTCCTGAAGAATCGAAGGCAAGACCGACAGGATAGTATAAAGTGGTGGGGGAGGGGGCGCCGCCTTGGTTTGAACTGCTGCTTGTGAAGTCTGGTTGGCCGAGGACGTTGGCTGCTCCGTCTCCTGTGATGAGGTTGGATGAGAGGTATTCTAATACTCGGTTATTCTGGGAGTCAGATATCCATAGGTTTCCTGAAGAATCGAAGGTGACATTAGAAGGATCGCATAAACCTGTGGGGGTGGTGGTGCATCCACTGCTTACGAGGTTTGGCTGGCCGAGGACGTTGGCTGCGCCGTCTCCTGTGATGAGGTTTGATGAGAGGTATTCTAATACTCGGTTGTTGCCACTGTCGGATATCCAGAGGTTGCCGGTGGGGTCGAAAGCGAGGCCAGAAGGATAGCATAAACCTGTGGGGGTGGTGGTGCATGCGCTGCTGAACATGTCCTGTTGGCCGAGGACTACTGATGCGACTTCGTTAGTGGAAAATGGGGGTTTGAATTCGAGGACTCGGCTGTTGCCTATGTCTGCTACCCAAAGGTTTCCTGAAGAATCGAATGCAACTGATGTAGAAAAACTTAAATCCTTTAAATTAATGACACCTTGTTGATTCTGACTACCTGTATACAAGCTTGGTTGGCCTATGGCTACTGTTGCTGGACTACCTGTGATGAGGTTGGATGAGAGGTATTCTACTACTCGGTTGTTGTTGGTGTCGGATATCCAGAGGTTGGCGGAGGGGTCGAAGGTGAGACCAATAGGATCACATAAACCTGTGGGGGTGAGGTTGCATACTCTGCTGAACATGTCTGACTGGCCGAGGACGTTGGCTGCTCCGTCCCCTGTGATTAGGTTAGATGAAAGGTATTCTAATACTCGGCTGTTGCTGTAGTCTGATATCCAGAGGTTGCCGGTGGGGTCGAAGGTGATGCCAAAAGGATTACATAACCCTGTGGGGGAGGTGGTGCATGTGCTGCTGAACATGTCTGGCTCGCCGAGGACGTTGGCTGCGCCGTCTCCTGTGATTAGGTTTGATGAGAGGTATTCTACTATTCGTTGGTTGTTGGTGTCGGAGATCCAGAGGTTGCCGGTGGGGTCGAAGGTGAGACCAATAGGATCACATAAACTTGTTGGGGTGGTGGTGCATGTCCTGCTTACGAAGTCCGGCTGGCCGAGGACGTTGGCTGCCCCGTCCCCTGTGATGAGGTTTGATGAAAGGTATTCCACTACTCGGTTGTTGCCAAATTCGGAGATCCAGAGGTTGCCGGTGGGGTCGAAGGCGAGGCCAATAGGATCGCATAAACCTGTGGGGGTGGTGGTGCATCCGTTGTTTGTTACGAGGTCTGGCTGGCCGAGGACGTTGGCTGCTCCGTCCCCTGTGATTAGGTTGGATGAGAGGTATTCTAATACTCGTTGGTTGCCTTGGTCGGATATCCAGAGGTTGCCGGAGGGGTCGAAGGCGAGGCCAAAAGGCTCGACATAAACCTGTGGGGGAGGTGGTGCATGCGCTGCTGAACATGTCTGGCTGGCCGAGGACTACTGATACGACTTCGTTAGTTGAAAATGGGGGGGTGAATTCAAGGACGCGGTTGTTTTGGGAATCAGCTACCCAAAGATTTCCTGAAGAATCGAAGGTAGCTGAATAAGGACCTGATAAATCCTTTAAATTAAGGACATCGTGTTGATTTGGACTACCTGTATATAAGTTTGGCTGGCCTATGGCTATTGTTGCTGGACTGCCTGTGATTAGGTTGGATGAGAGGTATTCTACTACGCGTTGGTTGCCGGTGTCGGAGATCCAGAGGTTGCCGGTGGGGTCGAAGGTGAGGCCTTCAGGCCGACATAAACCTGTGGGGGTGAAGTAGCATCCGTTGGTTCCGAATTCTGGCTCGCCAAGAATGTTGGCTGCTCCGTCCCCTGTGATGAGGTTTGATGAGAAGTATTCTACTACTCCGCTGCCTGAGTTGGAGATCCAGAGGTTGCCGGTGGGGTCGAAGGTGAGGCCTTGAGGATTACATAAACCTGTGGGGGTGAGGGTGCATGCGCTGCTGAACATGTCTGGCTCTCCTAGGACATTGGCAGCTCCGTCCCCTGTGATTAGGTTTGATGAGAGGTATTCTACTACTCTTTGGTTGCCTTGGTCGGATATCCAGAGGTTGCCGGTGGGGTCGAAGGCGAGGCCAGAAGGATAACATAAACCTGTGGGGGTGGTGGTGCATCCGTTGGTGAACATGTTTGGCTGGCCGAGGACGTTGGCTGCGCCGTCCCCTGTGATTAGGTTTGATGAGAGGTATTCTACTACTCTTTGGTTGCCTTGGTCGGATATCCAGAGGTTGCCGGTGGGGTCGAAGGCGAGGCCAGAAGGATCATATAAACCTGTGGGGGAGGTGGCGTATGCGCTGCTGAACATGTCCGGCTCTCCTAGGACGTTGGCTGCTCCGTCCCCTGTGATGAGGTTGGATGAGAGGTATTCTAATACTCGGTTGTTGGCGGAGTCGGATATCCAGAGGTTGCCGGTGGGGTCGAAGGCGAGGCTAAAAGGCTGACATAAACCTGTGGGGGTGGTGGCGCATCCGCTGCTGAACATATTTGGCTGGCCGATGACTACAGCTGCGACTTCGTTAGTGGAAAATGGGGGTTTGAACTCGAGTACTCTGTTGTTGCCAGAGTCTGCTACCCAAAGGTTTCCTGAAGAATCGAAGGTAGCTGAAAAAGGAGCAGATAGATCCTTTAAATTAAGGACACTTTGTTGATTTGGACTGCCTGTATACAAGTTTGGCTGGCCTAGGACTATGTTTGCTGCTTGATCTGCAGTAAGACTTGCATGGGCGATACTTGGCAATACTATTATTAGCATGATAAAAAGCAAAGGAAATAAAATTCTTTTTTTATTCATCTATTCACCAGTTGCTTCTGCAGTAATGGAATTTACTTTCTGGTACTGCTGTATCTGCAAACCGCTTGAGAGCCCGGCGGATTTGAATTTTCTGTTATCCGCACTTGCAACAGTGGTGTACGGCAACAGAAAAGTAATCACATGTAAGGATCGCAATTCTGCATTCATATTTTTATTACGCTGCGAAGATTTATTAATCCTCCGATGGCTGTTTCCTTGCATGCATGGTATCGAGAGTGAATCAATGTTCCTAAACGTAATGGCTTTAATGATACATACTATTAAGCTTTGGGGCGAAACTAAACTATGCGATCAGTCACAGAGCTTCCGCTTCATGGCGGAAGGGCGCCAAGATGGCTATTCGGAAGGATGGTGAAACTATCATCTGCTATATCATCTGTAATAATTGATGAATTCGGAAGCGATGAGCTTGTTAAGAGGATAGCTGACCCCAACTGGTTCCAGGCACTCTCATGCGCAATAGGCTATGACTGGCACAGCAGCGGCACTACAACTGTCACGATGGGCGCACTGAAGGAGGCGCTTAACGATTCTGGTGAGCTGTTCGTTGCAGGAGGAAAGGGCAAGACAGGATTGAAAACGCCATCAGACATAGTAGATGGAGTTGATAAACTATCCATCCCTGGCAAGGCTGATGAGCTCAAGGGAATAAGCAGGCTTGCGGCAAAGGTGGATTCCGCGCTTGTCTATGATAACATAGGGATATATCACCATACAATGCTATTCTCAAAGGGAGGGAAGTGGGCCGTAGTGCAGCAGGCGATGTCTCCAAAGAGCGATATGGCAATAAGGTTCCAGTGGTTCAGCGGTTATGTAGATAAGAAGGACATGGCAAATGAGCCGCATTCATCGGTCTACTCGGAAGATCACACTGCCAGCCTTGATCTTACCGCATCCAATAATGGCTGGGTTAGGGATACGGGCAGCGAGGCAATTGAGGAATACAACAGAATGCTGTCAAAATCCTATCCTACAAGGCACGACATAAACATGAAAATAGACATGAGCAAGCGCGCAAGGGATACGATAGCAAAGGCCAATGAGCTAAGTCCTGAGAGCTACAGGGATATCCTTCTCATAAGGGGAGTTGGCAGGGCAACGCTTAGGTCCCTTGCATTTGTCTCCTCGCTGATATACGACAAGGAGCTTGCATACAGGGATCCTGTAATGTACGCATACAACCTCGGAGGCAAGGACAGAATACCATTCGAGATAAACAAAAAGACCTATGACAGCGTATGCAGGAGCATGAAGGACATAGTGGAGAATGCAAGGATGGAGAGGAACGAGAAGTACAAGATCCTGAAGAGGCTGAGCAACAGCCTTGTAGTTTAAGTTTGATGCATTGCCCGCCCATTTGCTGCTTCTACAAGAAGCTTCATCGATAAAGTCAACTAAAGTCATAGGTCTATTCCGCAAATCATGAACCTGGAAAAGCGTAAATATCTGCTTGGCGTAATTATAGTGATTATAATGGGAACCATAGAGGATGTGTTAAAAGGCGTCAAAGCCCTTGCAACTGGAAACGAGTTAACAAATGCAAGGATAGGAAGTCTTGAAGGCACTCTTACAGCAAAGATAGGAAGTCTTGAGAGCACCCTTTCAGCAAAGATAGACGGACTTTCAAAACAAATAGAGGCAACTAACAAACGAATAGACGACCTTAGGGATGGTATTAATATGGTTCAGAGAATGACTAAAATGGAGCAAGAGATTAAGGTACTTAAAGAAAAACGCTAATTATATCTACTGGTGGGTAAGCAATAAAGCTGGCCGCCAAATTCCATCAGGCTTTTTCTTTAGCATAATATAAACTAATGCAATGGCTTGCTGTATTTCAGGTGATGGAACTTCTGGCTGAGCTTCATGCTCTCGTTCACAGCTGCGCATATTAGGAATACAATCCCTACAAGCACCATGAATATTCCAAGGTACTTGATTGTGGTGGTGCCATTCTGCACAAAGTTATTCGATGCGGCTGATGGGCTTGATGCGCTTGAGTAGTAATTAAGCGAGGCATTGCCGGAGATGTGGTATCCCATAAAATAGACTACAGAACCTGCAACTAGCAGTATCGCAGCGAACAGTATCAGGAGCTTTGTGAAGACAAGCATGCTATCATTGTTTATCTAATCTGGAACATCAAACCTTTTATACCTTCTTTTTACCGCAAGGAATACATTTGCTTCTTTTGTATATATTTTCAAACGCGACTAGAAAGGAAGTGAGTATGCATGATATTGATTGTTGTTGGCCTTCCCGGATCTGGAAAGAGCACCGTAGCCGAACTTCTGAGGAAGAGGGGATTTGAGGTCATAGAGCTTGGGGACATATGGAGGGAATTAATAAAGAAGGCAAAACTTCCAATGAACGACCCAAAGGCAACTAGGGAGTTCACGAAGAGACTAAGGGAGATAAAGGGAAAGGATGTATATGCGAGATATGCGGTCAGAAAGATAAAGAAATCAATGAAACGCGTTGTAATAATGGGACTAAGGAGCACATACGAGATGGATTACATTAAAAAAAGATTCAACGACATAAAAATTATAGCTATAAGTTCTCCGTTTGAGACAAGATTCAGGCGTATGAAAAAGAGGGCAAAGCCAGAGGACCATCTTACACTGGAGGGATTCAAATGGCAAAATACACGGGAGAAAAGGGGATTCATGTCCGATAAAAGGGAGGAGAAACACGGTGTAGAGGTTGTCATGAATCAGGCTGATTACATTCTATCCAATGTAGGCACAACAGCAAATCTGGAAAGGGATTTAGACGCCATATTGTCGCTTATTAGATTAAACAAGTAGATATGGCCGATAAAGGCAAGGACTTGCTGCTTTTGTTATTTTCGATATCTTGTCCAGTGTTTGCACAGGAACCAGAAGGTTTTTATAAGTATAACTGCAATTATACTAACTATGATTATAAATAGACCTAAGGATGAAAAAGAGATAAAGGAAACTAAGAAATGGACATTTGTCTACGGCAGGCGCAAGACTGGTAAGACCTTCTTGATCGAAAACTTTATCGCTTATGATGACTATTTTTTTGTCAATAGGGATAGAACCATACTTTCCAAGAAGACAAATGCGCAAATAAATTATGAGACGCTTGTAGAAATAATTAGAAGAGACCTGGAATCGGGCAAGACAATAGTTATAGATGAATTCCATAGGTTAGGGGACGCATTTTTAGATCTGCTGCATTCAATGAAAAAATCTGGTAGGGTCATACTTCTAACATCTACGCTCTTTTTGGCAAAGAAACTGATTTCGACAAAATCGCCACTTTTGGGTCTTTTTTATGAGAAGCAGATCGATATTATAAGTTTAGGGGATAGCCTGAATGCTGTCAAACGCAGCAAACTTGGCAAGCAACAACTGTTGGAGGGTGCAATAATGCTAAGAGAGCCCATAGCTATTGATTATTTCAACGATAAGGAAGATATCAGAAAAACATACTCAAGATTGCTGCTTGGCTCCATTAATGCGGTTCCTGCACTTATAGGAGAAATCTTTTTGGAAGAAGAAAGAGGCTTATCTGCCACATATGAGGGGATAATAAGGGCTGTGGCCAATGGAAAGGTGGTATCAGGTGAGATATCGAACGCGCTTTATTCAAGAGGATTACTTTCAAAAGACGATCCAAGCACTATACAGCCATATCTGGGCAATCTTGTCATGATTGGGTTGCTTAAGCGCATAGCAGTATATGGAAAAAAGAGGTTTATCTACAAGATTCCTTCGCCGCTCATAAGGCTGTTTTTCTATGCTGATGAAAAATACCGCATATCGGAAAGACAGTTGGGTGAAGCCGAGGTTTTGAGGATATTGGAGGACCTCATTCCAAAAATCGTTGAGGACAGTATAAGGGAGTACCTCTCGTATAAATATGGTTTGATTGAGACGGTAATGGAGGCAAAGGACTATGATATAGATGGGGTACTTCTTAGATTCAAAAAACCCGAAATACTGCTTGAGGTAAAATGGAGACATAAGATAAGTATGGCGGATATCAAGAAAACGGAATCTAACCTGAGCAGTATAAATGCAAAGAGGAAGGTTCTTTTTGTACCAGATAAATCTAAGGTGTCATCAAATACATTAGAGATAATTGACATAGATGATCTTTGAGCTTACGCCATTCTCTCTAAAATCCCTTTAAAAAGGAAGGGGAAAGAAAAAAACAATACCCGAACCTTTAATTTTTGCCCTTCTTATTCTTCTTGCTGCTGCTCCATGCCAAATATGCGATTATTATCAGTATGATAAGAATCAATAGGCCTAATCCAAGATATCCATTGCCGCCATTCGATGTGCCGTACTGTGCTATTGTTGTTGAGGCGATTGTGCTGACAGGTATTGTTGTCGTTGGTAGTATTGTAGTTGTAGGATTAACCGTATTTGCTGGCACTTCCTGTACTGGAGGCGTGTTCGTTGTTACATTATTTGTGCCGCTGCTGGCGCCAGATGAAGATGATTGTGAAGCGCATATTGTAAGCGTCACTGTGTCCTCTATTGGCAGGTACGACAGCCCAGTAAGCTCTATCGTTGCATTGGTGCCGCTTATGCTCTGCGTCTGGTTTTCATACAGCGTGTATGTCAGCCCGCCTATCGTTACACCAGTGTCGTTCGGCGTTATGAAATTGTCCACTACGTGTATCGTTTCGCTGCCGAAGCTGACATTGAACGAATTAAGCTGTGTCACAGGGCTCACCACATAGCAGCTGTTTCCAGATGGTGTGACTACAGGTATGCTGGAGCCTCCTCCGCCACCGCCGCCAGATGATCCGCCACCACCACCGCCTCCTGAGCTTCCGCCGCCACCGCCGCCATTGGAGATTGTTGTGGTTGTAGGTGCTGGGGTGTTTGTGACTGTTATTGTATTTGATAATATTTCGCAGCCATATCCGTTGGTGCATGGCATCGTTGATGGGTCATAGTAGGAGTCTTCGATCTTTGTCTGTATGCCATCAGCTCCGATGCTGTTTGGTGTTCCAGTAAATGTCACTGAACTTGTCTGGTCTGATGTTGGGTTAATCTGTTCAAAGACCGTAGACCCACTGCTGTTTGTCACTGTGAAGTTGTAGGTGTATGGTGCGATTCCTCCAGCTATGTTTGCAGTTATCAATGTGCTTTGGCCTAGGTTGATAGACTGTGGTATTGCAGTAAGGTTTGAATTCATACCTACTTTTATACCATCGGTGAGGGTTGAAGATACAACAACATGTACAGAGTCTGTCACTATCATCTCTACATTTAGATATCCTAACTCATCGTTTAGTATCGGCACCTGTGTGAGTGTGTTATAGGTGAATATTCCATTTGTTCCTTCTGGCACGTCAGTAAGTACAACATCTTTTATCACGTTGCCATTCAGCGCGTTTGTTATTATGAAGTTGTATGTGTATGGTGATGTTCCGCCCAATACATTGCCGTTGATTGTCTCAAGCATTCCCCAGTCTACCGAAACATTTGATGCTGATAGGTAAATTGGGTTAGGTCTTGGATTTACGGTAATTGTAGATGTTGCATTTGCCTTTTCGCCAGATTGGTCTGTAACGTAGATAGTTACCTTGCATGTTCCTGCACTTGTGAATAGAGACTCATTTGCTGTTTGAGCTGCGCATTCGGATGGGCTGTCTGAGTATGTGTATACATTTCCACTTGTTCCACCCGATGTCGAGTTAGTGTAATCAATTGTCTGTGCTACGTCTACTGTACCTGTTGTTGGTGAGATGCTTATGCTTAAGGGTGGAGTTACTGTTATTGATAATGATGATTGGTTTGTTTCTCCACTTACATCTGATGCATGAAGTGTTGCTGTGCATGTGCCCTCCTCTGTTGGTTGGGTAAACTGCCATGTGTTTCCGTTTGTCTCATTCTGCGTTGGTGTACCGCATCCAGTTGAGAATCCATATGTGAAGACATCACTTCCTGTGCCTCCTGATGTTGAGTTCGTGAAGTATATCCACTGTCCACTGCTGATCGGATTCTGGCTTGCAGTCAATGATGATGTATCAAGTGTCTTGTTTACTGTTATTGTCTGTGACGATTGGTTTGTTTCTCCTGATTGGTCTGTGACCTTCAGTGTTATTGTGCATGTTTCTGGTGCACTGGAGAATGTGAAGTTGTCTGTTGCACCCTCAGTCACACCTACGCATGTGTAAGAGTATAAGTATTGGTTGTCTCCTGTTCCGTACTGTGTTGTATTGGAGAAGTGGACCTGTTGGCCTGTGCTGATGAGTGTTCTCTGTGCTGTCAGTGATGTGTCAAGAGTTGTATTTACTTCTACAGTAGTTGATGTGTTATTTGTCTCTCCTGACTGGTCAACCACAGTCAATGTAACTGTGCATGGACTTTCTGATGTTGGCTGGTTGAACTGGTATGTGTTACCGTTTGTTCCGTTAAGAATCGGTGATCCGCATGCAGAGGAGAATGAATATGTGTATACATTGCCCCCTGTTCCTGTTCCAGATGTTGTCGTATTTGAGAACTTTATCCATTGGTTCCTGCTGACCAGGTTCTGACTCGGGGTCAATGATGAGATACCAAGTGTCTTGTTTACTGTTATTGTCTGGGACGATTGGTTTGTTTCTCCTGATTGGTCTGTGACCTTCAGTGTTATTGTGCATGTTTCTGGTGCACTGGAGAATGTGAAGTTGTCTGTTGCACCCTCAGTCACACCTACGCATGTGTAAGAGTATAAGTATTGGTTGTCTCCTGTTCCGTACTTTGTTGTATTGGAGAAGTGGACCTGTTGGCCTGTGCTGATGAGTGTTCTCTGTGCTGTCAGTGATGTGTCAAGAGTTGTATTTACTTCTACAGTAGTTGATGTGTTATTTGTCTCTCCTGACTGGTCAACCACAGTCAATGTAACTGTGCATGGACTTTCTGATGTTGGCTGGTTGAACTGGTATGTGTTACCGTTTGTTCCGTTAAGAATCGGTGATCCGCATGCAGAGGAGAATGAATATGTGTATACATTGCCCCCTGTTCCTGTTCCAGATGTTGTCGTATTTGAGAACTTTATCCATTGGTTCCTGCTGACCAGGTTCTGACTCGGGGTCAATGATGAGATACCAAGTGTCTTGTTTACTGTTATTGTCTGTGACGATTGGTTTGTTTCTCCTGATTGGTCTGTGACCTTCAGTGTTATTGTGCATGATCCTGGGGTTGAGAATGTGAAGTTGTCTGTTGCACCCTCAGTCACACCTACGCATGTGTAAGAGTATAAGTATTGGTTGCCTCCTGTTCCGTACTGTGTTGTATTGGAGAAGTGGACCTGTTGGCCTGTGCTGATGAGTGTTCTTTGCGCAGTCAATACAGTATCAAGTGTCTTATTTACTGTTATTGTCTGTGTTGACTGGTTGGTCTCTCCTGATTGGTCTGTAACCTTCAGTGTTATTGCACATGTTTCTGGTGCGGATGAGAATGTGAAGTTATCGTTTGCACCTTCAGTCACACCTGCGCATGTATAAGAGTATGTGTAAGTATTGCCTTCTGTACCATACTGCGTTGTATTGGAGAAATGTACTTGCTGCCCAGTACTGACGAAATTCCTTCCTGCATTAAATGACAAACCAAGTGTCTTGTTTACTGTTATTGTCTGTGTTGACTGGTTGGTCTCTCCTGATTGGTCTGTAACCTTCAGTGTTATTGCACATGTTTCTGGTGCGGATGAGAATGTGAAGTTATCGTTTGCACCTTCAGTCACACCTGCGCATGTATAAGAGTATGTGTAAGTATTGCCTTCTGTACCATACTGCGTTGTATTGGAGAAATGTACTTGCTGCCCAGTACTGACGAAATTCCTTCCTGCTGTTAGTGTCAGACCGAGTGTTCCATTGACCAGTATTGTCTGGGACGAGGAGTTTGTCTCACCAGATGCGTCAGCAACGTTCAGTGTTATTGTGCATGATCCTGGGGTTGAGAATGTGAAGTTGTCTGTTGTGCCTTCAGTAACTCCTCCGCATTCGTATGAGTATGAATATACTATGCCTCCTGTTCCTGGTGTTGTTGTGTTCGTGAAGTGGACCTGTTGGCCTGTGCTAATAGGAGTTCTTCCTGCAGTAAGTATAGTTTCAAGTGGTGGTGTTACTGTCAAGGTTATTCCTGTTGAATTTGCAATCTGTCCCGTATTATCCTTAACTCCGAGTGTTACTACAAAGCCTCCTGCATTCGGGAATGTTATTGAGCCGTCAGTTGATGTTGTCGGCACTCCGTTTACGAAGTATGTCCATACATCTCCTCCTGTTCCCCCTAATGTTGTGTTGCTGAAGCTTACGCTTTGACCTGCACTGATGTCCAGCCTTGATGTGTTGAACAGCTCTGTTGTAAGCGGTGTTGCTACTGTTATCACATTGCTTGCGGTTGTATTCTCGCCAGACTGATCCACCACAGAAAGGGTTACCAGATAGCTTCCAGGTGTACTGAACATATAGACATTGTCACCCTTCGCAGTAACTCCAGAAAGACTGTTAAATGTGTATGTATATACATTGTCTCCTGTGCCTCCCAGTGTTGTGTTCTCAAACGTTACACTCTGCCCTGCGTTGATTGAATTAGTCGGTAATGCGATTAAGGAATTTATTGTAAGCGCATTTGTTACTGTTATGGATATGGCAGCTGAATCTGTTGTTACTTTTGGCACTTCGCTGTCAGTTATCTGAAGCTTGAATTCATAAGAGCCGGTTTGCGTTATGCTGTTTGTCTGGAATAGGCAAACAAGGCTTGTTGGAGCCTCGCAGATACCTGTTGCAGGATTGAATGCACTGTGGTGTGGGGCCGCATACAGCCATTCATAGGTGTATGGATCTACTCCGCTGTTGCCTACTGCACCGTCGCTCGAGACATTTATGAGCTGATCCCTGCTTACGAGTGGTGTAGTTGTTAACGTTGTGTTCGTTGTTAATGGCTCGTCAACTACTACCACATTGGATGACTGGTTGGTCTCATTGGAGAAGTCTTTGACATGCAATGTTACGTTGTATGTACCGATGTCTGCAAATGTTGCTGTGTTTCCACTAAATGCCACCCCATTAGTGTTGTTTACTGTGTAGTAATATACATCAGATCCTGTTCCGCCTGATGTGGCATTGGTAAATATTACCTTGCCTCCCGTAATTATCTTGTGCATGTTTTCAAAGAGCGTTAATCCAAGCGTGTCTGTTATGTCTATTGAATCGGATGAGGAGTTTGTCTCGCCTGTTTGGTCAGTTACATGCAATGTGATTACACATGTTTCTGGGGTTGAGAATGTGAAGTTGTCAATTGTGCCTTCAGTCACACCTGCGCATGTGTAAGAGTATGAGTATTGGTTGTCTCCTGTTCCGTACTGTGTTGTATTGGAGAAGTGGACCTGTTGGCCTTCGCTAATAATATCCCTTCCACTGAGTGTCAGGCCTAGTGTCTTATTTACTGTTATTGTCTGGGACGAGGAGTTTGATTCTCCTGATTGGTCAACAACATTCAGTGTAACTATGCATGGCCCTGCTTGCGTGAATGTAATGTTATCAGTTGCACCTACTGATGCACCATCACAGCTGTATGTATATGAATATACGTTACCGTGTGTACCTCCTGATGTTGAATTGGAGAAGTGTACCTGTTGGCCTGTGCTGATAAGTGTTCTCTGTGCTGCCAATGATGTGACGAGAGTTGTATTGACTTGTATTATTATTGGTGTTGTTGAGAAGTTTGTTTCTCCAGACTGGTCCTGCACATTTAGGTTGAGTTTGAATGTTCCTGCATTCGGGAATGTCCATGTGTCGCTGCCTGTACCTGTCATGTTACCTACTGCAGTGCCCCAGTATGAGTATATATTTCCTCCTGTTCCGCCTAATGTTGTGTTTGAGAATGTCACAGACTGACCTGGACTTATGACGCATGGTGTACCAAGTGGTTGTGTACATGTAAATGTTGAAACCACAAGCGTCTTATTGACCTGTATTGTCAGACTTGATGAGTTTGTTTCTCCCGATTGGTCATTGACCTTCAGGTTTATTTTGTATGTGCCTGCATTCGGGAATTGGAATGTGTCGCTGCCTTGTCCGGTCATGTTTCCTGGCGCGGTTCCTGTGTATGTGTATACCTTTCCTCCTGTGCCGCCTAGGGTTGTGTTGGAGAATGTTACTGTCTGGCCTGGGCTGATCAGGCATTCATCATTTGTGAAGTGCGTGCATGCGAATGATGATATTACAAGTGTCTTGTTGACGTAGATTGTTATACTTGACGAGTTTGATTCTCCTGACTGATCCTGGACATTGATGTTCAGTCTGTATGTTGTTGATGTTCCTGATGATGGGGGGGTGAATGTCCATGTGTCGCTGCCTTGTCCGGTCATGTTTCCTAGTGCGGTTCCTGTGTATGTGTATGTGTCGCTGCCCGTGCCCCCTAGGGTTGTATTGGAGAATTTAAGTGATTGGTCACCGCTGATTAGGCACTTTTCTGCAGTTGTTGGTGTGCAGGTGATTACTGGTGCCTTGAGGGTGTTGTTTACCTGTATTATCAGACTTGATGAGTTTGTTTCTCCCGATTGGTCATTGACCTTCAGGTTTATTTTGTATGTGCCTGCATTCGGGAATTGGAATGTGTCGCTGCCTTGTCCGGTCATGTTTCCTGGCGCGGTTCCTGTGTATGTGTATGTGTCGCTGCCTGTGCCTCCTAGAGTCGTGTTGGAGAATGTTACTGTCTGGCCTGGGCTGATCAGGCATTCATCATTTGTGAAGTGCGTGCATGCGAATGATGATATTACAAGTGTCTTGTTGACGTAGATTGTTATACTTGACGAGTTTGATTCTCCTGACTGATCCTGGACATTGATGTTCAGTCTGTATGTTGTTGATGTTCCTGATGATGGAGGTGTGAATGTCCATGTATCGCTACCCAGTCCAGTCATGTTTCCTAGTGCGGTTCCTGTGTATGTATATGTGTCGCTGCCTGTGCCGCCTAGGGTTGTGTTGGAGAATTTAAGTGATTGGTCACCGCTGATTAGGCACTTTCCTACGGTTGTTGGTGTGCAGGTGATTACTGGTGCCTTGAGGGTGTTGTTTACCTGTATTATCAGACTTGATGAGTTTGTTTCTCCCGATTGGTCATTGACCTTCAGGTTTATTTTGTATGTGCCTGCATTCGGGAATTGGAATGTGTCGCTGCCTTGTCCGGTCATGTTTCCTGGCGCGGTTCCTGTGTATGTGTATGTGTCGCTGCCTGTGCCGCCTAGGGTTGTGTTGGAGAATGTTACTGTCTGGCCTGGGCTGATCAGGCATTCATCATTTGTGAAGTGCGTGCATGTGAATGATGGTGCCTTGAGAGTGTTGTTTACCTGTATTATCAGACTTGATGAGTTTGTTTCCCCTGATTGGTCATTGACCTTCAGGTTTATTTTGTATGTGCCTGCATTCGGGAATTGGAATGTGTCACTGCCTTGTCCGGTCATGTTTCCTGGCGCGGTTCCTGTGTATGTGTATACCTTTCCTCCTGTGCCTCCTAGAGTCGTGTTGGAGAATGTTACTGTCTGGCCTGGGCTGATCAGGCATTCATCATTTGTGAAGTGCGTGCATGCGAATGATGATATTACAAGTGTCTTGTTGACGTAGATTGTTATACTTGACGAGTTTGATTCTCCTGACTGATCCTGGACATTGATGTTCAGTTTGTATGTTGTTGATGTTCCTGATGATGGAGGTGTGAATGTCCATGTATCGCTACCCAGTCCGGTCATGTTTCCTAGTGCGGTTCCGGTATATGTGTATGTGTCGCTGCCCGTGCCCCCTAGGGTTGTGTTGGAGAATTTAAGTGATTGGTCACCGCTGATTAGGCACTTTCCTACGGTTGTTGGTGTGCAGGTGATTACTGGTGCCTTGAGGGTGTTGTTTACCTGTATTATCAGACTTGATGAGTTTGTTTCCCCTGATTGGTCATTGACCTTCAGGTTTATTTTGTATGTGCCTGCATTCGGGAATTGGAATGTGTCACTGCCTTGTCCGGTCATGTTTCCTAGTGCGGTTCCTGTGTATGTGTATACCTTTCCTCCTGTGCCTCCTAGAGTCGTGTTGGAAAATGTTACTGTCTGGTCTGGGCTGATCAGGCATTCATCATTTGTGAAGTGCGTGCATGTGAATGATGATATTACAAGTGTCTTGTTGACGTAGATTGTTATACTTGACGAGTTTGATTCTCCTGACTGATCCTGGACATTGATGTTCAGTTTGTATGTTGTTGATGTTCCTGATGATGGAGGTGTGAATGTCCATGTATCGCTACCCAGTCCGGTCATGTTTCCTAGTGCGGTTCCTGTGTATGTGTATGTGTCGCTGCCCGTGCCCCCTAGGGTTGTGTTGGAGAATTTAAGTGATTGGTCACCGCTGATTAGGCACTTTCCTACGGTTGTTGGTGTGCAGGTGATTACTGGTGCCTTGAGGGTGTTGTTTACCTGTATTATCAGACTTGATGAGTTTGTTTCCCCTGATTGGTCATTGACCTTCAGGTTTATTTTGTATGTGCCTGCATTCGGGAATTGGAATGTGTCGCTGCCTTGTCCGGTCATGTTTCCTAGTGCGGTTCCTGTGTATGTGTATACCTTTCCTCCTGTGCCTCCTAGAGTCGTGTTGGAGAATGTTACTGTCTGGCCTGGGCTGATCAGGCATTCATCATTTGTGAAGTGCGTGCATGCGAATGATGATATTACAAGTGTCTTGTTGACGTAGATTGTTATACTTGACGAGTTTGATTCTCCTGACTGATCCTGGACATTGATGTTCAGTTTGTATGTTGTTGATGTTCCTGATGATGGAGGTGTGAATGTCCATGTATCGCTACCCAGTCCGGTCATGTTTCCTAGTGCGGTTCCTGTGTATGTGTATGTGTCGCTGCCCGTGCCCCCTAGGGTTGTGTTGGAGAATTTAAGTGATTGGTCACCGCTGATTAGGCACTTTCCTACGGTTGTTGGTGTGCAGGTGATTACTGGTGCCTTGAGGGTGTTGTTTACCTGTATTATCAGACTTGATGAGTTTGTTTCCCCTGATTGGTCTTTCACATTGAGGTTCAGTTTGAATGTTCCTACATTCGGGAATGTCCATGTGTCACTTCCTGTACCTGTCATGTTGCCTACTGCAGTTCCTGAATACGAATATATGTTACCTTTTGTTCCACCTGATGTTGTATTGGAGAATGTTACGGACTGACCTGGACTTATCAGGCAGGATTTTCCAAGAGGTTGTGTGCAGGTGAATGTTGAGACTTCCAGCGTCTTGTTTACTGTTATTGTTTGTGAGGATGAATTTGTCTCACCAGATTGGTCGTGTACATTCAGTGTTACTGTGTATGAACCTGGTTGTGTGAATGTGTAGTTGTCAGGGCTGGTAATTGTTGCGCCGCCTGATGGACCTGTTATTTGGTATGAATAGACTGTGCCTCCTGTACCACCTGCTGTAGTGTTGGAGAAGTGTACTTGCTGGCCTACGCTGATCAGGTTCCTTCCTGCAGTAAGTGCTGTTGTAAGCGATGCGTTGAGCAGGAAAGTCTGGGCTCCGCCGTTCTCCCCTGCACTCTGATGCGGTGATTCGTTGTCAAATACAAACAATTCGAACTGGTATTGACCTAGGGGTGATGAGGGTCCTGGCACAAATGTACAAGGAATTACTGTACCTACTGATGCTGCATTTCCAGCACCGCAGTCCACAGCATTATTAATTGGAGGGTTTGTTGCTGGAGGTATGGTTTCTTTCCACTGATATGTGTATGGCGGAACTCCGCTTGTTGTGCTAACACCAGAGTCAGTCATTTGTATTACTTGGTCTCTGCTGAATAATCCATCGCATGTACCAGCGTTGTTACACTGAATGTTTGATGCGTTAAGCATCAAAGTCTCGTTTACATATATTGTGGCATTAGATTGGTTGACCTCGCCGGTGGTGTCGTTTATGTGAAGCGTTACGCGATAAGTGCCTGCAGTGATGAATGTAAATAGGTTACCATTTTGGGTTACACCAACGCTGCTGTTAATTGTGTAATGGAATTTGTCGTTGCCTGTGCCGCCTTTAGTCGAATTAGAGAACAGCACCTTGTTTGCCTGTGGTGTGATTGCTTCATCAATTATATGGGTCTTGTTTGCTATAAGCGTAACTTCAAGTGGCGGTGTTACTGTTATTGTTTGTGAAGATGAGTTTGTCTCACCAGATTGATCCTGCACGTTCAGTGTTATTGTGCATGTTCCTTGAGATAAGAATGTGAAGTTGTCTGTTGTGCCTTCAGTAACTCCGGGGCAAGTGTATGAATATGAATATACATTTCCACCTGTGCCCTGTATTGTCGTATTGGAAAAGTGTACCTGCTGACCTACGCTGATTGGATTTCTTGCTGCGGTGAGTGTTACCTCGAGTGGTTTTGTTACTGTTAAGACCTCACAGGAACTTGTATAGTTGTTGTTGTGTGAATCTCCTGAATACTGTGCATCCCAGTAGAATGTTCCTGCATTTGGATAGCTGACAGAACTTGATGGCCCGTAAGTTCCATCTCCAGATACAGATGATGTAGTACTCACTAGGTTCTGGTTCTGGGAACAGGCTGAATTAGTGTATGTGAAGAATTTGATTGTGCCCGTTGGTTTGTTGCTTCCTGTACCTCCGCCTGATAGTGTTGCGGAGTCTGTTTCAGGTTGGCCTGCACTTATTGTCCCGCTGTTTGCCAGAGTTGTGGTAAGAGTTGGAGACGATTTAATCAATACTGTTATTGTTGCTGCAAAGAAACCGTCTGTGGATTGGTTTGCCTCCTGTGTGCTGCCGTCATAATAGCCTACGTATGCACAGTATGATGTTGTGCTTGTTGGTGAAACAAAAAAGAGAGTCTGATTGTAGTAGTCGCCATTGGTAGAATTGGTAAGCGTGGACTTGGCAATAGTTGTGTTTGTTGCTATTATAGAACCAGTTTTGTCGCATGAGGTTGCGCTTGAGCTCTTGAATAGGAATATTTTATAGGTATATGCATGGAAATTACCATCGCAATTGCTTTTGGAAGTGACTGGATTACCTGGGGTACTGTCACAGTATCCGATGTCCTGCCATGCAACAAACAGAGGAGTTGATTGACCTGAGGTTATTGTGTTTGTATTTATGTTGCTTGCGTCGCTTGTGAATATTCCAGATGGCCAGTCAACATCAAGTGTGGCATTGCTTATGCTGGAGTTTAAAATATTGGCTGCATCTGTAGCTTTGAATATTACATTGTAGAATCCATCTGTGAGATTGAATGGATTTCCGTTTTGATCGTTTCCTAGAATTGTTCCTTCGGTAAGATTTAGTGTGTTTGTTACATACGGGTAACCATATTCGTTAAGATTGCTGCCTGCGCTTAAGTAATATTGAGGAGATGTCCAAGTCATGCCCTGGTTTGCGCCAGTAATACCCGTTACAGACCATGTTACGGAATAATTTCCGCTTCCTCCTGTCGCATTTGCTGTTGCTATTGAGGTTCCTGTGTTGATTATGATTGATGTGTTTAATGTCACGTTTGATGTTACGTTGACGTATGGGTCGATATTGAATACTACGCCAGATGCATCCGTTACATTAACGCCAATGTAGTAACGACCTTTATTGTTTGGCAAGAATTGGCACGTTTGAGAGCTGGCTGACTGGTTTATGCAGTCTGCCGCAGGATTGGATTGAACCCCATCTGGTGTTACCTCATACCATTGATAAGTATATGGTGGCGTACCACCAGTTGCAGTAACACTTATATCTGTAACTTTATTTACAGGGAATCTTTTTGGTAGATGACTAAGTACTGCGTTAAGTGAGGTTGGGGGTGTTGTTGCAGAAGTTGCAGGAGCAGTTTGGTTTGTTTGAACATTATTATTTGAAGAATTAGTTGGTTGGGTGATTGTCTGATTTGTTGAATTAGACGGTGGTGCATTTTCTTGCGTTTGGTTAGCTGATGAATTATTTGTTGTAGGAACTGTTGTTGGGATAGTTGTATTTGCAGTTGTGGTGTTTTCTGTTGATGTGGTTGTGTTAAGGGAAGTTGTCGGGGCTGCAGTTGTATTTGCTGTCGATGACGTTGCGTTAAGCGATGTTGTTGGTGCTGCAGTTGTAGTTGTGTTTACTGTTGATGTGGTTGTGTTAAGTGATGTTGTTGGGGCTGCAGTTGTAGTTGTGTTTACTGTCGATGATGTTACTGTCGTTATGTTGCCCGATGAATTATTATATGCTTGGAAGGATAAGACAGGTGCCTTGTGCACTTGTGTGTTGCTGTGTGTTGTTCCGTTGAATGATACGCTGTATAAGCCCACGCTTACAGCAAAGACTAACAGTATCAGTATTGCGGCGTTTTGCCTCTTATTCATTACATCCCCACACGGTAAATAAAACTGAATATCACTTGTAATTCACTTGTAATCTTAGATATACCACTAATATCCGATTAAAGCAAAAATTGACAAATAATAGAAAATGATAAGCTTAGTAAAGTATATATAGCTTGCTATTAGACTTTTAACTAGTATATATAGTTTCCTACTGTTTTGTGGAAGTTTTCATAGGTTTGTAATTTTTATCACTCTTTTCTGATTTGTTTGTTTCCATGCATGCGTAAAATTTTAGAAAAATAATTATTGCAATGCAATATATAACATTATGATATAATTGTAGTACAGCATAATTAGATTAGAATATAATAAACAAGTGTGAGCGATGAATGGCCCTACTGAAAATGATGAGAGTAGTCAACGCCTCTCAAAGCCTGCCTCGAAAATTCTCGCTGAGTATCTTCCAGTATTGTTGGTATACCTAATTATTGCGCTTGTTGTGTTCTGGCCTCTTGCTGCCAATATTACATCTACTATTGCTGCTGGTAGACCTGACTTTGTAACTGCCGGTAGCGGTGATGCGTATCAGAACCTTTGGAGCCTGTGGTGGGCCGGCTATGCGGTATTTAATCTCCATATCTCCCCATACTTCACAAAACTTCTCTTTTATCCTAACGGCGCGAATCTGGTAACTGAGACCCTTTCGCCGCTTGCAGGCATTTTCACTTATGCCTTCCAGAGCATAAGCCTGGGCCTTGCATATAATATAGTATTCTTCATGGGATTTGTGCTGTCCGGATTTTTCATGTTCCTACTTGCAGACCACATAATAGGCAACAAATACGGCGCGCTTATTGCAGGGGTTGTCTTCGCCTACAGCTCATTCCATATGAGCCATGCATTGACAGGGCATCTGCAGTGGACCAGCATCGAATTTATCCCCTTATTCATCCTCTTCCTTCTGCTGATGATAAAAGAGAAAAAGATATATTCGATTTTTGGCACTGCCCTGAGTTTTCTGCTTGTCGTCTTCTTCGGCGATCCAGAGCAGGGAGTAATAGTGCTGATCTTTGCCTTGGCGCTGCTTGTTGCAAAGCTCCTGACACAGAACGGCAGAAAAGAGGTAATTAACATGAAATTTGTTGTCTCTGCTATTGCCGCAATCGCGCTGATCATTATCATAGGTTCGCCGTTCCTCATTCCCATTATCAATGGAATACGCCATGGTGCGTTGGGTCTTGCCAGTGAAAGTTCAACCCTTGGCAGCACAATCGAATGGAGCAATCCGCTTGCATCCTTCTTCCTGCCCAGCCCTTACAATAATCTCTTCAGCACAGCCTCAAATTCATACTCTTCTATTTACATAAGCGGTATTGACAGCGCGGAAAGGATTTCGTACATAGGCTATACAGTGCTGATCCTCTGCCTTGTTGCAGTAGTAGACAGTATAAGAAAGCAGAGGGTTAAGGGTGTCCTGTTTTGGGCTGTCGTAGGTATTCTTTTTGCCTGGATATCAACAGGGCCGTATGTGCTGCTTGGAGGCTTATCCTCCCAATTTAATATAAACAATCTTTTGCCCGGCATTTATCTTCTTTACAGGAATATACCGATACTGAACCTTGTCAGGGAACCCGGAAGATTTGACGTGATTGTGACATTGTGCGCTGCAATGCTTGCCGGATTAGGTTTTAGGGCGATAGCAGAATATGTGGACTCTGGTACCCAGACTTCTTCTGACCATCATCATGCCAATTCCGCAAAATATCTGTCCGTGCATCTTCACAAGAACATAGAAGATAAGAACGCGCAGGACAAGGGTTCAGCAAGATATCTGCCGCTGCTTGCGATAATATTCATAGTGCTTATAGTGCTAGAATGCGCAGGCATTCCATTTACATCGCAGTATATCAATGCCTATTACCTGAAACTTGGTATACCAAGCGGCTATTATCAGATAGCAAACATGCCTGGAAATTTCAGCGTCATGATACTCCCTATTCTAATAAGCATTACAGGAAAGCCTGCGCTGTATGTTGGCATGTCGATGTATTATCAGACAGCCTTCCAAAAGCCAATAATTGGCGGATACACAACAAGGGAGAACATAACCGATGATTATCCGAGGCTTAACATACCATTGTCTGTGGAAGCGGCATCACTGCAGGCGGGAGGATTGTTTGCATACGCCTCACCCATAAATGAGAACTACAGCAATCTTACTCTGTTCTTCCTTTCAAGGTATAAAACAAGATTCGTCTCTGTAATAGATAGTGCCTACAACGCCACAGATCTGCTGAACTTGAATAGCCATCTTGACTCCCTATTCGGACAACCAGTTTATGCGGATAACACAACCAGCATATGGTCTGTTAACAGCACAGTTCAGAGGGCTAAGGGCAAATCCATAAACGCTTATCTCTCATTGGGAAACTGGACATACGGCTGTTCTGCTGCAGGCAAGCTTCTCTGCAATTCAAGCCCTGGACGGACTTTGGTACGGCCCTAACCTTAGGGCGGTAAATGTATCAGTACCATCAAATGATACTAAGCTGTACATGTCGTTCTCAGCCGCATCGCTTAACAACAATGTTACCCTCTATGTCTTCCAGACCTCAGACAAGCATCAGTTGGGCTCAACTACGCTTACGCATAGCATAGCGAATTACAATGTGAACCTTACCCTGAGCCCCGGACTTAACTCATTGTTCTTCGTGGCTACCAACTCCACTGAACCCTATGCAAATCAGACATTCGATCTTGGATTAGGCAATATAACATTTCAGCGGCGGTAATAGGTATTGGATGTTTATAGGCCAATAAACACGAGGAATTGCAATATATAGTCATTTTAGTTTTCTTACGCTCCATCGTTCATTCGATTTCAGATGCACAAGCCAGATTTCTTCACCTATAAGGCGCTTTCTTTTCCTTATCTCTCGTGGATGGCATATAACAAAATCAGCTTTTTGATCTCTAAGACTTTGACTACCTTCTTGTACACTACCTTGATGTTGAGCTTAGGAATGGGTAGTGGATTCATGCAACTACTTGATATATATTGAGAGTTCCGTTATTTCGTTCGGGCAGATACGATGCTTTGTGATATTGTAGTTCGTAATATCTTCCCGGAGTTAGGTCCTTTTCGTTAAACTCTATTGTGTCATTTACTACTGATATGGGACTGCTTTTAACCATAGCCTTGAGCTCCGACACCTTCTTCTCCGTCTCCGATAACCTTTTTCGTAAAGTTACCATCTCGGTTTTTATGGTTGCCATAATACTATTTTGGCGCACTAATATTAAAGGCTTTTCGTTTGCTTCATTTCTATACCCCAGAATTAACATGAAGTAATTGTGGTAATCCATAGGCAATGTCCCATGGATATACATTGATATGGTTAGAGGTTTATCTTCTTATGGTTGTGGTTGCCGTAGTCGAGGTAGAAGATGTTGTTGTGGAAGTTGACGGCTCTACAACGCTGAAGCTTGTGCCGTCAGATGTTAGTGCCGATGGCTGAGCAAGCAGGGTAATGGTTCCTCTCCTGCTCTGGTTGACCATTGTTACGGATGTCAGGCCCGGAAGCGCGCTTATGGTTACTGAACCAGATCCCATGTTTGCGTAATTTGTGCCTGACACTCTGGTATTGTCATAACCGTAGGGCGCTGTTCCGAACTTGGACAGCGATGTCAATGCGCACGTGTATGAGCATATCTCCGGCCTCTCGTCTATCCATTCCGTAGAGAGCTTGGATGACTTGTATGTGACTGTTATTGTGAATGCCTCCTGCGGTTTTGTTGATGTGTCTGTCAGCGTTATGACCCATGTGTTTGGTGCCGTGCCTGCAACTACGCTTGCGGATATAACATCCCCTGGGGAAACTGTAAACCCGCTTATTGGCGTTTCAGCAGCAGGGAGCAGCTCATACCATGCGGTATAATGCGCTGCGCCATTGTAATAATCGGATTCTGTGCCTGTCTGCACCAGTGTAGAGTCGCTGAAGCCGCCTATCCCGATCCATTGTGATGAATAGGTTGCTGTTGAACTTGGATTTGCCGCCTGCACTGTCCAGGAGCCCTGCACAGAACTTGCCACGGCAGTAGTGCTGGATCCAACCCATCCCGCCCAGTTCAATGATTCTTCAGAAGTGGTGCCCTTTGCTGCAGACTTGCTTCGTGACCGAATGCCCACACTGCCTCCGGAAAAGCTTGGCTGGCAGTTGTATATCCCCTCTGTGTATATACCACCGGTATTGTATTGCGAATTGCATGGCGAGATTACATTGTTAAAATCAATACTGGATTGTGTTCCCAATAAGTATGTCTTGCGGCCGTTTGAAAGTGTATATGGGGTGTTTGAGTCTATCGCCCTTGCGTTGTAAGTATCGGATACATAATTTTGGCCTTGGGTTCCTACGAATTGCTGGCCGAATATGTTTGTATGCAAGACATTCGAGGCGCCGGTGTAGCCTGATTCCAGGATAACTACCGATGTCATTAGAACTGCGAATAATGCGGCAAAAAGGAATACCCTGCCCTTGCCTTTCACAAAGCCTTGATGTACCATATCACCAACCCAATTGATAGATATTGATTGCTCGTAACTTATTTAAAACTTCTTGCAAATCTACAGCTAATTCTATACATGGCAAATAACTCCTTGCCGTCACATGCTGCCTTTACAACATAGCTTACAAGATGGCAAGCTACTTGTAATCCTCTGTTATGGAAAGGGACCCTGTGTAGTTGGCTGGCGGCATCCTTATGTTCAGTAAGTATAATCCACCGGTACCGCCTTCGCATGCATACATCGGGCAGGCTTTTCCTGACGCACATACCGGACATGGTGAGGGATATGCAACCGCGCTGTAGTTTAGAAGCGTGAATCCGGCAGTGTTCACCTGGAATCCAGTCACATTCAGTTCGTATGATGGAAGCCTTGGCAATGCAATGGAATATACTCCGCCATAGCTGTATACAGGATAAGCTACAGTTGAGTTTGTATGCGAAATGAATCCAGCAATAGTCTCGTTGTATGCCTTGCCGCTTGATGTGTCGTTCAGCTTAAAGTTTACGCTTTCCACGTCGACAAGTCTTGATGTGTAGTTTGTTACATATCCCGTAGCTGTTGCCTTGGCATATGCATATGCACCTCTATCCCCATGCACTACAACTGCATAGGTCTGGTTAGGTATAAGCACAACCATTGCGCTGTTGACTATCGGTTCTGCACTGCTGCTCGAGTAAGCATGTATGCCAGTCTGTAGTAAGCCCACACCAGGCGATACAACCACACCAACGTTTGGCATTGTTATGACGCCATTGAAGCTCAGGCTTGCTGATGCGCCTGGAGCAAGGGAATATCCTAAGTTGCTGCTCTGGCATCCCTGTATAGATGATGCATTGGCTGTTCCACCGTTCACTATTATGGCAGGACATGCAAACAATGCTGCTCCGTAAGGCAGCTCAAGCGTACCGTTAGATTCTATTATGAAGTTAAGCTGGTTATGGAAGTTCCTGTTGAATATCTCTGCCTCATCCACACCTATGGCTGCGTTTCCATGTGGCATTCCGGCAATCGCATATCCGCCTAAGCCGCTGTGCATGTCTGCTATAACTGTGGAGTTCAGGCTAGAGTTCAACGGCATTGTTGGACCAACCTCAAAATTACTGCTCGCATTCATTGATGTGTTGATGTAAGTATTATTATACCGGTATCCTATTCCTGGTATGCCGTATGCAGCATCGTTTATAACTGCCATGGGTTCTGCATTAATGATATCAGTTCTCAAAGAGGTAACAAATATTCCAGATCCAGGTATTGCCTCAAAGAATCCCCTTAATGCGAGATCGCTTAGATGCACCGTAGAGTTGCCGTTGTTCTTTACAGTTACCTGCAATTGCGTAAGGTTGCCCTCCTCATATGCGGTTGCAGATGTTATAGAAATATTTGGCCTTTGGGCATAGACTGCAGTTGCCAGTCTTCCTTGAAGGGGTAAGGTTGCGCCTATATGAAGCCCTATGTTTCCGTTCACCATCTCTCTTCCTATAGCTATCGCCCTTGCTGAAGGTATCATTACAAATACGCTCTGGTTTGAGCTTGTATATACCTGCACTACTGCTGGTGACATGTCTATCAGCACCCCTCCGCTTGATGTTGAATTCAGGCTGCCGTTTATTCTTGCAACTACACCGCCACTAGGTACAGTGACGTTGTACGTGATATTGTTTATCGTTATGTTTGCTGACTCTATGTCAAACCTTATGAGATTGAAGCTCTGGTTTGCCTGAGTTCTTATTATTGCTATTGTCTGGGTTACGTTCGTCAGGTTCATCAGATTTATTGTACCGCTTGCATTGAAATTCACAAAACCGGTTGAATTTGCCATTCCCGTTTCATGAAGATTTACCCCAGAATACGTAATTATAAGCGACTGCGTACCGGATGGCACTATTGGAGGATCGGTAAGTTGCACTGACATATTGCTGGATACATTGTTTAATGGGACTGTGATGCTTGTCGTGACCACGGTTGTCGCTGGTGTATGCGTACTGCTCCTCAAACCAAAAAACAAAACGACTGCTATAAGCACTATAACTATCGCGGCTCCGGTATATTTCATTACGTTATTATCTTTACTATTAGTCTCGACAATATTTTTCTTGGCCATCGCATACACCCATTTTGCTATTTTTTTAATGGAATCGAAAGTTATAATACCTTTCTATATTTTTAGGTTTTTTGCTATGATTTTGTTTGATTTAAGACTGGATCGGCGGGACTTTCCAGCTTCCTTCATATCCCTTTGTATGTGTTTTATACACGGATATACACAATACCTTACAAACGCTATGTTGTGGTAGAATTCATATCCGCATTCATCCTCAGCTTACTGCTTTCTTGATGAGTGCAACAATCTTAGCCTCCTCTGCAGTACTCAGCTTCTTCAGCGCGAACACGACAGGCCACATGGAGCCGTCATCTAAGTTTGCCTTGTCACTGAAGCTGAATGTTGAATATCTGGCCTTGAATTTGCCGCGTCTTGGAACCAGCAGACAACCTTATCGTTCTTTGAGTATGCAGGCATCCCGTACCAGAGCCTTGGCACAAGGTCAGGTGCGGTCTTCATCACGATTGCATGAACACGCTTGGCCATGGCGCGATCAGGTTCCGGCATCTTGGCAATCTTATCAAGCACGACGCCTTCGCCTTCCGCCTTGCCTGAGTTTCGCTCTGCGAGAGTCTCCTTCATCGCAGCTATTTCCCATTTCGTTAATCCCTTTAGCTTCTTTATACCTGCCATATCATCACTTAGAATATTATCCAAGAAAATATAAAAATGTGGCGATGTGAATGTCCTAAATTCCTATTATTTATTAACCTTCAGGTGAGGGATTCGCACACTTACTTGTGGGCGGGATTCTTTAGTGGACTCGGCGGGAATCGCACCCGCGATTCCGCTTTGGCTTGAAAATGGACCCTGCGGGATTCGCACCCGCGGCCTTCTACGCTGGGTGCGCCAAGCTTCAAGCCGTTCTCGTCTAGCTTTTGTTTCATTTAGCTCACCGTTGAATGTTATGTTGAAAACGAACATCTGTGTTTTCGCACACAGATTATAGCGTTTTCAAAAATATAAAGGCATACGGTGCAAATCTAGCTGTAATCGCACACGGGCGTTTTCGATTAAACCTTTCCGAAAAGGTTTAAAGTTTTCCCATCTCTCTTTCTATCACTTCTTTTTCGCTCGCACTTATTCCATATATCTTATATACCAATTCTTCTATCTCTTTATCACACCTTTTTATCTCTTCGTCTACTTTTGCACTTTCATCAGTTTTTTTATCGCCAATTCGTGATAGTCTCTTATTCAATTCCAGCATCATATCAACTAACTCAACCATACGCTTTTGCACTTTTGTATCAATCCTCTTTATCGGTATTTGCGAAATATACCCCTGTGTTGCATTGACTGTAAAATTAGCAAACCCTGTGAAAACTGCTCTATAATAAAAATTCATCAATTTAGAGTTTAACAATCCAAGTATATACTTGAGATTATAGTCTTTATCTTTCGGCAAAATCATGTTCGTTGAATTAAAACAATAGTGTCCCTGACTATCATACGTTGCAGTTAATCCACCACCAATCCTTTGCATTACTAGCTTTTCAGGTGCATTAAACGCTTCTTCATCACCAATTCTACTAAGAATCTTCTTCTCATACAGAACAAACAAGTCGTCCTTAATTTTATATCTACCAACATTCCTTCCTGACAAACAAGGCTTATAATCTTTATTTATTTTATTCCCTGTAACGTATTTCTTGTTATCAACTGTATCCAGCCCAAAAGAAACTATCCGCGCTATCTCCCCTAGTAGTTTCGAATCCAATTTAATACGAGTCTGTATTTCTATTAGGTTAGCGTCAGAATAAATAGAAAATATGTTATCTACAGTATCATAAAACGCTTTTTGAGCGATTTTATTAACTTTATATTTACCATTTAAAAGTTCTTCCTTAGTTTTAAACCCAGTTATAACTTCTATAACGTTATTATTCCTTTTCTTTTCCTCTTTTTGCTTTTCCAGAATAATAACTACTGTTTCTCCTGTTATCTCACTAAAAGCTTCACTTCCAAAATCAACAATCTTAAGAATTCTACAATTATCCAAGATAAACTTCCTTAGAATCTTGTAAGATTCGACCTTTAGTATATTTTTGTGTACTATAAATCCTAAGCGACCATTGTTTTTTAACAGTGCAAGAGGTCTCTCCACAAACATAACAAAAGTGTTAATTTTTATTCCTCCACGACTTTTTATGCCCTCAGAATATATTGTTTTATAATGTTTCTTATAATATTCTCTGTCTTCAAATGATATTTTGGGTTCTTTTTTATCGCCTTTTTGATGTATATAAGGCGGATTCTCTATTACGAAATCAAACCCATATCCCTCTTTCAGAATTCCATCTGAATCAAATTTGATTATCTCTGGAAAATTCTCTTCCCAGTTAAATGCTTTATCTTTAGCGATACTTTTATCATCTATCAGAGAATTCCCATTTCTTACATTCTTATTCAGCTCTGGCAAACGCTCTCTCGTCTCAGCAATTTTTAGCAAAAGATTTAATTGGGCTATCTCAACTGCCTTTTCGTCTAAATCCACGCCGAACAGATTATTTTTAATTATCCTAGTTTTTGCACTTAGGCTACTTACAGAATCCAATCTATTTTGATTGTACTGTTTGTCTTTTTGCTTGTAATAATCGTCCAAAGTGTCGAACGCCTTTAGCAAAAAGGACCCTGACCCACAGGCAGGATCCAAAATCTTCATCTTCTCCAGTTCTTTTAACTTACTTTCTTTTACCGAAGGTAGAACAGTATTCTTGATTATATAATCAACAATGTATGTAGGTGTATAATAAATTCCTTGTCCTTTCCTGTATGTTGTTTTTGAATCTAATCTTGTTCTCTTTTCTGTCTTTTTCAATACACTACCGAGATACTGTTCGTATATGGCACCCAAAACATCTGCTGGAATTACCTTGAAGTCGTAATAAACGCCCTCCTTGTTTTCATATGTTTCATGTATTATTTCAGCTAGAATTGACTCATTAAGTTTTAAGTCCTCCGAAAAATGTGGATGAAATAGTCCGCTATTATATATATCATCCATTTCTCTAAATAACTTTTTCAACATATGCATTAGAGACTTTTCTTTATCCCAAGAATTCACCATTGCAGCTAATCTATTTTCTTTTTCAACTCTTCTATCTTCAGCAACACGTATGAATAGAATTCTGTCTAAAATTCTTTGTACACCCTCATCAATCAGTTTCTTGGCTTCTTCCGAATTATTTGGTAATTGATTCTCTTTTGAATACGCGTTAATTGTAGAAGTTAATGCACCCCTCCAACTCAATAAATCGTAGGATAATAACTTGGTAACGCCCTCTTTTCCTTGTATCTTTCCATATTTTACTGCTTCTTTATATATCAAACTCTCAATAAATGCAGGTTTACTAAGTAGCCATAGGTCATCAAACCTGTCAACCAATTCTTCAATTTTTATAGGTGTAAAAAGTCTTCTTACTTGTTCTTCTTTATCAAAATATTTTGAATTATAAACTCGTATTTCCTTGAAATTTGTTAGTACAACCCAAGTTACATCTCTTAAATAACCATAATTCAATGCTTGTCCAATATAATCATTCAATTCAACATTCAATCCTTTAGCCTCTAACAAAAATTGTATTGCCCCATCAATTCTAAAAGCATAGTCTATACGCTTTTTCCTCCCCGCTGCCTCTTCCTTTGTTACATCTATTCTTATATTCCAACCCAACGCCCTGAATAAGTCATCTATCCAACTTTTTGTATTTTCCTCATTAACCCTATTCCCTATGAGCTTTCCATCTCTAGCATCCTGTAAGTACTGCTGCATTAGCTTAGTTACTTCCTCTTTAGCACTTCTTTTTAGCGTCTCTTCAATTACCAGTGTCTCACCTTTTTATCCTCCCATAAATTTACTCAACTTTGGGTTATGCTTATCATTTTCTCTCTCCTTTATTTCATTAATCTTTCCAAATATCCAATCTATAAACTTACCACTGTGTGCACTAAACTTTATCTCAAATTTACTTTCTTTCTCGTTTATTAAGGTTGCTAAATTCAGCTCCTTAAAACCATACAAGGCATCTTCTATCCAGCTAGGTTCTATACAATCTGGATTCGTTTCTGGAGCAAATCTTGATAATCTCTTTCCAATCTCACTTGAAGTGGTATTTATGTTAAATACTTTATTCCCTCTCAATAATTTCTGCTCATCTTTACTTAAATAAGTCTTAAACACTGCAGTCCATAATATCATCATAGTATATATTGTTGGTGGGTTAGAATCAACAAATTTCATCTGGTTTATGTCTTGGACTATATTATAACGTGGAACTGGTTCTCCGTTGGCTAATATCTTCTCTAATTCTGGATTAGCTATAGTTCCATGATCCTTTTTTATGACTATAAAAGACTTTGCCTTTTCTTCTGGCGTACTATGCAAAATTATGAGATTTCTTTTAAGAGTTAACTTATTATTTTCTTGTTTTAACTTATTCATATATTCATAAAAGGCAAAAGTACGTAACTGATTCGTAGTAAACATTATTTCGTGATTGACTAGATTTTGTCCGTCAGGCCATTTTAATTCATCGTCGTATTTTTTTAATTGTTTTGCCTTTCGTTCCCAATAGGATGTATCTTTGGGTAAATCTGTAGTGATTTCGTTTATTGCCTCATACGATATTGATTTCCCAAATTTATCTGACTTTATCTCTATTACTATATCTGGAGTTACCTCAGTATTTGCCTGTATTTCATTATTCTCGCTTGTCTTAAGTTTTGGCCCTTGACGACACGTGCCATTAAAATATCGCTTTATAGTATATTCAAATGCCACTATAGTATGGCATGTAAATTCATAGTCGGTTATCGCCTCCGCAACTTCTTTTTTATCTAAATTAATTAGTGATTTCGAGTTCTGCATATTTCTCTACCTTTCCTTCGCCTATTCTCTCAAATATATGATTTACTAATCTGCCCAATGAGGCCATACTTGCACTAAATTGTGGTATTATAACTAACATGTCTGATGAAAGTACCCATATATCATAAGAAGAGCCATCCAAGTAATCCAACATAGAAATATGTATGTAAGGATTGGTATGATATTCACCTAAAGAACTAGATTCAAACGCGGCAAGCGCATCTATGTATTGTTTATTTTTTGTCGGTTCTGCAAATAGTTCTGAATCAAATTTTACAACAACAGGTTCTGGTTTCTTTTCCTTTGCAGTGTCAGAACTAAGTTTAAGATGCGTATTCCTAGCTCCTGCAAACTTAATTGCTTCCGGTATAATTATGTCAATTAAATGATCAAAATTTCTCTTGCTAGAGAAAAAACATGCCCTAGACATTATCCCAAAAAACTCTGCTGTTCTCAGTTTTTTGTTCTGTTCTGTAATCTCAACCTTCTCAGCAACAAACCTTACACTATCCACCCACTGGTCTCTTGCGATTATATCATCAAATACATCAGAATATGGTTCATTAGTATATGTAACTTGAGATTTTTTGTTTGTATGTTGAAATTCTTCATCCTTATCCTCAATAAGTCTCTGTTTCCCCACTGCAGAGGTTACTCTTATATCTAATCCTGTTTCTTGTTTTAATTTGTTGAATATTACCCGCATTTCATTATTTGTCAGATACAATCTAGATATTGCAGGGTAATGTTTTCTTATCAGATAACTTATAACCTCTTTAAATTCCGATTTCTTGCAGTCGCTTATTATCATATAGATTGATGAGTTTAATGGATGTTGCACAATCACAGCCTTAACTGATACTTCTCTATCACTAAAATCTCGTTTAATTTTTATAGTAAAAACGGGTTCTTCATGCTTTATCTCTACATTTATATTTTCAGATACCCACGACCCTATCTCTTCTCTGATATTCTTTGTCGTTACTAGAAGTATATTGAATCTTATCTTGCGGCCTAACTGTGAAACATAATTTAGGAAACTTTTAGGCTCTTCATACTTATGTTCGTATAGCCAATATCCATAATCTTCCTTTTTTCTAATCATCAAACCATTCTTTTAATTATATAATCAATTCCCTTCTTATGCACTTTTATATGTACAAAAACAGTTGTTATAGCCTCCTGTCTCCCAGCTCCTTTTGGCATATTCATACTTTAGATGAAAAGTATATAATGGTAGTTTTTGCCTTCCTTGGGGTCGCCCAGCTCTAATTTTGCTTCGCAAAATTGAGGGGCTCCCTGACGCTCCAACGAGCTTTAAGCTAGCTACCTAGCAGTTCAAGGAACCTTTTGCGCCGTTTTGCGGGGGGTCAAAACGGCTTTAGATTGAGAAGCCTAGCCCGCCGAGCGTCGCCGAAGGCGACTTTTAGGGCGGGCGACGGCTTACTCCACATGCTTTTAGCAAAATCATGACAAAATGGTCGTTTCACGACTAATGGGGAGTTTTACGAGGGAAAACGACCCTAAATTCATGTCAGAGAGGGTCATTTTACTCCCAGTGAAATGCCAAAAAACTCCCCATGACTGGAGTTTTTGTCTTACTCTACATGAATTTTGAAATTGGACATCAAAATTGGTTTTTTCCCACTAATGGGGACTTTTACGAGGGAAAACAGGCTAAAAATGAGGCAAACGAGGGTCATTTTAGTCTACCTGAAATGGTGTTTTAGTCTACATGACCTCGTTTTTGATGGCTCCATTCTTATGGAGCTACCTAACCGCCAACCTGTTCTTCAAACTGACCGCTTGGCTCAAAGAGAAGGCTCCGTCAATGCCTTCATAGAGGGCTTTCTTGTTAGTGCTTATGTATATCATGGTGGTGGTTGGCTTCGTATGCCTTGCGAATTTGCTAGTCAGGAAGACGTTGCCGTTGGTCTGCTCGGCAAACTTGGTTATGGCGTAGTGCCTCAAACTGTGCGTTGTGAGCCTGTGCAGGCTTCTAGGCACTCTATCGTTCAGCTCGTCGCTCTGGTCGTAGACTTCGCTCAGACCTGCCTTTTCAGTATAGTATCTGAATCTGTTTCTTGCGTAGTTCTCGGCAACGTAAGGCACTTCGGTAGTGCTTTTTCCTTCTTCCTTGAAAAAGATGTAACCTTGCGCCTTTTCTATTGCCTCGGTATGGGCTCGTAGGTATTCAAGCGTAGCCTTGAATAGTGGCTCAGGAATCAGCAGTTGGTCTAGGGTTCCTGCTTTCTCTGTCTTTACGATAAGTTCTCTTGTCTCGAACTTTATGTCCTTGACGTTCAAGCGCGTGGCTTCGCCTATCCTAAGACCTAACTGTGACTGGTAAGAGAAGAGTAACCTGAACTTGTCATTGTCTACAGCGCGGAAAAACTTCTGTATTTCCTGTTCAGTGAAACCCTTGTTTAGTGCGCCGTATTTTGGTATACGGCTCCTTTGGAAGCGTTTCCTGAACTGCTGCATCACCATCTTTCTTACTTCGACAAGATGGTGTTTTGGCAAGTAAGGTAGTGTCCTGTCCAATTCGCACTTTAAGGATGCGAATTGTGGCTTATTATCGCACACGGGGACTGGTTGCACCAGACTGCTGTTAATCGGATGTGCACACGTTCGTGTGCCCGATTTTATTTCTTGGACTCGGCGGGAATCGCACCCGCGATTCCGCTTTGGCTTGAAAATGGACCCTGCGGGAATCGCACCCGCGGCCTTTCCGTTGCGAACGGAACGCGATACTACTTCGCCAAGGGCCCTTATAATACGCTTTAAATAGTTTGTATGGCATATAAGCCTGTCAGTGAGATATATGAATGCTGAAATCTATAAACTCTCCGAATCGGAAAAGAAAAGGCTCAGTTCCGTAATTAAAAGAGTTCTTGATGACGTAAAGCCCTCCGATAAGGATATTGCCAATGCGAAGTTTGCGATAAATGAGATGATGGGTAGGCTGAAGAGGCATTCTCCTAGCAAGGTAGAGATAATTCTTGCCGGCTCTGTTGCTCGTGGTACGCATATACGCGGCAATTCCGACATAGACATATTCCTTCTTTTTCCAAGAAATCTGGAGGGAAGCTACATTGAAAAGAAGGGATTGGAGATAGGGAAAAATGTAGTTGACAGCAAGAAGGGTGAATCCTATATTGTAAAGTACGCTGAGCACCCTTACACAAAGATAATCATTCCGGATCTTGGAATAAATTTTGATATTGTACCTGCATATAAGATAAAGGATGCGCGCGAAAGGGGAACTGCTGTCGACAGAACGCAATTGCATAATGAGTTCGTCAACTCCAGCCTGAATGGGCGGCAGCGCGATGAGGTACGGATTCTCAAGGCATTCCTAAAGGCGCACAGGATATACGGCGCAGAGGCAAAGATCGAGGGCTTTTCCGGATATCTTTGCGAGCTCCTGATATACCAATACGGCTCATTTGCAAACCTATTGGTAGGAATGGCGAACATCTCCCTCCCTCTGATAATAAATACTGCCAAATCAAGGGGCACAAACAATGAAAGCGCAGAATTCATGCTCAAGCTCTTCGGTAAAAGATTCATTATTGTTGATCCAACTGACAGCAACAGGAATGTTGCAGCCAACGTCTCTGAGGAATCTGTTTCCAGGTTTGTCATTGCCTCAAGGTCTTTGATCAGGGATCCATCAAAAGAGGCATTCTACGGGACTGGCATCTCTGATGTATATTCGGAAAGGAAGCTCACTGCAATAGGTAAATCGCTGGGTGTCAGCATATTTGTGATCCATTTCAAGGTGCCTGACATAGCAAATGAGATAATATGGCAGCAGCTTAAGAAGGCAAGACTGAGGCTAGTGGAATTATTGAAGGTAAACGGATTTGAGCCCCTCATCTCGCTCCAGAATGTTGAGGCCAATGATGCCGTAATAGGCCTCTTCTTGAATGAGACAAGAATCAGGAGCAAGCATGTAGTAGGGCCTGCAGTCGAGATGGCTGAGGCAACTGAGCGTTTTGCAAAGGCGCATAGAGGATCGCTGATATCAGTGGAGAAGGAGAGGATATATACGATAGAGAAATCCATGTATTCAAGCCCGGAGGAGCTGATAAATGACTTTATAAAAGACAAACATAAAACACTGCCATCACTCCTTAAGAAAGGCAAGGCTCGCTTATACATAAATAAGATGCCTGAAGGATATGCAAAACTGCTTTATTTGGCCTATTGCAGCAAGTTCTCAGTATGAGAACGGCTTAAAGGCCGTATTTGTTGTCCTCATTTACCAGATCGAAAAGCTCATCGAGCTTGCTTATGCTTCTTTTCTCTGGGTGCTTGTTTGGCCTTCCGTCTGATATGCTTTTTATATATTCTATCGCTTGCTCTTTCTCATGTTTGCTCTCCACTTCGTAAACATTTTTGCATACAATTTCGGATTTTTCGCCGCAGTAGTCTATTGATTCTGATACTATGTTCTCCTTTACCTTTTCCCTGCCGTATTTTCTTTCCTCCATCCTTTCTATCAATTCTTTAAGATTTGCCCGGATTACTATGATCGCATCGTACTTGAGCTTTATCTCCGGTACAAGATGGCCTACTATTATCACTATTTTTCCCTTTTCCATTATCATATCGTTTGCCTTTGCCTCCAGTTCCTTGAGCTTGACGATCTTTGATCCATCTTTGTCAATCCCAGAAAAAAGCTTGAACTTCTCAACCAGGTCGTTAAGCTCGATTATTTCTGACTGCTGCAGAACATGTGAAAGCTCCTTCGCAAAGGTGCTCTTACCTGCCGCTGGCGTGCCTGTTATGCCTATAATTAGGTTATCTTTTGCGATTTAGTCACCTGATGAAGTAATATAGTTATTATGTAGATATAAATAACATAACATGCGTGATTCTTGTGGATGCGGATAATGATAATATAAGGAAGCGCATAGAGAAGGATCTGGCGCTTTTCAAAAGCAATATTGATTCGGTGAAATCTTCCAAGTACGATAAGAACTTATCACATATAATGGAACTCTCAGAAATGTATGCCAAGGATTCGAAGAGCTATCTTGAGAAGGGAGACTTTTATACCTCTTTCTCCTGCATAAGTTATGCACATGGGCTTCTTGATGCTGTAAGGGAGCTTCAAGATCAGAAAAGGTAATCAGATGTACAAGGAAGGTAAGGCAGTGATAAAATATGAGAGGAATTCCTTTCTTAATCCTGATGCACTTATATCTAGGGACATAAGCGCAGCCTTTGTTTCTGCATTTGCTGAAAAAGGAAGCAGAATACTTGACTGCACCTCAGCCACCGGAATACGCGGAATCAGATATTATCTTGAAAGCAAGGCAAAGGACCTGACATTTCTGGAGATAAACAGCAAATCATTCTCATCAATGAAAAAAAATGTTGTATCCAACAAGGTAAAGGGCAAAATGCTGAACACAAGCATGCAGGAACTGGCAAATGCTTCAAAAGACAGGTTCGATTTTATAGACCTTGACCCTTTTGGGGGTGTGACGCCTTACATATATGACATGATGAAGATATCGAAGGGAAGTACGTATCTGATGATATCTGCAACCGATACTGCTGTGCTATGCGGTGCGGACTATAGGGCATGCGTCAGGCTGTATGATGCAAAACCAATGCACAACGAACTCTGCCAGGAGGTTGGGCTTCGCATACTGATAGGATATATTGCAAGAGTGGCCGCGCAATTCAATTTTGGAATAGAGGTAGTGCTCTCATTCTCGTATCTTCACTATATTCGGGTCTTCATACGCTTGGATCATGGTGCAAAAAGCGCATTCGAATCGATAAAGAGCCTTGGTTATGCATATTATTGCAACAAGTGCCTCTATAGGGGAGTTCAGAAATCGTTGCTTCCGTCCATTGTTGAATGTGAATTATGCGGTAATAAATTGGAAACAGCAGGAAAGATGTGGCTTGGAAAGCTCTACGACAGGAATACAATCCTGTCTGTCATCGCAGAGATGGAGAGCGGAGTTGCAGATGGCAGATACGACAAGAAGAGCCTGAATTTTATCAATACCTTATCAAAAGAGCCTGATGTTCCATTATATTATTCAATACCGCAACTTACAAAGAAAATGCACATAGGTGCGGTAAGCCCGAATATGCTGATAGATAAGCTTCTAAAAAAGAAATACAATGCATCATTGACCCACTTGGAAAAGAGCTGCATAAAAACAAATGCAGGCATAGAGGAAATGAAAAGACTCGTAAAGGATGGTGCAAAGTGATAAGCTTTATAGCACGGTAAACGAGACTATACCTCACTTCCGCTTCTCGGCTATTTTTCTGATCTTTGTGCAAATCTATATATACCAATGCGAGTGCAATAATAAAACAAGATAGATTCTGGGTGAGTCTATCAAAGTCAGTGGTGATACATATGGAAGTGGGATACATATACTGTGGGAGATGCGGAGCATTAGTGGACGTTTCCATTAAGGATGGGGCAGCAGACTGCAACCAAGTTTATTGCATTAACTGCATTGGTGAACTGAAAGAAGAGCTACTTGAGAGGAATGTCTGCTCATTGTGCAGGTACAGGATTGATAAGCAGGATATAAAATTCGTAATGCCTTCAAGGCTCTACAGCAATTACTTTTTTGACAGGCTTCCTGTAGAGAATAGGCTGATGTGCGCAGAGTGCCACAAGAATACCGAGAAGCTGCAAATGGTAAAGATTCCTTTTGTGAAGTTAGGGCACATAAGAGCCAAACTTACAAAGGCAATAAAGGAAAGGCCTATCGCAAGTGTAGATATGATTAAACGGTGACAGATCTCTTTATCTTGAGCTTACCGTAATCATGTGGTACTCCTTCTCAAAGCCAAGTGCGCTCTTGAACGCCTGTGGCTCCATTGTTATGGTGCTGTCAGAGTAAGGATCATTTATGTAGAGCGTGTCCTTGTCGTAGCCCTTTATCACAACCCAGTGAGGTGATGACTCAAGGTAAGGATTAAGAACGCTTGCATTTACAAGCACTATAGGTATCTTTCCGCTGTTTAGCTGCTTTTTTATGGAATTTATTGTTGTCTGGCCGTATTCCTCCTTTATCTTTAGGTTCTTTGCCTTGTCCTTTATCTCGTTGAATGATGCAGTAAGCGTATCCAGGTTTATTCCCTCAAACACTGCAAGCTTCTTCTCGTAGCCCTCATCCTTTGCATTGCTTATTATCTGGGTCTTTGCGCCCCTCTTTGCAAGCGCATATGCTAGCCCATACCTTGAGCCATGCCATACGCTCCCGTTTACAGCCTCCTGCCATATCTGGAATTCAAGCTCCTTCTTCATCTTGAGGTTCTTGTTCAGGTACTTGAGCACCATCATTGCTGATGCTGCAGAGCTTGTGAATTCCTCTGTCTGAGCGTAATTTGGTATCTCAAAAATCTTAGATTCTCTTAGTTTTGGTTTTTTTGTTTGGTTCTTCTTTGACATCTTAACACCCCCGAATCATCAATGCAGGGAGGGAGATTTGTTCATTACTTTTGAACTCCCGTAGACCTAAGCCAACGGATCTTGAGTCCGCCGCGTTTGACCGTGCTCCGCCATCCCTGCACAGAGATAATTCTGATAGTATAATATATATAAGCCATTCATATGGTGGCTTATACCGCTATTAATGACCTCATCCAGATATATATATCTTTGCGTCTATAAAACAGGTGGATTTATAAACCTTTGGACGGTGGGTTTTTGTCGTTTTATTATAAAACAAATATTTTAAATGCTCCGAGAAAGGTAACTACATATGTGAACTTTTACTTACTTCTCTTGCCAGTTTATCGAAACCCTTGAAGAATTTATTCCATGAGTAGTTTCTTTCAACCCTTTTTCTTCCATCTTTTCCCATTTTGGCTGCAATTGAGCTGTGTTGCACAACAAAATCCATCTTTTCCGCCATTTCTCCAGGACTTTTCACAAGGAATCCTGTCTTTCTGTTTACTATTGTCTCCCTGAATCCTCCCTCATTTACGGAGATTACAGGCTTAGAGCTTGCCATCCCCTCAAGTGGCACTATTCCAAAGTCCTCGTTTATTGCGCTTACAAGAACCGCGGTACATCTTGAATACAATTCTCTCAACTCCTTGTTTGTTGGGTTCAACTTGAAAATCACATTCTTTGCCTTCATTGCCTTTAATTTTTTGTAGTATTCCTCAAAATCAGCATATCTGCTTGATAATCCCCCTGCAAGAACAAGTTTATAATTGCCTTTGTTCATGCGCGCAAACCTCTCGAATGCCTCAATCGTGTACTCCTGCCTTTTCTGCTCTGCTATCCTTGAAGGGTATAGGAAATATTTATCATCGCCCTTGTTGCTGAAGTCCTTATATTCGATTCCCGGGTTTATGACAGTGGAAGGTGCACCCAGTGCTCTTTTTATCCTTCCTTTTGTGTTCTCGCTGTTTGTTGCTATCGCCTCGATCTTCTTGACCAGTTTCTTTTCCATTCCACCATATATTTTTGAAAGGTATCTGTAGAGAAGCTTCTCCTTGAATGGCCTCTGTCTCAGATTTGCAACAGTAGGATCGTACAATTCTCTCGGAGGCGTATGGCAATACCACAAAACCCTGGGGTTTTTGTTCCGAATCCATTCGCTCGGAGACATATGGGGATTTATCACATCATAGTCCTCAGTTATCTTGAGGTTGTAGAAATTGTATCCATAATAGATGGCATTTGCAACCCTTGGTGGGAAAAGATTGCTGAGTTTGCCCTTGCTGCTAAAAACATTTATGTCAACGTTCTTGAATTCATCGAATGTGCCCTCTTTGTTGTATCCAAGAGTGTATATTGTTGCGTCGTATCTCTGAGCTATCTTAAGTATTACTTTCTCTGCGCCGCCGCGCTCATTTATATTGTGCTGTGCTATCAAAAGTCTCATTTGAAACCACTATCTAAATTTCCTCCGCTCATATCTGTCAAACCTTGCGATCTTCCTTTTGTCAAGCCCCTTCACTGTTGAGATGTTTGCTGGTATGCTGAATGTTTCAGAGTAAACTTCCCTGCTGGAAAGTGATGATAATGATTTTGCATTGCCGGACATGGCCGATAGTATGAAACCCCTTATATTAACAAGCGATTGGTAGCCTTTTGTATCTTTTGCGCCTCTGCTGAACCCTTTCGGAACCATTACAACAAGAGGCACCTTCACCACCTCATCGAAAAGCACTGTGCCATGGCCTATGAACTTGTGCTCATTGAATGCCTGCCCATGATCCGATGTAAGTATTATTATCTGGTTGTCACCAAAATTATCAATGAGCTGCCTTATGAGAGCTGTGCCATACTTGAGCGCCCTGTACGATGCCTTTTCATAGAGCGCCTTCCACCTTTTTATGAGATTATTATCAATCTCCTTTTTCAGGAACGGTGTTGCCCAGTTGAAATCCTCTTCCTTCTTTCCTACATAAGGGTCGTGCGCCTCCATAAAATTTGTAAAAAGAAAGAACGGCTCTTTCATGCCCATATTTTCTACTTTCTTTAGAACATCCTTTCCGCCCTTCTCTATGGGCCAGCCATCTATTAATTTTGCCTTCATCTTTTTTGCAGCGGATTTGGGACTGAGTGCTGTCGCACTTAGCACAAGGTCAAAGAAAAGCTTTGGGTCATCCTTCATTATTGCGCTTGATAATTTTACAATATCATTTCCGTAAGTGTTCCTGTATTTTGATATTATCGGCTTTAGCCTGTCGGATATCTCGATAACGCTTCCGAAAATATCCGTAAAGTACGATTCCTCCATGAATTTGTCGAATCCTGTAAAGCCGTAAACAGGATGTATGTAAGGGTTTGCTGATATACCATATGTTGAATACCTTAATGACTTAAGGTCGTCTACGATCGTTTCTTTGTTTAATTTTATCCTGTCTATATCAAGCGATTTTATCTCCTTTGTTTCGTGCGATCCATGCTGCGATGGATATAATCCGGTAAAAAGGGATGCATGTGATGGTAGTGTCCATGATGCTGGAGCAATGCAGTTCTCGAACCTTATCGGCTCTAGCTCTCCAAATAAAGAGGGATTCACATCTACTATTTTATTGAATGTGTCCAATTTAAGCGTGTCAAGCACAATTATCGATACGTTTGGTTTTTCTTTCACGATGCACCAACTTTGTACTAGTCATCTGGTTATTTGGTATTCCTTAACTGTATTGTATAACTCCTTGGCGTGCCTGTTTGTCTCAAAATGCTTTCGGATAGGACTAACCATCTGGTCTATGTATTCAGCTGTTGATTCCTTCAGGTCAGATGGATGTAGTTTTTTATTGACAAAGAGCTCTCTTAACTCGTTGTAGCTCTCTACCTCAACATCGCCTCCGAATTTGCTCGGCCTCTTTACTAGCATTTTGTCGAACTTTTCAAATACAAGGTGCTTTGCGTAGTCAAGTACAGGATTATCCTCCTCGATTCCCTCGGGGCAGTATGCATTCTTGAATTTTGCGAATATGATCTCCCTTGTGTCTGTCATGAATATTGCAGTTTCTGGTTTTGATTTAGACATCTTTAGCGCGATTTTCCTCTCTGTCCCTTTAAGGCCTGCGCCGCTTGATTTCAGACCCATAAGCATATGATGATGAACTGCAATAGGCGGCTTCCTTGCTATTTTTGGAAATATTTCCCTTGCAAGCATATTCACCTTTCTTTGGTCAAGCCCCAATTGCGCTATATCAACATCGAGATGGACCATATCTGCTGCCTGCATAAGCGGGTACAATATTTGGGAGCCTTGGTTGCTTTCCCCTTCCTCCCTGCCCATTATTTGGCTGCATCTCAAAAGTCTTTGCACTGTAGTATTCATGGATATTTTTAGTACGGTCTGCCAATATTCTGGATGCTCGTTTATGAATTTGGACGTCCATATAAATTCTACATTCTTTAGGTCCATTCCACATGCACGCCATACTTCTATGAAATATTCACCAGTAGTTTGGATCTTTTCCATATCCCCTCCAAGTTTGTTGTTGAGCATAGCAAACCAGTCTGCAACCCAGAACTTGAAGTGTATGCCAGTCGAGGTGAGTTTATTCACGGTTATTGCCCTCAGAAGGCCTTGGGCTATATGTATTTGGCCTGACGGTTCAAACCCATCGTATGCTATTGGATGCTCCTTTGTCTCGAATAGCTTCCTGAGCTCCTCTTCGGTTATTATCTCCTCTGCGAAGCTCTTTATCAGCTCAACTTTTGTATCAACATCCATGATATCTTAACGCTCCCAAGGGATAAAAGCCTATTCTGCATTAGATTAACTAACCTTTCGCAGTAAGGTTTTTGCGCCTCTGCACAGCGACCATCATCTCGGCCTTTATCTGGTTGTAGCAGGTCATGCAGAGGTTGTACTCGGTTATGCTCTTACTGTCGCTGAGCGGGCCCTGCTGCAGCCTTCCAGCGTATATATAATAGCAGTTATCTGCTGATAACTCAT
>CAVXKJ010000005.1:0-57056 GCA_963762355.1 uncultured Microcaldota archaeon | reverse complement strand
GATGGGTTGTATTCAGAATTAAAGGCTAGTTTTACTGCTGGAAAGGACTTTTATGTTGGCGAATACACGGAAAGGGAGATAAAGAGGGCCTTGGAGCTTTCGGATGCTGTTTACAGTTCAAATGGGTGGAATTTCAGCAGGTAATCTGCTCTCTTTCACAACTGCCTTAATGAAAAACTCGCCTGCCTTGTATGAGCTTCTTACAAAGGGCCCAGCCGCGACATACAGAAATCCTAATTGAAGGGCTATTTGCCTGAACTCCTCGAATTTCTCTGGCCTTATATATTCGACTACTTCTGTCTGCATTTTACTAGGCCTCAGATACTGCCCTATCGCCAAGAAGTCCGTATTTGCGCCTCTTAGGTCTTTCATTAGCTGAATAACCTCTTCCTCTGTTTCTCCGAGACCAAGCATTATGGCTGATTTTGTATAAATTCCGGGGTTGAGCTCTTTCACGTTGCGGAGCACATTTAATGACTGAATATATTTTGCCCTTCCATCCCTTACCCTTGGTGTCAACCTTTCCACAGTCTCAAGATTATGCCCTATAACATCGGGTTTTGACCTTACAATCTGTTTTAGGCATTCTCTGTCTTCCCTGAAATCAGGAATCAGGAGCTCGACCATTGTACTCGGGTTTTCAGCCTTTATTTCCGTAACGCACTTTGCGAAGTGCTCTGCACCCTGGTCTTCAAGGTCATCCCTACAGACAGAGGTGATAACAACATAATCAAGATTCCATTTCTTTATGGCAAGCGCAAGTTTTTTTGGTTCGGAGGCATCAACTGTCGATCCCTTTGACATCTTTGATACAGAGCAGAACCTACATCCCCTTGTGCATAGATATCCGAGTACCATGAATGTTGCTGTGCCTGTGCTCCAGCAATCGGTTATGTTCGGGCATTTTGCCTCGACACACACGGTGTTAAGCCCTAATGAGCTTATTGTCTCTTTTATGTCGCCGTATTTTTCTGTAGATACTGGTTTTATTGTAAGCCATTCAGGTTTCATTAGCTCAACAATAAGTTTGAAAAATAGAACTATTTAAAAGTATGTTGCTGGTGGGGAAATTATGAACTTTATTTTAATGTTACAAAATGTATTAAAAATGTGATTTGCAGAATAAGCCTTCGCTGAAATTAAAGCGTGGTTTATTTATATAGGCTTAAAACTTCATAAATGCGAGTACCGGGATTCGGACCCGGGTCGCGGCCTTGGGAAGGCCGCGTCCTACCACTAGACTATACTCGCAGGATAAGGCTAACGTATGTAAGATGGGCTTTTCTCGTCGGTTATCGGATATGGAATTGGCTGCTGGCCACCCATTGGCAACCCTCCTGCCTGGCGCTCAAGCTCCCTCAACGCCTTTGCCGTATTCTCTATTATCTTGTCAAGGTTTGCAGTATCGACATTCAGCCCAAGATGCTTACCAAGCTGGAGAAGCACAGCCTTTGCCGCACTTGCATCCACATCAAGGAAGCTTGTCTCTCCCATGAGGCATACTGCATTAATTCCCTCCGCCTTTGCGAATGCGACTATAAGCCCTGCCGAGCCCCATATTATTCCTCTTGACTCACCGAATATCACATCGGTCCCCTTAAACATGTCAATTACATTTGGCCCTGTGACGTTGCCGAATACCCTTGGCTTTGATGGTATTGCCTGCCCAAGGCTGTATCCACCCACTGTGTAGATGAATTTGCCGCCAAGCCCGTTCTTGAAGAAGTCCACGATCCTTGCATTGACCTCATACTGGCCTTCTGGGCCTACAAGAGCCCTGTCCAGCACAGGAGACGCACAATGCCACCACATACATATCCGAATGCCTGGAAACACAGGTTACCCGCTCCTCAACGTTCTTTATTAGCTTGTCTGAAATCTTTTCCTTGCTTATCTTAAGAACCTCAAACATGGTACTTATGCCCAACTTGTATAAGACGGTTCCATGCTGCAGAAGGATTCCGTCCCTTCTTGTTTGAGCATTTCCCGATATCTTCTTGCCATCAACTACAATATCGTTTATCGGTGCAAATTCTGCCTTTATGCCAATGTTTGCCATGGCATCCACTATCCAGCCACAAATCAAGGCATAGCTCTCACGTATTCCTTTCGGGAAATACTCCTCAGAACCTATGATGCTGTATGTTATCTCACCATTATAATCATGATAGACTGCACCGCCTCCTGTTATCCTCCTTACGCAGGATATCCCAAGATCCGTACATCTTTTTACATTAACCTCATCATCCATTGACTGAAATCTTCCTATTGATACCGCACTTGGCTTCCATCGGTAGAACCTTATTGTAGGGTCAGATTTTCCTAGTTTTACCTCTTCCATTATTGCCTGGTCTATAGCCATGTTGAAATAGGCGCCATTCTCCTCAAGCTCTATGATTCTCCACTTCACGAATTCATCACCATAATAACTGCCTTTGCAATCGAATCTGGGGTCAAGCCTACAAGCGTTACACTGCTCGAATCAACAAACCCCTGTATTTTTTCAGATATTTTAGCCTCCTCATCGCCAGGCTTTGTTCCTATCAGCAAATTTTCTATGCTGTCCAATGCCTCTTCAGGATATATGAAGAAGTCTCCAAGTATCTGTATCGCTGTAATCGAGTCGGTCCAGTCTGCCTTTACTATAAGCAACTTTCCATTTGGAACCTTAAACTTTACTGAATTATGCAATAAGACACCATCACAACAGGACAAAAAGCGCCATAGCTATGGCCGCTCCAGCAATTCCACATACAAAATTGGTCGTGAACTTGTTTCCTATGCCTTTTTCCTCATAATAGCCAAGGAAGGAATCTATCACTGTGCCGGTGAAGCCTGATACTGTTACTATGAGGATCGCCTTTCCTATGCTAAAGCCGTAATAGGAGCCAAGCCGGCCTATGTTGCCCAAGGAGAACAGGATAAGCAATGCCACTATCAGCGAACCAATAAGCCCTGCAAGCAGGCCGAGCCAGGTAATCCCGCCTGACGTTCCCTTCTTAACCCTCTTCATCGTTAATATCATCCTTGGCCTTCCATCAAGGACGCCAATCTCGCTTCCGAACTTGTCAGCAGTTATTGCGGCAACGCTTGCCAGGAATCCTACAAAGAAGAGAAGCGCAAGGCCAGAATAGCCAAGCAAGCTCGAGACGCAGTATAGGATCACCATTATAAGCGGGGGCAGGCCGTTTGCAGATACATTCTTGATGCTGCGCGCTTCCTGTTCCAGCCCAAGCCCTTTTTTGTACCTTATGCCTACCACTGTCACTAATGCAGAGAGTACAAGAAAGATTATCATGACAAGAAGGAAGAAGGGCCCAAGCGTTAATCCGAGGAAAAGCAAGGCAAGTCCGAATGCAATCGCAAGTAATACTCCCTTTATATCAAGTGTCAGAAAGTTCATGTATATTCCATTTTTATGAAATTATTCCGCTAATTCGAAAGGCTTTTAAATGTACACTATCTTACAATATTACGGGTTCTCTACTGTAGGAAGGTCGTGAAAAACTGGTCGTCTTGCCAGCGTGGTAATTCCCGCTGGCACTTCTTCTTTGCCCACAATCTTTTAGTTTATTTGCACCCTAAACTATTTATACTAAGAAGTCCTAGAATATTTGGTGGTGGAATGGAAGTCATGGCACATAAACCTCCCAGAGCAATAAGGTTAAGGGATGACAATCTGCTGCAAAGATTCATAGATGAGATTACTGTGGCAGGTCAAAGGATAGGGAGAATAAAACGTTACGAGAATGAGGTTGTTCCTGGTGTTCCTTCCAGTTATTACAGGCTTGGCGGAGGGCACATAGGATACACTAACATTGGCCTATACGCATACGCATGCTCTGGCATATGGATAAAAATGAGCGAAAACGAATTCCGGCAATTACGGCAAAAAACCTTGGAAAGGATGGATAACGCTGTAAACCTTATGCAAAATGGGCCAAAATATATTAATTTTGTATACGAATCAGAGATAGGATGTGCCCTGCTCACTTATGGGATTTACTCCAAGCACCAGAACACTGAAGTAATTGAAAAACTTGCACGAATAGCAACTGATGTGAAAATTACCTTAGCAACAGTTGCGATAAGGTAATAGCCACAGGGTAAAATTAATCATTAATCGGCAGTCTGCCTCTGTTAATACGTGCAAAATAGTCCTGAACGCCTCAGGCTTAAATACTTATTCCTACATAAATTAACTAATACTAATTATTGTGTTCTTATGGTGAAGGAAAAGGGCATCAAGGAATTGGAAGACCTGCCAGGAATAGGCCCGACTACTGCCGAGAAGCTTCGCACATCTGGCATAGACAATCTTGACAAAGTAGCGATAATGACGCCTAACGAGCTGAACGAGCTTGCTGGGGTAAGCGTTGAGGCGGCAAAGAAGGCAATACAAGCAGCAAAAGAGTCAACAACAATAACATACGAGACTGGAAGCGCGGTCTACGAGAAGAGAAAGGAGGTCGGAAAGATAAGCACAGGTGCTGAATCGCTTGACGAGCTTATAGGTGGGGGAATAGAGGCCGGAGCCATCACAGAGACGTATGGCAGGTTCGCAAGCGGCAAATCCCAAATAGGCTTCCAGCTTAGCGTCAATGCCCAGCTTCCAAGAAGCAAGGGCGGTATGGATGGCAATGTGCTCTTCATAGACACCGAGTCTACATTCCGACCAGAACGAATAGAGAGCATAGCAAAGGCAGCAGGACTAGATCCGGAAAAGGTGCTTGAGGGAATAATGGTAGTGCGCGCACTGACAACAGAGCAGCAGGTGCTTACGATAGAGCGTGCAGATAAGCTGATAATTGAGAAGAACATAAAGCTGATAGTAGTGGACTCGCTTATGGCCCTATTCAGGGCTGAATTCATAGGAAGGGGTGCACTGGGGGAGAGACAGCAGAAGCTCAACCAGCACATACACAAGCTGCAAACACTTGCTGACAAATACCACCTTGCTGTTTATATAACAAACCAGGTAATGGACAATCCGGGAATCCTATTCGGCGATCCAACAACCCCGATAGGCGGGAACATACTTGCACATGCAGCAACAACAAGGCTCTACCTCAAGAAAAGCAAGGAGGACAAGAGAATAGCGAGGCTTGTCGACTCCCCGAACATGCCAGAAGGAGAGGCAGTGATAAAGATCACAACCAATGGGATAAAAGACTAGACTAAATCTATCAAGAATCAAGTTTATAAGTGGTTGAGTGGGTGCATATGCACATAAAAGTTCTGCAACTTCGCTTCCTTATTTAAGAAAAGAAGCGCGATTCAGGGAGGAAGACGGGTATTTAAGATTAGATACGGGCAGCAGGAAGCCATCAACTAGCGAGATACTTAAGATTTTACCAGAATCCGAAAAAAGGGGGCTAGGTATAGTACTGCAATCGGATGAAATGTATTTACTACGCTCAACCATATCAAAAATAATAGGTGACATATCTACTGCGGAAAGAAATGTCTTAACTTTAATATCTGAAGGCAAAAGAAACAAAGAAATAGGGGCGCAACTATATATTTCCGAATCTACTGTAAAAATGCACGTACATAACATTCTCGGAAAAAAGAAGGCTAAAAATAGGATAGAATTAGCAATCACTGATAAGAAGACTACAACAATCGAAGAAATACTAGCTGACTACGAACTAATTCTACGAATGATTAGAAGCACAAGAATACATTTAAGCCCAAAATTAAGGCAAGTGTGTCAACTCGTAATGGGAGGCAAGGACACGAAGGAAATAAGTCAGCAGCTTAATATCTCTTATTATACAGCATGCACTTATATACGACAGGCTTGTAATAAAACAAGTACTAGCAACAAGCTTGAGCTAGCTCTTTGGTACAAACAGCATTTAGAGTACCTGGAGCATTTGGACATAATGGGCAAACTACAAAATACACCGCAAACGTAGTATCTATCTACATTAGACACTTACTAGATAATCCACCGAACTAAAATGTCATATAAGAATTTAAATGATGCAATGCTTTTTCTAATAGGGCTTGGCCTTTCAAGAGATGAAATAAGTATAGGGGCAATAGAGGCCGCAAAGGAATGCGAGCTCTATGCTGATAGATACACAAGCATGATAAGCGAGGAAACTCTAGACTACATCCAGGAAGTTGCAAGAAGAAAGATCGTATTTCTTGAAAGGCACGAGATGGAAGAGGATGCCAAGGCCCTCATAGAGCGTGCAAGAAGAACCAACATTGCAATACTAACTGGAGGTGATCCCCTTATTGCAACAACCCACAAGATTCTATTCATACAGGCAAAAAAGCTAGGTGTGCCAACCAAGGTAATACACAGCAATTCCGCAATTACAACTGCAATATCGGAAAGCGGCCTAGACTTTTACAGATTTGGCAAGATATGCACGATACCAAGGTGGACCCAGTCATATAAACCGGTCTCGTTCTACGAGACTATAGGCACCAACCTTGCAATAAAGGCCCACTCTGTTCTTCTGCTCGACTATGATTCAAAAGAAGCGTCCACAATCCCAATCAGGGAGGCAATAACCATACTTGAAGGTGCAGAGAAAAGCTACAAGAGGGGCATAATTAAAAATGATACAAGCATAATGATACTCAACAATCTTTCGCAAAAAAACCAGAGAAGGATTTATACAACAATAGCACAGGCAAAGGAGATGCCACTGAAAGGCCTAAATATCATAATAATACCTTCAGAATTGTCTGACATAGAAAAGGAGATTATCGATTCAATGGATTGGTGAAGTGCCGCTACAAATATATTTCGATGCAAAGCAGGGACATGCTTATGTTACTGATCAGTCAACTAAGGACATAATAAGAAAGAGCTATTTTGGTGAACCAGATGGCGAAAGGATATTGCTTACACCAGAGGAGGCACTATACCTAATTGATGTAAGGCATTCAAGCTGCATATCAGCTGCTGACGAAACACAACTCTCATTCAATGACGTTGCTTCGCATTTCAGCTCGAACAAGAAATTCATTGCGCGCTATGTAACATACAAAGACTGGAGGGACAGGGGGCTCATAATAAAAGAACCAGAGGAAGCGCATAGTCCGAGTTACGGAAAGACATCTCAACACATGAAGCAGTACAAATCAACAGCCCTAAAGCTTAAAACATATTCTTTGGAGGGCCTGTTCTTCCCTGCTGACCTTACAACAGTCATAGACGACCCAAAATCCGGCAATGAAATATACGAGGAGCACTGGTTCGGGCAGTATGGAACATACAAGGTCAAGGAGCATGGAATAGTGAACAAGCTTGACATCTATGAAACTCTCTTCCTGATAGACAAATCAGTTCTAAAAATAAGGAACCTTTCAAGAAAAGAGCTTATAGAGACCGCAACAAAAAGAAGGCCAGACTTCCTTAGGCTTTACGAGATATATGCTGACTGGAGAAGCAAGGGTTATGTCATCAAGACAGGGTTCAAGTTCGGGACGCACTTCAGGTTGTACTTTCCAGGCGCAAAACCGATAAGCACCGGGGAGGCATGGGTGCATTCCCTGCATGTGATACACGTATTCCCAAGAGATGCGAAACTGCTAATATCAGAATGGGCAAGGGTCATAAGGGTTGCGCATTCGGTAAGGAAGACATTCATACTTGCGATACCCGGAAAGAGCAGGGCAAAGCATATGGGAATAGATTTCGTGCTCTACCACAGGAAAGGGCAGGATATAGAGAATCCCTCGAACGCAAAGCCGCATCTGGGCATGCTTTCGCTAAGCGAGGAGGAATATATTGGCGGATCCGAGCTATCAGCAATAATAAGCGAGGCAAAGACAAGAAAGCAGGAGCTGATAATAGCAATAGCCGACAGAGAGACGGCAGTTACATATTACAAGGTAAGGAGAATAGAGCTCCAGGGCAGCGACTTCGAATACTATGAGATAGACTGGCTCCAGCCATGAGCAGATGAGGCCAAGCGCAACAAATATATATCTTAAAAAAGATATAACTATGCGATAATATGTTAAAGACGAACGTCTCGATTTTCAAAGCAAGGATGGAATCAGGGCACCATTATGTGGGGATAAATAATTATGCTGCCGCACTAGGCGCATACGGTGCAGCAATAAGCGCATCAAGTTCAGAAAAAATCCCAGAACAAAGATTATCAGAAGCGCATTACTGGAAGGGAAGTATGATAGTATCCCTTGATCTTGATAAGATATCGGCAATCGATGAGTTCAGCAATGCGATAACACTCGATCAGCGAAATGCAAAGGCGTTTTTAAGAAGGGGAACAGAATTTTACCTATTAGGGCATTTAGACCGCGCACTAGATGATTTGGTCGCATCTGCAAATGTAGACTCGCAAAACCCTCTAACCCATTTGCTTGCAGGGCTTGTGCTTTCTAATCTAAATGCACCATTGAAAAGAATTCATAAATCACTACAATATCTCAAACTGACCGCAAATGAACGAATGGGTGGATTTATGGATGGGTTTAAATCAAAATACGATGCAGATACTGATGACCATAAAGCAACTTTTGAATGGATTATCGATCTTCTTAGGAAACCTGACGGTATCTAAAAGGAAACGGGCCCAGGGGGATTTCCAAACCTCTAATTAAATCAAAGGTTTATTTGGACCCCCGACCTACTGGTTAAGAGCCAGCCGCTCTGACCAGGCTGAGCTATGGGCCCAAGAAAGCAAATAATCTATGAAGGAAAAGATTATTATGGGTAAATCATTGAAGGAATTTCCTTACAGTCTCGTTTACCCTTATAACATTCTTGCTCTCACACGCAACAAGAAGCTTTTTGGAGCTCGCAAGTATGCCAGTAAGTGTTTTTATGAGTGGTGAAAGCTCCGTTAGCATGCCTATGCTGTTGTCATTGCTGTCAACAACCTCTATGTCGTCCTGCCCTCCATTAAATCTCCTAAGGCATAAAACAAACTCATTCCTGCCAATCCCTGCATTTTCCAAAGCAGATTCAAGCGATGCAGTGTCAAAATCATCAGTTATATCCTCATAATATGCCCTCTTGAAGAGCCGTCTTTCCATTATTCTATTTGCCATGTCCGCCACAAAACCATCTTTTGAAGACAAAAGCACCCCGATAAGCTTGGCGTCATTCATAGAAATAAGTTGCTCGGCATCTATATCCCCAATCTCGATAGCTGTGGTGATTCCATTCTGCAGCATTCTTGCGGCTATAAGCTTTGCGTGGTGCATGTAAACATTTGAATGCATGAAGTATCTTGCAATCAGCATAGATTCTGCACCTGATATCCCAGCCTCTGTTACTGCAACCTTGCCTTTTGATGATGCAAGCCTAGTGCGTATCCTATCATAATCTATTATGCCATATGCAACACCAGTATAATGGGAATCACGCATAAGGTAATCTATCCTATCAGAGCCAAGCGGGCCAGTAACCAGATCCACCTTATTCGAATCCTTAAAATAATCGATGACCTTGCCTGAAGAGATGCCAGAGTCGTTAATAATATCACCTATCGCCGACTTTCTTATTATCTCCTCACCAATCTGCTCATGGCTTTTTTTAAGGTACTTTTTCATTACAAACTCGCTTAGGTGTGAGAAGGGGCCATGGCCTATATCATGGAGCAGCCCCGCATATGATAATTCCTCAGAAATATTGCCATAAATGCGCTGGGATATCTCATTTGCAACTGCCATGCTCCCTAAGGAGTGCTCAAACCTGCAGTGGTTTGCACCAGGGAATACGAGATAAGCCATATCAAGCTGCTTTATGTAACGCAGGCGCTGCATCTCTGGTGTATTTATTATCTTTGCCGCAGTCTCGTCAAATATAATGTTTCCATGTATCGGATCGCGCATCTCACCATATTTCAGGCACTCACCTTTTGATGTAAACAAACAGCCCTATGCTCAAAGCTAGAAGCACATCAAGTAAAGAGCAGTATATGCATACCTTCCCTATTACTGACTGTCCTATTATTGAATAAACTATGCCCCCGATCCCAAATATCATCCATATGTTCTTTATTGCGGGATTGAAACCAAACAAAAACATAAGCAATGCTGCAACAAACCAGACAAGTCCAAGTACGGCAAGGGGGACGCCAAAGACTGTTGAAAGTCCACTCCCAAGAACGGATGCGCAGTCTACAGTTGTCCCGATTGTCGGGCAAACAAGCGCCCCAGGAAGGAAGTGGACTATCGTAAGATAGCTTGCATCTATTATCCCAAGGAAAAGCGCAGCGCCAAGGATCTTTTTATGGTGTATCATTTCTTCACCTTTTGAGCAAAACTCTTTATCATATTATCGAAGTCCTCGCCCTTTGGCCTTAGCTCATAATCTATCTGTACGATGGGCTTGTTTATGTTTATGAGATTGCGAAGATTTGTAGGTGTTGCAGAAACAACCACATCGCAGTCAGCGGCATTCACAGTTGTCTCAAGATCCTTTATCTGCTTTGGGCTGTAGCCCATTGCAGGCAATTCAAGATCAAGCTTCGGATATTTGTCGAATGTTTTCTTTATCTCACCAATTGCGTAAGTCCTTGCCTTTGCAAATGAAGATGCACCATATTCCCTTGCAGCTACCATTCCGGCGCCAATACGCATTCCCCCATGTGTTATTGTGGGTCCGTCCTCTATCACTAGAACCCTTTTACCTTTTATCAATTTAGGATTGTCTGCACTAACAATGGAGTCTGCATATATGATCTTTGCAGTCTTATTTATCATCCTAAGATCCTTTTCAAGAAGGTGCAATTCATCCGCAGAGGCAGAATTAACCTTGTTTATCAGAAGAATACCGGCCATTCTGGCACAGGTCTCTCCCGGATAATACGAAAGCTCATTTCCAGCACGTAACGGATCGGCAACCGTTATGAGCAGGTCCGGCTTTATAAAAGAGGCATCATTATTCCCTCCATCCCAGAGTATTATATCTGCCTCTTTCTCTGCAGCCCGAAGTATCTTCTCATAATCAACTCCGGCAAAGACAACAAAGCGATTGCGTATATGCGGTTCATAGTCCTCCCTTTCCTCTATTGTCGCCTTATAGCGGTCAAGGTCCTTAAGCGTCTCAAATCTCTCAACTGTCTGATCCTTCAGGATTCCGTAAGGCATAGGATGTCTTATTATCACTACCTTAAATCCAAGCTGGCGGAGTAATTTTGATATGTATCTTGTAGTCTGGCTCTTTCCCGAACCTGTTCTAACCGCACAGATTGCAATGACTGGCTTAGTTGATTTTATCATTGTCTTTTCAGGAGCAAGTATCCAGAAATCAGAGCCAAGCGAATTCACCAAGCTTGCCTTTTGCATCACATCATCGTATGGTAGGTCACTGTATGATATTATGCAGATATCAACAGCAAATTTTTTAATCAGATAAGGGAGTTCAGATTCATCATATACCTTAATGCCATTGGGGTAAAGTTTTCCGCTTAATTCAGAGGGATAGATCCTATTTGATATGTATGGTATCTGGGCAGCAGTGAAGGCGACAATCTCATAATCAGAATTTTCCCTGAACAATACATTGAAGTTTTGGTAATCTCGCCCCGCAGCCCCTATGATTATTACCTTTTTCCTATTCACAGCACCACTAATAAAGTGATTTGATTCCCTCATATCTTAATACCTTCGGCAGTTTCCCAACAATAGGTATGCTATGGCCGCAGTTCTTGCACCTATTATCATTATCAAGGCCATTCCTGGTTATGTAGAAACCGTTCCTGCCTATAACCACAGCATTGCAAACAGGGCAATATGTATTCTCATACCTGCTTCCGGGAATGTTTCCTATATAAACGTAGTTTAGTCCGTTCTTCTTTGCGATATTATAATGCGATTCAAGAACTGAATAAGGTGTTGAAACAGAATCGAGCATCTTGTAGTCAGGATGGAAACGCGTGAAATGGGTCGGTGTATCTGCCCCAAGCTCCTTAAAGACAAAGCGTGTAAGCTCGTCGCATGCGCCAAGCGAATCCCCAACATTAGGTATTATCAAATCGGTAAGCTCCACATGTATTCCAGCATTCTTCAGCCTGACAAGCGATTCCCTTATCGGTTCGCTAGACATTACAATCTCGTACTTATTCGCGAACTTTTCCTCAGCATTGCCCTTTATGTTTACAACTGCGGCATCAATCACTCCTTTCATTGCTGTTACCGCTTCCCCTGTCATATATCCATTAGTGACAAAAAGGTTGTAAAGCCCCTTTTCTTTCGCTATCCTTGCGACATCAAGAGCGTACTCAATGAATATTGTCGGTTCGTTATACGTGTAAGCAATTCCCTGGCAGTTGTTCTGAATCGCAAGTTTTACAACCTCCTCCGGCGAAACGTCGACGCCTTTCATATCTTTATCTTTTGATATGTTGTGGTTCTGGCAGAACAGGCAGCCCCAGTTGCAAGATGAGGTGCCAATGCCAAATACATAGGTTCCTGGCATGAAATGGCTGAACGGCTTTTTCTCTATCGGATCGACCTGCATTGCCTCAAGCCTACCATATGTGGCTAGATGCAATTTTCCTCCAACGTTCTGGCGCACATAGCAAAAGCCCTTAGAACCCTCTGGAATTCTGCACCTTCTTGCACATGCTGTGCACTCTACCTTGTTACTGTCTAATGCCTTCCATAATCGCGCTACATTGCTCATCCTATCAATAATACCTGGGATCTGAAATATTTATGCGTTGTGAAAACCTTTTTATAGCTTGCTGATATAATCCATATACGGTGGTGAGATGGAAATAAGTACTACGAGTAAGAGCGCAGATGCTTCATCGCAAACAAGAGAAAGTATAGCAACAACGATCTATAAACATTTAATCAGACCGGGATTGTTTAGATTTAGTGACCCAGAAAAAGCACACGAGTTTGCGGGGAAATTCCTTAGATGGAATTATCCTGCCAAGTTAATGGGCCCCTATTCCCACATTGGTGCTGATAAACTTAGTTTTGTTCTTGGTGATAAAGTATGCCTTCGTGGCCCAATAGGCCTTGCTGCAGGATTCGATAAAAATGCAACTATGTTGCCGGGTTTAAGTTATCTATTTGATTATATAACTGCAGGCACAATGATACCTTATTCTTGGCCAGGCAATCCAAAAAGGCGTGTGTTGATCCCATATAAAGTTATAGATGAAACTACAAGAAGAGTAGTCCGTCTTGAAGAAGAAAATGGCATGCTAAATTGTCTTGGATTTCCATTCGATGGGCCTCGTGAAGTGGTACCTAGAATAGAAAAATATACAGGAATAGCCCCTATTAATCTCAGTGTAGCAGTTAGGCCTGTTAAAGGCATAGACCAATCAGAAGCTATAGAACAATTCAGATGGATGCTTGATATAATTAGATACCTAATTCCAAATAAGATACAGATGTTAGAGCCTAATTTTGCCTCTCCAAATACAAGTGGACTTGCGATATTTTTCGAAGAACGTAACTTCGAGGCTCTTGCCACTTTGCTAACCAAGAGAAGACCCTTTAACCAGGCATTGCTGTTTCTAAAAATGCCACCACATCTAAACGATGAAGATAAGGAAAGGAACCTGCGTATAGCTTCTAGATGGATTGAGCTTGGCGGAGACGGGATTACAGCTATAAATACAGTGAAGACAAAAGACGATGGATTATCCATGGGGGCAGGTGGAAAAAGCGGTAAGCCGATATACCCTATAATGAGGGCTAATATTAGGGATTATAGGAGCCATCTTGGCGATAAGGTTATTATAAATGCGGCAGGCGGAATTACACCAGATAAGGTACCTGAATTAATAATGAGCGGAGATGCCGACACAGTTCAAGTTCTTACACCATTCATATATGAAGGACCAGGAATTGTCAGAGATTCAAAGATGCATCTTTTACGAGCTCTTGAAAAAGAACCAGGATATCTGGATATTGAATTTCTAAGAGAGAAAAGAAAAGCGCAGGCATCAATCGAAAGGATTAAAAGGATATAATCCTGCCATTCAACCCCAAATCCCAATATTTTAAGCCCTAGAGTACCAAGCTAAATCGTAGTCTAGAATCTTAATTTTCCCTTGTCATAGAAAGGGTTTTAAAGCTAAAAAACAGACTAATTTTGGGTATTTCTATAATCGACAAGACTACTGGTAAGCATGGAAAATAACGAATACAGCGCAAAGGACATTATAGCACTTTCCGGTACTGAAGGGGTAAGAAAAAGGCCTGCAATGTACATAGGCTCAACAGGCAGCAAGGGCTTTATCCATTTGCTTTATGAAGTCCTGGACAATTCTGTTGATGAGGCCCAAGCAGGTTATGCAAACGAGATAGCGATAACCCTAACAAGGGAAGAGGATGTTGATGTTGCCGAGATCAACGATAATGGTAGGGGCATACCAATAGACATCATGGAAAAGGAGGGGAGACCGGCACTGGAGGTAATAATGACATCGCTCCACACTGGCGGAAAATTCACAGACAAAGCATACAAGGTTTCGGGAGGTCTTCATGGTGTCGGTCTTACAGTTGTAAATTCGCTATCAGAATTTACTGAAGTCACAGTAAAGAAAAACGGAAACATATATTCACAAAGATTCAGCAGAGGAGCGGTTGCCACTCCACTTGAGGTTATAGGGAAATTTGATGGTGAGGGAACAGGAACCACAATAAAATTCAAGCCTGATTCATCAATATTCTCTTCAAAGAGTTTCGACTCAATAGAACTTAATGAGCGACTGAAGGAGCTTTCATACCTGAACCCCAAGATAAAAATAAATCTTCACGATAAAAGGGATCCTATAAACGAGAAATCAATAACATACTTCTCTGAAAAAGGCATACCAGATTTTCTTGAATTTGTAAGAGGAGACAAGGAACCAATTACAAAACAGATGGTAATAAGCAAGCAATTAGAAACGGTAAAAATAGAACTGGGTATGCAGTATGTAAACAGCTATTCTGAAGATGTACTCTCCTTCGTAAATAAAATCAGGACACAAGAGGGCGGCACACATGTAGTAGGCTTCAGATCAGCACTTACAAGGGCAATAACAAACTACATGCAGAAGAATACCAAGAAGATCGGAAAGCAACAGGCAAATATTGAGGGTGAAGATACAAGAGAGGGGCTTGTTGCAATACTTTCTGTATCAATGCAGAATCCTGAATTCGAGGGACAGACAAAGGAGAAACTTGGCAATACGGCAATAAAAAGTGCTGTAGACAGTGCTCTCTATTCAAGCATATCAACGTATCTCGAGGAAAATCCTCTTGATGCTGGCAACATAATAAAGAAGATAATGAGCACAGCAGAGGCAAGAGAGTCTGCAAGGCGTGCTAAAGAGCTCTCAAGGAAGAAAAGCCTCTTTGAGGGATCTGTGCTTCCGGGAAAGCTTGCAGACTGCACGGAGGATGATCCAGCAAAGTCTGAGATATTCATAGTTGAGGGTGTAAGCGCAGCAGGTTCGAGCAAGCAGGGCAGGGATAGGAATTTCCAGGCAATACTTCCACTGAGGGGTAAGGTTCTAAACGTCGAGAAGGCATCAGACGAAAAGATATTCAACAATGCTGAATTACACCTTATGGTAACTGCATTCGGTGTAGGGATAAGAGAGTCATTCAACCATGAAAACCTGCGCTACAATAAGGTAATACTGCTCACGGATGCAGACGTTGATGGAAGCCACATAAGAACTCTTCTGCTCACGTTCTTTTACAGGTACATGCGCCCGCTGATAGAAAAAGGGAACATCTACATTGCGCAGCCCCCGCTCTACAAGGTATCAAAAGGCAAGGAGGTAAAGTATCTCTATTCTGATTCTGAACTCAATAAAGTCATGCAAGGATATGAAGGTAAAGCGGCAGTGCAGCGGTATAAAGGTCTAGGAGAGATGAATCCTGAGCAGCTTTGGGAAACAACAATGAATCCAGAACACCGCGTTCTCAAAAGGATAAATATAAAGGACGCAAGGATAGCAGATGCAATATTCTCAACATTGATGGGAATTGATGTTGAACAAAGAAGGCACTTCCTTGAGGAGCACTCAACAGAAGTTTCATTCTTAGATATATGATGGTATTTATGGGCGAAATAATAGAGTCTGACATTGAGAAGGAGATGCAATCCAGCTACATAGATTATGCTATGAGTGTAATAGTAGGCCGAGCGCTTCCAGATGCCAGAGATGGGCTAAAGCCAGCCCAAAGAAGGATACTGTACGCAATGTACAAAATAAACAACACTCATGATCAACCAACAAAAAAAAGCGCAAGAATCGTTGGAGAAACTATGGGAAAATATCACCCGCACGGCGATGCTGCAGTATATGAAACTATGGTAAGAATGGCACAGGACTTCTCAATGAACTATATGCTTGTAGAAGGTCAAGGAAATATGGGCTCGCTCGACGGGGATCCACCTGCCGCTGCTCGTTATACAGAGGTAAGATTGAGTAAAATATCTGAAGAAGTGCTTGCAGATATAGAAAAAGAATCTGTCAAGTTCGTGCCAAACTTTGACAATACTGAAGAAGAACCGCTGCTTCTTCCGACAAGGCTTCCCAATCTTCTACTTAATGGCGCGTCTGGAATAGCTGTTGGCGTCGCAACAAATATAATGCCGCACAATCTTTCAGAACTATGCGATGCGATATCTGCATATATTGCAAACACTGAAATAACATCACAGGAGCTTTTGCAATATATACAAGGACCAGATCTTCCAACTGGGGGAACAGTGTTCTACAACAATGCACTATTATCATCATACATAACTGGAAGGGGCACAGTAACAATCAGGGGAAAGACAACAACAGAGAAAATAAAGAACAAGAATGCGATAATAATAACTGAAATACCATACACAGTAAACAAGGCTACTATGGTCGAGAATATTGCCACGCTTGTGAAAGACAAAAGGATAATTGGCATATCCGACCTTAGGGATGAAAGCGGTAAGGAAGGCATAAGGGTTGTAATAGAGATAAGGCAGGATGCAGATCTCGATGTAGTACTTAATATGCTATACCAACACACGCAGCTAGAAATATCTCTTCCAGTAATGAACATAGCAGTAATAGGCAACAATCTTGTTACGCTCAATCTTAGGCAATTCATAAAGATATTCATAGAGCATAGGATAGACGTAATACGCAACAGGACAAAATACGATCTCAGAATAGCATCAGACAGGCTACACATTGTGCTCGGTTTGCTCATCGCTGTCAATGACATAGAAAGCGTAATAACAACAATAAAGGCAAGCAAGGACACCAAGGAGGCAAGGGAAACGTTGATGAATAATTACACTATAAGCGACAAGCAGGCGAATGCTATACTTGACATGCGGCTAAGCAAGCTTACAAACCTTGAAACCGGTTCTCTCGAATCGGAGAAAAGCGAACTGCTTAGCGATATAAACAAATACGAAGGAATACTTGCAGACGAAACGAAAATATACGGTATAATAAAAGATGAAACTGATCACATAAAACAGAAGTACGGCAGGGCGCGAAGAACAACAATAGACCATACTGTTCACGAGAAGGATTTTGACAGGGAAGATCTGATAACTGATGCAGAAACAACAATAATCTTGACTAGTAACAATTACATTAAGAGGATACCAACAAATCTCTACAGGGCTCAGGACAGAGGAGGAAAGGGAATAATATCAATACAGCTAAAGGAAAACGACTTTGTCAAACAGATGGTATCGTGCATGTTGAAGGATCATCTTCTAATAATATCAAACAAAGGCAGGGCATACTGGCTAAAGGCATACATGATACCCGAGGAGGGCAGATACACATCTGGGAAGGCTGCGATTAACCTAGTAAAATTCGGAGATGGAGAAAGAGCAGAGAGCATAATAAACACAAAGAACTTTGCCAACTCATATCTTACATTCATAACAAAAAGAGGCAAGATAAAAAGAATAAAGGCAGAGAAATTCTCCAGGCCAAGGTCAAATGGCATAAAGGCAATACCCATAAACGAGGGAGATGAATTATCAAGCATATGCCTTTCTGATGGCAAATCAGAGCTCTTCATAGCCACGAAGCTAGGAAAGGCGCTCCGATTCAATGAGAATGACATAAGGCCGATGAGCAGGATATCGCATGGCGTAAGGGGAATAAGGCTAAATCCAAATGATGCGGTGACCGATGTACTCTGCGTCATGCAGGACAGCATAATAGCATCCATATCAGAGAAAGGATTCGGAAAGGTCACAGAGGCAGCAAAGTACAGGCTTCAGAAAAGGGGTGGAAAAGGCGTACTTAACATAAAGACAAAGGACAAGACAGGCCTTCTTGTAAGGGCATTGAAGGTGCAGAGCAACGACAATATAATACTAATAAACTCAATGGGCATATCGATAACATTCCCTGTCGAAGAGATAAGGACAACAGGAAGGGCTGCAAGTGGAGTAAGGCTGATGAGGCTTAACCCTGGAGCCGTTATAGTCGATGCGCAGACGATAACAAGGCATGATGCCGTAAATGAGCCAAAAAGCCAATAATTAATAGTCTTTGCCTTATATTAAAATATATCTGGGGTGTAAGTCTGATACACGTGCTAGCCATAGGCGAAAGGGACATTAGCAACATAGACCTATGCCTTGCAGCACGCGCTCTCGGTGCATCAGAGATAACCTTCACCGGGAAGTCTGACAAGCAGCTTCTGAGCAAAATAAAGAAAATGAACATCAAATGGGGAGGTAAATTCAAAGTATCCTTCACAGCCAATTATAAGGATCTTATAAGCCGCTCAGAAAAGGCGATAAAGATATACCTGACAAGATATGGGACGTCGTTGAATGAAAAGGCAAGAATGATAAGTACATACAAGAACATAATTCTAATAGTTACACAGAAGGACGATGTGGAATATGTCAGGAAGAATATAGCGGATTTCAATGTTAGCATAACCAGGCAGCCTCATTGCAGTTCAGCCGCGGTTGCGATTTTCCTTCATGAATATTACAAAGGAAGAGAGCTGGCAATGCACTTCGAGAATGCAAAATACAAAATAGATTCAGCTAGCAAATAAGCACCTCGGCCATCTTAGGCGGGAACCGGCAAAAGGTATATATATTTGATAATGTATAAATTAGTGTGATGAAATGTTGAAGCAGCAGGCAAACGAAACAGCGCAATCTAACAAGGCTCTTATTAAGGAGGTAACATTACCACATAACCAGAAACTCAGCCTTGTTAGCGAAGCTTATGAAACTGCTAAATCATTATCTCAATCTCATAGCGAGCTTGGCGGATTCGAATCCACAGCTACAAATATAGGAATACTTCAACGAGCAATTGATGCAGGCCGTGCATTAGCCGTAGCGTCTGATGGATTGCCTCCAAAAATGGGCTGGTATTTAATACATAGCAACATCCTAAACGCAGAACTTAAATCCAAACATGATGCCAAAGCACCAGCATCTGGGTATATGAAGTTATTACGAAAGTTCGATCCCCTACAGCACATATATAACTTGATTCATCCGTCAAATCCAAAACCAGAACAGGGCTTCGGATTTATAAGCAAAACGCTCAAAACCAGAAAATTACGCAAAGACTTGTCCAAGCTTCAACCTTACGGTGTATTATATGTTAAAGAAAGTGCTGTGGCCGCCTCTAAAGAATCACCACCACGCCCCTTGGTACTTTATCTCGCAAGCGGCAGTGTAGGGCGGCATCTAGTTGTTCAAGACTCCCCAGACTGGGAGGCTTGGGTTGTGGTGAAAAAGTACGAGCGCAAGCTTCCTGAAATTGCTACAACTGCAACTCAAATGCCTCCAGATATCAAGCGCACTGCCTAAAATAAGCTATCAAATTGACCAGTATTTCTTTGTCCTTATAAAATTCTTCTGGGCATCAAGAAGGTCTATGAAAAATGATCTGTCATCTGGCTTGTACATCATAAGTATCCTAGCTGCGCTTTTCGGCCCAACCCCATAAACGGAGAGTGCAACAGCAGCCTTGGGCCCATATGATGAAATGAGCCCCGCATACTGCATCGCCTCCTTGAAAATTTTCAACTCCTTTGAATTTAGCCTTCCACCGCCAATCTTTTTGTCTACTATCCTTTTGTAATCATCTGAATAGAGCGAAATCATAGGGCTGGCACAACTTGGACACTTTATTGAATCAATATCTTTTATATCGATGAGCTTCCTATCGAAGAAGAAGCCGCAGTGCGTGCACAGCATCTTCACGGACTTTCCAAATATAAATTTGGAGAATGATTCGACCAGCTCGCTGTTTGGTGTGAGCGGCATTATCAGTTCCCTTGTGTAGTGTGCGGATGCGAGTATCATCTTTGTAAGCGGAGAGATTGACTCTCTTTTCACAATTTCTATCTTTATTGCGCCTGACTCTATGCTCTCAAAGAATCTCTCAAGAGTCGCAATGTCAAAATAGTTATTCAGCAGCTCTCTGAAGGTCTCGTCATTCACAGGAGTGTCCTTCATGATTCTTATTATCCTCTTTGCAAAGGATTTCGAGACAGCAGCGTCTCTGTCTATTATTCCGAAGAGTTTCGCTATTGTTATGAATCTGTACCTGAAAAGTTCTGTCTCCTCTATTGAACTTCTGATCTCATACTCTATGTCCTTTGCCTTGATATCCTTAAGAATTTTCAATATGTCAAAGTCATTCCTTAATTCAATAAGTATCATGTATGGTGATAATCTGACATTTACACTTTTGCCAAGCCTTGCGCTTATCTTGTGTGCAAGAAGCCTTGAGAGTGCCTCATTTGATTGTGTGCCCAACCCTGTATATAATATGCAATAATCCTCAATACTCTCAATCAGAAGCGCCTTTTCACTTGGAATGAATGAATCATGCTGCTTCGCTATGAGATCATTTGTGGCTTTTGTAGCCTCTGCATCCATCATTCCCTCGTTAGAAATATTTTCTTTGAGAAGTTTGAAGACCCCATGCACGACAATCTGGCTCACAGGTATGTCCTCACCAACCCAATCAGGTACTGCAGCATCAAGATCAAGGCTTGGCTCAACGCTTATTACGTTGTCATCTATGCTTATCACCTTCCAAGGAAGGCCCTTTGTTATGAATACAGAGCCCTCATCGACGTTGTTGGCAACGAACCTCTCATCGAGCGATGATATTATTCTGTTCTCCACTATGTTCTTAACTACAAACCGCTTTGAATCAGGAATCACGCTAAGATGGTCATAGTAATACATTCTTGTGCGCCCTCCCCCTGTTATGTTCTTTCCATCAAAGCCCACAAGCCTCAATCCAGCCATAAATGTCAGCAATTCCGAAAGTTTTTCCATTTTAATGTCCTTATAGGCAAACGATCTAGCCAGCAGTCTGTGCAAACTTTCTATCTCAAGGCCTTCCTTGTCAAGCACTATCCCGCATATCTGGTTTGCAAGAACATCCAAAGCATTGAAATGGGGCTCAAATCGCTCGAACTTGGCAGAATGCGCTATCTTGAATATCGATAGCGTTTCCAAGCTCTCCACAGCAGTGGTTGATATCACTATGCCCTTTGAGGTTCCCTTATGTGTATGCCCGCTCCTTCCGACGCGCTGCGCAAGCCTAAGTGCCTGCCTGGGCGATCCATACTGTATTACCAAATCTATGCTTCCTATATCTATCCCGAGCTCAAGTGAGCTTGTTGCTATTATGCTTTTTACAGAATGATTCTTGAAGCTGTTCTCGAGCGTTATCCTTTCTTCCTTGTCAAGCGAGCTATGGTGAACCCCAATACCCCCAAAAGGGCGTATGCTGTTTAGGTATACAAGCCTGCTTCCCAGGCTTTCAACCACCTGCCTTGTGTTTGCAAATATAAGCGATGAGCTGGAGCGTGAGACAAGCTCAGATATGCGCCCCAGCCTTGCAAGGGCTGGCCCATCAAGCCCGAATTTCTCTCCCATAGAATCTAGATCTTTCTTATGCATTGAAGGCTGCTCAACATGCAGCTCGATCTGCTTTGTCAATTCAGATCTTGCTATGTGGCATTTCCTTTCCCCGCACAGGAATTTCGATGCAGCCTCAATGTCACCGATAGTCGCACTTATTCCTATTCGCTGGAATCCAGGCGCAAGCTCCTCAAGCCTCTCAAGTGCAACCGAGAGCTGCGCTCCTCTCTTGCTATAGTAAAGCTCGTGTATCTCATCGACCACAACAGCCTTAAGGTTTTTGAGATAAGGGCCCATATGCTTTGTAGGAAGTATGCTCTGTAGGGTTTCTGGCGTTGTTATAAGCAACATTGGCGCGTTGCGTTCCTGTTTGCTGCGTTCCTTTTGGGCTGTGTCCCCATGCCGCACACCAATGCTTATCTTTGCATGGCTGCAATACTCCTCAAGCCTAAGCAACATGTCTCTGTTGAGTGCCCTCAAAGGTGTTATGTAAAGTATCCCTATAGAAGAATCATTTCCGGAAAGGCGATCAAGAAGGGGAAGGGCAGCAGCCTCAGTCTTCCCGGAACCTGTAGGTGCAACAATAAGGCAGTTACCGCCCTTTTCTATTATGGGGATTGAGAGCTCTTGTATATCTGTGAATGATCTATGCTTGCCGAGAAAGAAATCGTAAATAGTCAATGAGTCACCCAGTCAGATATATTTATGGCACCTTATTCTTTTAATGGCGTGATCTTTTTGTATTCCTTTCCTTCTCATAATAAGCTACAATCCTTGCAATTGCAACTATGGCTAAGATGCCAACGATTATGTAAAGTACTATAGATGTGGTAAGGAAAGTCAGATACGAATCCTCGCCATCTGCAATATTTACACTTTCCTTAAGGCCGAGATAATCAGCATAGCCATTGACATAGCCGTATGGCACATTCTCGAAGTTTAGCATACCTCCAGTGCCTGAATAAGTGTTGATTGCTGTGCCATTCCTGAAAGTTATATTCAGGCTTGCATTTACCGGGTTTCCAAAAATACTTTGTGTCTGTATTGCTATGTCATATATCGGGGTCTTGAATGCAAGGAGAGTGGGCGCATTTGCAACGAACTTGTAGTTTGTAGCAATAGCAACGTTTTTATAATAAAGCGACTGCACATTGTACGTCTTGTTTGCGAATACAAAAATGTGGCCTGAATCTGTTTCCTGTCCGCTCACATTGTAATAGCTTATATTGCTTATATTATTCCCGTATGAATTTTCTGCTGCGAGAACTACCAGATACTGCTTTCCGAAAATTGCAGTTATTGCAAGCGGCGAAGTAACAAGGATAGTTGCATTTCTTGAAAGATTACCATTGCTCCAGCCAGAGAATGCAAGTCTTGAACTGCTGTTTAATGGAACAATGTTATTCGACAAAGATATCTCTGCACTGCTGTTTGCATAATACCACCCGCTGCCTGATGCGCTGCCGTATTTTGTTGAGATATTCAGATAATACTGCTTGTTCCAAATAGCGGCGATGTTCTGCGGCGAATCCATGTATAATTCTGTTTTATTGGAAATCATGCCATTGCTCCAGCCAGTAAACAGCAGTCTAGATCCAATTCCTGTTGTTATAATATTCTGTGATATATAAACAGGAACTGTGCTGTTAGCGTCGTACCACCCGCTGCCCGATGCGCTACCATACTGAGTTGTCGCATTTAGGTAATATTGCCTCTCCCATTTGGCAGTCTCTGTCAGGTTTGCATATAATGTAATGTACGGATTTGTGTTGTTGCCAGTATATGAATCAAGTCCATTGCCTACCCACCCTTCGAACAGCTCCCTTACCCCATGACCCAAACTAACATTACTCGGCACCTGCACCGGTACATCGGAATAAGCAATGTAATTCCCGTTCCCTGTTGCATTGCCGTATGCTGATATCACATCCATCGAGTATCCTATGGTCCACAATGTAGTTGGTGTCTGCTTTACTGGTATATCTGAACCAACCTCAAAATAATCTGTGAAGTTGCCAATCTCATGAACTCCGTAAAGGTTAGGAAGATTGGTAAGGCTTCCCCTGCCATAGCTTATGGTTGAATAGCCCTGCGGAACATCTCTTGATATATTTGCGGTATAGAATGCCAGGTTCTTGAACTTTACTGTGCTAATCTGCCATGTATTTGAATTTGTCGCAGCATACTCGGCAAATGCTGATGGTGGGTTAGGACCAGAATTAGTTGTCCCAAGATCTATGCTTCCTACCAATTTACCATTGAAATAAGTATTCCAAACATTATTTTGTCCTTCCCTAAAGGAATAGGAGTTGAAACTTCCATTAACGCCTGCTGATCCGTCAGGCCCTATGCCCCCGCAAAATTCGCCGTTATTGCCATTAGGCGTAAAATATTCCCAGAACCAGGTAGGAATTCCAGTCCTTAGGTATACATCAGTGCTCGAACTATTGCATGATGCTGAATAATAGCCCGTAGCATTTGGTATCTCATAGCCAGCCTGTATAAATGCACCATTCTGCAGACTCTCTCCAACCCAGAAACCCAGCGACCCATACGTTGCATTCTGGTATATTGTCTGTATAGATATGCTTGCGCCATTATTGAATGCGGCATCATTAGAGCCCCTCACGCCACTTTGGAACCAGTACTGAGCCGAAGCTATGCCAGCAAGAGATGATAATCCTAGAATTATCACGGCCGCCAATACAAAAAGATTATACCTTCGCATAATCTATACCTAGCCTGTCAAGTTCTCTGATTATAACTTCCCTATCAGCTCCTTTTAACCCTTTCCATTCTATGACTGCAACCTCTGCAATCCTGTCGCTCCTGTTTATCGCGCTGGCTAGCATATCAACGCTATCGATATTATGCCTTGAAATTATATGCGAGAATGCATATTTGCCCTCAAGCGCAAGCCTGGTAAACTTCTCAGGGTAATGGGTGCTGCCTATGCCTATTGCTACCTTATCGTATTCTGCATTGCGTTCCATTGAGTCACGGATTGCTCTTGCCATCAACTCAGCATAGGATTTATTTTCTATAGAATCCTCATTTCCACCTATCTCAGCAAAAAAGGATGGGAAATTAAGGAAAGGGCCATGGTGGGTAGCCTCATATGTGACCGGCACACCAGTCTTGTTAATCCTATTAATTGATTGGAGAACACCAAGCATGTTTGATGGCGAGGCTATGCTAAGACTCCTCGGCCTTCCACCAAGGTCAGCATTATCGGAAAAGTTTCCCTCGCTGTGTACTGTAAATGCCGGCATGTGTTTGCTGCTGCTGTGCCTACTCAGGAAGATTGCCGTTCCGTCTATTGCTCCATCAAGGAATTCGGCATATACAAGAGGACCATCTATGCAAAGCATTCTTGTATCATCTCCGTAAAGGCATCTAATATCCTTTATCGGACTACCAGCCTCAAGCCCAAGTAAATCTATCAAGTATGAAGCAATATTTGAGGAGGCGGTCTCGTTCGATCGTATCAGATAAAGCATGGGATCAACATTACTATGCAAGTTTTCAGACTAAAAGCTTTATATACTAGCTTCCATTTATCTTTCAAGGGTGCACAGATGCTATACAACTATGTTGCTCTATGCTTATTCGCCGCATTTGCGGTATTCCTCCCACTTTCATTTATACTTACATCAAGGCTTATAGGCAGGAAGGAGCATGGCAACCCTGTAAAGAATGCTCCATACGAGAGCGGAGAGGAGACGATAGGCAGCAGCAGGGACATAGACAACGAGTACCTTCAATATTTCATGCTCTTCATTCCATTCGAGATTGTTATAGCGATACTGGTACTATGGTCTACTGCAACCGCGCAGCTCGGCTATTTTGCAAATCTTGCAATTCTGTCACTTGGCGTATCAGCAACAATTGTCTCGCTGATAGGTTATAAATTATCAAACAGTGGTTAAATGATTGAGGGAAAGGAAATGCCTGCAAGCGATCTTCCTTATACAAAGGAGGAATTCATGAACGCCGAGCAGGAAATGGACAAATTGCTTGATGCGGCATCGCGAAAGTACAAGATACCGACAAATGCAATATTCGCAAGGCTTGGTGATTTCGCAAAAAATTCATCTAAGCCGATTACTGACTGGAGCAGGGAGAAATCGGTATGGCCTATGCAGTTCGGCCTTGCATGCTGTGCAATAGAGCTCATGGATTTCGGCGCATCGAGGATAGATGCAGAAAGGAAGGGCTATCTGCTATTCAGGAGCACCCCCAGCCAGTGCGACGTTATGATCGTTGCCGGATGGGTGACAAAATCAATAGCGCCAAGGGTAAAGAGGCTCTACGAGCAGATGTCAAAGCCAAGATACGTTATAGCATATGGGGAATGCGCAACATCCGGAGGGCCATGGTGGGAGAGCTACAACATAATACAGGGAATAGACCAGGTACTTCCTGTCGACGTATATGTTGCTGGTTGCCCTCCAAGGCCTGAGAACCTTTTTGGCGCGCTAATGAAACTGCAGGAGAAAATTGGTGGAAAAATTGCAGGAAATTCAGAGAGAAGCCTTAGTGAAAACATTAGGAGAGCTTAAAGCAAAAGAGTATGACTACCTAAAGAAGATAACGGCGGTTGATTACAACGACCACCTTGAGGTAGTGTATATATTGTACAACACGGAGACCCAGAAAGAGGAAATCGCGATCGTAAAGCTCCCAACGACAAACCCCGAGATACCAACGATAATGGACATTTACCGAGCAGCTGACTGGTATGAGAGGGAGATGTCGGAAATGTTCGGCATAAAGATAACGGGAAGAAAGGCGAAGAGGCTTCTGCTTGAGAAGTGGAACGGAGCAGATCCACCGCTAAGGAAGAGCTTTGTCTGGGGAAATCCAAACTACAGGAAACTGTGATCAAATGCCATTAATGAGGATAAACGTAGGCCCAATACATCCAAGCACACACGGAGTCTTACGTCTTGTTGTGGATCTTGATGGCGACACTGTAAAGGAGATAGAGCCACACATAGGATTTCTTCACAGGGGAGTCGAGAAGCTAATGGAGACAAGAATGTACATGCAAAGTCCTTCCTATACCGAAAAAGCTTGACTATGTAGCCCCACTTGGCTGGGACGATCTATATGTAGCGCGGTTGAGCAGGCCACTGGGATAGAGATCAAGGAAAGGGCGCAGTATGCCCGCGTCATACTTCTGGAATTCCAAAGGATAGCAAGCCATCTGCTATGGCTCGGCACATTCTGCAACGATGCCGGACAGCTTCTTACAAACTTCATGTGGGCATTTAGGGAAAGGGCGCAGGTGATCAAGCTCCTGGAGGATGTCTCAGGAAGCAGGATGTTCTATGTAAACCTGCGATTGGGCGGATTATATAGGGATCTGCCGCCTGATTTTATGGATCGTTCGTACAAGCTCATAGATTATCTCGAGGCAAAAATAAAAGAGTACCCAGAAGTATTAGAGAAGAATCCCGTATTCATGGAAAGGACAAAGGGAATTGGAAAGATGGGCAAGAAGGATGCAATAGATTATGGCCTTACTGGTCCTGTATTAAGGGCATCGGGGCTTGAGGAAGATACAAGGAAAGCAAAGCCGTATTACACATACGACAAGGTAAAATTCACTATCCCGGTAGGAAACAATGGAGACAACTTTGACAGGTACAGGGTAAGATATGAGGAGATGTTGCAAAGCATCAGCATAATAAAACAGACCCTAGACATAATGCCCCAAACAGGCGACATAAAGGGCATGCCGATAAAGTTGATAGGCCCTAACGCAAAGCCCGATGTCGTAGTAGTAAGCAGGGAGCTGCCAAGGGGCGAAGGTATAATATACATGGTGCCAGACAAGCAGCGTCCATACAGGATATCGATGAGGTCACCTACCTTTATTAACCTTGCCGCAATAAAGAAACTAACACTAAATGCAAAGTTTGCTGACATCTTCCCCACACTAGGCAGTCTGGATCTCGTGTTTGGGGAAGTCGACAGGTAAAAGATAAGTGATTACATGGAAAAAGAGCAACTAGAAAAAATAACAAGGGAATACCAAATGCTTCAGGAGCAGCTTCAGTCATTGGCGATGCAAAAGGAGCAGTTTAAGGAGCAGAAGGAGGAGCTAAAGGAAGCACTTGAGGAACTGGAAAAGGCGAAGGGAAAAATATACCTTGCAATAGGTGGCGTAATGGTTGATACCGACAAAGAAACTGCCACAAAGAGCGTAAAGGAGAAGCAGGAAACAACAGCAATGCGTCTTGGCATAGTGGAAAAGCAATTCGACGAGATATCAAAGAAGGAGCAGTCACTAAGGTCAGATATAACCGCAGCGCTGAAGGAATTCAAGGAATAATGATGACTGGATGAGAGCAATAACTCTGAAGGAGCTTAAAGATGTAGTAAAATCTTATAAGGATAAAAGAGTATTGCTGACATTCCACTCAATCGGTGACACTGACTCTGTCTCTTCCGCATTTGCGCTTCTCAAATATTTCAAGAACGGCAGAATAGCAACTCCAGATTTCATAACATCAAACTCAAGAAGAATAATAGAGCATCTGGGATTCAGCCAAGGACTTATAACCAAAGGCTTTGACCAGAGCGCGGATCTTGTGATACTCCTAGACGTGAACAACTTTGGCGATTGCGGCTCATTCGGCAAAAAATTAGAGGGCTTTTCAGGCGCGATCCTGATAATAGACCACCACGCGCCAAATAAAATCGACAAACCAAATGTAATCGCATTCAACGACGAGTCCCATAACTCAACTGCAAGCATAGTTTATGAGCTCATAAAATCGTTAGGGATCATCGTCGATAAAAAACTTGCAAACCTTATTGCAACAGGTATAATATCTGATTCTGCCGAATTCAAGAATGCATTTCCTAAGACATTCATCCAGATAGGTGAGCTTCTTGATAAAAGCGGAATGGACTATCCATCAATGCTGCTCGAGATGCACCACATTGCAGATGTTGAGACCAGAAAGGAATTCATAGAGGAGCTGTTCGAATCGAATATCACGATAATAAATGATATGCTAATACTGCACGGAGCAGCAAAGATACATGCAAACAAGCTTGCAGACGATGCGATAAGAATAGGCGCTGACGCATCTATATTTTATTCAACGACAAAGAAAGAGGTATCATTCTCTGCAAGACTGCGGCCCCCACTTGAAAAGGACTACAAATTGCACATGGGCGCGTTGATGAAGGAGTTAGCTCCAATAATAAACGGGCAGGGTGGCGGGCACCCCGGGGCTGCTGGCGCATATGGCCCTAATATATCAAGCAGAAAGAAGTTCCTTGATAGATTCATGTCAGAAATAAAAAGAAGAACAGATAAAGGTTGATCCATCGCTACGCGTGTTTTTCCGGCTATTTGCCCTGTATCTTCCTGAATGCGAAATCCGATACTATTATCAATCCTATTGCAATGCCCAAGACTATTATGAAATCAAGTAAGATCGGGTAGTTATGTACGCCTATAAGCACCCCTCTCATGCCGTCAACGCCGTAGCGCAGCGGGTCTATTGATGATACAACTCTCATCCAGAGCGGTGCATCGGTCAGCGGGAATAGCGCACCTGAAAGGAAGAAGAGCGGCAGAATCAGGAAGTTTATGATTACCTGGAAGCCCTCAACATTGTTTATGTTTGAGGCAATGATCAATCCTATCGAGACAAAGATTGCGGCTATCAGCACCATGAAAACTATTGATTGCAAAACGCCTACAATACTCAGGGCACTCAATGGTATTATGCCCACCAATACAACGACAAGAAGGACAATCAATGCTGACATAAGCGATACCGTTGCACTTCCGGCTATCTTTCCCAGGACTATGCCGACCCTTGATACTGGCGCGACAAGTATCTCCTTCAAAAATCCAAACTGCTTGTCCCATATTACATTGATTCCAGCGAATATTGAGCTGAAAAGAAGTGTCATTCCTATTATTCCAGGGGCCATGAACTCTATGTAAGGTACGTTTCCAGCAAGAAGGCCTATTGTGGAGCCAAATCCAACTCCTATTATTGCCAGCCATATCAGCGGCTGGCCACCTGTTCCCAATACCCTTGATTTTGACTTTATGAAGCGCTTAATCTCCCTGAGCCACATTGTATATATAGTGTCAATTGTGTTTGCCATTTCTATCTCCTTCCCCTCATAGCTGACTGGAGCCGGTCCTTCATGCTAGCACCTTCCTCGCGTATCGCCTTTCCTGTAAGCTTTATGAATACATCCTCAAGCGTGGGTTGCTTGAGTGTTGACTGGGTAACAGCAACATGCGCCTTCTGTGCAAGCTCTATTATCCTTGGCAATGCTATGCTCCCGTCTTTTGCAGTAACATCGATTCCAGTATCATTGATCTTTATCTGGTTTGCAAGCCTGCTCCTCTTTACGATTGCAGCAAGCTGCTTTGGCTTTGTAGTCTCCATCCTTATTATGTCACCTCCAATAGAGGCCTTAAGCTTTTCTGGCGTATCCATCTTGATGATCTTCCCATGATCTATTATTGCTATCATGTTGCATAGAATATCGGCCTCTTCCATGTAATGGGTTGTGAGTATTATCGTGATCTTCTCCTTCTTATTGAGCTCTATTATGTAATCCCAGATCTTCCTCCTTGTCTGCGGGTCAAGCCCTATTGTAGGCTCGTCAAGGAAAAGCACCTTAGGGTTGTGTATGAATCCCCTAGCAATCTCCAGCCTTCTTTTCATACCTCCAGAATATGTCTTCACCTGCCTGTTTGCCTTGTCGCTAAGCTCTACAAGCTTTAGCACCCTGTTTATTATCTCTGTCTTCTCAGGATTCTTGACACCATAAAGCCGTGCATGTATGTCAAGGTTCTCCCTTCCGGTAAGGTCATCATCAAGGCTTGGATCCTGGAATACAATACCTATAAGCTTGCGAACATCATCCTTGCTTTTGTCAACGTCCTTGCCGTATATAAAGGCGCTGCCCCCGGTTCTGTTTATTATTGTTGATAGGATCGAGATAGTTGTAGTCTTGCCAGCCCCATTAGGGCCCAAAAGCCCGAATATCTCACCCTCCCTTACATTGAAGGATACGTTGTCAACAGCAGTAAAATTACCAAACTTCTTTACGAGCTTGTTTACCGATATGGCGTATCCGCTCTTCCGATCGTCCATGATACTATTTATAGGACAACCTTTAAATTGGTTTTGTTATTTTCAGGCAAGCTTACAATCGTTTACGTCTAGAAAACCATACAGCACAAATTCTATTCAGACGATAATATTATCACAATATCAATATGTGTAGTAAAGTATACCTTTTAGTATCTATATAAACTAGTTAGCCAGGAAATTAACAACAGGAATAAAATCATGTCTGTGTAGCTTAACTAGGATAGAGCACCCCTGTTACGGAGTGGGAGATGAGAATTCAAATCTCGCCGCGCTCGCCAATTAAGGGGCAACGGGCCCTTAATGGTTATATTATGAAAGGTAAATTATAAAAGATATTAAGTTCATACTCCTTTGTCTTATCTATAAAAGGTGTAAGTGATAATCTGAAAATCGCAATAGTATCTGACATGCACATAGGCTATGAGCGCTTTGTCGATGATGCATTCAAACAGGCAAAGGAGGCGCTCGAGAAGGCAAATGAGATGGCAGACGCGATAATAATTCCTGGTGATGTCTTCGACAAGAGGGCACCAAAGCCAGAGGTAATGGCGCAGGCAATAAACATATTCAGGGAACTCTCAAAGATGAAATGGAAGGCCAGAGTAGTCGAGATAAAGGGCTCGGCAAAGCTTCATACGAACATACCAGTAATAGCAATATCTGGGACACATGAAAGGACCGCATTCGGAAAGGAAAACCCGCTCAGTTTACTTGGGCTTGCAGGCCTTCTGGTTGATGGAAACGAGTCAACAGCAATAATCGAGAAGGACGGGGAGAGGGTAGCAGTTTATGGCCTTGGCGGTTTATCTGAGGAGCAGGTAAAGGACAAGCTTATCGAGCTTGACCCAAAACCAATAAACGGCGCATTCAACATATTCATGTTTCACCAATCAACATACGAGCTGCTTCCGTTCAGCAAGGATTTCATACACAACAATGATCTTCCAAAAGGATTTGACCTGTATGTTGATGGCCATATACACAGCAGAGTGGAAGATATGGTCCATGGCAAGAAGTTCCTCATTCCAGGAAGCACTGTTCTTACCCAGTTAAAAGAGGGAGAGCAGGAAGACAAAGGTTTCATAATATTCGATACAAAAACATATACCTACGAGTTCGTAAAAATAAACTGCAGGCAGTTGATATTCAGAAATATACGCCTTGATGGTGCAAAGCCTCAGGAGCTGAAAGAGAGATGCGAGAAGGAAATATCACAGATACTCTCAAGCTCTAGGGAAATGCCGATAATTAAGCTCAAGATAGAGGGCACAATAGAGAAGGGCTTTAACAGGACAGACATGCCCCTGAATTCGATAGCCTCAAAATTCAGCGGGAAGGCGATAATAGAGATTGATTCATCAAGGCTTATTGATCCAGAGCTTGAATCAGATATAGAAGCGATGCGGGAGAGCAAGATAGGCAACATGCCAATATCAGAACTTGGCATGAGTATATTTGGCCAGCGCCTGAAGGAGCACAAGTTCGATGAGTCAATAAAATACACAGAACTCTTCGGAATACTCAGCGATATGTCAAAAAAGGAAAAGGTACTTACAGAAGCTATGCAGTTCCTCAACCAAGGTTCATAGTCAGATCCCAAACCGCATTATTCTTGCAGTATCTCAAGAAATTCCAGTGGGAATTTATTACCCAAAAGATCTACAAGTTCTTTTCCGCGCGCCCATTTATACTCATCATGCTCTGTGGTTGATGATAATTTAACATTCGCGTTCAGGAATTTGCAATTATACACTAGCACGCATAAGCCCACAACACCCCTATCGGTATCTATTCTTGTTTTTGATATTACTGCATCGTAAAAATCTAGTATCTCTATCTCACTAATTCCAAGTTCCTCTTCCAATTCTCTCAATAGCGCATCCCTGATTCCCTCTCCTTCCTCTATTCTGCCGCCTGGAAGGTCCCAGTATCTTGCTGAGCGACCTTTTGTTACCAAAACCCCCGGGCCGTCTCTGATTAATGCCTTAACACCTACATGGAATATCTGCTCCATAGCATCAATGCTACTTCTTCCTCGTTCCTGTCTGCTGTGTCTTCGGCGCATGCGTCTCCTTTGGCTTTACCCCGAGGGTCTTGTTGACGAGTGCCTTGTCGTTTATGTCTATCTTTTCCGCAAGGAATTCCAGATGCCTTGGGTTGCACCTTCTCTCCTTTTGCCTTATGGAGGTTATTATGCTGACAAATCCGTTATCAAGAACCTTGACAACTACCGCCCTGCTCCCTGCGTCCCTTCCGTATCTCTTTATGCAGACTCTTCCAGATTCTAACATTTTCTCACCTAAATTTTTTCTTGTCTTTCAAAAGCGCAAGCATCGATATTATTGAAACTATTTCTTCCTTTGTAAAGTTGTCTGTGTTTATCCGAGCATCAAAATCTGAATGGTCTGTTATGTCTATCTTATACAGGTCCATGAATACCTTCTCGTTTAATCTGTCTTTCTTATTTACGTATTCCCTCGCCTCATCAATGCTAAGTTTTCTTTCAACAGAGCATCTCCTTACCCTTTCATCAAAGGATGAATGCAGCCATATCCTTATTGTTGGGTCCTTGACGAGCCACGAGCCTATCCATGTAGTCACAACGCAATCATTATGCGCCGCAAGGTGCACTACATGATCATCAAATTCCTTTGCTATCTCTTTGTTTGCTGTCTGGAGTATCTTGCCATCCCCGTCATGCTTGTGCTCGTTCTGCTTGAAGCTTTTGTAAGTGTCAGTTATGTACTTTGTCACATGCATTATCTTCAGGTCCTTTGCCAGCATCTCGCCTATTGTTGTCTTGCCGCTGTCTGTCAATCCGCTTATGCATATCCGCAACATGAATATACCATATTATCAATGTGCAACAAGCTGGAGTACGTATGTGCGCTGCTTTATTCCTATGTCGTCAAGCTTCATCTCACCCTGCTCAACCCTGCTTCCAAGCTTTACCACATCTGCTGTGCAGTTTGCGCAGAGTACGCCGCCAAACAACCTGCTGTTCGTGCGCCTCGACCTGCCCCCCTTCATGCTTAATACTATTCCATTAAGCTCCGTCCTGCATATTGCGCAGTGCGGGAATGCATTTTTAGCCCTCTTGAAGTGCACAACGTGCCTTCCCTTTAATGTTAACCTGTCACTTCTCTTGAAGCTTTTTGACCTGTGCATTGGTTTTGGCATAATCTCACTCTAATTTTAGAATATGTGTGTTAAACTATCTTTTAGACTCATTAATTATTTTTTACTATCTCTGTCACAGTTGACTGCTGCGCTTCCTGCATCTCCTTCTTTGTCATTCTCCTGTCATAAATCATTATTATTACAGCTGCAACAAGTCCAAATCCGAATACGATTATGAAGAAAAGCTCCTTTGATGCGGTTAAGGTTGCCTGCTCCAAGGGGCAGCACAGGCATTATTACATAATATACAATCAGAAGCAAGGGAAGTATTACAAGCATGGGCTTCATGCTGTTCTTCATCTGCTCACCCATAAGCGGCATGAACTCCTTCTGCTTTGCCATAAGCTCCTCCTGCGAGGCCTTGTTCTTCATCATCTCATTCATTTCCTTCTGCATCATCTTTGCCTTGTACTGTATCTCCCGCATCCTTTTTGGATTGGTAAGCTTCCTCTGCGCGAATATGGATATGAGCGTATATGCTACGGCCATTCCAACAACTATCAATTCAACATTTAACGGAAGCACAGGCAATAATCCCATATCATACACCACATATCTCCTTTAGATGGACACCAAGCTCGTCCACACTCGCTTCAAGAGCATCCTGCTCATTGAATACCACATAAAGCGGAACGTCAAGATATGCTGAGCATGCTGAAAGTATAGATATGTTTATCTCGCGCTGCACATCAACAAGCTCAAGCCTCTCATTCTCCCTTCTTCTTGTCTTGTCCCCTTTTCTCCTTTTTGCAATATCCTCTGTCAGTGCATCTATATATATGAATGCAACAAGCGTTTCGAGATGTGAGCTCTTCCCAAAAGTAATGCCAGGAAGATACCTGCCGTTCTGCTCAACAGTCGCATGCGTGTCAAGTATTATATTGCCCTCCATCTTCGATATCTCCTTGAAAGCAGCTATCTGCACCTCGTTGAATCTGTCCTCTGGACAGGAAGCGCATCTCATCCCTGTCCTTGGCATAGCCATCTCTTCATTGCAATATCTATCATAATGGTGCCAACATTCACTACCTTGTAGTTCTTGTTGTGCGAAATGCCCTCTATTACGCTGCTCTTTCCGGCGCCTGGAGACCCGCATACGAATACTATCCTGTTACTCATTACCAAAACCCAGTATGCCAGGACATGCCAATGAACCACTATTCAGAGCTGTTGCCATACTCCTCAAACCCTATCAGTCGCCTCCCATGTCGCCCATTCCTCCAGGAGGGCCGCCGTCGGGACTTGCCCCTTGAGCTTATCATGTCGTCTATTCTCAGTATTATCTCTGCAGCCTCGCTTGAGCTGTCTATTGCCTGCAGCTTTACCTTGAGGGGCTCAAACACTCCAAGCCTGCTCATGTCTCCTACGCTGTTCGTGAATATGTTGACGCCATATGTGCTTCCGTCCTTTGTCTTGTGCTTGCTCCTCAATTGGACAAGAGTGTCTATCGCATCCATGCCAGCGCTTCCAGCAAGCGTTATCGGTATGACCTCAAGCGCCTGCGCAAACTTCTCTATTGCAAGCTGTTCCCTTCCGCCCACATTGCTCGAATATGACCTGAGTCCGTTTGCAACATCTATCTCTATGCTGCCTCCGCCTATCACATACTTGCCATCTACTACAACGCTTGATATTGCGCCAATTACGTCTGTTATCGATCGCTCTGCCTCATCAACCACATGCTCGGTGCCTCCCCTTACGAATATCGTAACGCTCTTCGGATCCTTGCACTTCTCAACAAAGACCATCTGCTCTCCGCTTATCTTCCTCTCCTCCACAAGACCTGCAAATCCAAGGTCCTTCGAGTCAAGGTCGTCAAGGCTTGTTATTATCTTTGCCTTTGTCGCGCGGCCAAGCTTCTCTATATCGCTCTTCTTGACCCGCCTTATGGCTATTATCCCAGCCTTTGCAAGGAAGTGCTGTGCAACGTCATCTATTCCCTTCTGGGTGAATACAACTGTCGCACCGCTCTTCTTTACCTTCTCAACCATCTCCTTCAGCATTGTTTCTTCCTGCTGCATGAATGACTGCATTTGGTCTGGCGATGTTATCTGTATTCGTGCATCAACCTCTGGCTTCTCTATCTCAAGCGCAACGTCAAGCAGCGCTATCTTTGCATTGGCAGAGGATTTTGGCATGCCCGGATGCGCAATCTCCTTATCTATCAAGCACGCCGTTTATGAACTGCGTATCACCAACGTTTCCGCCTGCCTTCTTGTCAACCTTTATGAAGTCATGGTCCACTATTGTCTCTGCCATTTGCATCCTTTTCCATTACCTGCTTTACCGCCTTTATAACCATCTTGCCAAGGAGCGCCTTTGTGGTGTCATCTCCCACATTCTTGGATCCCATTGAGACCATTGCTATCTTTTGAAGCGTCTGCTCATCATTTACGTCGACACTCCTTGCATGCGCTGCAAGTATCTCCTTTGCCTTCTCCGCTGCCATCTTGTAGCCGCGTATAATTGTTGTTGGATGTATTCCCTGTTCAAGGAGGTCTCCAGCCCCTTTAAGAAGTTCTCCTGCAAGTATAACAACGCTTGTGGTCCCGTCGCCTACCTCCTTGTCCTGGGTCTTTGCAATGTTGACCATTATCTTTGCTACAGGGTGCTCTACATTCATCTCCTCGAGTATTGTGGCGCCGTCGTTTGTTATTACAACATCGCCAAGATCGCTAACCATCATCTTGTCCATTCCCTTCGGACCAAGTGTTGTCTTTACAGCACCGGCCACAGCGATCGCAACAGCTATGTTTGTGCGCTGTGCATCTCTGCCGAGCAGCCTTGTAGCCCCTTCTGGAAGCAATAGAACCTGTTGTCCGCCTAGTTGATTTTCTGCCATATATTTCACCTATTGTTAAAGCGTAAATTCGAATCTAAGGAAAAAGCCTTAGAATACATGGTATGTACTGAGATACATACTAGAATTACTGGTATTATATCAGCAGGTTAAATATTTATAGTTTGCTCTCAATCAAAGGTGGCCTAAAGTTTCTGAACAATCTGCTTAAAATTTAAGAAAATATCATCTTCCTCGATTACAGGCACCTTCCCTGAATCACTGTAGGAATTGAATGCAGGATTTAGCTTGACAATGCCTATAAGTTCAGATCCTAGGGTATCAACAACCCATTTTGTGCTATCGCTTATTATTCCACTGGACATGTTCTCTACAACTCCCAAAAGGGCCACATTGAGCCTTTTTGCCATAATTCCCGACCTTACAGAGTTTATCGCGGCAATCTTTTGGGGCGTAGTGACTATGACAAAGCCATCAAGATCAAGAACCTGCATTATTGTAAGCGGCGCGTCACTAGAACCAGGCGGCAGATCCAGTATTAGGTAATCAAGCTCTCCCCAATCTGTATTCTCGAAAAACTCCCCAAGCATCTTCACCATCATTGGGCCCCTCCATATTATCGGCTTTTCATCGCCTCCCATTAGCATTGCTGTTGATGCTACCTTTACCCCAGCATTCTCAAGTGGTTTAAGTGGAAGATGCGAATCCATCTTGGCATCAATTCCTAAAAAGAGGGAAATATTAGGAGTATCTATGTCAGCATCAAGAAGTCCCACCTTGTAGCCCATCCTGCTTAAGCGTGTATGCGATATTTACTGCTATTGTTGTCTTGCCTACGCCGCCCTTTGCACTGTAAATGCCTATCTTGTGCTTTATGCTGGATAGCTTTTCCCTAAGCCGTTCTTTCTGCCTTATTACCCCGACAAAGGATGGATGCATAGGATTTTGATTGGTATTGTCTTCCGGCATAGCCCCACAGGATATACTATCTGGCTTTCAGATACTTATAAATATCTGGTAAAATAGAGGCTTATGGTGTTAAATAGCTTTCTAATCATAAAATTATAGTAAAATAGGACTCTATTTATATAATATAAAAAAGAGTAAAAAGGCGAGAAAATGAAAATAAGCGAATTGAAGGTCGGCGCAAGCAATGTTACTATACAGGCAAAAGTAACGCAAAAGGATGCACCACGTGAAGTTGTCACAAAGTATGGGAAGAGGCTGAGTGTAGCGAATATAACACTCCAGGATGATACGGGCTCCATAGCAATGTCGCTATGGGGAAATGACATAAATACTGTCGATGTCAACGACATAGTCGAGGTCTCAAATGGTTATGTCAGCGAATTCAGAGGTACACCACAACTCGCATCAGGCAAGTTCGGCAAGATAACTGTTGTCGAAAAGGGCGAAGGGGGCGGCACAGAGAATGCAGAGAACTTTGACTCTGACATGGAGGAATCTGAGGACTAATCTTTTTTCCTCTTCTTCCCTTTATTTGACTCTGCGCTCCAGTACCTTATCGTATAGATAAGCGCTATTATTCCTATTCCTACACCGAACCAAAGGGTTGCAAGCCTTGTCATTATTGTTACTGCCGAGCTCAATGCTGGGCTAAGGCCGAAAGTGCTCCTTAGCAGCGTGACAAAACTTGCATCTGCCGCACCTATCCCTCCGGGAAGCGCTGTTATCATGCCAAATATCTGGGATGTGGAGAATATGAAGATGGAAGCAATTATCTTGGGCCGTATTCCAACAGCCAAGAGTGAGAAATAAAGAGCCATTGAATTGAATATGTCTGCCGGAGCTGTAAAGAGCAGCGAGGTAAGGTATGTCTTTTTGTTGTTCAGGGCGTTCTGCGATATGTAATAGTGCTTTGCATGAATGTATATTCTTTTCAGGATGTTGCCCTTCTTTTTCTTCCTTTCCAACAGGTTAAATATCCATGGATTTATGATAAGGAGGAACGGGATTATGAGTACGATGTCAAGTATGATAACGTAAATCAAATATTTGCCTATTATAAGTGCGGCTGCCAGTGCAAAGAGAGCAAAGCCCAGAAAATCCGTAAAAAGCTGCACCGTAACCATTGGCGCTATCTTTGAAAACCTAACGCCTGTTATCTTCTTTAGAGTATATGCAGCAATCACGCTTCCGACATTGCCTGGCGTTATACTCATCCCATTTGTTGAGAGGTAAACAAGGAAGTTCTTCTTTTTTGATATTTTCAATTTGAGCTTTCCGGTATAATAATCCCATTTCAGGTACCTGAATAGGTAGCTAAGAAACACACTGCAAAAGGCAAGAACGTAAATATATGGCGAAGCATGCCCTATAATACCAATGACATTTGAGAATCCGCCAAACAGTGCCACAAGAAGAAAAACCCCAAAGCTTGCAATGAGCGCAAGAATTGCAAATATCCTGAACTTGCGCACCATCCCAACATACTGCTGCTTGCTGAATTTCCCTTTTGGTGGAGAATTCCATATCTGAAGTATAGACTGTTTCTTCTCAACCATCAAACCATCATCAATCCTTTACCGTATTAAGGAAGAGGCGCTCATACTGCCTTGATATCCTGTCCCAATCGTGTTGCTTTACCATCCGCTTTTTTCCCTCCCCTGCCATGTGTTCTGCAAGTCTCTTATTTTCCATCACATAAATAAGCCTGTCTCTTATGCTCTCATAGTCTCGTGGTTCGGTATAATGGCCGCAATTTCCAACGATCTCCGGTATGCCACCCACTTTTGATGCGACAACCGGAAGCTCGCATGACATAGCCTCGCAAAGGGCAAGACCTGCAGGCTCATAGAGCGATGGGAACGCGAATATGTTGCATGCATTGTAATAGCACGGAAGAACACTGTCTTCTATTCCGGAGACTATTTTGAACCTATCGCCAACACCAAGTTTTTTTGCGCTTCTCTGAAGGTACCTGCTTAGCGGCCCTCGCCCTATGACGAGAAGATTCAGGTCATCCAATCCATCATCCACAAGCTCGGCAAATGCCCGCATAAGATATATCTGGCCCTTCTGCGGCACAAGCCTACCATTTGTCACTATGCTTCTTCCGTCAAAGCCCAGCATATCCCTTATCTTTGCAACATCCACATTGCGCTTATCCATTTTACGGAATCTCTTGAAATCAACACCATTGAATATTATGCTGGTTTTCCTTAGGTATCTTTTCGGAACTGTTGTCTTTGCCGTGTTGGTGGATACAGCGGTTATGGCATCAGATGCCCTCATCAGCTTCCTTCCCCAGAACCAGTCATAAAAACGCCCAAGCCTATCTGTTGTATAATTTATATTCTTTGGAAGTGCGTTATGTATTGTAAGAGCCAGCTTACTGTCCATGCCCTTAACTATCCTTACAGTGTCGCCGAAATACTGGTACCTGTTGTTGATATGGTAGATGTCAGATCTTTCACGCACAAGTGCCTTCTTAAGCCCGTCAAACAGGAGGAATGGCAATGGCAAGGTAGGCAGACGGGTAGGGGTTGCCTTTAGCCTGACTACTTTTATTCCGTACATCTCCTCAACGGAGGGCTTGTTTTTACGAGCGGCTACCGAGGTTATGACAGTGATATTGTGCCGTTTAGCAAGTCTGCTGTAAACCTCAAGCAGAACCTTTTCGGTTCCCCCATTATAAGGGTAAAAATATGGATTGAGAACACAGATGTCCATAACCTCGCCTAATGTCTAGCAGCTAATCATAGAATAACAGGAGTATTAAAATCTTGTAGTTCATGTGTCGCTAATCTTCACTTGTTATAATATCTTTTTACCGCGGAATCTGAAAAGGTATACTATTACCAGGATCACAATTGCTATTGCTATTATTGCAACCCAAGTGAGAGTGCTGTAGGATTTTGATGATGCAGCTTCAGCAGGAACTGTCGTTGTGACCGAAGTCACCAATGATGTGGTTATTGGAGGTATGGTTGATGTGGTTGCAGATTGCTGGTATTGGAAGATGCCAACAACCGGGTCTGTCGGTATTGCGAATGTAACAGTGCATGCGGTCGAGTTGACAGTGAACGGGTTTATCGGATTCCATGTGCCGGTGCCAGTGAGTTCGTATGGCGCAATGGAGTTGGACGGCAATGAGCAGTTGTACTTCATGGTCACGGTAATGGTTATGTTCAATGGAGGCATTGTTGATATGTTCAGCGCTTCCAGCAGTTTGTAGGATTGCGGCGATGTTGTTGTCGAGCCTGTGACATTTGTAATTATTACACTTACAGATCCGGAGGAGGATACAGATCCAAGTACGATGGTTGTCCCTGAATCCGGCACATTGATTATCGTGTTTGAATCTGGTGTGATGTTGTAAGAGGAATTAAATATAACAAATATTGTTGTTGTGGCAGAAGTTGTTGCTGTTGAGGTTGCGGTGCTTGTTGGTGCGATTGTGGATGTTGTTGCTCCGGATCCTCCAGCTCCCCCGCCGCCGGAATTTGTTATATGTAAGCCTCCGCTTGAGGGGGCGCCGCCACTTGAGTTTGAGGCAGTTATGGTCAACATAGTATTCGCTGAACTTTCTGAGTAGGTTAAATCACCAAGGTATGTTACGGTTATTGCTGGAGTGCCTGTTGTAGTGTCCGAGTATGCAACTGAACATGATCCTGATGATAGGATGCATGATGCAGGAGTGAAGGTGCCTGTTGAGGAATCAGATGACGAAAAGAATATTGACTCACCGTCAGTTCCGCTCTCACTTAATGTTGCGGTGCAGGTTGTTGATTCGCTTGTTGTGAATGATGTTGGTGAACAGGACACAGAGAGAGGAGGATTCAGATATTCCAGGACGCGGTTGTTGCCTGTGTCGGATATCCAGAGGTTGCCGGTGGGGTCGAAGGTAATGCCAGAAGGATTACATAAACCTGTGGGGGTGGTGGTGCATGTTCTGCTTATGAAGTTTGGTTGGCCGAGGACTAGTGATGCTGCGCCGTCGGTGACAAGATTGTTGAATGGAAATTCCAGGACGCGGTTGTTTTGTATGTCAGCTACCCAGAGGTTTCCTGAAGAATCGAAGGCAAGACCAGCAGGGTAGGATAAAGTGGTGGGGGAGGGGGCGCCACCTTGGTTTGGGCTGCTGCTTACTAAGTCTGGCTGGCCGAGGACGTTGGCTGCGCCGTCCCCTGTGATTAGGTTGGATGAGAGGTATTCTAATACTCTGCTGTTGCCAGAATCGACTATCCAGAGGTTGCCGGTGGGGTCGAAGGCGAGGTCAGAAGGAAAACATAAACCTGTGGGGGTGGTGGCGCATCCGCTGCTTACGAAGTCTGGCTGGCCGAGGACGTTGGCTGCGCCGTCCCCTGTGATGAGGTTGGATGAGAGGTATTCTAATACTCGGCTGTTGCCTAGGTCGGATATCCAGAGGTTGCCGGTGGGGTCGAAGGTGACATTAGAAGGACCACATAAACCTGTGGGGGTGGTGGTGCATCCGTTGCTTACGAAGTCTGGCTGGCCGAGGACGTTTGCTGCGCCGTCCCCTGTGATGAGGTTGGATGAGAGGTATTCTAATACTCGGCTGTTGCCTAGATCGGATATCCAGAGGTTGCCGGTGGGGTCGAAGGTCAGGCCAAAAGGATGACATAAACCTGTGGGGGAGGTGGTGCATGCCCTGCTGAACATGTCGGGCTGGCCGAGGACGACAGATGCGAGTTCGTTAGTGGAAAATGGTGGTTTGAATTCGAGGACTCGGCTGTTAGTGGTGTCTGCTACCCAGAGGTTTCCTGAAGAATCGAATGTAGCTGATGTAGGAGAACTTAAATCCTTTGAATTAGGGACATCTTGTTGATTTGAACTTCCTGTATATAAGTTTGGTTGGCCTATGGCTACTGTTGCTGGACTGCCTGTGATGAGGTTGGATGAGAGGTATTCTACTATTCTGTTGTTTTCGGTGTCGGAGATCCAGAGGTTGCCGGTGGGGTCGAAGGTAATGCCAGAAGGATTACATAAACCTGTGGGGGTGGTGGTGCATGCGTTGCTGAACATGTCTGGTTGGCCGAGGACGTTGGCTGCGCCGTCCCCTGTGATTAGGTTGGATGAGAGGTATTCTAATACTCTGTTATTGCCTAGGTCAGCTACCCAGAGGTTGCCGGTGGGGTCGAAAGCGAGGCCAATAGGATTACATAAACCTGTGGGGGTGGTGGCGCAGGCGTTGCTGAACATGTCAGGCTGGCCGAGGACGTTGGCTGCGCCGTCCCCTGTGATTAGGTTGGATGCGAGGTATTCTACTACTCTTTGGTTGCCTTGGTCGGATATCCAGAGGTTGCCGGTGGGGTCGAAGGTGAGGGCAGTAGGATAACATAATCCTGTGGGGGTGGTGGTGCATGTCCTGCTTACGAGGTCCGGCTGGCCGAGGACGTTGGCTGCGCCGTCCCCTGTGATGAGATTTGATGAGAGGTATTCTAATACTCGGCTGTTGCCAGCGTCGGAGATCCAGAGGTTGCCGGAGGGATCGAAGGCGAGGCCTTCAAGATCACAGAAACCTGTGGGGGTGCATGCGCTGCTGAACATGTCTGGTTGGCCGAGGACGTTGGCTGCGCCGTCCCCTGTGATTAGGTTGGATGAGAGGTATTCTAATACTCTGCTGTTGCCAGAATCGACTATCCAGAGGTTGCCGGTGGGGTCGAAGGTCAGGCCAAAAGGATTACATAAACCTGTGGGGGAGGTGGTGCATGCCCTGCTGAACATGTCGGGCTGGCCGAGGACGACAGATGCGAGTTCGTTAGTGGAAAATGGTGGTTTGAATTCGAGGACTCGGTTGTTATTGGAATCAGCTACCCAGAGATTTCCTGAGGAATCGAATGTAGCTGAAAAAGGACGTGATAAATCCTTTAAATTAAGGACACTTTGTTGATTCTGACTACCTGTATATAAGTTTGGTTGGCCTATGGCTACTGTTGCTGGACTGCCTGTGATGAGGTTGGATGAGAGGTATTCTACTACTCGGTTGTTGCTGTAGTCTGATATCCAGAGGTTGCCGGTGGGGTCGAAGGTGAGGGCAGTAGGATAACATAATCCTGTGGGGGTGGTGGTGCATGTCCTGCTTACGAGGTCCGGCTGGCCGAGGACGTTGGCTGCGCCGTCCCCTGTGATGAGATTTGATGAGAGGTATTCTAATACTCGGCTGTTGCCAGCGTCGGAGATCCAGAGGTTGCCGGAGGGATCGAAGGCGAGGCCAAAAGGAGAACATAAACCTGTGGGTGAGGTGTAGCATGCGTTGCTGAACATGTCTGGTTGGCCGAGGACGTTGGCTGCGCCGTCCCCTGTGATGAGGTTGGATGCGAGGTATTCTACTACTCTTTGGTTGCCTTGGTCGGATATCCAGAGGTTGCCGGAGGGGTCGAAGGCGAGGTCTTGAGGACTACATAAACCTGTGGGGGTGGTGGTGCATGTGCTGCTGAACATGTCTGGCTCACCTAGGACGTTGGCTGCGCCGTCCCCTGTGATTAGGTTGGATGAGAGGTATTCTACTACTCGGCTGTTTTGGTAGTCGGATATCCAGAGGTTGCCGGAGGGGTCGAAGGCGAGACTATAAGGATTACATAAACCTGTGGGGGTGGTGGTGCATGTGCTGGTTACGAGGTTTGGCTGGCCGAGGACGTTGGAGGCGCCGTCTCCTGTGATGAGGTTGGATGAGAGGTATTCTACTACTCGGTTGTTGCCAAATTCGGAGATCCAGAGGTTGCCGGAGGGGTCGAAGGCGAGGCCTTGAGGATCACATAAACCTGTGGGGGTGGTGGTGCATGCGCTGCTGAACATATTTGGTTGGCCGATGACTACAGCTGCGACTTCGTTAGTGGAAAATGGGGGTTTGAACTCGAGTACTCTGTTGTTGCCAGAGTCTGCTACCCAAAGGTTTCCTGAAGAATCGAAGGTAGCTGAAAAAGGAGCAGATAGATCCTTTAAATTAAGGACACTTTGTTGATTTGGACTGCCTGTATACAAGTTTGGCTGGCCTAGGACTATGTTTGCTGCTTGATCTGCAGTAAGACTTGCATGGGCGATACTTGGCAATACTATTATTAGCATGATAAAAAGCAAAGGAAATAAAATTCTTTTTTTATTCATCTATTCACCAGTTGCTTCTGCAGTAATGGAATTTACTTTCTGGTACTGCTGTATCTGCAAACCGCTTGAGAGCCCGGCGGATTTGAATTTTCTGTTATCCGCACTTGCAACAGTGGTGTACGGCAACAGAAAAGTAATCACATGTAAGGATCGCAATTCTGCATTCATATTTTTATTACGATGCGAAGATTTATTAATACTCCCGAAACGACGCACTACAAACATTTGTTATCGAATTCAAGAATATTGAATATATGTGATTTTCAGAATCATAATGGAATAAGATTCTCTAAAGGATTTAATGCCTTTGCGGTGGCAATGCACAATAGAAACATCAGATAGTCCAAAAATAAAATGCCAAATAATCAAAAGCCCCAAAATCCAAAAACCAAACTCTAAGAGAAAATATAAATAAGATGGCATATAACAACTAAATGGTAGAGATGACCCAAAATGGCCAAAAATGTAATAATGTTGCTTCTGGATACGGTTAGGGCTAGCGATGTATACGGTAATGCTGCATTGCCTACGCTCAGCCGCATTGCAAGGAATGCAACATCCTATAGGTGTGCAATATCGCCCGGTACATGGACAGCCCCAGCACACGCTGCACTATTCACCAACAAAAGGGTATCAGAGATAAGGCAGGTGTCAAGAGATTTCCTCAAGAACGGAACTTACAAGATAGACCCATGGATGGTTAAGACAAAATTCCTGAATGGTAATGAGGACACAATAGCCCATAAGCTATCAGCATACGGCTACGAAAGTGTTCTGCTATCTAACAATCCATTTGTGACAAGCTTTACGAACCTTGCAACAGGATTCAACAGGGTGCATGATGTATGGCGCGATTCAAACGTAAAATATGACAAATCAATGGCAAGCAGGTTAGGCCTTATAATCAATGGAGGATCTGGCGCAAGGGCAGCCATGATGAACACAAGCTACTGGCTAACAAGGCCGCTGCCAAAGTTTGCAATAGACCCACTTTACCTATACCTAAGGAAAAGGTTAAGCAACGGAGTCTCAAATGCCGATGGCACACACAGGCTTGACAGGGGCGCAAGGGACACAAACAAGCTGCTGAATGATTACCTTACCTACAAATACAACTACAAACCCCAATTCATGTTCATAAACTACATGGAAGCTCATGAGAACTATCCAGTAGGCAAAAGGGACGTTGTGCAGGACAAATGGCTATATCTTAGCGGAATAGAGGAGATGGATGATTACTCAATGGGCGCGCTGCACAAAGGATACCTAAAGAGGCTGGCATATCTTGACAATGAGATCGCAAATACGATCCAGATACTAAAGCAAAAGGGGTTGCTGGATGATGCAACAATAATAATAGCATCGGACCACGGGCAGCTCTTCGGTGAGCATGGTATGCTTTACCATTCGCTGCCGCCATATGATGGCGTGGCAAGGGTGCCTCTTCTTGCAGCCAACTTCAGGAACGGAAAATTAATGAAGATGAAAGACAGGGTTGAAAATCCAGTTTCGCTTTCTGCAATACATGAATCGATACTAAACCTTGGAAACGGCAAATTTGACCATCTCAATGGCAATCTGAGACAGGACAGGTATGTTATATCAGAGCACACAGGAATAAGCGAGGGATGGGATGAGAAACTTCTGCGCATGCTTGCGTCGAGGTCAAAGTATGCAGCGCAAATTCTAAGGGCAAAAAGGCATTACAATATAAAAGTCACCGCAGTCTATAAGGGCAGGATGAAGCTTCTCCACTATTTCGGAAGAAGAAAAGACGAGCTCTATGACATGTCAAACGACAAGGAGGAGTCGAACAACATAATAGATGCCAAAAGGAACATAGCCATACAGATGGCAAGGTCCCTAAGCTTCAATTAAGCAAATAAGGTAAAAATAATCCATATTTGCTTATGAAGGCTGCAGTATCTTTTTCACATAAGGCTGCTTGCATGCGCTTGCAGTTGCATTTAGCGTGGAATTGCTTCTGCATATGTAGGCAGTGAATATGTTGGCGTTTCCTATTATTCCAAGCGCAATTGTTGAATTTTCCTGGCTAAGGTTCCCTATTATCTCGCCCCATCCATATCCGTGCAGTATTGTAGGGCTTATCGCGGCCCCGCTCTGTATGCTCGTATTTGCGAAATCTATGAATGGTATGCTGCCTTGTGCAGAGTACCTCTCATATGTGTATTGCTCAGTTGGTGTGAAATTAACGTTTGTATTGTTTGCGCCATCCCTGTTGGTTACCTCCACCCCATCAAAATGTATTAACGCGCTTCTGTAACTAGCGTTAATAAAGGTGAAGGTATGTGTGTCAGCAGCGTAATCTGTTGCACTTGATTCCATATACTCAAGGTTTGAAAAATTACCAAATCTCATAAGTGCAATGATAAGGCCCCAGCGGGTGACTGCGCAATAAGGGCAGAATTCTCCACCCACATAAAGTATCTCTGGCTTGCCGCCAACAATGTATAATGTGCCTGCGATGCTCTTCGGATAGTTTGAGCCAACGCCCGGAACTACTATGCCTTCACCTACCTTATTTGCAAGGGTATTATTGTTTGCTATTTGCTGAAGCGCAAGGACTTGGGAACTGCTTACCTCCTTGCCTATGAGCGGCGATGAGCCGTTGGTCGAGGTGAATATGTAAGCGACAACCGCGATAATTATAATCACTGCAACAGCAATATAAACCATATGTTCTTTTTTCATGTTTTTTATAGAAACACCCTAATTAATATTATAACAACAACAATATATTTATGCCTTCATAAATCAATACAAAGGAAGGGGTTATAGCGTAACTTGGCAGCGCGGCAGGCTCCAGATGTTTATATTCTAATGAGCAACTCGCGATGATGAGGATCTGGAATGAAGAAAACAAATATGAAGTAACCTGCAAATCAGGGTTCAAATCCCTGTGACCCCAAGTGATCAATATGCCTACAACAAAACCAAAAGCTTCGAAACCAGAAACAAACGGACATAGGGTAAGAGACAGTTTTATAAAAGTTAAGAACCTCGCAAGAGAGGAAAAGGAAAAATTTACAAGAAGGGATAAAACGAGGATTATACTAACATTAAGAAAAGCGACCTGCTTGTTGGCGGAGGACGGGATTCAAACTAAGCCGCCAGAATAAGTTCCTTCACAAAGGGAAACATTAATAAATTGGATTAATAATATCTGCTACAAACAAAGGCATCTTATGTTCACTACAACAGCAATAGGGAAGGCTCTGATAGGGATAGTACTTGGGATCATCCAAGGGATAAGCGAATGGCTCCCAATAAGCAGCAAGACGCAGATACTCCTTGCATCAACAATCCTGCTTCATCTTAGTTTCTCACAAGCATACGCGATAGGCCTCTTCCTTGAGGGTGGCACATTTCTCGCTGCACTTATCTACTTCAGGAAGGAGGTAGGCAAGACCATACTTGCACTTATGGGAAAAGGGGGAGAGGAAGGATGGCTTCTATTGAAGTTTCTCTTTGTTGTAACATTGATAACCGCAATCATTGCAATACCAATATACAAATTCATCTCGTCCCTTAACGGGCCGGTAATAGGGATACCAATGATACTGCTGGGCATTCTATTGATAATAGATGGATTGCTGATAAAGATGTCAAAAGGCAAAACAACAAGCAAGGAACTTAAAAATCTGACAATTATAGATTTGGTACTGATAGGAATGTCGCAGGGAATATCAGCGCTTCCTGGCATAAGCAGGTCAGGCACAACTGTCTCTGCAATGCTCTTCCTCAAGGTAAAGCCGGAAGAGGCGTTCCGCCTATCATTCTTTGCATTTCTTTTATCATCGCTTGGCGCATCACTGGTAACCATAATATTCTCAAGGCCCCAGTTAAATGCAGTTTTTGCGATTCTGCCACCTGTTGATATAGCATTGGCTGTAATAGTGTCAATAATAATCAGCCTAGTACTTATAGGCAAGCTCATCAAATCCGCAAAAAGCAGCAAGATCACTAACCTTGTCTTTGCATTGGGCATAATTGCCATAATAGGCGGCATACTCGGCATTCTTGCAGGTGCCGTAGCATAAAATATGCGATGTGGATCCAAATGGAGGAAGTGGTAATAAAAGGGAAGCTGTACGAGATAAAAAGGGCAAACGGCTTTGGCGTCTCTGCAACCGCAAAGCTAAGCGGCAACACCATAGAGATAAAAATACCAATATACCTTGGGCGTGAGGAAGGATTAAGAGTATTCTTGAACCTAAAAGGCAGAATAATAAAGAGCCTTACAAATGCAAAGGAATACAGGCCCAAACCTGCACATCTGGTATTCTATGACGGCCAATTGCTGCAGCTTTTGGGCCGGAACTTCAGCATAAAGATCATCGAAATCGATAGGAAAAACTCAACTGCAAGTCTCAAGTATGAAACAATCACCATAAACCTTTCAAGCAGGCTATCAAAGAAAGAGAAAGGAAAACACATCTACTCATTATCAAGAAGAATAATATCCAGACAGGTGCTGCCTGATCTTGTCATGCATATAAATGAGCTAAATGATAGGCACTTCAAATTTGACCTAAATGGCGTAAAGTTAAAGGAGCAGAGCACCAGATGGGGGAGCTACTCCAAAAGCACAAATTCAATCAACATAAATTTCAGGCTTCTTTTTGCGCCTATGGCGGTGATGGACTCAGTAATAATACATGAGCTTGTGCACATAAAGCATCAAAACCACCAAAAGGAATTCTGGAACCTTGTACTAGGCGCAATGCCTGACTACAAGGCAAACAGGAAATGGTTAAGGAAGAACGGAAGTAGTCTTGGCGTGTTTCCAAGACCAGTCGAAAAAATGCAGACAAGCGAGAATCCAATAATAGACCTAGAAGGTTCAAATACAGATAAAATAAACGTACAAGATGGCGTACCAAATGAACCAATGCTCAACAGATCCTATTCCCAATAATTCTTTGTCTTTTCTACAGGTACACGGCGTATCCCTAGATTTGCAGATACGTATGCTCTATGACTTCCATCAGCATGTCTCAATATACCACTAGCGCTAAAATCCAGGTTCAGTGGATCCAAAGGAAGCCCACGCCTTAATCGTTTTTCTAGTGGTTTGCATCTCTTCTTTTTAAATATCTCATCGCTTATTCCGGCTCTTATTATAAGAGCCAAGAACCTTCTTGGCGACATCCACACAATCTGGCCATTTTGCAATATGGTCTCCGATCTATTGAATCTTAATTGGTTTTGCATTTAACCACTTTACCAAAGTATCACATGATTTTATACACAGTAAGGTATTTAACGATTCAGCTGTAAATAAATAGGATCTAATGTCATTTCTCAGCGCAGTTGCAATAATTGTACTTATCATTGTAGTAATAGGCGTGGTTGTAATCGTAGGGCACAGCAAAACGACACAGTATCAATCTCAATTTCCTCAGTTCCAGAACATCGGCGGAACTGTGCCGGCAGCGTTAAACAATATACTATCACAGCCAAGCTCAGCAAGCACATCAGACCTTGCAATGCTTGCACAGAGCAAGCTGTCAAATGCTTCCCAATTCAGCATAAAATACAATGGCAGCCTATCCATACAGCCTTCAGGTGCACTTGGCGCAGTCACAAGCATAAATTCACCGCTTTATATAAGCGAATCAAAATACGCAAATAATACAAAACTATCCATAAACGCAACTAGCATTCCGATACTTGGCAGCGCCAGGATAATATACTTAGCCATTGCAAACGGCACATTCACATGCACAAACTTCAATTCGACGGCAGTATCATCAGGGAACTATGGCAAGCTCTTGCTTGGAAATAGCCACACTCTCACATGCATAAAGTCCAGCAGCATAGGCGGCATCAATCTTGCAAGCATAGCGCGCTTCAACATATCCTCTATATCAAATGAGGGAATACAGCTGAATTACCAGAAAGAGTACCAAAGCATATACAAGGGAATTCCCTGCACATACATATCCGGAAATATGACTGGACCCGCATCGAACGGCACAGCACTTGGCACAGGGGAATTTGGGACATGCATATCTGACACATACTACATGCCATTAAGCCTTGCAATGTACTTCAATGGCAAGCAGGCATACATTTCAATGAACATAAACGAGACCTCAATAGGTAACTACTCAAATCAGTCATACATAAATTCCCTGCCCGGTCCTGTTGTCTGATTCGGAAAACCCAAGACTAAAAATATATTGGATTTGCCAATCCAAGATCGAATAAAATACGACTTATGACGTATGCGTCAAATAGCTATTTAAACTAACCCATTAAAATAGTAGGTAGATGATCAGATGAAGATAAAGACAGTAGTCCTTCACTACAAAAAACCCACCGATGAGGTTTTTCTTACCGACATAACCCGCCAGGTTGAGCACAGCATAATAGATTCAAAAATGGACGACGGGATAGCAATAATACACACAGACTGCCCCAGCGCATGCATAACAACTATGGAATTTGAGCCTGGCTCAATACATGATATGGAGGAGGCACTCAACAAGCTCAATCCACAATCCAATGGGCACGAAGCAGAGCATCTTGCAGATAAGGATAGCTCTAATTACCATCACCAGCATGACATACGTCCATCTCTCATAGGCTCAAGCATAACAGTGCCGTTCAAGGACAACAGGGAAATGCTTGGTAAGTGGCAGAAAGTTGTATTGATAGACTTTGATGGATCAAAGGAGGAGAAAAGGGTAATAGTCCAAATAATGGGCGAATAATGGGATATAATGACTGTAAAAACCGCAGAATTATATTTTGAGAAACCTGTAGAGGACCTATACGTAATCAACATAACCCCCAATGTCGTTAAGTCAATACATGAGTCAAGGATAAGGAACGGGATAGCGACTATATTTATAGGCTGCTCTACAGCAAGCATAAGCACAATGAGACACACTGATGCCAATGTAAAAAGCATGAAGGAGGCACTAGAGAGACTTGCCCCATCAAACCTTAACTATCTTCATCATAAGACAAGTGCTGACATGTATGGGATTGGCGGTGACAACAACGGCAAGAGCCATATAAGGTCAGCGTTACTAGGTCCAAGCATAACAGTGCCATTAAAGGATGGCAAGTTGCTTCTTGATCCAGGGCAGGACATAGTGCTTCTTGATTTTGAAATAATAAAGAGAAAAAGAAAGGTAATAGTCCAGATAATGGGCGAATAGGCATGATAATAGAAACTAAGAATAGTGCATCACCTTTTCCAAGGAGAAAAAGCCTCCAGGTTAGAGTAAGGGACATCTATGTCGGGAGCAATAATCCTGTGGCTGTCCAAAGCATGACAAACACCGATACAGGCGAAGTATCGAAGAGCGTTGCGCAGATAATAGAGCTTTACAAGGCTGGTTCTGAGATGGTGCGCTTCACAGTGCAAGACCTTAGAATGGCAAGGGCTGTAAAGGACATAAGAAAAGCGCTTGACGATCTTGGATACAATATACCACTTATAGGCGATTTCCATTTCAACGGTCATCATCTGCTTAAGGAGGTGCCTGAATGCGCAGAAGCGCTAGACAAATACAGGATAAACCCCGGCAACGTCGGCTTCGGCGAAAAGCACGATGACAACTTCAAGTCATTCATAGATCTTGCAAAGGAATATGGCAAGCCGGTACGAATAGGGGTAAATTGGGGATCGCTTGACCAATCAATACTAACCAAGATGATGGACGACAACACACGAAGCAAGAACCCAAAGGATGCGAAGGCGGTAACCGTTGATGCGGTTGTCGAGAGCGCAGTGCAATCAGTAAAGAAGGCAATAGAGTACGGGCTTGCACCGAACATGATAATAGTCAGCACCAAGATATCTGAAGTGCCCGAAATGGTCAGTGCATACACGATGCTTGCGGAAAGGATAGACCAGCCGCTACACGTAGGATTAACGGAAGCAGGAATAGGCAGCAAAGGGATTGTTGCATCAAGCGCGGCACTGTCTATGCTTCTCTCAAAGGGAATAGGCGACACAATAAGGGTGTCATTGACACCTACCCCAAATTCAAGCAGGGCCGATGAGGTAGTAGTATGCAGGCAAATACTGCAGTCATTAGGGATACGGCACTTCACTCCGCTTGTATCAAGCTGCCCCGGATGCGGACGCACTACATCTATAGTATTCCAGGAGATGGCAGAGGAGCTTACCACTTATCTTAGCGCAAAAATGCCAGAATGGAAGGAGAAGGGATACAAGGGTGTTGAGGAGATGAAGGTCGCAGTAATGGGATGCATTGTAAATGGTCCCGGAGAGAGCAAACATGCAAACCTGGGAATATCGCTGCCAGGAACAGGAGAGGATCCATTCTGCATAATATACGAGGATGGGAAGCAGGTCGCATCAGTAAGGGCATCGGCAGCCCCAGCAGAATTCAAGAAGCACATTGAAGCATACATCAAGTCCCATTATGGCGAACTTGCAGAGGTAAAGATGTCAAGCTAATTTGCATCATTAATAAATCCGCATTCACTTTCAGGTTAAAAAGTTCACGACCTGAAATAGCTCACAGTTTCAAAACTACAGACGCAAGGAATTGCATTGCAGAAATGACAGTTATTTGAAAACATAGTTGAAAGTTCTTCTGCGCAATCAAGGTCAAAAGAATTCATAACTCCCATAATGCACGAGAATAGGTCTGCAGATTCCAGGTGTATCTCCTGGAGCTTTGAATTGCTTCTATCTCCCATGTATATATGGAATGCCTCAGAGAGTTCCCCCACTTCTTCTGCAAGATGTATTGCCGCCTCCTCTTTAGATCTATTTTCCGGCGGATATATCTTCCTGAACATCAACTGGAAGTCTTCTATTTTTTGGGGTTTTTTGGAATTATCAATTATTATCTTTTGTCTCTCATTGATTTTATCTGCTTTGCATGCACAGGGCAATTTCCCACAGTAAGAGCATAAGTAAGGAAATCTCTCCCAGACAATATCCTCAGTTCTTATGTGCAATCTATTCATTAAAGAGGCATACCAACTCAATGCTATAAGGATATTCAGCTTCATCTTTTCCGTGTTGCCCTTCCTTATCCCTTTTATCCCCCTCATCGAGAATCTTTGTATATTTATCAACATGTCCCAAAGGGAGTAATACCTGTCATTTGGAACTCCATAAACTGCATATATAAAATCCGCATATTCTGACAGGGTGGCATTTTTCGATAGTGATACCATGGTTATCCCAAAAAGTTAATTAGATGCCTGTTGCTCTCTGTATAATTCATAAGGTAGCCTGAAGGACATGTGTTCATCCATTACATTCAGGTCCTTTATTGTTGCGCCTCTTTCTCTGAAATGGTCAGCAATTTCCTTTATTAGATATTCGGGTGCGCTTGCACCTGCCGATATGCCCAGCGACTTTTTCCCATCAAGCCAAGAGTCATTTATCTCGCTCAGGTTGTCAACAAGATAAGCATCAACTCCTAGACTTCTTGAAGTGTCTACCAGCCTGTTCGAATTTGAGGAGTTCTTGCTTCCCACAACTATTATTATGTCACACGACTTTGCGGCGCTCCTTATTGCCGTCTGTCTGTTTGTCGTGGCGTAGCATATGTCATCGCTTGGCGGTGCCTTTATCTTCGGAAATCTCTTTTTAAGTGCAGCAATTATTCCTTTGCATTCATCAACCGAGAGTGTTGTCTGGCTCAGATAAACAAGCATCTCCGGGTCTTTTACAACCAGATGCTCTACCTCGTCGGCAGTACCTACAATCTGGGTTATATCAGGCCTTATCCCCATCACCCCTATAACCTCAGGATGGCCTCTATGCCCTATGTAAAGTATCTCATTTCCCTCTCGAGCAAACCTGTTCACCTCTATGTGTATCTTTGATACAAGAGGGCACGTTGCATCTATCGAATAAAGCTTTCTTTCCTGTGCCTCAACCCGTACCTGCGGTGCGATCCCGTGCGCTGAAAATACGCATATGCTCTTCTCTGGCACCTCTGATATCTCCTCTATGAATATCGCACCCTTGGCACGAAGGTCGTCGCATACGGTCTTGTTGTGCACTATCTCGTGCTTGACGTAAATAGGTGCACCGAATATGCGGAGCGCCTCCTCGACAGTACTTACTGCGCGGTCAACTCCTGCACAAAAACCTCTTGGTTTTATGAGGTAAACGTTCTCAATTGCCATAATATCCTTCTATCTATCTACATATTTAAAGGTGCATGTGGACTTCGCTGATAGACGTAAATTACACAAATCCCCTAAGAAAGCTATAGCTCTTTAAGCTATGGCCTTGCTGACAAATTAGAACGCGTTAGCTCAGCAATCGCATTCTTGTATCTGATATGCTTTCTGTACCAACCGATAAATCCAATTCTATCAGAGACATCAACGCGATCAAAAAGGCGTACCAAATAATTTTTTACAGTTCCTTTAGTTAGGCCAATTGCAGTTGCAATCTCTCCATCCATAAGACCTTGATTTATTAATTCTGCTATCTGTCTCTGTCTAGGCGATAATCCTATACTCAAATTTTTATATATATCAGAATGGTTTGCAATAATTTGTTCCGCTGTAAATGTTTCTGCCGCATTTTGTCCTATATCCATAAATCTTACAACCAATTCTGTTTTTGATCGTACGCCGAGCTTATGGAATAAACCATTCTTATAATTCTTCACAGTCCCCTCGCTTAGGCCTAATCCTGTAGAGATTTCTTTTACTATGATATTCTTTAGTAATAAGTCAAAGATTTGTTTTTCTCTTATAGTTAAATCTAAAGACGAGAGGAAACTAGCCCTCACTTCATTAGGCTCCAGATTTATACCTAAATCTAGTTCATTCGCCTTGCGCAAAAGAATGAACCAACAGTCATCTGCATTAATCGAGCTCGAGGATGTTATGGTTGATACAAAAGCAGTCCTCACTTCATTAGGCCCCAGATTTATACCTAAATCTAGTTCAACTGCCTTGCGCAAAAGCATTAGGTACTCTGTATGTGATATTGGTTTTCCAGATTCTTTTAATTTTAGTGTGCAAGGGGTGTGGGGTCGACTAAACCTACCGAATTTATTCGAGAGATACAGGAGACCCCACCGCAGTTGCTGATTCTAGGACTTTTATTGGTTCCGTGAGCAAAAGTTGTTAACGGCAGCGCAAGCGAAAAATTTTTGCGCCTGCAACTCTGCCGGAAACGTGATTATATGAGTAGTGGAACCTTTGTAAATAAAAACCATTCGGTTGGATTATCCCAGTACCACTTGGAGTGGTGCCCCAAATACAGATTCCCTGAACTGACAAGTGTATATGTGAAAGAATTTCTAATACGGAAATTTAACGAAATAGGAGAACAGTACGGGATGCGCATACATACAACTGCGATTGGAAACGATCATGTACATGTATTTGCTTCAATTCCAGTGACCATGACTGTTGAAAAGGCAGTCCATCTTCTCAAAGGCATATCGTCACACGAACTTTTCAGAAAATTCCCGTCCTTCAGATTTACATATTACGGAGGACATTTTTGGTCGCGAGGATATTTCTTCAGAAGTGTTAGTAACATAACTTCTCAAACAGTAAAGACCTACATAGAAAATCAGCAACACACGAAACTTGCACAGACTATGTCTCAGAAACAACTGAAGTTAGAAATATACAGTTGATTACTCTGCGATACAACGGAGGAAACCCACGAATTTATTCGTGGGTGATCATAAATCCACCTTCAGCAGTGGCTCCCAGGTCTTCAATCGAAGGAGATCTCCTGGTCGCTGGTTTTACTCTAGTAAACATTTTATCATCAACCTTATGATTTGCAAGACATTTATGCTTATTTGGCCTTTGCGAATAAGTGTATATCGGCTAACTTATCACATACTGTTATTAGAATAATCAAATGGGTTTTCGCACGTATCTATATAATCTACAGTTGCTGGCAGTATTGTTGGAACGTTACCCATAAATCCTCTAATTAAACTAATTCCACGTCCTAATTTTGGATTTCTAAGTATATGAATCTGATTAT
>CAVXKJ010000004.1:0-109502 GCA_963762355.1 uncultured Microcaldota archaeon | reverse complement strand
CCAGTCAAGGTCCTTCTTGAAGGCATCAACAAACTCCTGCTTTTCCTTCTCCGGGTTCGTGTCGTCAAAATAAAGGAATACCCTGCCATTGTATATCTTTGCAAATTCTTGCGCAAGGAAAGCGGCATTTGCATGGCCTATATGCATGTATCCTGATGGCTCAGGCGGGAATCTTGTCGCAAAATCGCCGATTACCGCACCATCAAGCACCATCCTGGGCTTTGATGTTGCCTCTGCCTTCCTATCGTGCTCCTCCTCAAATTCCCTCTCATGGATTTTGTATTCCTGAACAAGCCTCTCTTTTGGGAGCGAATTGACCTCATCAATTATCGCTTTTACTGATGCCTTTAATTCATCAACCTGGCCCTTTGGCACAGACCTTACAACTTTGCCAAGGACGTTGTCCATCCTCGCGCTTCCGTAGTCAATTGCATTCTTGACTGCAAACTTCCTTATGAGCTGGATTGTCTCTTCCGAAATCATATCATCAATGGTCTAGAGCTATCCTTAGCTGGTTGTTGTATATAGTTCCCCTTGTTGTTATCAATGCGGAAACAGAGAGGTTAAGAGAGCTTCCTATGCTCTTTAGGCCTGTAATGTATACAGTATAATTCCTGTTTGATAGTGGAACGCTTATCGGAGGGCTGGAATTTGAATAGTACATGCTTATGCTGCTTGGCAGTAATATATCAGCAGTCGAGCCTATGCTTATTGCATTGGTCGAATTGAAATCCTTGTATAGGAGTTCCTGCAGGTCATAGGCAGAGACATTTGAGAGATATGCCTCATAGCTGTCATTCACATATATGTAACTGTATATTGAGCTGTTGGCCTCGAGCTGTGACATTATCTGCCCAAGCTTTGCGCCGGATGAATTTGAGCTATTTGCCGACTCTACATATGCTATCTGGGTGTAATTTGTTATAATGCCATTTGTTGTGGCTGAAGCAAAGACTGTTTGCTGGGGCGCCGCACTTACCGTGCTAGTAGTGGCATTTGCGGTGTTGTTATTGCTGAATGCCGCATAAGAGGTTATGAATATCACAGCTATCATTATCGCTCCGATAAGAAATACAAATTTCTTCGTTTTTTCATTCATGGTACGCACTTATTTATATCTATATGAACAAAGATTCAACACTAGGAAGTATTTAATTTATACAATTAAAAGCTATTGCTTATTAGGTAATTATAATGTCCTTCAAAGATGGAGAATTTTTGGAAGTGGAGTACAGCGCATGGAGCGGGGCGGACAACAGCCTTATATCAACAACAGACGAGAAAAAGGCAAAGGATGCAAAGATATTCGACGAACATATGCATTATGGTCCTGTTCTTGTAGTGCTTGGCTCAAACAGCGTAATAAAGGGGCTTGACAAGTCACTCAGAGATATGAATCTCAACGAGCAGAAAAAGTTCACATTCAAGCCTGATGAGGCATTTGGGGAAAGGAGCCCAGAGCTTGTAAGGGTCATGCCACTATCAGAATTCAGGAAGCACGACATAGATCCTTATCCAGGCCTGCAGGTAAATCTCGACAATGCAACCGCAATAGTGAAAAGCGTAAATTCGGGAAGGGTTATAGTTGACGCAAACCATCCATATGTTGGCCAGGAGATAATCTACGAGATAAAAATAATAAAAAGCCTGACATCCGAGAAGGAAAAAGTAAAGGCGCTAGGCAAGACCTATAATGTCGAGCCAAGTGAAGTTGATGTAAAGAACAAGACGCTCACCATAATGTTCAACAACGACGTAAAGAAGAATTCTGATTACTTTGTCGGCAAGGCCAACATGATAGCATCAATCTTCAGCTATCTCAAGGAATTCGAAAAGGTAGACATCGAGGAGGAATACATAAAGCCGAGCGAACTATCCGAATCAAAGGAAACAGATAGGAATGTATGACAAAAGGGCACATTTCCCCATTCCACAAATAATCCCTGCTTGAATAATAAGCTATGCCTTGATGTTTATCGCATAGGTGCTGTTCAGCTTTACCCCAAGTATCTTGCTATCGATGACTTCTCCGCATTGAATATTATCGCATAGCCGCTCCACTTGTTCGTAAGCTCCTTCGAGCCGCAGCTCGGGCATGTATCACCGTGGCTTATTATCAATCTGCAGTTCTTGCACGCTTTTTCCTCCATAGTATCACATCATCTCTTTCCTCTCTTCTGCGGTCCGCCTCTCTGCACTCTCGCCTTTATCTTCTCGCCCTCGTTTATCCATTCCTGCTTGCCTAGGCCCTCTGGCTTCATTGTAAGCGCTATCTTTGAATCCTTGACCGAGGTCTTCATGCTTACCGTTGATATCTTTGCGAATACATATATCTCCCTTCTTAAGCATCCTCCCGCTCCTCTTTGATACGAATGCTGGTATCTTCCTGTCAAATGATGAGGAAGTCATTTGTTATCTGCGATACGTGGACCAGCCCGTCTATCGGCCCTATTCGCACGAATGCCCCGAACTCCGCAAGCTCGGTAACCTCACCTGCAACTACCTCCTCCACGAATGGCATGTATGTAAGCATGTCAAACTCAACATCATGGTGGGTTGATGGATCTCCTGCGAATATCGTGCCGTCGCTTATGTTCCTTACGTTGTATATTGCGACTATTACCCCAAGCGCTCTTGTCTATCGAGCCCTCGTACTTCTTCTTGAGCATCTCGCTTGCTACCTTCTCTATGTCCTTGTCAAAATACTCCGGTGGCATCTTGAAAGTGTCTTTTACGGAATGCATGTAGTACATTGGAATCACTTGTTAAATATTAACAATTTCAGCAAACCGCTCTTTGAAATCTTGTATACCATTATACCTCTACTGCGAAAGCCTTTTCGCAAGTGCTGTGTCGTTGGTTATTACCACAGAGCCCCTGTTCTTGATAGCGCCTGTATCAAGTATCCAAGAGTCGGCGTACGTACTTATATTATCAACATTAATCTTTTTAGCCTTTAGCTCAAGAAGCGCAATCCTTGCACTTAGCCCTTTTTTGCCCTTTTTCGCTGAAAATCTGGAAAGTTCCCTTATTATGCCCTTTGAGACAAGCAGTTTGTAGCCAGGAAACTGCCTCAGCGCAGCTCTCAAAGACATTCCTCTTGTAGGAAAACCCGAACAGGATCGAGCTCGTGTCTATTATCGCGTATCTCACTTATGCACCGTTATCGGCGTGCCTCCTTTGCCTCTTCTCAAGCCTGCTGTCTCCAGGTACTTCCTGGAGCACGATCGCGCCGTTGTGCTTCTGGTCCCTTGCGGAATATACGAGCGTCACGGGATCTGTTGAGTGCGCTATCTCAAGAGCTGCTCGACTGCCTTGTTGCTCCTCAAGCTCCTTCAGGTAGCGCTTCTTGAACTCAACCCATTTTTTTGGGTCGTGCACGAACCATTTCCTGAGCTCGGTGCTTGGTGCTACGTTCTTTAGCCATATGTCGACGTTTGCGGTGTTTCTTCTTATGCCGCGCGGCCATAGCCTCTCGACAAGGACGCGCTTGTCCGTCAGTACAACCGTGTACTTCTCGTAAACCCTCTTTATAAGTATCATCAGACCAATAGAATATCAATGCGACATTATTAAACTTTTTCTACATATTAAGCATGATTGCGACTCAGCAATATGCCATGAGAATTACACAGTGATACTTTATGTGAATACTCTGTAATTAACCATGTTTCAAGATTATGCGCTTTCCCTCGTATAATCCAAAATTACAGAAAGTATTAAAAGCTAATGTGCATATATTAATGATAAGTAAGGCGACACACAAGATGGTGAAAACATGAGCATCTTTGAAAAACTTGGAAAATCCTTAGGAGTTTCATCGAAAGGAATCGATGTTGAAGAATACATGAATGCGGCGGAGATGGACGACGTTGACGTAATGCACGAACCGGCAGACCACTACATAAAGCCAGTTGCACTGCAGCAGCAGACCGATGTTGAGCTCATAAAGAAGGAGCTCAGCTCGGCGAACATAATACTGATGAACATATCAGAGATGGCAAAGAGGCCGAACACGCTGAAGGCTGTAATAGACGACCTCAAGGTGTATGTCGACAAGATGAACGGCGACATAGCAAGGATAGATCAGGACAAGATACTGCTCACCCCAGGCAAGATAAAGATAATAAAGACAAGAAAGGCGGCAGGAAAGCCTGAAAGATAACTCTTTCAGTCTCTTCTCCTAGGTTTTAATTTTTACCGCTTAATCTTTCTGCCTTTCTCACTTGGAGAAAATGCGATGGACAATGCGCTTATCTCCTTCTTAGTTGCGATAGATCTCCTAACTATGTGCCTAAAAGCCATTGATACGGATTTACTATCCCTTACTTTTGGATTCTCTTTTAGCAACCTTTCAAAGAGCAGGATCAGCCTTTTCTCTGAAGTTGCATCTGCATAGATTCCCTTAATGAAATTGTAATCTGTTTTCTCATCATTAAACCTGCTAAGGATGATTGCAAGCGCGTGCGATATGTTAAGTATTGGATAGTCCTTGTTCGTTCTTATGAAAACTGTCGCATCACAGAGCCTTAATTCCTCCTTGCTAAGCCCTGTGTCATCTCTTCCTAGCAGAAGCGTGACCCCCTTTCCTGCTTTGTGAGCCCTTTTCACTATCCTTGAGAGACTATCTAAATCGTATATGTTGTAATATGATGCGTTTGTCTTATGCCATATTCCTGTCGTGCCTATGAGTAAATCATCCTTTAGGCCATCTAATCTCTTGACTATTTTTGCATTCTCAAGAAGCTCCCTCGCGTGCTTTGAATACTTTATAGCTTCCCTGCCATTATAGTTGCATCTTGGATTGATTAATACAAGCCTCTCTACACCGAAGTTCTTCGAGACCCTTGCTATGTATCCGAGGTTCTGCTGGTACTTTGGCTCCATTACCGCGACAGAGAGCTTAATAATTCAATCTCCTCTTTACTGCTTTACCCGTCAATTCACGAAGTGCATCATTTGCTATCCATCTTGCTGCGGCAGAATCATTGGCATATACTCTTTTTGCAGTCCTGATTGCAATCTTATTTAGCTTAATATTTCTCTTACCTATCTCTCTAAGCGCCCAGTTAACAGCCTTCCTTACAAAATTCCTGTTATCATCACTCCCCCTTTCTATGGCTTTGAGTAATGGAAGAAATTCACTGTCTGGTCTTTGCTTGTCGTGCACTGCTATGTATGCCATAGTTGCAAAACCAGCCCTCTTGACGTACTCCTCATCTCTTTTTGACCATTCCAATGCCTTTTTGTAACCATACACTGTTCTATCAAACAGATTTCCGCAGCACTGGTCACAAAGATCCCATGAATTAAAATCCTTTACCCAAGAATTCATCTGTTTTTCCGTAACAAGACTAGGGTCATCAATCATTGTTGCAAGTATCATTGCTTCATGTACATTAGAACGCCAGAGCCCCACTGCAATCGTATGGTTCTTGCCTATTTCCTTTGCAATAGCCCTGAGCTTTGGTATCCTTACTCCAATTGCTCGCTCTGGATTGCTACCGAATCTCCCCATTGACTCAAGAACGCTACGTCTTGACTCTGAACGTAGCCTTCTAATTATCTGATCTACTTCAACTGAGATAAAATCAGCCTCTGCATTACGGATGTATTAACATTCCCAGATAAATAAGCGATGATATTGTAACAAGGTTTACAAGCATGTGCCCGACTATGCTTGTGTATAATGACTTTGTCTTGACAAATGCGTATCCCGCAATAAGTCCGAAGAAGAATGCTGCCACAAACTCAGAGATGGAAAGATAACTGAGATGTGCTAATGCAAAGAGCAATGCGCTTAGAATTATTCCAGCGCCTACTCCAAAAAACTTTCCAGCCTTTGACACGAGGAATCCCCTGAAGAATATCTCCTCATTTATCGGCGCTATTATAACAGTGAATATAAGGAAATAAAGAGGCGTTCCTGCAAGGACGGTCTGTACATTTGTCGGCAATGGTATATTTGTAATATTTGAGAACGCGGTAATTACAAGGCCCAGAATTATTATTGCTATAAATAGGAGGACGCCGATTCCAACCATCTTAACTGAAAACTTATCCTTTGTGAGGCCCAAATATGATGCTATACTCCTAAAATTGCTTCCCTTATATGCCATCCATGATAACACAACGCTGGTAAGCAGCAAGGAGAATGCTATGGAGCTTGTTGCGACAAGCGTAGGCATATCAATGTAATTCTTTGAGTATAAACCAGTAAAAAGGAAGATCGAGAGCAGAAGTATGATTGTTATAGCATAGAGGGAATGCCTTGCGCATTTGCCCATTACCATGGTCTTTTTACCAATAGCCTTTGCCGAACCTATTCTTTTCCTTGGCATGATCACACTCCTATCTTATAGATTAATTTACCAAGGTTAGTAATATAATACTTGGCTTTGCAAAAAAGAATAAGAACTTGACAGATTAAGAATTTTTCTGCGAATATAAGAGTGTGCCTTGAAGACTCGTCAAAAAAATCGCTCCTTTTTTGCTTAGCCGCCCTGATACTATTTTTCCTTTGCTTTACGTCTGGTCTTGGAAGTTTTCTTTTTCAAGGCGGCAGTATTGAGCGCGATAGCCGAGCGGATAAGATTTTTCAAAGCGCGTTCATTGATCTTGTCGCCTTCGTGGAAGTCGATGGCGCGCCATACTCTAGCATCAAGACTAGAATTGAAGAGACCTGAGGGGTCATCCAGCGAGGCGCCCCTGGGAAATGTCATCTTTACGTCATTCTTGTAGGTCTCGCAGGTGCAGATCAACCCGTCGTGAGACCAAACTGCGGTGCCCAGCGGATTGGTCGGCTTTATCCACTTTACTTCCTCTACGACTTTAGGGTCGGCTTGCTTGATCAAAGCGCGGATGCGGGAAAGCATCTCTCCGCGCCAGTCGCCTAGCTCCTTGAATTCTCGCATCTATCTTTCTCCCTGAGATCTAGCTTTCGTATCTCTCTTTTGTACTCGACTTGCCTCTTGGTCATCATATCACAGTAAAATATTTCTTTTTGAATTTTAGTGTGCAAGGGGTGTGGGGTCGACTAAACCTACCGAATTTATTCGAGAGATACAGGAGACCCCACCGCAGTTGCTGATTCTAGGACTTTTATTGGTTCCGTGAGCAAAAGTTGTTAACGGCAGCGCAAGCGAAAAATTTTTGCGCCTGCAACTCTGCCGGAAACGTGATTATATGAGTAGTGGAACCTTTGTAAATAAAAACCATTCGGTTGGATTATCCCAGTACCACTTGGAGTGGTGCCCCAAATACAGATTCCCTGAACTGACAAGTGTATATGTGAAAGAATTTCTAATACGGAAATTTAACGAAATAGGAGAACAGTACGGGATGCGCATACATACAACTGCGATTGGAAACGATCATGTACATGTATTTGCTTCAATTCCAGTGACCATGACTGTTGAAAAGGCAGTCCATCTTCTCAAAGGCATATCGTCACACGAACTTTTCAGAAAATTCCCGTCCTTCAGATTTACATATTACGGAGGACATTTTTGGTCGCGAGGATATTTCTTCAGAAGTGTTAGTAACATAACTTCTCAAACAGTAAAGACCTACATAGAAAATCAGCAACACACGAAACTTGCACAGACTATGTCTCAGAAACAACTGAAGTTAGAAATATACAGTTGATTACTCTGCGATACAACGGAGGAAACCCACGAATTTATTCGTGGGTGATCATTATCCGCTTTGTGCCTATTTGTCAAGTTCCTAAAAAAGAGGCGCTAGCGTTCCATTACGGATAAACATAATCATTTCTTATGCTTAAATTCAGTGTAGCCGCACTTCCCGCAGCTTTGTCTGTCGGAGTGCTCTGCCATCCTTGAATAGCATTTTGGGCATTGCCTTCCTGGCTTGTACGCTACTCTTTCCTTTTTCTTTTTATCCGCCTTCTTTACCTCTTTTTTTACCTCTGCCATAAGTATCATCGTATTATTTTTATTATTCCTCTTTCTTCTCTCCAGCACCTGCATGCTTTGCCGCTTTCTTCGCTATCCTTGCAAGTATGCTTTTTTGCTCGTACTTCTCAAGCATCTCCTTGCTCTGGTATGCGTGCGCAAAACCTGAGCTCTCCTTATGCCCAAAGCCCTGGTCTATCCTTACTATTATTGTGCTATCAGGGTGAAGATTAAGCTTCTTGCACAGTTCCTTTGTAAGATCTGTCCTGTTTGCCGTGCTGCTATCCTGAACAACGGAGAAAATTATCTCCCTTCTGTTAAGCAGCTTATTTTCATTGCTAGATAATATTTTCAATTCCATTTAACCACTTGTAAGCACCCTCGAGAGCGCCTTCCTTCCCATTGCCTCTATCAGTTCTACCTCGCCTCCAGCATTGAGCTTGCCCTCAAATTCCTCAGTTATCTTTATGTCAAAGACCTCATATGTCTCTGAATCCATGAGCTGCGCCATGTTGCCGCTTACAGAGACTACCTGCGCCTTCTTCTTCTTTATGTTAGGTACCTCAACATCAGCATCACTGGGCTTCAGAAGGGTTTTCTTCTCCCCATCGAATATTCCTATTGCTGTTACGCGCATCTTCGCATGGCCATGCTTTGCCTGGAGAACTGATATCTATATCAACAACCTTGCAGGCTACCCCATCAATTAACAGGAAGCGCCCTACCTTTATGTCGTGCATAGATGCGTAGCTTATATCGTCCCCATCCATAAATAAAACCACAGTTAATAGTAGATTATACGTTATTAGTTAACCCGAAAAGGTATATAAAGGTAACATCAAAGCTGGCGATTAGAAGCATAGAATATATCTGATATTCAATTCTACAAAAGCCACCCAATAAAGTTTTCGAAGCCTAATATACTAAAATGCATTTTAGCCATTTTGTTACATTATTTCCATCAAATTTGATAGATATAAAGACATAAATATCTATTCGTGCATAAAATTATCATGAAAGCAGCAGAATTTATACAGGAAATAAAGGGCATGAACATACCGGTAATAACAACACCTGATGCAATGAGAATCACTGGCAAAAAGGAGAAATATGTTTCGTTATTCTTAAGCAGAATGGTCAGCCATAGGCTATTGAACAGGTTGGAGAGGGGCAAATACTACGTTCCGGGCTCTGACATATATGCATTAGCCTCTAATATAATATATCCCTCGTACGTAAGCCTACTTTCAGCCTTCAGATACCATAACATAACAACCCAAACAATTACCACCATTGATATAATATCTGCAATAAGGCACTCTGAGATTAAAGAACTAGACGAACAAAAGATAAATTTCATAAACCTGGGCGCCTCAAGGGTATTTGGGTTTTATAAGGATGCCGAAACAAGTGCCTTTGTTGCCCACATAGAAAAGGCGATCATAGATTCATTATACCTGCAAAATCCCCCTTATCATTACATTGAGGAGGCCTTAAGCAATGCATACAAAGAAGGTAGATTAGACTCTGATCGCATGGTGTATTTTGCGCAAAGGATGGATTCGGATATTCTTATGGAGCGATTGGGGAAAATGTGCGATTCTATAAGCATACCGATGAACGAAGAGCTAAAAAGGCGGTCTAAATATGAACCAGTTCGATTACGAATTCAATAAATGGAAAAATTACTCCAGAATGCTTGGTTTTGCAAAGGCTGAGCAGTCTGAAAAGGATTATCTCCAAGAGCTCGTATTGTTTGAGCTTTATTCTGGCAAGTTTGGCAATATGCTAGTGTTCAGGGGCGGCACTGCAATATCAAAATTTTATGGCTCTGGAAGATTTTCTGAAGATATCGATCTTATACTAAAAGAAGACATTGACGCGGCTGAAATTGAAATAGAAGCAGACAAGATACTGAAAGGTCTTAACACATATTACCCTACAAGCTATTCAACAGCCCATTACAGAAACATGCTAAAATATAAGCTAAAGATAAAGGGCCCCATATATGCAGCGGCAAGGAAAGAACAGGCAAAACAGTCGATACAAATAGACTTAAACACAAGGGAAAGGCCATTACTCGAAGTAAGAAACATATACAGGACTACCATATACGAAGAGCTTAAGCCTTACATGATAGGAATTGAGGGCCCGCAGGAGCTATTAACGGACAAGATAAAGGCTATGCTCGAAAGGACTATGCCTGTTGCAAGAGACCTGTACGATGCGTGGATACTCATAAAAAAACACAGGATAAAACCGGACTTAAAAATTATTAACGAGAAGATTATCAAATACGGTAAAAAAGATAATGAAACATTCTCGCTAAAAGAATTAAGCGTTAGGATAAAAGAAATAAAAAAAATATGGGAGACGGAGCTCTCAAGGCTGATGCAGACAGTACCGGATTACAGCAGTGTAAAGAGAGAATTCGAGGAATCGGTTAGATAGGACATCAATTAATTTACCGCTAGTCATTTTGGCTAAGCATTGAAATTAAAAGAAAAAAGAAGAAAAAGAAAGATGGAAATGCTTAGAGCATTTCCAGTCCTGAAATGAAGGCCGAGTCATGTGCGGTATTTCTGTTGAGCAATGAGGATGCTGTGCCGAACTTCGGCTTTACGCCAGTAACTATTGACATTACCCTTATCTGGTCCCTGAACTCTGGCTCCAGCCTTGCTCCGAATATCACGTTTGCGTCGTCAGCCATTCCTTCTGTGACTCCCTCGCCTATTGTTGTGGCCTCTGCTATTGTAAGCCCTGTCCCTCCAGTTACGTGGACCATGGCGCTCTTTGCGCCCTCAAGGTCGACATCCAGCAGCGGGTGGGCAACTGTTGACTGTATCGCCTTCTCAACCTTGTCGCTTCCGCTTCCGACACCTATGTTTATCACTGCCGTGCCGGCGTTGCCCATGATGCGCCTACGTCAGCAAAGTCAAGGTTTATCAGGCTCGGCAGCGTTATCGTGTCTGCTATGCCCTGACCGCATTGGATGCAATGCTGTCTATAAGGTCGAATGCCTTCTCCATCGGCAGGTTCGGCGCATAGCTGAGAAGCCTGTCGTTCTCTATTATTATAGTTGTGTCGGCCTGCTTGCTTAGCTGATCTATGCTCCAGTCAGCCTTCTTCTTCCTGCTTCTCTCAAGCGCGAACGGATATGTTACGAATGCAACAACAAGTGCGCCCTCCTCTCGCGCAATCTGTGCTATTACAGGCGCTGATCCGCCTCCTGTTCCTCCTCCCATTCCTGCAGCTATGAATACCATGTTGTAGCCGCTTACAGCCTTTCTTATCTCCTCCTTGCTAAGCTCCGCCGCCTTTGCTCCCATTTCTGGGAATCCTCCAGCTCCGAGTCCGCTTGTAAGCTCCTTGCCTATAAGCATCTTCTGGTGTGCATGCACTATGTTAAGATGCTTTGCATCTGTGTTGAGCGCAATCGTCTTTGCGCTCTTTATCCCATTCATGTATAGCCTGTTTACAAGGTTGCATCCCTGCCCGCCTGCGCCGACAACAGCCAGCTTCACTGTAAAGTCCTCGTCGTTCCCTATTCCTTGGTCGTACATATCTCTCACCTTTTAATGTGATAGTGAGGCTGATGATCGTACTGAAATGTTTCTCTGATGCATTACTTAGATCTCTGCGGGTTCAGTACTGTTTAAATCAATAAATATAAAAAAATGGAAAATAAAAAGGTAGGTATTAACCTACCATCTCAAGATCTCCGTAGGATAGCTGCTTTCTTCTCTGCGTCAACTTGCCCTACTATGCTTGAACCCTTAACTCCGCTGACTATTGCGACGATCTCTATCTGGTCCTCGTAGCCTGGCACAAGCCTTGCGCCCCACTTTACGTTGGTGTTTGGATCCATACGCTCTGTTATTATCTCTCCTGCGCCTATTGCATCGCCGATTGTCATTGATGCTCCTCCTGATATGTGTATCAGTGCGCCTTCTGCGCCCTCGAAGTCAACGTCAAGCAGCTTGTTCTTAAGAACAGCCTCTGCAGCTGCGTCTACCTTGTTTGCTCCTCTTCCGGTTCCTACCGCAATGAATCCTACTCCCCATTGCCCATGATTGCTCCTACGTCAGCAAAGTCTATGTTGATCAGGCTTGGCTGTGTTATTGTCCAAACAAGTCCGCCTATTGCCTTTGCAAGAACCTCGTCCGCAAGCGCGAATGCGTCGTTCATTGGAAGGTTTGGAACTAGCTTTACCAACCTGTTGTTGTCAAGTATTATGACGCTGTCGCATACTTCCTGAGCTTCTGTATTCCCTCCTCTGCCTTTACCTTTCTAACTCTCTCAAGGTCGAACGGGTATGTTACCATTGCTACGACTATTGCTCCCTGCTCCTTTGCTATCTGTGCTGCTACCGTTATTGCACCAGTACCTGTTCCTCCTCCCATACCTGCGCATAGGAATACGAGCTGTGTGTCAGCGAATACCCTCTCGAGTGGTTGCCTGTCGACCTCTGCTGCCTTTTCGCCCATTGCTGGGTCTCCTCCTGCTCCAAGACCCTTTGTAAGGGTCCTTCCGATCAGCACCTTCTTTATTCGGTCGTCGATTATCTTGAAGTGCTGAGCATCAGTGTTCACTGCTACAAATTCAGTGCCCTTTACTCCTACTTTAAGAAGTCTGTTTACGATGTTGCAACCTGCACCACCAAATCCTGCTGTTACTATCTTTATCTGTGTTGAGCTAAACTCCTCACTGTCAGCCACTGTGCTACTTCCCTGTCTGGATCCGAACACGTCGTGTACCATATCGGTCATCTGATCGCCTTATTCATAGCTTAATCTGATAAGCTTTAAAAGCCTTGCGCTTCATTGCCAGATAGAAGTAGTTAACCAAAAGCGGAAAATAGTGCCATAATACAGCACTAAATTAATTATATTTGATTACATATTTATTTATTAGAATATATGATCATTTATAAAAGTAAATAGTAATTGCAGTTTCATCCAATGAGGAATAAATTAAAAGGCGCTTTTAATCATGCGAAGAACGAGAAAATAGAATATTCAGAATCCTAAGGCGTTGCCTTGTAATTTGCGGCTACAGAGCCTGCAGAATCTATCACCGCATAGACTGAATAGTTGGCCTTTGCAGCCTTATAGTGGACAAGCCATGCATTGTAATAGTTGTTTGAAAGTCCAGTAATCCTGGCTGAAAGATTAGGATAATATGCAGCGCTCACATTTGTGCTGTTGTAGCCGTATCTGCTTACATATGCTATTATCTGGGGTATGTTCTGGCTATACGACCTTGCGATCGCCACATACTTTGAGCCTATGACATAATTTGTGGATGAGGAATTGAGGAGCCCGTTTACTGTGCATTTGTTGGCATTGCCATAAGTATAAAGGTTTTCCGTGCTGTTGCTAAGGCTGAATACAGGGTAGTCGAACAGGTCTATGAATAGCGTTGGGCATGCCCTTGTTGTGTTGTATGCAACGCTCATTACAATGCTGTAGCTGCCCTTCTGGACTGTTGAATTCGATACGCTCACTATTGTTATGTTTGCATTAGGATTTGAGGCTTTTACATCATTTATTGCAAACTGCTCCGCCTGCGCCGCGGTAATCGGAGCCTTGTTTGTGTTCTGGAATATAAGAAAAGCTGCGCTGAATATTATTACAAGTACTATTACTATTATGGCGACCTTACCTAGAAGTTCCATGCTTATCCTTTCCGCTGAAAAGAATATATATGTATCCATACAAGCGATTTAGCCGATTAATGGATTAGCGTTTCTTATTTTGTCGATAAATAAAGCAATATTGCCTTTTCCAGGAGCAATTTGTTTGCAGCCTCTTCCCATACTATGCTCCTCTTTCCGTCTATTACTTCTGCAGTTACCTCTTCTCCGCGGTGCGCAGGCAACGGATGCATAACAAGCGCATCCTTTTTTGCATAAGAAAGCGCCTTGCTGTTCAATTGGTAGGGCGCAAAGAGCTTCCTCCTTTTTGATGCATCTTTCTCATCGCCCATGCTTACGAATGTATCAGTGTAAACAATATCCGCCCCTGTAAGCCCTTCCTTTATCGAGCTATTCATATCAACTCTGCCGTACTCACGTGCCTTGTTGAAATAGAACAGGTTCGGCATGTATCCCTCAGGGCCGACAAGCGTCATTTTTGCGCCAAGCTTTGCCGAGCTCAGCATAAGTGAATTTGCAGTATTCTGAGCTACGTCCCCTATAAATGCTATACGTATGCCCTTCATGTCCCCTTTATGTGCAATCATTGTATATATGTCAGCAAGAGACTGGGTTGGGTGCTCAAGAGATGTAAGCGCATTTATCACCGGAACTGTGGAGTTCTCAGCTATAGCAACAAGGCTGTCGTGATTGTTTATGCGCACGGCAATGAAATTGCAGTAAAGGCTCAGCACCCTTGCGGTGTCTGCCAGTGCCTCGCCTCTTGATACTTGAGATGTCCTTGCATCTATGTATATCGATGAACCGCCAAGCTGCGCCATAGCAACCTCAAACGATACCCTTGTACGTGTCGACTGCTCCTCAAAAAAGAGGGCAATTGTGGAATGGGGCTTCAGCTCTATGCTCCGCTTTCCCTTGTATAATCTATCAGCTATTGTGAATATTTCCTTTATCTGATCCTTGCCTATCTCATTGGAGCTTATGAAGTTCACTTACCCACTCAACTACCAAATATGGAGCCAAAGCCCATGTTTGCACGTTCCTCTTCCTCTTTTATCACACCTATCACCTTATCTTCCTCTTCCTTGGAGGCCCTTTTTATCGTCTTGAATTCCTCCTTGAAACGCTGCTCAGCGCCATCAAGAAATTCATCAGGCGCATTGAGGTAAAGGTAAATGATGTTATCCCTAAGCCCTACCGATGCACCATCGCGTAAACTGTATTCCTGCCTTGTAAATATTATCCTTCCCTTAAGGCTTTCGCGGAGCCTCTTCAGATTTTCCTCTATCTGTTTGTCTCTTTCCAGCATCTGCCTGCGCTCCTCGTCAGTAAGCTCGCTCTCCTTCTTCTCTTTTGATGAACTTGGTGGTATAAGATTAGTATCAAGGTATGGGTCATATGCAAGAACTTTCTTCAGTTCCTCGGCCTCGGATTTGTCGCATTCGTAAACTCTTGCCGGAATGATCACACCTTGAGAAGTCTTGCGTTTATGCTTCCTTCCCTTCCGGGCCGGTTAAGCACCACCGCATTGCCTAGCTCAGTGACTATTGTCGCGCCCTTTGTTATTATGTTCTGTCGGGCAAAGTTGCGGTTGTCCTTTGACTCGAGGACTCCGTTTATCTTGGCCTTCTTGTAGCCGCTTGGGGTAAGAACATTTGCGAATGCTGCCCTCTTAAGCCTTGTTCCGGATGCACCGCCCCTTCTCCTTACTGGGAGATTGGTATTTGCCGCACCCAGCTTTGTCGCTGAGAAGTAATTGCCTACCTCGCTCCTTCTCCTGTCGCGTGCGGTTATGTTGCGCCTTCCGTTTCCTGACATCTTTGTGCCAGATCTCCTGTGTACTTGTATGCCCATTTGGCTCATTGGATCACTAATAAATTTGATTGCTCAAAAAGAAAATTAAGAAGAGGAATCAGTATATTATTGATGCGAATGTTATATTAACCTTCTTGCCCTAATACTATCTATAAGATTTCTTTTTAAGAAGTTCCGGTATTTGCATATTTTGCCAATATATAAATATGGGTATGAAAAATATCTACCACAGCAATAAGTCCTACCACAACAGTACAGCATAGGCAACAGAACATACGACCAAAAAGAAAGACCGAAAAGAAAGTAAAGCAGAAGGTAAAAATAGGTAGTTTAATGACCAGTATAAAAAACAAACGATTAGAAGGAATAATACTTCAGATTAGAGCGTTGCTTAGGCCAGATGAGGCTTCACGAAGACCGGACCCAACAATACAATACGGAGATCCTGGAGTTAAGGAACTTTGGGCCAGGCTTAGGGAGGAGAATGAGAAGCTTAGAAACAGCAATGGGTATAATAAGTTCATTGCTAGTCCAACAGAAAAAAGAATGGAGCACCTAAACCAGGCTCAAGAATCTGGCGATTAAGACTGCCAGTAATCAAGAAATTTTACAACGCATAAATAGCCTTTGATGCAAATCATGTTAAAGAAAGCTACAGATCAGAGCAACAGTACGACGACACTGGCGCTAACAAGGAAGTTTTCACGACAAGGTGCTACAAATGGGAACAATAGGAATAAGTTTTGATGTAAAACAGGTACAACTACTGCGGAACAGCAGTAGCATTCCAGCATATATTGAAGACGCTAAACTAAGAAGTTTCATGTCTCAAGAGCCTGTAAGAAGAATATGGAATGCAGCAATCGAGGAGAATGAACATTCTTTTCGTTCAAAATTAGCAAACTTATTGAACAGGGCAAGAATTGTTGGACATGACGAATACAGTACATTCTTAAGAAATGATGGTAGAAGAACTACCGAACCAGACCGAGGATATGATATTAGGATTGAAGGATTAACGTCATTGGAATCTAATATAGATTCGCGAATAATCTATGCGGCAGCTTGTAGGGGCGATGCAAATGAATTTGCAACTACATTAGCTAGACTAGCGAGAAATGCGAAAAGGATTGGTTCTAATGATGCTGTCCCTGATTAACTATCTATATAAATTTTGAGCCCAATCTATCAATGGTCCTATGGCAACAATAAATGAATTTGCCTCTATTGACATTAGGGTTGGCAAAATAATCGATGTCGAGGATCTCGAGTCTGCAAGAAAGCCAATGTACAAATTAAAGGTAGACCTTGGCGAACTCGGAGTAAGGAACATCGCAGCAGGGCTGAAAAGCTTTTATGCAAAGGAAGAACTTCTGGACACGCTTGTCATTGTTGTAGCAAATCTTGAACCTAAAAGCATTGCAGGCTTTATGTCTGAAGGAATGATACTTGCTGCTGATGATGGTACCAATGTTGTTGTGTTAAGGCCTGAAAAGGAGTTGCCACCAGGAAGCAAGGTGCGATAATCACTCTATCTTTTTGAAAAGATGCTCGCCCTTTGTCGTTTTCTCGCCGAATTCGTTTCTGAACATACAGTCATCTAATCCTGTTATTCTTGTACCCAGCTTTTCCGCAATCTTTTCTGATGTCTGGGGAATAAACGGATATAGCAGTATTGCCGCAACCCTTAGTGATTCCAATAAATTGTAAAGAACCTCGCTTAGCTCATCTCCACTGAGAGCCCATGGTTTCTTGTCATTAACATATTTGTTGCATGCCCTAACAAAATCCATTATCTCATTAAGTGCATTGTGTAATTCTAAATCTTCCATCTTTTTCTTTATCGAATTCAGTTCTATCTTTTCCTCTAGTTCTTTCTTTCCCCTAAAACTGCCCAGCTTAGAGTTCTCCACAAGGGTCAGCACCCTATTGACAAGATTGCCAAGGTCTCCGAGCAGTTCCTTATTCACCCTGTCCTTAAGAGCAGCTTCTGAGAAATCTCCATCATCAAATGTCGGTATGTCCTTTATCAAGTAGTACCTCAACTCGTCTGCAGAATATCTTTTCAGAAGGTCCAATGGATTAATCACATTGCCAAGCGACTTGCTTATCTTCTGCTTTTCTATTGTTAGATAGCCGTGCACAAAGAGGCTTTCGGGAAGCTCAATCTTTGCGGATAGCAGAAAAGCAGGCCAGTAAAGTGCATGAAATTTTATAACGCCCTTGCCTATCGCATGCACATTGGCAGGCCACCATTTGTCAAATTCCTTCACATCGGTTCCATAACCTACCCCTGTAAGATAGATTGCAAGTGCGTCAAGCCAGACGTAGATTATTTGGCTGCTATCATTGGGCACCGGAATTCCCCATCCCTTTGCCCTTGTAACAGACCTGGATATGCTTATGTCTTCCAGCCCCTCTTTTATGAATCCAAGAACCTCATTTCTTCTGTATTCGGGAACTATTCTTAGCCTGTTGCTTGTTATCAGCTCCTCAAGCTGCTTTTGATACTTAGACAACCTGAAAAAGTAGTTTTCCTCCTCCACAAGCTCAGGCTTTGTAAGGTGCTCAGGGCAAAGCCCATTCACGAGCTCGCTCTCCTTGTAATATTGTTCGCAGCCAATGCAGTAAAGCCCGACATAATTCTTCTTGTATACGTCATCGCTCTTTGCTATAAGTTCCCATATCCTCCAAACACCAGGCCAGTGTTCATCCTTTGCAATAATAGAGGACCTTGAAAACTTGTTGCAAGAGGCATTTATTGAGCTGGCAAGATCCATAAAAGCGGCAGAATTTCTCTCAACAAGCTGCTCAGTGCTTATACCTAGCTTCTCTGCAGCCTTTACATTTTTCAGGCTGTTCTCATCAGCGCCAGTAAGGAAGAACACATTTTCGCCCTTTAGTCGGTGGTATCTTGCAACTATGTCTGCCTGTACAATCTCCAGGGCAAAGCCTACGTGTGGCGGCGCATTAACATAAGGTATCGAGGTTGTTATGTAGAATCCTTTTTTGTTGTCTATTATCTTCACCTTTGGACCAACTGGGATAGTTCCAGTAATATTTCTGTTGCTCTGCTATTTATTCCTTTTCAGTGCCATTATAAACCTTCATGCCATTGTGAAAGGCTTTTATTTGATTTCACTAAATATCTTATAGAGGGGATCTTCTGGGAGACGCAATGCTTGATGCTATAAAAGCCAAATTCAGCGATTTTTTCGACGCCTACTGCAAGGAAGGCATTGCTGACATCGTGACCGCATTTCCGGACAAAAGAAGCCTTCTTGTTGATGTAAAGGAGCTGAGCAGGTTTGACCCTGAGCTTGCAAGCGAGCTTGTCGATAACCCCGACGCACTAATGGAAGCCGCATCGAATGCGCTGATGGAGAAACTCATAGACATAGATACCAAGGACAAGGAGCTCCATGTAAGATTTTACGGCCAGACATACAATACACCACTTGTGCAGGATGTTGGCTCATCATTCATAGGCAAGATGATAATGCTAGACAGCCTTATTGTCAAAAGGTCTGAGATAAATCCCAAGGTCAAGGTTGGAATTTACAAATGCACATATTGCGACTACATGCAGAAGTTCAGGATAGACAAGGACGAGATTCCAGAACTCTGCCCACAATGCAAGAGGCGCTCGCTCAAGGCCGATATAAAGGATTCACAATTCATAAACCTTCAGAAAATTGCGGTCCAGGACCCTCTTGAAAGGCTTCGCGGAAACACACCGACATGGCAGCTCGAGGTCTGGCTGGAGGACGATCTTGTAAATACCGTAGTTCCGGGCGATAGGATAGAGCTTACCGGAACCCTTCGTATAAGGCAAAGAAGAAACTCGAAGGGAAAAACAGAACGAAACCTTTACACGATGTTCCTAGACACAGTATCTATAAATCCAAAGGAGAAGGAATTTGTCGACATCTCAATATCTGAGGAACAGGAGCGTGAAATAATCGAACTCTCCAAAAGCCCCGACATATTCGATAAGATAACAAAATCAATGGTACCCTCGATATATGGCTATAACGAGATAAAGCAGGCTGTCTCACTCCAACTGTTTGGGGGAACTCCTGGAAAGTTTCTAGTAGACGGTGGTGCAATCAGGGCCGATATGCACATACTTCTTATCGGCGATCCTGGAAGCGCTAAGACAAGAATACTACAGGCAGTATCAAGGCTTGTTCCAAAAGGAATATACGTCAGTGGAAAATCAGTTACCGGTGGTGGAATGACCGCTGTTGCCGAGCGTGACGAATTCTCCGAGGGTGGCTGGACTCTAAAGGCCGGAGCTCTTGTGCTTGCATCAGGCGGAATCTGCTCGATAGACGAGTTTGACAAGATAAGCGATGACGACAGGGCATCGCTTCACGAGGCGCTTGAATCGCAGACGATAAGCGTAGCAAAGGCTGGAATAGTTGCAACATTCACCGCAAAGGCGGCAGTGCTTGCGGCTGCAAACCCGAAATATGGAAGGTTTGACCAGAATGCGTATCCTGCAGAGCAGTTTGACATACCGACAACGCTACTATCAAGGTTTGACCTTATTTTCCCTATAAAAGACACTATGGATGCCGAGCAGGACAAGAACATTGCAAAGCACATACTTATGCAGCACTATGCCGCTGGTGCACAGATTGCGGAAATGCAGCAGTATGAGCAGGTTGAATTGCCGCCAATAAGTGGTGAGGTTCTTAGAAGGTATATCGCATATGCAAAGAAGGAAATAACTCCAAGGCTTAGTGAGGATGCCTCAAACAGGATACAGGAATATTATATAGAGCTGAGGCAGCTCGGGTCAAAGACAGGCGCAGTTGCAATAACGCCAAGACAGATAGAGGGCCTTGTTCGCATGGCAGAGGCGAGTGCAAAGTCGCGGCTCTCAAAGATTGTCGAGATTGCAGATGCTGAAAAGGCGATAGCGCTAAGCGAGTACATGCTTAAAACACTTGCAGTTGACAGGGGCGGAAGAAGGGACATAGATACAATACTTACAGGAATGCCAAGGGAGAAGGTTGACCGGATAAACTCGATCACAGCAACGATAAGGAGACTGGAGGAGAGCGAGGGCGTTGCAAAAATACAGAGGGTAATAGAGGAATCCGCAAGGGAGGGCACAGACGAGGCTACCGTCAACAAGTACATAAACGAGCTTGAGCGAATAGGCGAGTTATACAGGCCAAAGCCTGGCGTCGTAAAACTAATAAAGCATGAGACTGAATAGATTGCATGAACAAGCCGAATCTTATACTTGTGGACAGGAAAGACAGGGAGATAGGGATAGGGGAAAAGATAAGCGTGCATAAGAAGGGCTTGCTGCACAGGGCGATATCTGTATACATATTCAATCCAAAAGGCCAGATAATGATGCAGCAGCGCGCAAAAGTGAAATACCATTCACCACTGCGCTGGTCAAATACATGCTGCACAAACTGCTATGTGGGGGAAAGCGCGATCCAGTCCGCACACAGAAGCCTAAAAACTGAGATGGGATTCGATTGCGGCCTAACAGAGGCATTTACTATCATATACAAGGCTGATGTCGGCAATGGTATGATAGAGCACGAATTCCTGCATGTATTTTTTGGCAGGCGCACAAGAAACCCAAGGATAAATCCTAATGAAGTAAACGACTGGAAATGGATGAACCTTGATGAAATCGACAATGATATAAAAATAAACGGAAATGATTATTCGGAGTGGCTTAAGCTGCTTATCAAGGGGAAACTGCATGGCCGCATCAGGAGATTTGCAAAATCAGGAAAAGCAAAGTGATATTATGCAAAATGGTAAGTTTATTGTATTCGAGGGAATTGAATGCTGCGGCAAGAGCACCCAGGCAAAGGAACTTTATGATACGCTGCAAAAAAGGGGCGACAAAACCATACTTACAGAGGAGCAATGGGAAGAGGACGAGATAGGCAAACTTATCAAAAGGGAACTTGCAGATAAAGCAGACCAGATAAGCGTAATGACATTGCAATTCCTTTTTGTAGCAAACAGGTCCAATCATCTTGAAAAGTTAATTGAGCCCAACATTAAAAATGGAACAACTGTAATATCAGACCGATACTGGATGTCTAGTGTTGCATATGGCAGTGCATTTGCTGAGGATAAAACTATGGAAAGGGAGTATCTTCTAGGAATAAATAGGAGATTCAGAATCCCGGATATTGTCTTCTACGTTGATGTAGAGCCAGAGACTGCATACCAAAGGCTTGAGAACAAGAGAATAAAGAATGGGGAAGAGGTAAAAAGGGAAAGATTTGACAAGCTTGAATCACTCGCAAAGCTCCGTGACAGTTATCTCAAATTGGAAAAGGTGTATGAAGGATTATGGATTACAATAGACGGCCGAAAGGATAGGGAGTACATAACAAAAAATATAATCGAGCATTACGACAAATTATTCTCTGCGCAAAAATAATAAAAAGGGTTGGAATACCGTTAGTACCATCCTCTGGACTTCATAGCCTTTGCAACCCTGTCAACTGCAATCATGTAAGCCGCACTGCGGGTATTTATCTTTGTTCCCTTCTTCGCGAACTCTTCATGCTTTGCAATGACACCGTTGAATGACCTTGTCATTATCATGTCAAGCCTTTTGTTTACCTCATCCTCTTCCCAGTAATATCCGCTCTGGTTCTGCAGCCATTCAAAGTAGGATACTATAACCCCTCCTGAATTGACAAGGAAGTCAGGCAGTCCGAATATCTTGTGCTCTGCCAGTATCTTGTCCGCATCTGGTGTAACTGGCCCGTTTGCCAGCTCGAGCAGTATCTTTGTATTTATCCTATCAGCGTTCTTTGATGTTATCTGGTTCTCCATCGCCGCAGGTATAAGCACATCCACATCAAGCTCAAGCAGCTGCTCGTTCGTTATTTTTTCGACTCCAGGATAGGTCTGCACCTTTTTTCCAGCCGCCTTTATTTTGGAAAGCTGTGCGTAATCGATACCTTTCTTGCTGTATATCGCACCTTCCGAGTCGCTTATAGCTACGACCTTCGCGCCAAAGAGCTTTACAGCAAGCTCGAATGCGTAGCTCCCAACATTGCCAAATCCCTGTATTGCGATGCTTGCACCTTTCAGTTTGAGCTTCCTGTATTTTGCCGCTTCCCGCAGCACGTACATGCCTCCCATTCCAGTTGCATCGCCTCTTCCCTTCGAGCCCCAAAGCTCAAGCGGCTTTCCTGTTACAGTCCCAAATTCATTATGCCCCGCAATTTTGCTGTATTCATCAGCTATCCATGCCATTATCTGTGGGGTTGTATAAACGTCTGGGGCCGGTATGTCAGTAAGCGGGCCTATGAACTTATACACCGACCTTACATACGCCCTTGTCAGGTTTTCCAATTCATAATCGTTAAGCTTTTTCGGATCGCAGATTACTCCGCCCTTCGATCCTCCGAGAGGAATGTCGGCAAGTGCGCATTTCCATGTCATCCATGCCGAGAGCGCCTTTACTGTGTCAATATTCTCTTGCGGATGAAATCTTATTCCTCCCTTACAAGGCCCTCTTGCATTATTATAATGAACCCTGAAGCCTGTGAATGTTTTTGTCAAGCCATCTCGCATCCTTACAGGTATGCTTACTGTGAGCGATTCCATCGGCTCTCTCAGTATGGCATGAGCCGATTTGTCAAGCATCATCAATTTCGCAGTCTCGTCAAGCTGCTCCTGTGCAATTTTAAACGGATTCAATTCCTCCATGCGATCATCAAATAATTATCAAAGCAGAACATTATAAAATGGAAGGAAAACTATAAATTGCATACCATAAATTGCAGACATGGACAAAACCCCTAAAGCGCAGCGTTGCAATTTAATAGCAAGGCTTTTAAATCTATCATATGTATTATATCTTAGAGGTGTAGGTATGTTAAAAAAACCTTCCCAGTATATGAACAAACACAAAGCTCAAAGCGCCATGGAATATCTAATGACGTACGGATGGGCGATATTGATAATAGCCGTAGTGCTCGGAGCACTATTCTCTCTAGGAGTATTTAGCGGAAGTAACATATTAGGAACCGCATGCATAGCAGGATCAGGATACTTATGCCAAAATCCGGTGTATCTGCACACAAACGGCCAGATAAAGTTGACTGTAGGTCAAAATACAGGTTCCTCTTGGACAACAGCAAACTTCGTATTCGTTCCACAGGGTTCTACCACGACATCAGGCGTACCGACAGATATATTCTCAACTAACGGGCCTGTAAACGAGAATTCGACGCTAAGTCCAACATCATTAACTTCTGGCCAGAGCCTACCAATAACACTCCCTGTAAACGGAATAAGCAATAATGCGTTTACATTAACCAATGGAGCAGGTTCATTGTCGGTAGGTTCTTCAGCAGGAGGTGCAATATGGGTGCAGTACCAGACAGGTGGAACAGGAGCAAGCTATCCATTCCAGTACGCACAGGTTGCATCACTTAATGTAAAGGCTTCATAAATAGAAGCTTTTCTTTTTCTTTTTTAATTTTTATTATTTGTTTATTTTTAAGTTTATTGGTATGTTTGCATGCAGATAGGGAGAACCGCAAAGAAGAGGGCCCAAAGCGCCATGGAATATCTAATGACGTACGGATGGGCGATATTGATAATTGCAGTGACCCTATCAGTTCTTTTCAGTCTTGGTTTATTTAATAGCAGCAACATCAATGCAAGCGCCTGCATAGCAAGTCCTGGTTATCTATGTAGCAAGGCGCAGTATACGCACAGCACAGGTAACATAATTGTTACAGTAGGCCAGAATAGTGCCAATAGCTGGATAACCGCAAACTTTGTTTTTGTAAGTTCCGGCACCCCATTTGCCAATGGCGTACCAGCAATATCATTTAACAGTTTCCCTGCAAATACTGTTCTCTCAAGTACTGGCGGACTTTCCAATGGACAGGGGCAGGCAACACTTTATCTTCCAGCAACAGGACCTGTAAATGTAGGCACCCCGATATCAGGAACTATATATGTGCAATATACTTATGACTATTATTCAGGCGGCGTGGAGCAGTTGCAGTCTGGATATGCGCAAATAGGGACATTGAATCTGAAAGCAACATAAAATCAAAGGCAACAGTAAAGTTTAAATACTTTAAATGAATCTTAAACTTGGCAAATAAGAGTAGATAGGAGTAGATAGATATGGACGATAAAATTATTAATAAAAAGGCCCAAAGCGCCATGGAATATCTAATGACGTACGGATGGGCGATATTGATAATAGCCGTAGTGCTCGGAGCACTATTCTCACTTGGGGTATTTAGCGGAAACAATATATTAGGAACCGCATGCATAGCAGCATCAGGATACCTATGCCAAAATCCGGTGTATCTGCACACAAACGGCCAGATAAAGTTGACTGTAGGTCAAAATACAGGTTCCTCTTGGACAACAGCAAACTTCGTATTCGTTCCACAAGGTGCTAGTAAGACTGCAGGCGTACCGACAGATATATTCTATGCTAACGCGCCTGTAAACGAGAATATGACGCTAAGTCCAACATCATTAACTTCTGGCCAGAGCCTATCAATAACACTACCTGTAAACGGAATAAGCAATAATGCGTTTACCTTAACAAACGGAGCAGGTTCATTGTCGGTAGGTTCTTCAGCAGGAGGTGCAATATGGGTGCAGTACCAGACAGGTGGAACAGGAGCAAGCTATCCATTCCAGTACGCACAGGTTGCATCACTTAATGTAAAGGCCTCCTGAAAATTAGGAATCATCTATTTCTGATTTGTGCCATCTCTGCCTTCATTCTCAGTACCTCCATTAGTTCATTTGCGCTAAGGAGGGGCTTTGGAAGCCTATCAGTGTCGTCAATTGCTATCCTCGGGCATGCGGTATTAACAAACGCGTCAAACTCAAGCATGTTTGCAAGCGAATCGAAATCGAATGTATTTGCGATTAGTATCTGGGCATCAAGCCCGCTTGACTCAAGCCTCTTCTTAAGCAATCTGCCAAGTGACATATTGTGCTGCCCATTCTTTGTGCTTACCATTATGCCAAAGCTTTTTGCATCAAGCGAGGCAAGCACCTTTCCCTTGCTTCTTTTGTTATAATGATCTCTCATGCTCTCGATGAACTCTATCTTGTTTTCAAATGGCTCTATTAGAAGAAATGGCTTTGTAGTGGAAAGCAAAGCCCCAAGCGGGTGGAACATTCCACCTCCAAAATATACGAATGCATCAACCCTTTTGTCAATTGTTGCGGCGCTGCCTATATCGCAGCCCAGTATCTGCCCGGGCTTCTTTGCAAAGCCATAGGGCTTGCCTATAATGACCTGCTTGCCATGCCTATTGTAGAATTCCCTTATATCATCAAGCTGGTGTACATGCTGTATTGTTGTCACTATACCTATTGTTCTAAATCCATCCAGATGGGAAAGGGACTGCTCAAGAAGATCAAGTGGCGCGTCTATAGGGTATTCTATGTACTCTACATTGAAATCAACATGGTGGAATTCACCGTGCCCGAAATGCACGAGCTTTTCTGCGCCTATATTTCTTGCCTCATCAAGCGCAAGGTCGCATGCCCCATATGTGGGAGAGGCCGAGATGAATACTTCGTTTCCCTCAGATTCTAGAAGCTTTGCATGCTCCATGGCCTTTTGCTTAAGCCCTTCTGGAAATTGTAGTAATATTCGCATAAGCATAACCTCAAAATCAGAAAGCTTTATTGTATTATTCCGCACCGACCGCCTTTACCTTGTATGTTCCTGATAGCTTGGATATCGCCCTTCTGTATGCCTCCTGCGCAACCCTCTTGTTGGCTGCCATTGTCCTTATCTGGAAGACTGGCTGTCCCTTCCTCATTCTTGCGGCTATAAATGTAGGCCTTCCGAATGCCTGGCTCATTCCTCTTGATATTCTGTCTGCTCCTGCACCAGTTGCCATTTTGTGCTCCCTTATCACGTTGTGCGGATAGACAAGAACCTTGAAAGAATAGTTCTGCGGTATAGTAGTCTCAAGATACTTGTTTATCGCCTGCCTTGCGGATTCAAGCGAATTTGACCTGATCTGGATTGGCATCTCAGTATTGAGCGTAATCTCCATGTCATAAGTATCCTTTCTGACTCCCATATTGAAAACAAGAAGGCTTGTATGTGGAAGTGCGCGCACGTAGTTCTTCCTTGGCTTCTTCAACGAGTATCTTGCCCATGCCTGGGAATTTGGATTTCGCATAGTTCTTGCAGGTCTTAGTCTTGCCACATGATCACTTAAAATATGAGTAATATTTCTTTCGAATAAAGAATAACCGATATAATTATGGAGATAAACATTTAATAGGATTTCGTTTTTCAGTATTTTTGTAGGATTCTGAAAATTTATATCTATTCCTATATTCTTGAATGCAATATCAAATATTTGTTGTGCGTCGTTTCGGTAGGTTAATAAACATTTGTAACGTAATAAAAATATGAATGCAGAATCACAATCCTTGCATATGATTAATTTTCTGCTGCTGTGCAGCGCCGTTGCAAGTGCGGATACCAAAATACGGCAATACCAGAAAGAAATTCAATTACAGCAGAAGCAGGTTAATAGATGAATAAAAAAAGAATTTTATTTCCTTTGCTTTTTATGATGCTGCTAATAATAGTAGCATTGCCAAGTATTTCCCATGCAAGTCTTACTGCAGACCAGGCAGCAAACATAGTCCTCGGCCAACCAAACTTATATACGGGCAGTTCAAATCAACAGCTTGTCCTTAATTTAAAGGATTTATCCAATCCTACATCAGCTACCTTCGATTCTTCAGGAAACCTCTGGGTAGCAGACCAAGGCAACAGCCGAGTCCTCGAATTCAAACCCCCATTTTCCACTAACGAAGTCGCATCAGTAGTTCTCGGCCAGCCGGACATGTTCAGCAGCACATGCACCACCACCCCCACAGGTTTATGTGATCCTCAAGGTATTATCTTCGACCCCACCGGCAACCTCTGGATATCCGACCTAGGCAACCAACGAGTATTAGAATACCTCTCATCCAACCTAATCACAGGGGACGGCGCAGCCAACGTCCTCGGCCAGCCAAACATGTTCACCAACGGATGCACCACCACCCCCACAGGTTTATGTTATCCTTCTGGCCTCGCCTTCGACCCCACCGGCAACCTCTGGATATCCGACAGGAACAACAACCGAGTATTAGAATACCTCTCATCAAACCTCATCACAGGGGACGGAGCAGCCAACGTCCTCGGCCAGCCAAATATGTTCGGCAACGCATGTACTACTACCTCCACAGGTTTATGTAATCCTTCTGGCCTCGCCTTCGACCCCACCGGCAACCTCTGGATATCCGACAGCAACAACAACAGAGTATTAGAATACCTCTTATCAAACCTAATCACAGGGGACGGAGCCGCAAACGTCCTCGGCCAGTCAGACCTCGTAATCAACAACGCATGTGCCACCACCCCCACAGGTTTATGTGATCCTCAAGGTATTATCTTCGACCCCACCGGCAACCTCTGGATATCCGACAGGAACAACAACCGAGTATTAGAATACCTCTCATCAAACCTCATTACAGGGGACGGAGCAGCCAACGTCCTCGGCCAGCCCGACCTAGTAACCAACAACGGATGCACCACCACCCCCACAGGTTTATGTTATCCTGAAGGCCTCGCCTTCGACCCCACCGGCAACCTCTGGATATCCGACAACAATAACAACCGAGTATTAGAATACCTCTCATCCAACCTAATCACAGGCAGTCCAGCAACAGTAGCCATAGGCCAACCAAACTTATATACAGGCAGTCAAAATCAACAGGATGTCCTTAATTTAAAGGATTTATCAAGTCCTTTTTCAGCTACATTCGATTCCTCAGGAAATCTCTGGGTAGCTGATTCCAATAACAACCGTGTCCTTGAATTCACCCCCCCATTTTCTACTAACGAAGTCGCATCAGTAGTCCTCGGCCAGCCAAATATGTTCAGCAGCGGATGCGCCACCACCCCCACAGGTTTATGTCAGCCTTTTAGCCTCGCCTTCGACCCCACCGGCAACCTCTGGATATCCGACTCCGCCAACAACCGAGTATTAGAATTCCTCTCATCCAACCTAATCACAGGGGACGGAGCAGCCAACGTCCTCGGCCAGCCAGACTTCATAAGCAGAACATGTACCATCTCCCCCACAGGTTTATGTAGTCCTCAAGACCTCAATTTCGACCCCACCGGCAACCTCTGGATATCCGACCTAGGCAACCAACGAGTATTAGAATACCTCTCATCCAACCTAATCACAGGGGACGGCGCAGCCAACGTCCTCGGCCAGCCAAACATGTTCACCAACGGATGCACCACCACCCCCACAGGTTTATGTTATCCTTCTGGCCTCGCCTTCGACCCCTCCGGCAACCTCTGGATATCCGACCAAGGCAACCAAAGAGTAGTAGAATACCTCTCATCCAACCTCATCACAGGGGATGGAGCAGCCAACGTCCTAGGTGAGCCAGACATGTTCAGCAGCGCATGCACCCTCACCCCCACAGGTTTATGTAATCCTCAAGGCCTCACCTTCGACCCCACCGGCAACCTCTGGATATCCGACGGCAACAACCGAGTATTAGAATACCTCTCATCCAACCTAATCACAGGGGACGGCGCAGCCAACGTCCTCGGCCAGCCAAACATGTTCACCAACGGATGCACCACCACCCCCACAGGTTTATGTTATCCTTCTGGCCTCGCCTTCGACCCCACCGGCAACCTCTGGATATCCGACATCGGCAACAACCGAGTATTAGAATACCTCTCATCCAACCTAATCACAGGCAGTACAGCAACAATAGCCATAGGCCAGCCAAACTTATATACAGGCAGTACAAATCAACAAGGTAACCCTAATTCAAAGGGTTTAGAATTTCCTGCATCGGCTGTATTCGATTCTTCAGGAAACCTCTGGGTAGCAGACTTTATCAACAGCCGCGTCCTTGAATTCAAACCCCCATTTTCCACTAACGAAGTCGCATCAGTAGTCCTCGGCCAACAGGACATGTTCAGCAGCGGATGCACCACCACCCCCACAGGTTTATGTTATCCTTCTGGCCTCGCCTTCGACCCCTCCGGCAACCTCTGGATATCCGACTTTTACAACAACAGAGTCCTGGAATTCCCATCTAGTAATCTTGTTACCGACGGCGAAGCATCAGTAGTCCTCGGCCAGCCAGATTTCACAAGCAGCAGTCCAAACCAAGGCGGCGCACTTTCCTCCACAACTTTATATTATCCTACTAATGTCACATTCGATTCTTCCGGCAACCTCTGGATCTCCGACTTTTACAACAACCGCATCCTGGAATTCCCATCCACCAATCTTGTTACCGACGGCGCAGCATCAGTAGTCCTCGGCCAGCCCGACTTCTCAAGCAACAGTCAAAACCAAGGTAGTATCCCTTCTCCCACCACTTTAAACAATCCTATAGATCTCGTCTTTGATCCCCGGGGCAACCTATGGGTAACTGACCAAAAAAACAACCGCATCCTGGAATTCCCATCCACCAATCTTGTTACCGACGGCGCAGCATCAGTAGTCCTCGGCCAGCCCGACTTCTCAAGTAACAGTCCAAACCAAGGCGGTATTCCCTCCCCCACCACTCTAAATTATCCTTCTTCTGTCACCTTCGATTCTTCAGGAAACCTCTGGATATCCGATTCCGCCAACAGCAGAGTATTAGAATACCTCTCATCTAACCTCATCACCGACGGTGCTGCATCTGTCGTCCTCGGCCAACCCGACCTCGTAACCAGCGCATGCACCACCACCCCCACAGGTTTATGTGGTCCTTCTGGTATTACCTTCGATTCCTCAGGAAACCTCTGGGTAGCTGACTCCCAAAACAACCGCGTCCTGGAATATCTGAATCCTCTCTCAGTGTCCTGTTCACCCGCATCATTCACAACAAGCGAATCAACAACCTGCACCGCAACATTAAATGAAAGCGGAACTGATGGTGAGTCAATGTTCTTTTCATCTTCTGATTCCTCAACAGGCAGCTTCACTCCCGCATCATGCGCCCTATCATCAGGATCCTGCTCTGTCGCATACTCGGACACGGCAACAGGCACTCCAACAATAACCGCAACATACCTTGGCGATTCAACCTACTCGGAAAGTTCAGCTAATACTATGTTGACCATAACCGCCACCACCCCAAACGGCGGCTTACATATAGTAAATTCAGGCGGAGGAGGAGCTGGAGGATCCGGCGCAACAACATCCACAATCGCACCAACAAGCACCGCAACCTCAACAGCAATCACAACATCTTCTGCCACAACAACAATATTTGTTATATTTAATTCCTCTTACAACATCACACCAGACTCAAACACGATAATCAATGTGCCGGATTCAGGGACAACAATCGTACTCGGATCGGTATCTTCCTCCGGATCTGTAAGTGTAATCATTACAAATGTCACAGGCTCGACAACAACATCGCCACAATCCTACAAACTGCTGGAAGCGCTGAATGTATCAACAATGCCTCCATTGAACATAACCATTACCGTGACCATGGAGTACAACTGTTCATTGCCGTCCAACTCCATTGCGCCATACGAACTCACTGGCACCGGCATATGGAATCCGATAAATCCCTTCACGGTCAACTCGACCGCATGCACTGTCACATTCGCAATACCAACAGACCCAATTGTTGGCATCTTCCAATACCAGCAGACTTCATCCACATCGACTGTACCTCCAATAACCACATCATTGGCAACCTCGATCACAACGACAGTTCCTGCTTCCGCTGCATCCTCAAAATCCTCCAACACTCCCATTTGGGTTGCAATAATAGCAATAGCAATTGTGATCCTGGCAATAGTCTATATTTTCATATTCCGCGGGAAAAAGAGATTATAACAAGATCAAGTTTGGTGACACGAATGCTAATTACCTCAATAGCACAAGCCCAAATGGGCTACCAAAAATTACATAGGCATGAACTAAAATTTTAGACCCTAAGTATATTTGCCCAAACAGCTATTTCTGGCAGGAGTCTTTAGGCAGACGATGTTCGGATAACTTTTAATAACTTGTTTGTGTATATGGATAGGCGATTTAATGAGCTTGTTGGAATCTGCACTTAATCAGCAATCAGATGATGATATATTCCGGGCAAAGATATCCGTATGCGGGGTTGGCGGAGGAGGCTCGAATACTGTTCAGAGAATGAGCAAGATGGGGATAATCGGCGCAAGCCTTATAGCGGCAAATACTGACGGAAAACACCTCAATACCCTTGATCCAACAATCAAGCGCATACTCATAGGCGGCCCGCTTACAAGGGGGCTTGGCGCAGGCGGCTTTCCTGAGATGGGAGCCAAGGCTGCAGAATTTTCAAAGGCGGATATAGAAAGGGCTGTTGATGGTAGCAACATGCTATTTGTAACTGCAGGAATGGGCGGAGGCACAGGGACTGGAGCAGCCCCTGTTGTCGCGCAGATCGCAAAGAGCAATGGATCGCTAGTTGTAGGCATTGTTACATTCCCGTTCAGGCTTGAAAGGGTAAGGCTGCAGGTCGCAAGCAAGGGTATAGAGGAATTAAGGAAGAATGTTGATACGCTTATTGTGATAGACAACCAGCGCCTTGTAGAGGTATACAAGAACCTCCAGATCGACCAGGCATTCAAGGTTGCTGACGAGGTTGCATCAAGGGCTGTTAAGGGAATAACCGAGACGATAAACAGGCCAGGCCTAATCAACGTTGACTTTGCCGACATAAGAAGCATAATGACAAACGGGGGCATAGCAATGATAAGCATAGGTGAGGGCCGCGGATCCACAAAGGTTGACGAGGTAGTAAGAAACACATTGCAGAACAAACTTCTCGATGTCGATTATGATGGCACTACAGGCATAATGATATATATAGTTGGGGGAGATGACCTTACGCTTGGCGACTCTAACGAGATCGCAAGGAAGCTCACAGACCAGGCAGCTCCCAATGCAAATGTGATCTGGGGAGCAAGGATAGATCCTGATTATAATGGTAGGGTTGAGGTAATAGCAATATTCACTGGCGTAAAGAGCCCTCAGATAAGCTCTGGAATGCAGAAGGAGAAAACTGAAGACTATGGCCTTGGATGGGCATGAATAACTGATTAGTCATATCAAGCTATGCCTATGTGTCAATAAGTTTCGATACTGCATTCAGGACTATCTTGGCATCTCTAATCATATTCTTTGCATCTCTTTCGTCCGACTCAAATTCAGTGCTGTATGCCGCCTCATGTCTGAGTTCTCTATAATTATCAATCATGTCTATTATCTTGCCATCTAGCAGTCCCTTCTTCGCATATCTCTCATCAAGGTACCTTGCAATGCAGTAGTGGCTTCTTTCACGATATCCGTCCTTTATTAAAATTGCCCTTGCAGCATGGAACATAGATTCATAAGCTGCCAGCAAGCAACTGTCATATACCTCTGCTGAAATTGTAACCTCAGCACTAACAAGCCATCTCCTTGCCCGCAAAAGGCTTTTTTCTGCATCCTCTCTTGATTCCGACACCTTCTTTATCTGCCCTTTCTCCATGCACTCATCAAGCTTACTCAACACCATCACCAAAAAGTACTATAGAACTAAACACCAATGCGCAATAAAAATTCCTACTGTCCCTTTTTATCGCCTCAAGTCTATCCTTATCAAGAACAACTATCTGTATTCGTTTGCCTAGAAGCCTCTCAAGTTCTCTAGATAATTTTAATTTATCCATACCGCCAAGCTTAAATCGCGGTTTTATCCAGATATCAATATCGCTGTCCTCTGTATCTGTGCCTTTTGCAGAGGATCCATATACACCAGCAGCAAAAGCAAACCTCTTTACGGCAGCAAGTACTTTTGGGTCTGCAATTTTACTTATAGATATGAATATCTTCAGCGCTCTTGCTGTTGGATTGCTTATATCTACCATTTTATCCTTCACAATCCCTACCTCTTCAAGCTTTTTCACTGTCAGGCTAACACTGCCCTTGTTCACTCCTAATATCTTTGCAACTTGCACAACCTTTATGCTATCACCTGCGTGTTGTAATATATATGATATTATAAAGTCTGTTTTATTCTTAGGAAATATCCCCATGCTAATTAATTGGTGTTTAATATATTTAAACCTTTTGTTTAATAAAAATAAACAAATTGTTTAAAAGTAATAAACAAAACATCTACGCCTCCAAAACAGATGTATACTCATTCTTGTCCTTGTCCCTCTCAAGCTGGTAAACCCTTGCCGAGGTTATGCTTTTTAGAGAACTGTCGTGGGTTATTATGAATATCTGCTCCACAAGGCTGGGAAGCTTGTTTCCCAACATGTCTATGAACCTGTTTATTCCGTTCTCATCTATGTTGTGCGTCGGCTCGTCAAGTATCAGCCACCTGAGGTTCGGCACTATCACCATCGCAAATGCAATCCTCATTGCAAGGCAGGCGGTGCTTCTCTCCCCTCCGCTTGCCATGCCATCCATCTCAACCCATTCAATCATGCCATTGCTGTCAGTGCCTGTTCCAGCCTCAAGTGAATAATCATCCTTCTTAGCATTCAGCCTTATTGCAGAATAGTCTGCATAAGGATATATGTCAGACCATATGTTCAGCATAAGCGAATTTATCGACCTGATAAGGCTGTCCCTGAGCTGCATCTCGGTCTCGACAAGCGCGCTCCTGAACTTGTTCATGTTGTTTATGTGTGCTCTTCTGCCTTCTATCCTGTCTGCTATCGCATTTACATTTGCAAGGTTCTTTGTACGCTCCTCTATCTGTGATTCAATCCCTTTTATATAACGCTCGTTGCCTCCCAGCTTTGATGAGGATTCGCTCAGCTCTGAGCTTTCCTTTGTTATGAGTTCTTGCAGCGCATACAAGTTCTTATCATCGAAATTTATACTTTTTAACTCAGCCCTTGAACTCTCGAGCAGTTCAGAACTGATTACTATCTCGTTCTCATATTTCTCCTTCCTTTTTACAGCATCAAGCTTTACTGTCAGTGAATTTATCTCCTTGTTGATCGTTTCAAAGCCGAGAGTCTGCTTTTCCAGTGATAATCTCACAGCATCGTGTTTTCCCTTATCTGTTTCCATGAGATCCGAATATTTTACTACCAGCGAATCTACATCCTTGTAGTCTGCAAGCCTGCTCATAGTGAGCTTTATCTCATCGAGATCCCTCTTCAACCGAATGAATTCTTTTTCTGATATCTCTATCTGCTTTTGCAATTTTCCAATAGTGGTTTCTGTCTCTGCAAGTGCATTGTCCTTCTGCCCGAGCAATGCCTTCCTTGTTGAATCGTCAAGATCTCTCTCGCATATCGGACATTTGCTGAGATGTTTCTCTAACTCGGTCTTCTGTTTGGCTATCTCATCCTTTCTTCCCTTTAATGAGGACAGCTCCTTGACCGAACGTTGCAGTAAGTCATTTGCCTCATTGGCATTTTGCTCTATTTTACCAATTTCCTTTCCCTTTGCAGATACTAGAAGCTGCTCCCTCTCCACTACCCTCTTCTGGGACTGTTTCAGTGATGCCTCTGCATCGGAAAGGGACTTCTGCAATGATGATTCCTCATTCTTCAGCTTTTTGATATATGAATTTAATTCGCCCATAGCTGTTAGCTTTGCTTCATAGTCTGATTTGACCTTTTGACCATCGATTCCTTGTGACTCTATTGCTGCAAGTTCTTTCTTTATTGTGTCTATCCTGCTGGATATCTCAGCAATCTTCTTTGAGAGTGCATTGCTTCTCTCCGATTTGGACTTTAGCCCGCTGAGCTGAAGATTCAGACTTTTTATCAGAGCATCTTTTTCCTTTGCAATATCTAACAACAGCGAATTTTCCTTTTGTAGTGAATCTCTCTCCCCCACCAGTTTTTCAAGCTGCGATTTTAGTTCGCTTCTATCAATCCTTGCGAGTATCTGCTCTTCCTCGTTTATAAGCCCTTTTATCTGGTTTATTAAGGATGTTGAATTCTCCTCGGCCTTCGCAAAGCTGTCAAGCCCAAGCATCTCGTCTATCTGGCGCTTCCTGTCACCCTTTGTAAGCTCAAGGAAGTAATCAAGGCGGTTCTGCTCAGCATATATTGCCCGCGAGAATGTGTCATAGTCGACCTTTATCAGGTTCTCTATCTCCTCGTTTACCCGTGCAGTCTGCGTTTGAAGGTAGTTTCCGTTTCTCTCGAGCCTAGATGCCGTGCTGTCCTTCCTGTTTATCTTCCTAGATACTGTGTACTCGTCATTGCCTATTGTGAATGTTACTCTTATCTCAGCATCATCCATTACCTCCTGCCTGTTCGATATCAGATCCTCTATTGTTGTCCGTTTATGGTTCAGCTTCGGGAATGTCCCAAACAATCCGAATGATATCCCATCGATGATAGAGCTCTTTCCAGCTCCCATTACGCCGACAAGCACGTTAACGCCCTTCTGAAAATGCATTGTTGTGTGTTTGTGGGTCTTCCAGTTGATAAGATCTATTGACTTTATCATTGAGAGCACCAGCACGAATAGCTTTGAAAAAATATCTATTTAGGTCTTTTTATTCTTAATAACCAGATGACTACCAGTATGATTCGCAAGTATGCAGGGCAAATACAAGTTTCTCACAAAATTCAGATCTTAGAATCTCCTTTGCCGTATTTGGTGTCATTTGGATCGATGCACGATGTGCAGATGGCCCATGCCCACCAATAGAATAATCTGCCTGTTGAATCATCAACCGCTCCGGTAGTTGAAGAAGCACTATATTGCTAATCATATCTCTTCCTGTTGTCCTATAAGCGAATGGTGTACAAGTACCATACGACATTTCTTTGGGAAGCAGTTTACTTTTCTTAATATGATCTCTATCGGTGTAAGTTACATACGCAATAAGTTCCTCAGGCCTGATAACATCCCTTAACCGAGGCCCAACTAGCACAATATAACCATTTGGCCCATCAAAATAATGTGCAGATATAACATTGTCTAAAGACCATCTATTTGTTCCACCACTTGCCTTCTCCGAATTCAGGACTCTGAATTTCTCAATAGAACTATTTGAGGATTGTTCAAAATGGGTTAGTTGTGCAATTCCTTTCTGTAAGTACGTCCGTAGATAATCCTGCTCTGGATGAAGTTCAAAATGTCTATATGCTGAGATTATGCCTGTTTCTGGTAGATCCTTCGATGTGCGCGGTCTGAAAGGTAAAACACAGGGTTCATGTTTGGAGATTGTAAGAGTTGAAGTCAATTCTACTTCCTTGAATCTCAGTCCAAATATGGTGTGCTTAAGTTTGACACTTCTTATACCGTCTATAAACCCTACTGGCAGATCTGCAGGCAATTCATATCTGTACTCAGTCCTATTATCCCTCTTCGTAACCTGAACAATATGCTTGAAATCATGTAGACTTTCATGGCTGCCATTTGCTGTCAATTGCTCCATGACTGTATGTCGAAAAAGATCTCTGAGCTTTTGAAACCCAACGCTAGAATCATTACACGAATAATGGAGAACCTGATTAGGTTTAATTATAGCTTTCCTTGAAAGTCTCACAACTGTTTCTGTACAGAAAGTAATGCCTCTAATGGTATCAAAGTTGCAATACTTCTGATTGTTTCTGCAGTCATCTGTTTGACGAAACGGTCAATTACTAATCCTATCTGTTTTGTGCTCTTGAAATTGCAGTTGTTGAGAAGTTTATCTCGTAGAACATTATGGACATATTCCTCTGGATTAAGATCTGGTGAGTATGGCGGTAAGAAAAGCTGTTTCATATTGTCCCTTTCATTGAAAAATCTATCGACCCTCCAACTATGATGAACTGCACCATTATCCATGATTATCAGTATTTTGTCGTCAGGATAACGCTGTTCTATTTTGTGAAGTAGATGTAAGAACGATGGTGCCTTCGCCGATTTCCTTACCGTTTCGATTATTGTTCCTTCTGTAATCTCGACCGCACCAAAGTAGTTTGCTCTCTCTACATGACTCTGCGGCGCATCGATAACGAGCCTCTGGTTGTAAGTCCACCCATATCCGTTACGTGCTGATGTTGATACTGACATTTCGTCGAGAAATAGTATCTTTGTGAAAGACCAGTTTTTCAGAATGAATACAAGATTCTGGGCAAATTCTATCTGCCTTTTCAGATCGCCTTCTTTGTATCGGAGTTGTGCTTTTACATAATGTGCACCTGTGCAGATGAGATGCACTCTGAATGTTTCTTCATCGATGAATTTGCCTCTGTATTTTGCGAAATAGAGCTGAAGTTCTCTCGTCCTATACGAAGATGCGTTTATTCCGTACTTCTTTGGGTCATTTTCATCGATAAGACGGCGTATCTCTTTCTCATCTTTCTCTGTAATTTTTGAAGGTCTACCACTTCTCGGTTTGTCCGAGACCTTCTTCTCCAAAATCCACTTGTTTATCCAGTCGTAAATTGTGGATTCTTCAACATCTATTATCTCTGCAACAGTCCTGACATCTTTTCCTCTACTTACTGCGTATAATGCTTCGTATCTTATCTTCTCTTTTGAGTCCTTGCAGTTTTTGTACAGGTCGCCAAGAATGTTGGAGTCGTTTTCCAACATGGTTCTCTCTTTTATGTTGGATGGAAATTGCTAACAACCTTACCAAAGTTTTAAAGTAGTGGAAGTTGTATTACTTTTCAGGAGTGCTATAATCTAATAATTCGCCCTTTCCCATTAGCACTGTTTTGCTCTGAAAAATGGCTTACGTTATGTACTGCCTCAAAGGACAAACAATTATCTTCTTCATGATCTCGTATCAGATTGTTTAATTTCGATTGCGTATCATCGCTTCTCTCCTTAAGTGCCACTGTATACAATGTGCGTGCTGTGCCGTGCATGTCTGTGCTTTCGCGTGGGCTTAACCTAATACTAGCCCACTCAGGGATTTTCCTGCTGCTATCCTCATAACTAACGGCATACATATTTGGCTCAAGGATAAGTTCGCCTATACTTAGTTTAGGAATAATATTTGGTGGTACTAAAACCTGTGCAAATTGCTTATGCTGTATATCTTTTGCTGGCTTGTAGGTGCTTTCCATATTTGGTATTCACCAATTATGTCTATTAATTGAATTTTATCACTTATTAGGTTCTTTTGTATTATTGAACTACAAAAGGCCCTCTTCCTCGACCTCAAGCTCGCCCACTCCATCTACCTTTCTGAGCTCGTCCTCTATCTTTGAGGAGCTTGTCTTGTCATCATCGAACTTGAACAGCACTTTTATGACCTTTATGCCGAAGCCTATGTCGTCCGTCTGCATTCCTGCAGGGGCTGGGGTCATTTTCTTTATTCCTTCGAGTGCCTTGTCCAGCATCTCCTCTTTCGGGTAAACCTTGAAAAGAATGGCTACGCTCGACATATCATGGCCCCTCAAAACCGCACAATTCGCATTTGTAAGTATTGGATATCTCCCTGCAATGACTATCCCTGACTATATCTCCCTTTCCGCATGATGGGCATTTGAATTCCGTATATTCATGTGCGAGATGACCGCATGAGCTGCACCTTTTACCTGGCAATATGGACATTTCTATCACTTCTTATCTTTTCTTGGTCTTTTATTTTTATTATTAGTTCTCCTGGTATTCGAGAGCGTTATTATCAATACTACAGCCAAAGCTATAATTATTAGGAGCAGTGCAATTATTAATATAAGCAGGTAGATTACCAAATTCTGGACGCGAATGTAGGAATTTTGCGATATTGCCAAACCTCCAGCGCCTGAATTTCCTGCTGTGGATGGCACAGCAACCTCTATCAGGCTATTGTGGATTATGCTGGTGTCATTGCTTATCTGGCTTGCAAGTAGCGCGGCGGAGTAGGCAGATTCTGCATAATCCTTTGCAAGGGTGGAGTTGGTTGTGAGTGCTGATTGGCTTGCATAGAACTGCGTCTCCCTAGCGAACTCGGTAGCCCATACGCCATATGTGGCGTTGCGTGCAAGTGCCAATGAGATGTTGTCAAGCTTCCCTGTCTGGAGGGAAAACTTGGAGCTTGCATTGCTTAGCGAAAACGCATAGTCTGAATCAAGTATCGCGGCTGCATAATTCCCCTGCTTATATGCTGTCTGTGCGGTAGTTGAATAAATAGTAGGCCCGTATTTCAATGCCCTTCCAACTCTTTGCGCAGCAATATTGCTTAGCTGGGTCGGGGATGGCGTGACATAGGTGCCGTTCGCGTTTGATTCATTATAGACAAGATTTGCCGCAGTGCACCAGCCATTGGCCTCCGCACCGAGGTAAAGCTCATCAAGTATCTGGTCGGAGTCTATCTGCGATGAATTGTAGCCGCTCACAATGCTGTTTATCGTGTAATTGCCCCATAGCTGCCTAAGCTCTGCGCTTATTACATAATTATAGTTTGATTCTGTGAGGGGCGGGGGATTCAGCGAGTTGCAGAATCCCTGTATCCTGTAAAGGAGCGCAAGCGCACTGCTCCTGTTTGTTGAGTAGCCATTGAAATAGAAGGCATCCACATAGTCAAGGAATGCAAAATCTGCACCAGTGTATATGTATCCGTGGTTTGCTACCGCAACGCTCTGGTTGAGCACCTCTCCCAGCTGCATGCTTATGTTGTAGAACTTGGGGTTCGAGGCAAGCAAATCTATGCTGCCCCTTGTGAGGTTGAACGTTGAATTCAGAAGAAGATCGAAAGTGCTATAGTTGCATGATGCGGTGCAGTTTATGCTGGCATCGGGAAGATCTGCTATGTTGTAATCCTTTGTGAAATTGTATCTGGTCTGGTTTGCTATTCCGCTTGCGTTCTTATTGAATGCGAAATAGGCAGCCTGCGATATGTTCGCAACCTGCACAAGCGGTATGCCGAAGTTTGTCTGGACAAGAAGGTAAAGCTGGTCCTCGCTGTCTGTCGGCGCAACCTTTGGCACAAGTATGAGTTTGGCCCCAGCGCTCTTTGCCGCGCTTGTCTTGTCGTAAACGCCCCCAATTTGGCCTATGCTTCCATTGCTCATTATTGTCCCTGTCATTGTGAAGTCGGTCCTCAATGGTTTATTGGTAAATGCTGATACTGCGAGGATCGCCATAGCAGCGCCAGCGCTAGGTCCAGATACATTATCGCCAGCATCCTCTATTTCATATGTGAAGTTATAATCGGCGAATTTATTGCCTGTGTAGTTTGAGGCATATGTAGCAGCAGTTTGCGCAGACTGGACTGTTGAATTTGCTACGGTCTGGGGCCCTATAACACTCACAATGCCGCTTCCTGCTGTGATTGTTAGCTTTATGGTTGTAAGACTGCCTGTGTTGTTTTCGAGTACTACAGCCGGCGCCCTTATCGAGGCAGTGCCTACAAAAACCGGGCCTGAATGCGCAATTGCAATAAAGCCGAAGAGAATAATAACAACCGCAAGAATACTATGTCTGACCAAGCTATCTACCAATACCATAAATGGCAATTATATCTATAAATACTTATTGCATACATTCGGTTTATGATTGAAATCAAGAATCCATAAGCTACTTTGGATTGGCTTTGGTGCTTATGTAGTTGTCGAATCTTGTCGCCTCAGACCACATATCGCTGAACCTGTGCATTGCCTCATCATGCTTTATGCCGACTATGTGTTCGCTCTTCCTGTTTATTATGTTGAGGGGCGGTATCTTGTAGGCTGAACTGTTGTCTATGATCATGCGCTCGTGCTGCTTTGAGGCATCCTTCTCGCTTAGTATCCTAAGCTCAAAAGATACATTCTTGTTCTCAAGCTCGATCTTGAAATCCTTGTACCTCTTCTCAAATTCCGCATTGAGCCTGTCAGCCTTTGCAAGCACTGATATGCTCTTATACCTATCAAGGTTGCCATCGACAAGGTGTATCAGGTTGTCAAGCGCACTTACATCAAAATGCATGTCAAGTATGTATATCTGGCCGCTGAGTTTCTTCATCAGCTTATTTGATAGTATCTTCATGTTAGAGTATGGAGTTTCCGGATTTATCGTTATCTGCTGCGCAGACCTCTTTGAATGGGTATTACTGCCCGATTTTACCATGAAATAGACGGCAGCAGCAAGCGCAAGAATTCCCCCTATATAGGATCCCGGGAGTATGAACAGTGTATTCGAAAAGCCGAAGAAGTCAAGCTGCAGTATCGCGGCTATTATAAGGTACACGATTGATGCAAATGCCATTGTTGCGGCCATCATCTTCGAGTACGATTTTGAGAAGAGCCACAATATGCCTATGCTGAATATTATGAGCGAAAATGGCACAAGCACGTAGGATAGATGCAGCGCAACAGGGAGTGTGCTTGTCTGCCCGAGTGCCTCGAGAAGCTTCGAGCTTGCGTTTATGTTGTAAGCCTTTATTGTGCCGTTTACCCCGTAATAGATACCAAGATTCAGGGATAGCTGCTGTATGTAGTAATATGTGTATAATACAGTTGCAAACCCTCCAAGCGGTGCAAGTATCGAGCTTATATTCAGTTCGCTTGCTTTTACCATTGTATCATAGGTATATGGCTCTTTTATTTATAAAGCTTTTATACAACCGCCATTATTGCAAAATAGGCAGCCAGTGCAATGATTATGCCGAATAGTATAGGTGGTATTGCAGGGAGCGCGCGCTTGTATCTCCTTAATATGAACATTGTTATGATAAGCCCAAGCGTCGCGCCCAAAATTACAACGAAGCTAAGTATGAAGTTAAGGCTGACCTTGTATGCTGCTATTGCAAGCATCAGCGGCATTGCTAGGTCACCGGTTCCGAGCGCCATCCTGGCAGAGATCGGTGCCATGTTGCTATCAACAAGCTCTTTTATCATGCCTCCCTGTTTTTCCATATTCTTTTTTGATTTTTTGAATTCATCCCTGTCCTTGCTGCTCAACGAACTGACAGGAACCGCCTCCACCTCATTCACCATGATAAGGAATGAGAGATTCTTCTCTATTGCGACATTGCCCATGGTTATCATATGCTTTGTTATGAATACCGCAATGAAGTCGTAGACTGCAAGTATTACCATGAAAACAAATGCCACAATGAATCCGAAGCTTACGCCTATTATAAGGCCAACCCCGATGCTTGATATGATTGCGGTTGTGTTCCTAAGACGTGGGATCTTGTATTTTGCAACTACAAGGATTATCGCAAGAATGCCCGCAGCAATTATCGCAGCGTTTGCCCCTGTTCCGAACAGGCTTGCGAATGCAGCTCCCTGAAACGCAGATATCGAGACAAGGAAGACTATAAACGAGGCAACAAGCACAACAGCCGCATCAAGAAGCATAAAAAGCTTGTCACCCTTGTATACCTTGAATATTATAAGCAGTATTACTGTGAATATTATGATGTATGCGATGTAAAAAAGCGCATCGAAGCCGGAAGAAACAGCCTGCACCCCTTGCACTTGCTGAAAAGTGGCGCCGGTAAATATCTGGGTTGCCAACAGAAGTCCTGCAAACTGGACAAGCACGAACATTGAAAGGATCTGTATAAGCTGCCTATACTCTATTACCCTGAGAGCCAACTAATCACTAAATACTAGAATAATTAGTTCTGCTGTTTATTTATTGATGCCTATGTAGATAAGAGAATCAAATAGAAAAAGATTAAAGAAAAAGAAAGAAAAGAGAAAGAAGAATCAGTTATTCTTCTTCTCAAGGTCCTTTATCCTTTCTGATACGCCCTTTGCCTCGTTCTCAAGGGATTCCTTGTATTCCTTGAGCAGCTCTATGCGTTCCTCTTTCGTGAGGAAGCTCCTCATTCCATGCCCGTACATATTTTCACACATTTCAAAACCTCTTGTACCGTACGTATAGGACATACGATATATGGTATATAGTGAAAAGATAAATATATAAATATATATGATATCCTATATATACATAAAGTGAAGTGAATCAATGAAATACCACGGCTGCGACATGAGGGGTCTCCTATCATTCCAGATACTTTTCCTGCTCTCAAGGAAGCCCATGCACGGTGAGGAGATAGCAAAGGAGATAGAAAAGAGGAGGGGCGAGAAGCCAAAGGCAGGAACAATATACCCTGCACTCAGGGAGCTGAGCGAGAATGGCCTGATAAAAGGTAAGAAGGAGGGAAAGATAATAATCTATTCGCTTACTAAAGAGGGAAATGAATCATTCAAAGGCGCGCTCAGGTATTTCATAAGGTCTTTTGGAGACATGCTGGAATAAACACTATATGTTTGATGGAGCATACTCAGTTCCATTTGGATTAAGGAATATCGTATAACTGGATCCTATAAAGCTTGATGTGCTGTTGTTCATCCAGAGCAATAATGTATACTCTCCTGCGCCATACGAATGGTCGAGCTTGCTCATATTGAATGAAATGTCAAAATCTGAACCCCTTGTATAATAAGTGTCTGCAACTATGGTAGTAAGGTTAGGGTAATAATCAGATCTGCTTGAAACAACCCCAGCAATAGAGCTGCCATATCCATATTCAGCGGTATGGTTCAATTCCTGCGTCGACATGTTTGTAACTGGAGGGTCGTATGTTATCTCGATGCTTGAGAGTGGATATTGAGAGGTTATTCCGACAAGAGTTACCTCCCCGTTATCGAAATTGGGCGTATTGTTAAGCCATGTTACATAGTTGTTTATGAAATCCTCAACAAGATACACATTTGTGCTGTTGTATGCAACACCTATGGAAACCTGGTTATGGTTTGGATCAAGGATATTGTACCTGTGGCCGTTATTGCAGCATATCGAATCGTTATAAACCATGCTATACTCAAGGTCCTTTATGGCAGTGCTTACATTTACATTGCCGTAGCTTCTGCATATATTGCCTAGGCAAGAACTAACTCCCGATCTAGTATATGCAATATTTTCCTGAACTGCACCCCTTCCATCAAGGATTGTATAGCGCATGTATGGCTTCATCCCATAAATGTCCCAATGGCTGAAGTAATTGTACTTAAGCATGCTGTCAGCATGTTGTTGAGCAGATAATTCGGGGGATTGAGTAACAGGAGGAAGGCCGTATGCTGCCCTGTCCTTGTTTATCAGGCCTAATGTGTAATTTATCAATGGAGCATAGGAAATATTCTGGTTGGCTTGTGAGGAATTGGTTATATTGTTTGGGAATGTGAAGTTGAATTTTGGTTGCGGGTTTGATACAAGGCTAACACCAAGGTTCAGAAGCTCGGATATCTTCGGCCAGAATACCAATACAATGAGAACAAGCAATATGATTAATATCAAGGTTGATACAGTACCCATAGCCTCGCCACTAAAACTACTGATACAAGCTATATATTCCTATCCTTTTTTCGATGTCACACTAATAAACTCTTGTTATTCGCCGAAGAGGGGAATCTAAACTTTATCTTGTTCCTTTAAATATGTGTTTCGTATGTTTTATATAAAGGACCAACTGTTTAAAAAATCCGCACCGCACCTAAAATCGAATTAATAAGGGTAGTTATAAGCTAATTCTACCCAAATAAAGGGTAGATTTAAATATTTAATCGTTTATAATCCTAATATGATAACTGTAAATGAAATAACGACTGTGATCAGAGAACAAGAAGCCAAGATGCAGAGTTTATTTGATAGAGAGAGGATCTTGACCAGAGAATTGGACCTATCAAATAAAAGATTAGTTGCCGGTGTTGGAAACATAATAACAGGCCCAAGACGTTCCGGTAAGTTGGTATTTGCATTTATGCTTGGAAGTAGGTACAAATTTGGTTATATAAACTTTGATGATGAGAGACTCACCATCCAATCAAAGGAACTAAATAAAGTGCTGGAGGCGATATACGCACTTAAAGGCAATGTTGATTTTCTTGTGCTTGACGAAATACAAGAGATTGACGGATGGAAAAATTTGTTTCGAGGTTAGTAGAATCAAAAAGAATAATACTTACCGGCAGCAACGCAAAAATGCTCAGCAAGGAACTTTCAACATATATGACCGGCAGGCATATTGATAATGTATTACTACCTTTCAGCTACAGAGAGTTTCTCGATTATAACGAAGTTAAACACGAAAGCAATGCTTATACAACGGAGGAAAAAGCCGATTTGATAAAAAATCTGGAAAGTTATCTTAAAATTGGTGGATTCCCCCTTGCATTAAAAATCGGCAGGGAATTTCTTGCTGATTTATACAAGGATATGGTTCAAAGAGATGTGATACAAAGGTACAAAATTAGAAACGCATCAAAATTAAGCGATTTTACTAGGTATTTGATATCGAATTCATCTTGCGAGATCAGTTATTCAAAACTGAGGAATATATTTGAAATTGCAAGTAAGCATACTGTGCAGGATTGGATTGGCTACCTAGAAAACTCCTACCTTTTATTCAAAATCGATAGGTTCTCTTTCAAACTTAAGGAGTCTGTAATAGCACCTAAGAAAATCTACGGTATCGACACTGGACTCATAAGTGCCGTAGCGTTAAGCAGCGACATAAGCAAATTAATGGAAAGTGCAGTTGCCATAGAACTTATCCGAAGGAAGTTTTATTGGCAAAAAGAGACAGAAATAAATTATTGGAGGGATTACAACCAGCATGAAGCCGATTTTACAATAAGAAAAGGCAATACGGTATTAGAGATAATTCAGGTTACGTATGCATCAAACAAAACGGAAATAAAAAAGAGAGAAACCGATGGCGCCATTTATGCTGCTAAAGAACTAAAATGCAAAAATATTAGCATTATAACGTGGGATTATGAACAGAGGGAAAAAATCGGCGAATATACAATAATATTTATACCATTATGGAAATGGCTCTTGAAAACGGAGAGTAATCCTGATTGAATTATAGTACATTAGGTAGATATCCGAACATTTTATGATTGCTTTAGGACGTTAAGCTGAAATATCAAATGTTCAATTATTAACCAAATCTACTATTATATACCCCTTTACGCGGTATTGTGTCAGAACTCGCCGAAGAGGGTCTCATACTCTAAGGTTGATAACCCTAGCTTTGTAAAGGGGTAAGGAAACTAATGCCAGATATTTGCAATAGAAAGGTTTAATAATATACATTACATATACATAAGATATACATAATAAAATTGTATGGTTATGTAATGTCACAAGAGCAAATTACAATACTAAGGGTCAAGAAAGAGACAAGAAACAGGCTTAGAAGGATAGCACTAGCCAAAAGGGAGAGTTATGATGAGATAATAAACAGATTGCTGGGTACAGAAATGGTGGAAGAAAGGGAAGAGGATCTTGAAAAAATGAAGCAGAGGATGATTAAAAGCGGAATAAGTAAAGAACTTGTGGATTTAGTAGGTATAATACCAAAAAGCGACGCTAAAGACGATAAAAAGCTAATCGGAGACGCAATAAGGAATTGGTTCTCTAAAAAAGGGTGATGATATAATTTTTGTAGATGTGAACATCTTTATCGACGTGTTAGAAAGGCGCCTGGAATCGAATCATCTCTCCGGTTAATTGAAATGGTGAGGAAAGGCCATATTTCAGGGCATATTTCAGCATTGAGCGTGCCGATAATATGGTTTCTTACAGAAAAGAACGTATCCGAGACAGAAGCAAAAACAACAACGAAGTCGGCCATAAAGGGTTTCAGAATAACAACCTTAAATCCAGAAATACTAAATAATTCATTCAAAAGCGAAATTGGCGATTTTGAAGATGCGATACAGTTCTATTCTGCAATAAAAGGGAGGTCTAAGTACCTGATAACACGCAACAAGAAAGACTTCCCTAAAGCAGCTAAAATTTCTATTCTAACCCCGGAAGAATTTTTAAGCTTGGGCAATTGAGCCAAGAATGAACCGCCGAAGAGGAGCTCTAAATTTTATCTTGTTCCTCAAACTAAATACTTCCATACAAGTTTATGTAAAATTATATGTGGTTGAAGACATGACCCTATAATTGGAAATATGTACTAGTATCTGTTAATTCTTTCGCTCTAATAGTTTTTACATAACTGCTTATTTTCTTTGATAATTTATCATCTTCTGTAACTAGAGTTGCATTGACCTTTTTTGCAATATATGCGTAAGATGCATCATAAAAACTCAAATTGTATTCCATTGCAAGATCTATAACTTCCTGTTCATAACCCCTCACAGTTAAAAAATCCATAAAGCCTAATGCGCTTTTGATCTTTTCCAACATCGATTCCTGTTGCGGGCCATTTATGGTTTTTCTCCTTAAATCGCTCAGTTAGTAATATATTACCAATTTCGTACCTTACTAGATCACATGTATAATTCTGAATAAGTAGTTCTGTTTTTGGTTGTACAATCACCGAATATATTGATGATGCGTCAAAGAGGTATTTCATCTGCTCTCCCTATCTTCCTTTATATCCCTTACAACGTCTTCTATGCTTACCTTATCGAATATCTTCCTATGTTTTTTTATGTCTTCATTAAGTTTGCGCGCCTCTTCCTCTAATGTTTCTCGCTCTAACAAAGAGCGTACTGTCCTTGAAACTTTCATGTGTGACTTTTTAAGCCGTTCCTTAAGTCTTTTAGGTATCTTTACAGATATAGTAACCATTTGCTCCATGGATAGTATATGAATGTAAAGGTATTTAAATATTACTATTAGGTATTATTTTATTGTATTACTATATGAAGTAAGTCGAAGAGGCGAATGTGAGAATTTTGTTTAACCAACAAGAATATTAATTGTATCTGTTGGTGCTTATTTTACGTTTAAGAATACTTACCAAATCCGCAATTTCTTCTAATTGCTTCGTCGCATGTTTCTATAGACCCGTTGATAAGTTCGGCAAGCTTTTCTTTAGCTGCAAATTCTGTGGGCAAACCAATAGCAGTTAGAAAGAACCCAGCATCTGGATTCGATGCATAACTCTCTGCCAGATATCTTATCAACAGCAACAAATTTGCCATTTTCAACTATTCCAAAATTAATAGTTGGTAAAGCGTCTCTAATTTGGACAAATTCCTCTCGTAGTTTTCGTACTGTGGCATTTGGTACGTCTTCCCCAACCATTTCTATATATGCATGTAGTGTGGGAAATTTGCTTGCCTTCTGTCCTCTCTCTAAGTTATAAATTACGCTATCTCTCAATAATTCAAGAGTCTCTCTCTTGCGGTATTGTAATACGTCTTTCTATTGTTGCCATTTCAATCACTACAATTACTCTATTCTACAAGGTATTTATAAGCCTACCATGAAGTAGGGCTCGAAAAGTTGGGATTTGAACTTTTACTTATACCCACAGTAGGGGAACAAACCTTTATTTATTCGCCGAAGAGGGGATTTGAACCCCTAAGTCATTGCTGACAACGGATTAGCAATCCGCCGCCCTACCGGATTAGGCGACTTCGGCATAAACTCTACTATTTGCTGGCAAGACTTTTAATACGTGGCAGAAGCCGGCCTTGCAATACCAGAACCATGCAAGTTTGCTGCATCACGGCTCAACCCTGTATCTTAAGAGCATAGCAAAAATATGCTTAAGGTTGCTCCTTCCGGCCTGGCCTGGTTCACACACCCGACTATCACCTAAGGCAGGATCATCATAGCCGAAACGCAGGACCTGCTTATGCGCCATAGCACTCAACCGGCATTGGTCCGCCAAAAGGGATTTGCGAATGGGAAACCCTTAGCTTCCCGACCTATCTGCCAGATATATTTTGGTTAGCCAATATAAAACCCTATGCCATCATTTGCGATAGGCTTAAAAGCATTAGCGTAGTTATCATACTAATAAAGATGATTCAATGCCAAGGAAAAGCAATATTCACGATTCAAAGGATGCGGAATCATGTTCGTGCGGCTGCTGCAGATGGCACAGCTCCAAAATACTAAGTGCCATACTTGCAATACTGTTCATACTTATGGTAATAGCGCTTGCTGCATCTTTGGCATTTCCAAGAAATCCATATTTCGGCAGTGAATTACTCTCATTAATGGGCATTGTATTCCTTATAGTGTTTCTGGGCTGGATACTTACATTCTTCTGCTCATGCAGGGGCGACCACTGGGCAAGGCACGGATATACAAAGCAACACGACCCAATACTTATACTTAAGGCAAGGTATGCAAGGGGAGAGATAAGCAGAAAGGAGTATGAGGAAAAGATGAAACAGCTGAAGTAGCTTTCCTCATTTTATTCTCTTACGGCAAGGGAGACCGTGTGCTTCTTCCCCGTTTTCAATTTTTCATAATTGCCAAAGACAGAAAGGAATTCCCTTTTTATGAACGGATTCAATATAGACACAGTGACAACATAGGCCCTTCCTTCCTTGTTGAGATGCTCTCCCATCTCCTTTATTATATTCTTAAGCGATAGCTGTCCTACATGTGTTGGCAGATTTGAGGCAACCAGATCAAATCTTGCCCCAGCAAGATGGCTGAAGCCATTGCTTAGAATTGCCTTTGCGTTGGTTGCATTATTCTCCCTTATGTTTATATTTGAATATTCAACAGCTACAAAATCCCTGTCAACAAGGCATGTTTTCCCTTTCGGCGCAAGCTTTGCCATGGCTATTCCTATGACCCCATAGCCGCAGCCAAGGTCAAGGCAGTTGTCCGATTCATTAACCTCAAGCTGGTCAAGCAGAAGAAGAGTTCCGTCATCTATATGCTTGTAGCTGAAAAGCTCAGGGACGGTCCTGAACTCGAGTTCAAAGGATTTGGAATCTAATTTCCTTACAAGGGTTCCCTTTATCATAAATTCATTATCCATAGAAAGAGTTAGTCATTATCCAGCTTAATACTTTGCTCTTTAATCTTCATGTTAGAATAATATGTTGGATTAATCAAAGCCCGTGCAGCATGTTCCTGTCCCTCAACTTGTTCATGTCCATTATGCTGTATCTCCATATTATGTCGCCCCTCTCATCACTTTGCACCACCCATGGCCTTACTATCACAACATCTCCTTCCTTTATCCAGAATGCCCTTCTGAGCCTTCCTGGGATTGTGCATAGGCGCTCCTTTTCGTCTGTGCATTTTACCATGAATTTTGTAGCACCTGCTATCCTTGAAACCCTTCCTATAAATTCTCCAGAATTTGGAAGCTTGAGCGAACTCTCTACAACCGCTCCCCTTCTGTTATCATGTGGTTTTCCCCCTCTCCTTATCAAAACACCTAGTTCTTAACCCAGTACCTTGCGCCGCACGCCTCACAAATAAGGTACATGCCCTTCTCTGCATTTTCCAGATGCGTATCCGGCTTTTTGCATTCCCTGCATATTACATATATCTCAAAATACCTTTTTATCCGCCTGTTTATCTCATCAGCAGGGAACTTTCCATTCATTATAAGGCGCTGTTCCTCAAAATTGATTGGGACAGAGAACTCTTTGCCTAGGTACTTTGCAATGTCGATCCCATTCCTCCTTGCCTTGTCGGCGATAAGCGCGATGTTTCTTATTATCGTCTTCGTGCCCTCGTTAAGCACCTCAGCATCAGGTATTACAAAATCAGCCCTGTCTGCACTAAGGTTGGGCAGCTTCGAAAACGCCCTGTCAAGCAGTTTTTGATATTCTTGTTCACTCAATCGTTGCACCTTTTTAAATCATCCAAAGAAATTAATAAAATACAAGCAGCATTAAAAATAAGCCTGAATTTTATGCTATTGCTTTGTTCTTAATAGCTTACGTGCCTCTGTGGCAGAAACACCGATAATGACACCTGCAGCTGCTGAATCTAATATTACTTCTTTCGATATCCTTAGAAACCTACCGAAAGCCATCGATTTAGCTAAAGCAAGTGTTATCATTTTAATCAATTATTATATGAACTTTTAAGTATTTATACCTTTATTTTTTTGGATTTTATTCTAATTCGGCAATTTCTTATAGTACTTGTTATCTTCAGGCTAATTAACCTATAAATACCTTCATCCGCAAATTCTCATTGGGTATTGCATGGCATTGGAAAGAATGAAAACTTCCTTACGCAAAAACAGGCGCATTTGGCAATTGTATGATCAGTTTAACGGTAATAACGCCCCAACCGATCATTCTAAATTATTGGCTGAGGGTGTCCTGTATCAAAGGAGCTTAACCCATCCTGAAATGCTTGAATTAAAGCGCTCGCCCTTTCTAAGTAGAACACGGCAGGCTACTAAGGTTCTTGCCAGCATTGAGACAGAACCCCATGGAAAGTCCCTTGTGACCTTCCTAAGGGGAACAGGATTAATTATGCCAACGGTCGTCTCTATTAAGAAGATCTAATAGATGCAATCAGAACCCTAATCTTTCCTTGACGAATATTACCTTTGTTCTGCCTGGCCGTTCCTTCTCTATTATGAGTATCTTGTTAACGCTGCTTCCCGGAATATTATAGGCCTTTCTAACCCTGTCGCTTTCTAAAGGAAGCACGTAGTCATATACTCTCTTTAGGGCTTCGTCAAGGTTTTTGACAATTTTCTGTGTGCCTATTACAAGTATAAGGTTTGAGGCGCCGTATGCATATACCGGTATCTGGCTTCCTGATGCAGACACATCAACTATCTGGCCATCCTCTGTCACAGCATGCGCGCTGCCTATTCCATAATCAGGGCTCAGTGTCATCTTTCTAAGCCTGGCTCTCTCAACGTCGTCCTTTACATTCCTTATTCTTGCGCCAAGCGACTCATAATCCCCGCTATCATCAATATGCTTCGATATCCCTATCTCCTCAAGTGTAACTGAGGCGACATGCAGAACCTCAGCTCCCTTTGGAATCAATTCCAATACCTTTTTCTTGGCATCTTCCTTATTCTCTGCAATAAAAACCTCTATGCCTCTCCCTCTGAGCGCATTTGCGGTTCTTTCTATTGTATCATTATCAGCTAATCTATCCCATTGCATATAATCACTAATATATAGTGGGGTAGGATATATTTATATATATCGGTTATCCTATATATGGATTTTGATTCCTATCGGACATCAAAAACGATATGCAATGAGAAAAGGCTTTAAAGGAAGGCTGATATTATATTACTATAATTGAAGGGGGTTAATGTGCAGTCTCTAAGTGATATGCTTTCTGAATCAAGGATATTTGCGAAGAGAGAGGTGCTTTCTCCACATTTCATCCCAAAAAAGCTTATATCGAGGTCAAAGGAGATAAACGGAATAGAAAGGGCGCTCGCCCCATCTTTGAAGGGAGAGCGAGGCAGGAACCTATTCATATACGGAAAGACTGGCACAGGCAAGACATCATGCACCAAATATGTTCTTGATGAGGTAAGGGAGATACCGAACACAAGGGCAAAGATAAGCTACATTAACTGCAAGATATACAATTCACGCTATCGCGTGCTTAACAAGATAGTGAGCGACCACCTTACAACATATGCAAAGCGCGGTTATGGCACTGTTGACCTTTATGAGAAGATCACGAGCTGGATAGAGGAAGACAACAAGATACTTGTAATTATACTAGACGAGATTGACATAGTCAAGGATCTTGACGACCTGATATACACAATGACAAGGATAAACAGCGACATAAGGGCTGGCGGCGTTACAATGATAGGCATATCGAACAGGGTATCCTTCAAAGATACGCTAGATCCCAGAAGCCTATCCACATTATACGAATCAGAGCTTGTATTTCCTCCATATTATGCAAACGAGCTCTACGAGATAATAAAGGACAGGTCAGCGCTTGGCTTTAATAGCAATGTAATAAGCGACGATGTGCTACATTTTATTGCTGCCGCATCTGCGAGGGAAGGAGGCGATGCAAGGCTGTCTCTCAAGATGCTCTCAAAAGCTGGCGAGCTTGCTGATGAGAGGAAGGGGGAAAAGATAACCATGAAGGATGCTGAAGATGCATCAAAGCTTGCCGATAGCGACGTTGTATATGAATTGATAGGCACGCTTCCGGAGCACCACAAGCTTGTATTGTATTCGATAGCGCTTCTCACGCAGAGCGGAGGGTCTTACAAAAAGCTTACCGATGGCGTTGATACATACCTGTTCAGCGGGGAGGTATACGGAAGGTACAAAAGCCTTACCGAAAGCATGCACAAGGAGCCAAAGAGCGAGAGATGGTACAGGAAATACCTTTCCGAACTAGAGATGCAGGGTCTTGTCGCATCATTCGAATCTGGCAAGGGTATCCGAGGCCACACGAAGCTGATAAAGCTTCTTTATCCTCCACAAAAGACAAAGGAGGTACTGGAGAGCGAGATGTTCGGCAAAGAGACCAAAAGCGAGAAGTAGAAAGAGCTATCAGATTCTATTGTAGTATAAATACTATATATGGGAAAAATACAACATGTTAGGTCGTTTATGCAGAACTTATAAAATAAGATGAAGATTATTCTATTGATATGGTGTGTTTCTGGACTACTATGACCTTGCATATGGCTCATGCAATATAAGCGCGGATATTGAAGAATCTCTAGGGTACAAGCGCATATTCCTATCCGGGAAGGAAATAAAAATAATCGAAACGACTCAAAAAAGAGGCGAGGCTGAGAATTCCATAGTCATTGCTGAAAGCTCCGACAAGGATATCCTTGCAGCGATAAAGATGAATCCAAGTGCCATAGTGTTTGGGGACATGCGAATAAACAAGAGGGCATTGGGCCAGATGCTCGAGAACGATATCGTGCTATGCATACCAACCAGCACAGTAACATCGTTCTACGGTCTCCAAAGGTCAAGGAGCCTCTACCTGATGTCAAAACTCTTTGCATATGCAAAGTCGATAAAGCTCGATGTCTCATTCGCAACACTTGCAAAAAACAACCTCAACCTGTGCTCGTACATGCAATTGATCGAGATTGCCAAGCTGCTTGGCGCAAGCGATGAATATGCAAGGCATAGCATAAGTGAGGTAAACAAATCACTGGTGAGGGAATGAAAACAGAAAAGAGAAGGTACATACTTGTCGAATCAACAATTGATGTTTCCTCCCAGGAAAGGAATGCTTTCGAGCATGAGCTTCTAAAGGAGCTTGTCCATAGCATAGGTGAGGTTAATTACTACAGTGCAAATTTCCGGATTATGAAGCACATCGGAAGCAGACGTTTCATCCTGCGGTGCAATCTTGCAATGTACAAAGATACCATCATCGCACTTGCTTTCATGAAAAGGCTTGCGGGAAAGGAGATTGCATTCTACACGCTGAATGCCTCAGGCACGATAAAGGCGCTAGAATCTAAGCTGCAAAAGCCTAAAGATTCAACTTAATCCAATAATACAAAACCCGACAATCAGGGAAAAGGTTATAAAGCTTATATCCTAATTATTATCTTAACTAATTAGTTTCTAATTGTTAAAGATATTACATTCTAAATGGTGAAATAATGTATCCGAATGTACAGGCGTATGATAGGGGCGTAATGTTCAGCCCAGATGGCAGGCTTTTCCAGGTCGATTATGCAAGGGAGGCTGTCAGGAAAGGTGCAACATCGTTAGGTATTGTTACTGACAACGGTGTAGTCCTCGTTGCCCACAAGAATATAATAGAGCCGCTTGCAGTGCCAAGCACAATACAGAAGATATTCCGCGTTGACTCATTCATCGGCGCAACATACAGCGGCCTTGTCGCAGATGGCCTTCATATTGTAAGCCTAATGAGGAATAAGACCCAGACGCATAGGATGATATACAGCGAGACGGAATCTGTTGAGACGACTGCAAGGGAGATAGCTGAGGAGATGCAGATGGCTACGCAGTATGGTGGGATAAGGCCGTATGCGGTATCGTTGCTTATAGGTGGAATAGACAAGACACCAAAGCTCTTTGAGATAGACCCTGGCGCAACGTACCTTGGCTACAAGGCCGATGCAATAGGCTCTGGAAAAAAGGTGGCGGAGGAGATACTGGTCAAGAATTATAAGGACACAATAAGCATTGAGGATGCGATAAGCCTTGGTGTAAGCATAATCAAGAAGATTAATGAGGGCAAGCTCACGGAAAACAATCTTGACATTTCCATAATAAAGAGGGAGACTGGTTTTGAGAGCTTTACCACAGATAAGGTAGCAAAGTACTTTTAGCTGCCCTTTTCTTGCGTGGTCCAATGTCGTCTAAGACAGTAATAGTCAAGTTGCACAGGGATGGTAACGAATTCGAGATATTCGTGAATTCAGACCTTGCATACGAGTATATAACAGGCAAGCGCAGCGATCCGCTTAGCGTACTAGAGGCAGAGGAGATATTCAAGGATGCGCGCAAGGGCGAGCGCCAATCTGATGACAAGATCAGGAAATCCTTTGGCACTACAGAGCTCTCAAAGGTTGTGGAGTCTATGCTGAAGAATGGTGAGGTGCCAATAACCACCGATCAGAGGAACCGGCTTATCGAGGAGAAGCGCAAGCAGATAATCGAGATAATAGCTAGGAATTCAATCGATCCGCGCACAAATGCGCCCAATCCCCCATTGAGGATAGAGAATGCGATGAAGGAAGGCAAGGTATCAATAGATCCGTTCAAGAGCCCGACCGAGCAAATAGATGAGATAGTCAAGAAAATAAACATGATAATGCCGATAAAGTTCACAACAGTAAAAATAGAGGTCACAATACCTGCCGAATATGCGAACAGGTCATACGGAACATTGAAAAGGTACGGGCTCAAGTCTGAAAAATGGCTCGACAACGGCAGCCTATCAGCAACGCTTGAATTCCCTGCAGGCATGCAGACTGAGTTCTTTGACAGGATAAACGGCTCAACACAGGGAAAGGCAATCGTAAAGATTTTATGATAATATATTAATAGTTGATTTAATGCGCGGAATGGTAATGCCTGGAGATATAATATCGGAAAAACCATCAATGATACTGAACAGCTTTATCCAGAATGGCAAGACATACTCAAAGGTGCTTGGCATATATGATGATTCGGAGCATGCGATAATACCGCTCGAGGGCAGCTGGCTTCCAAGGCTTGAGGACTCTGTTGTCGGCATTGTGGCCGAGGCCAGGCCAAAGGTCTACATTGTTGACCTATCCTATTTCGGAAGGGCGCTGCTGATTCCAAGCAAGTACGACGATTATGAATTCACTGAGGGGACAATAATAAGCGCGCTGATAAAGGGCATAGAGGGAAAGAACACAATAATACTCAGCGATCCAAAACAATTAGATGGAGGCACAATAGTCTCAATAAAGCCAAAGAAGATACCAAGGGTTATAGGCAAAAAGAGCACGATGGTGAGGCAGATAGCTGAATATACGGGCTCTCATATTGTTGTGGGAATGAACGGCCTTATATGGCTTAAGGACGGCGACATCGCGCTTGCGACAGAGGCGCTTCTGAAGATAGAGAATGAGGCGCACCTCTCAGGGCTTACAGATACGATTAAGAATTTTTTAGAGGAGAAAAGCAAGAAGTGAGTTAATGGGATCATCATTGAACAAACCGGAACTGGTTGTGAATGGAAAGAGGCTTGATGGAAGGAAATTCGACGAGATAAGGAAAATAAAGATAGTCGCATCACCGCTTAAGAATGCTGACGGATCAGCATACATAGAATGGGGCAACAACCGCATACTTGCGGCTGTATACGGGCCAAGGGAGGCAACTCCGCGGCATCTTGCGGATTCATCAAAGGCGATAATAAAATGCAAGTATTCGATGGCGCCATTCTCCAGCCTTTCCGAACACGGAAGAAGCGGGCCCAACAGGCGCGCAATTGAGATATCGAAAGTAATAAAGGAGGTATTCGAGAATGTTGTTGTCCTTACCGACTTTCCGGGAAGCGAGATAGACATTTTCATAGAGGTGCTTCAGGGAGATGGAGGAACAAGGGCAGCAGGGCTTACAGCCGCATCGGTTGCCCTAGCAAGCGCAGGCATACACATGAGGGACCTTGTCTACTCTGTAAGCGCAGGAAGGATAGGCGATCATATAGCTGTAGACTTCACGATGATAGAAGACAATTATTCAGATTGCGACATGCCGATTGCCGTTGCTCCGCGCAATAATGAGATACTGTTATTGCAGATGGACGGGGAGATGACAAAGGAGCAATTATCCGAAGCTCTCAGAATGGCGATCAGTGCGGGAAAGCATGTCAATGATGCCCAGAGGGAGGCACTCAAGGAGGCATATGCAAGAGCAAAAAGTTAGGTGATCATATGGAAGCAATAGACATAGTAAAAACAGGATACATAAAGGAGCTCATAGCAAAGGATATGAGGGAGGATGACAGAGGGTTCCACGATTTCAGGAAAATAGATATAATTCCCAGGCTAATAAAGAATGCGGAAGGATCAGCTCAGGTTGATCTTGGTACAACAAGGGTGCTAGCTGGAGTCAAGCTAAATCTTGACACGCCAATGGAAGACACTCCCAACCAGGGAAATCTTGTAGTATCGGCAGAGCTTCTTCCGCTCGCATCAGCATCATTCGAGAGCGGTCCGCCAAGCCCTGACTCAATAGAGCTTGCAAGAGTTGTTGACAGGGGGATAAGGCACGGAAAGTGCGTAAACCTGGAGAGCCTTTTTGTAGAGGAAGGAAAGGCATGGACGGTTTATGTTGACCTTTATGTGCTAAACTACAATGGCAACCTCTTTGATGCGGGGACAATAGCCGCAATGAGCGCTCTTCTTAACACGGAGGTTCCAAAATACGAGGACGGTAAAGTTGTAAGGGAGGAAAGAGTTAGCAAACTGAAGATAGACAACATAGTTACATCATCAACATTTGCGAAGATAGGCGGAAAGAGCATTATTGATCCTACTGCAAACGAGATGATTGCCGCATATTCAAGGTTAACGATAGCAAATGACGAGAACTACATAAGGGCTATGCAGAAGGGGCTTAGCGGAGGATTCTCCCAAAAAGAGATAGATGAGCTCATAGAGGTAGCATTTAATAAGCATAAGGAACAGAAGAATATCGTAAAGAGTTCGCAGAAGTGATATTTATGGAAACTACTAGAGCTACAAGTATCAGTTCCTTAAGAACACGCAAAATGCTTAGAGATAAAGAATAGTGAATAACATGGCAAACGCAAGCATTAGATACGGTGCAAGCATAAGGAAGCGCGCCGACAAGATAAGACACGAGAAGATCGCGCGTTACAGCTGCGATATGTGCGGCAAGGATTCAGTCAAAAGGCTTGGCACAGGGATTTGGAAATGCAGGCATTGCGGCACAATGTATGCGGGAGGCTCTTATTCAATGACTACACCCGCTGGAAGAACCGCAAAAAGGCTGATACAGAACATCCAGAAATAAATTTCTCATAAAGTGGAATCATGACAAAGATAACATTCGCACCGATAAAAGAATTAGTGGTTCACGAGGCTGTAACCGTTGAGCGCGACGACCTATTGAGGGAGCGTGTAACCCCTGCTGGTAACATGCCATTATGCTGGTGCAGCGGAATAATATTCAGCTTTACCTCAATGCCCCTCACAAAGGATATCGTAAAGGACTATCTTGACGGCAAAATACACTGGATGGAGGTCCATTACTGCGAGATGAAGAATTATGAGCCTGTAGTCCATCTGAATGATGAGCAATACAATGCCACCATGAAGATAAGGGTAATAGACACAAGCAAGTCCTCCCTCCACACAGAATTCATAAAATGGCTAAAGACGAAGAAATAATAAGAGTTAATAATTTATAATGCTAAATAATATAGGTGCAAAATATGGCATATGTCTGTTCTCACTGCGGCAAAAAAATAAAGCAGCTTGACCAGTTTGTCAGGTGCAGCTACTGCGGATCAAGGGTACTTGTAAAGGGCAGGCCAAGCCTATCGGTTGAGGCATCCACTGACTAGCGCGATATAATGGAAAGAACTGCCACAAAGCTAAGTGCAATTACCCTCACAGCATTCTCTATCCTATCTGGTTGTATAAAGAACGAGTCAATACAATCTCCTGTCTTTATAAGAATAGCTGAAGTAGTAAATGAACAGGCTGCAAGGAAAACTGAATCAACCGAGCCAGATCTAAAGATTTTCAGAAAGGCGGAGAAAGAGCTTCTAAAACACGGTGTCGCTATAGATAGCGCAACTGACACATTTATCGCAGTCGAGACTATACTTCAGATTGAGAGATTCATGAACGCAGCAAAAGACTGGAAAAGCACCAATCAATATCTAATAGAATTAGGAGATTTAGCAAGTGACAGAAACACATTTGCAATCAATGCATTCTATCTTGAAAAGCATTCAAGGTACAGCGAGGCAAAAGAGATGTACTCGATAGTCTTTACTTTAGACCGCGCACTAGGATTTGAAAATGCTATAGAATCTGATAAATGGCATATGAATTGGGATGAGGCGCATTTTCTAATTCAGCGCCTCAGTCTGGAAAGTATGCCTCCAATTCCTTAGCTTAATGATAGTGATATCATGCCTATTGATGACCAGCAAACACTGTGCCATGTCATTGATGGAAAAAAACTATTGCTTAAAAGGGCGAGCAGGGGCATAAGCAAGGGAAAATGGAATGCACCTGGCGGAAAGCTGGAGCATGATGCCGAACTGCCAGAGGAATGCGCAGCAAGGGAGGTACTTGAGGAAACAGGGCTTACGGTCAGGAATCTGTTCAGCCATGGAACAATGAACTTCTACAACGATGGCAGTGAAGAGGCATTTGTCACTGTGCACTTATTTTCCACAAAGGACTTTGATGGTAATACAATCCAAAAGGAGGGAGAAGACGAGCTGAGATGGTTCGAAATCGACAAACTTCCAATCGATGATATGTGGGATGATGACAATTACTGGCTTGACCTCATGCTTAAGCGCAGAAGGTTCAATGCTGATTTCTATCAGAGCAAGGGAAACAGACGCATCACAAGATATTCAATTGCGCTGTTAGAATAAATCAAAGCTGCCTCAGCGCGTCTATCGGTTCCATCTTCGAGGCCCTCCATGCTGGGTATATCCCTGCTAGGATGCTTACGATTACAGCAACCAATAATGCATATGCTATTGTTGATATTGGAAATACTGGATGGAATGATAGTGTTGATGTTGCACTGCCGCCGCCAAATCCGGAGCTGCTGCTTCCGCCTCCAAATCCACCTCCGCCGGTTCTTGCGCTGCTGCTACCGCTTACCGCAAATCCGCCAGAGCTGCTTGAACGTGCTGATGCTGAAGCTGAGCCTGATGTACTAGCGGAACTTGCGCCGCCGAGCACCGATGAAAGCCCATATGATGCGCCGGCGCCAATGCCTATGCCGATTGCGCCTCCGATAAGCCCTATCAGAAGAGCCTGGAAGAGGAAGACAAGAAGTATGTGGCTGTTCTTGAAGCCAACTGATTTCATTATTCCTATCTCGTGGGTTCTCTCATATACCGCTATCAGCATTATGTTCATTATGCCTATTGCAGCAACAAGCAGCGACACTCCTGCTATCCCGCCGAAGAGAAGCCCAAGAGTGCCTGTTATCGAGGCTGCAGTTGAGAGCAATTGCGATGTTGTAACAACCCTTGCGCTGCTGCCGTATATTGTTGTTATAAGTGCTGACGTCGAATTGACTGCGCTTGTGCTTGATGCAATTACAAGCATCTCATTGAATGATGATTTGTGGAGTATCAATTCGGCTGCTGGTATGGACATGAAGGCTGATGTGTCTATTGGTATCAGTGCACCTCCATGAGCTGCGAGTATGCCTACTACAGGAACGCTAACAGTGCTTCCGCCTCTGCCTCCTATTTTCAAGGTTGCTGTCTGCCCGACGCTTACTGTCTTCGCGCTGGCTGCTGTTGTCGGGAATGCAACGCTATGGCCTACAACAGTTGATGGCGATATGGTATCTTGATATACCGTGCCTTGATAAAGGCTGACATTACCTCCCAGAAGCTGCTTTAGCCCTGATGAGCTTACTCCTATTATTGTGACCGAGGTGTTCTGATTGCCGGCATACAGGCTTCCGGATCCCTCAACCAATGGCGTGACGCTTGTGACATTTGGAAGCCCCGACAAAGTTGCTGCATCGGCAACGCTGAATCCAGCTGTGCTGCTTGATGTAACTATTATTGATGTCGGGCCCAATGAGGAGAGCGATGAGCTGATGCTCTGGCTAACTCCGGCTGTCAGTGATGTAAGCGCCACTATCGCGGCTACGCCTATGACCACCATTATTACTGTAAGGGCGGTCCTCACCTTTTTCTCGTTAAGATCCTTGAAGCTGAGCCAAAGGATGTCTTGGGCGTTCATTTGATCGTTTTTAGATTCTTAGTACTTATATCCTTTAAGCGCTTATGCTCCTCCTTGAGCTTTTTGTGCTTTCCCCTTTCTATAAGATAGAGTACTATAAACACTATCAATCCCAGGGCAAGAATAATTGTTAGGAGTCCGGAACCCTCTCTCGCTGTGGCATACCTCGTCGCCCCTGCAGAGAGCGCATTGAATGTTGATGCGCTGCTGCCTGCAAATGTAACAGGAACCCTTATGGTGGTGCTGAGATTCTGCCTCAGGTTATTCAGGTAGTTTATCCTTACCGGTATTATGTAATTACCCGGCTTGAGAGAACTTTGCGATGTAAGGGTAAGGGTTACCGGTGTCTGCGTGTCGACCTGCATCCCGCCTACAAATGTTGAGTTCTGTCCGTAATCCGTAATGCCTAACGGGGGTAATGGTGTTGCGGTAACGCCGGATGCGCCAGTCGTGCCAATATCTGTGAGCACGAATGATATTGAGAATATGCTCCCTGGAGTTGGCACCTGCGGCGAGAGCGTTGTGCTGGATGGCGTTATGTTTATTATGCCGCTTGAGAGCACTATAGGATTGTCCGCAATCTGCTCTATTGTCAGCCCATTGTAAAGGCTTATGGATAGATTGATTGGGAATGACTGTGTTGCATTGCTATAGACAAAGACGCTCTGCGTGATATTGACAGTGCTTCTCGGGACGATTGCGCTTACCTGTATCGGCTGGATCCCGAGGAATGTTCCGTCAACGTTTGGCATTCCCGCATGCATTGATATGTGGTTCAGTGTCGTGTTCCCGGTGTTCGAAAGGCTGAGCGTGATGTTCTCTATCTTTCCGGATGTCAGTACGCCGGGTTTTATGCTTACCAAGAGCGGGGTCGGGCAGGTCTCTATCCCGAAGCTTATGTTCCTTACCTCGCTGTCAGAATATAATGTCGAATACTCGTAATTAACAGCAATGCCGGCAGACACTATCGATGATGTGTTCAACGCTACAAAGATCTGCATTTTATCTATCGCAGTGACGTTGGGGCTGACATTGATAGCGCTTACAGTACCATTGCCAACTGTGTATGCGCTCCTTGTGTTTGTCAGGCTTAACTGGAGCTGCTGCATCTCAGCCGCGCCGACAGGAGTCTTTATGGCGATAGGCACTATATTCACGGTTCCCTTGCAAAGCGTTGTCACATTTGTGCTTACCTGGAATGATGGGGGTGGCGGTATGGGCGACGGCCCGCTTGTTGCTGCAAACGCAAAGACCGGTGCTGCAATAGCAAGCAGCAGAAAGGCGATTACTATACTTGACATTCTCATTTCAAAACCTCTATCTTCTCTATTCTTCCATCTTTAATATGAATTACCCTGTCACACCTTCTTGTAATGTCAGGGTTGTGAGTGACCATTACCATTGTTACATTCTGGGCTCTGCTTATGTCCTTGAGCAGCTTGATTACCTCATCGCCTGACTTTGTGTCAAGATTTCCGGTAGGTTCGTCAGCCAGTACAAGCGAGGGATTATTGACAAGCGCACGCGCAACAGCCACCCTTTGCTGCTGCCCTCCGCTTAGCTGCGTAGGCTTCAGCTTTAATCTGTTCTCAAGGCCTAGCTGTATAAGAAGCGCGTCAGCCCTGCTTTTCCTCTCCGATGAGGACATCGGGTTTACCATTAGCGGAAGCTCCACATTCATCTCCGCATCAAGCCCGTTCACAAGGTTAAACGCCTGGAAGACAAAGCCTAGCTTCTTGTTCCTGAATTCAGCAAGCTTGTCGCCGCTCATCTCCGATGTAGCAACGCCGTCAATGTAGATCTCGCCGATGGTAGGCTTGTCTATGGTGCCAAGTATATGCATAAGCGTTGACTTGCCGCTTCCCGATGGCCCTACAATAGCGACAAATTCACCCTGATAAAGCGAGAATGAGACATCAATAAGTGCATCTACCTCTATCGTGCCGGACTTGTAGGTCTTTGATACATTCTTTACTACAACAGACTGTTTGCCTTTCATATCATCCCTCAAGCAGCGCATCAAGCTCATTGAAATGCTTTTTGAATATTCCCTTCGCGGAAAGCAGCACCTTTCTGCCCTTCGCGGTAAGCGTGTAATAATTCTTAAGGCGGCCGTTCTCTATCTTTTGAATTGATTTTATGTGCCCCGATTTCTCAAGGCTGTTTATCATGTTATATATCTCGCTCTTTAGATTGCCTTTTTTGCCAAAACGTACAAAGTAGCTCTTTTTCTCAAGCTCCTTCCAGAGTGTGTATGGATTTGTGCCCTTGGGATCCCTAATACTTCTGAGTATCCGGAACTTGAAGCCTATGCGGCGCATCTCCTCCCTTACAAAGCCTTCTTCTTTCAATATCTCACTCTCCCTGATTATTGCTTGAATGTTCTAATTTCAGTATATTCTAACTCTATAATATTAAGCTAAGATATATAAATCTAATCATATTATTCGGTTTAAGTTGCAGGTAGTTGAGAAATTAGTATTCATGATCCTGAAAATTCACATCCATTCCGTTCCTGCTTCTGCTGCATCTTCAAAATCCTCCAATCCTCTTATTTAGATTGCAATAATAGCAATAGCAATTGTGATCCTGGTAATAATTTACCTCTTCATATTCCGCGGGAAAAAGAGATTATAACAAGGCAAGATTGGCGACATGAATGCAAACTACCTCAATAGCACAAGCCCAAAGGGGCAACGACTGCAAACCCAACGAGCTCAGATAAATAAGTGTGAACTACAAGAGTTTTGGACTACTACACGCTTCCATTATCTTTATCTTAGGAGATGTGAGGCACCTAAGCTCATCCAATGTTTCTCCATACCATTTTGCGCCAAAAAGCACCAGCCCTGTCTGAAGTATTGCGGCCAAACCTATATCCACTATGTTGTCATGCTCCTCAGTAGTATGTATAATATCATTCTTTATGTGCTCTCTCAATTTCCTGTCATCTAATTCTATCCGAAAGACCTCATCATGCTCCTTTGCACTTGTATTCTTTTTAATCTGCTCAAATGACCAATGAGTATGAATAATATAAATGAAATTCGGATTTGGGGCATCTGACCGCCCTCTTGCCAGTCCGATCAGGTATGCCGTGCCATCCTCATCTATTCTAAATCCTGCCTCCTCTTTCGTCTCCTTTCTCAATGCAGCAGTGAGATTATTTCCTTCGCTTACAGTTCCTGCAGGATATGTATCTATTTTGCCGCTTCTAGAAACATTTGCCCTTCTTGCCATGTATATGCTTCCGTGCTTTTCAGATACAAGCACAGCCCTTACGGCTATAGGCGCAATCTCTTTCAATACAGGCAGCATAACTTCCTCCGGGTATCTCACTGTAAGTTCTCTTAATGCAGGTAAAACGCCATAATTGACATAATTTGCACTTACCCTTACAAATTCCCCATCTAAATCCACACCTCTCAGATTAAGAAGGTATTCAGGTGTAAATTTTTTACCTTTTAAAATCTCTATACCTGCAGGCATTATACTAGACCAAATCGGACTAGCCTGCAAAAATGAAAAATCTAATGGGCGTTTAATTTGCTCGTCTCTTGTCTTATCAGGATTTTCAGGAGATTCTACCCCGTATCTCCTAAACGGTATTGTATATGTATTTGTTTGACTAACCGTTACATTTGCATAAGGTATCTTATTAAAATGCCTCATCATCTCTATTGTGTATGCCATTTTATTCCCTATGTATTATTTCAATTATACGAAATTAAACCTTTGACCGCCTTTTGTCAGTAGCCACACCAGCAGATAGCATTTCTAATACTCCATGTGTATCACTCAGATCCCTAAGCAACCTATAGGGGTTCGCAGCCTTTAATGTATTATAAGGTATCTCGCCAGTTGCAACTGCCATTGACTTTATGCCTAACTTTCCAGAAAAAGGTATGCTTGAATCCGAATCATCGAAGAAATATCTTTTATTCATATCATATTTCTCTCTCATTACCATCTGCGCCATATTATCTGCATTACTTAACCTTCCATCCCTAGTCCTAGAACTATCAGAACCTATTACAAAAGATATCCTATCTGCCAATCCTGAAGCTTTAAGTATCATTTCAGCAACCTGTGAGGAATTGCCTGTTACAAGGCATATACAGGCACCATTTTGATCAAGCGTCTGAAGTAAATTTTGCACCCCAGGCAGAACAACAATATCTGTCTTACTTATGTTAGCTGTTAGATAGTGCCTTATTATTGTTGGGCCGACATCCTCTATTCTGGTGTCTATTAATTTATCAGAATACCCCAAGTACTTAAGAGCCATCCTTGCGGTGTCTGCATAAGTTCCACCAGGTTTATAATCCGAATTTCGGAAATTCACACCAGGTATAGCATAAAGTTCATTTATTGTGCGCTCATATGCGCGTACATGAACATCCCACATCGTTATGAGTGTGCCATCTAAGTCAAACATTGTCAGTATATCATTCATCGCAGCTGTGTCTGTCCTTAAATGCTGATCCAATCCTCCGCTTCTTGTTTGGTCATTCGTATTATCACTACTATATCCCTTGTTGTACATATATTTATATATATCTACACAACGTGGTTTTTACGTTAAATCACGTATCGCCGCAAAGTTATTATATCTCCTGCGTTAATAAAATAACGTGGTAAAAAAGGTTATTTATATTAAATAAATCAGTAAATTATGTGAAACATCGTGATCTGATGATAAAAACTGCTGTTATAATAGCTGGCGGGGCAAGCACAAGGCTGCGGCCACTTACTGAGGATATGCCTAAAACGCTTATGCCAGTGGGCGGTAAGCCCATACTCTACTGGATACTCACATGGCTAAAAAAACAGGGAATAGAGCATGTTGTCATAGGGGTTGCGTATAAGAAGGAAAAAATATACGACTTCATAAAGGAGAACGGAGACCTTGGACTAAAAATCGATTTTAGCGAGCACACAGTAGAAGGCGGGACAGCGCAGGCATTCAAATTTGCAATAGAAAGATTTGTGGACGATGAGGACTTCCTTGCGATGAACGGCGACGAACTTACAAACCTAGACATATCCAAATTGTGGGAGGTGCATAAAAAGAATAATTCAATAATCACCCTTGCGCTTGCTCCATTCCATTGCAAGTTCAGCGTTGTAGATGTAAACAGTGATGGCAAGATAATAGGATTTGAACGCGATAAAAGGCTGCAGAACGCTCCGGTGCACATAGGCATAAACATATTCAACAGAAAAATAAAGGACCTGATACCAGCTACCGGCAACATAGAGGAGATCGTATTCAAGGGATTGGTTGAAGATGGCAATGGGGTTTTCTCCTATATGCTGGGGCACGGTGAAAACTGGATGAGCGTTAACACGCAGAAGGATCTTGAGGAGGCGAATTCGCACTTGACAGACTGGCTTTCTAGTTCTTGATGCTCTGCTTCCATAAGTCGATTGTCCTTTTTAATCCAGCATCAAGGCTTACCGTTGGCTCCCAGCCAAATGCCTTCCTTATCTTTGTAGTATCAAGGGATATGAATGGTTGATCTGATTCAATAGGCCTAAGCGGATAGTCTGGAGGGTATTTGCCAGGGACTATCTTCTTTTTATCAAAGCCTATTATATCAGCTATCTTGTATGCCACATCCCTATTCGATATCAGATTTGAGATGCTTGCGTTGTATGCCTCGCCGTTCCCTTTGCTTTTCTCGATTGCCTTGACGTATGCGCTTACGTGGTCGGATACGTACATGTATTCCCTTAGCGAATCAGGAGCTCCTATGTATACCTTATCCCCTTTGAGCATTGTGGTTACAAGATATTCTATGTAGAATGATGTGTCTATCTTCCTCCCATACGAGTTGGTGCATCTCATTACCGTAGCATTCAGGCCGTGAATGCCTGCCATCATCCTCAGATGAACATCAGTCATAGCCTTAGTGTTGGCGTAAGGGCTTGATGGATTCAACACAGCATCCTCTTTTGTCGGAGGCGTTTTCTGCATGCCGTAAACCTCTGCAGTTGAGGCGTATACAAGCTTCCTTCTCTTGAAGTCAGGAAGCTCAAGCAATGAATAGGCTATGTTCAAAGTGCCGGTTATGTTCGTATTAACGTAGGGAAACGGCTTCTCAAATGAATCCCTTACCGGGCTTAGTGCGGCAAGATGGACTATCACATCAGGATCCGAGTATTTTATCGCATCCCTGACTGACAGATAATCTGTTATGTCAGCGGTCACCAGCGTTATGTCCTTTAGGAATTCAGAAACAAGCCTCGGATTCCTGTTCGTTGTGTATCTAACCAATCCGTATACTGTATAATTCTTCTTTACCAGTTCCTGCACTAGGTGTGATCCTATGAATCCGGTTACTCCTGTCACAAGTATTCTATCCGCCAAACAACCACAATAATATATTATAAACGTGATTCTTTATATATATTGTACAGAACAACCAATTGGTAGAAACCTATGGGTAAAATATTATTAACGGGCTATGATGGATTTATCGGGTCTGCACTTAGGGCAAAATTGGATATGGATGGACATAAGATATTCCTTCCCAAGATTGATATAACCAAATACAAGGAAGTAGAAAAATATGTCGGCAAGGTCAAGCCTGATTATCTCATACATCTGGCAAGCACCAATTCTGTCATTTACAGTTATGATCATTACATGGAGGTTCTGGAGACAAACTTCATGGCGACGGTGAACCTTGCAGAGGCATGCAGGAGGTTAAGCAATTTCAGGCAATTCATATTTCCATCATCTTCTGAGGTCTATGGAAATGCCCTGAAAGGAAAGGGACGCAGGCTTAGCGAAACAGCCAGGATCCAGCCCAATAGCCCACATGCGGTTGCAAAGGCATCGGCAGAACTCTATATCGAGCATCTGGGAAGGCTTTACAATTTCCCATACACCATATTAAGGCCGTCAAACACTTATGGAAGAACCAAAGACCTTAGCTTCTTCATAGAGGGCACAATAAAACAGATGCGTTCCAGCAATATAGTAAGAATAGGGAACCCGGATGCTGTCAGGGATTTCCTGTTCCTGGATGACCATGTCGATGCCTATATGAAGACATTGGGCAAACGCAAAGCAGTAGGGCAGACAATAAACATATGCACTGGCAAGGGCCATGCCACATCAGAGGTTGCGCGCATGATAGCGAAACTTATTAATTTTGAGGGAAAGATCATATACTGGGCAATTCCTAAAAGGCCTATGGAGGCACGGGCAGTGATATGTGATAATTCAAAGGCAAGGCGCATACTTGGCTGGTCTCCAAGGTACACGCTTAATGAGGGGCTTAAAGAGACAATAGCAAGGCTAAATAAAAGGTAACGCAATAAATCCGGTGGGCAAAGTGCAAAACTACAGCGAAATAGGGGAATGCAGAATCTGCGGAGCAAAGGACTTGGAAATGGTGCTGGATCTTGGCATGCAGACAATTGTAGCATTTCCGGAAGAGCCTAATGAACCACTTGAAAAAGCGCCTCTCGAAGTTGTAATGTGCAAGAATTGCACCCTTGTGCAACTTAAACATTCATACAATCAGGATATGCTATACAAGAATTATTGGTACGAATCTGCGGTAAGCACAAGCATGGTAAATGCCCTTCGCGATGTCGTCAACAAAGCAACATCGATAGTCAAACTTAATCACTCTGATATCGTGCTTGATATAGCAAGCAATGATAGCACACTATTGAGGCAATACGAGCAAAAGGGAATAACAAGAATAGGTATAGATCCATCCAATGTTGCACGTATGCAGAAAGACGAGCAAATAAAGTTAATAAACACCTTCTTCTCATATGATGCACTGAAAGATGCGATGTACAAAAGTGCCAGCATAATAACATGTTGCGGCATGTTCTATGATCTTGACTCACCTAACGCATTCCTCGACGATATAAAGAAGATTCTCGCACCAGACGGAATATTCGTAATACAGATGAATTACCTTGCACTAATGCTAAAGAATAAAACCTACGACGACATTTGCGGCGAGCACCGCGAATACTATTCATTTAAAGTCATGGAGTTTTTGCTTGGCAGGCACAGCCTAAATATTGTCGATGCAGAACTCAACGATGTTAATGGGGGAAGCATAAGGGCGTACGTACAGCATTCTGATTCTGCCAGAAAAATTGAGGGTGCAGAAGCAAGACTTAATAGAATAAGGGCGACAGAAAAGGAAATGGGCTTATCCGACCCGAAAACATACCGGGAATTTGCCAGCGACATACTTAAAAATAAAGAAATTATCCTAAGTTTCATAAACACCGAGCTTGCGAATAAAAAGGTATTCCACATACGCGGAGCAAGCACCCGAGGGCTTACCCAAGTCCAATTCCTTAACCTTACAAGCAGCCAAATAAGCTTTATAGAGGATGCAAATCCCCGCAAGTGGGGTCGCTTTTACGCGGACACCAAAATAAAGATAATATCACCAGACGAGGCAAAAGGAAAGAAAGTCGATTACAAGATAGTTCTGCCCTATCATTTTATATCGGAAATTGCCGAGCAGGAAAGGGAGTTCATCAAAAACGGCGGCAAATTAATAGTATCAATACCGGAATTCAGGATGATAGGGTCAAGCGGCTCGATTTAAATTCGCGCACAATTTTTATTGTGCTTTTGGTAGCCTTTCAGCATAGATGTATCCGATATACATATTTTTGTTTGAAGCTCTGATGTTATAATGGTAATAAGGAGTTGTATATCTGACAGAGAAACCGCACTTTTTGAGATAGTCAACTATACTTCTATATCCATAATGATACTCTATCTGCATCTGGCTGAAAGTTCTAAGCGTGCGGCTAGAACTATTAAGTATGGCTGAGTATTCGCTGCCCTCGCAATCTAATTTTAGCACAGCATCCTTTATAGCGTATTTTTTTATTAGCGTATCAAGCGAGACTATGGGAACGCTTTTACCGCTCTCAGAACTCTTCAAATCATCTGTGACACGGCTCTTATACCTATTATCTATTTTTATAAATCCGTTACCATCACCTATCCCCGCATTAATCGGAATTACCCTGCCCTCCAGATTGTTATCTTTAATGGTCTTGAGTAATCTGCTAAAAGAATAGGGATACGGTTCTACCGAATATACCCTTTTTGCTCCCTTTGTTGCAAAATAAGCTGCAGTGTCTCCTATATTTGCACCTATGCTGAGAACAACCCTATCTTTGACATTCAGGAAGGAATAAATCTCCTTGACAAACACCTCGTCTAGTATCCCTACCGTATCCAGGTATTCACTTTTCGGATTTTTCGAATATCCGAACTTTAATCCATTAACCTCAATAGTGTTATTATTTACGGTAAGATTTGGATTTTGTCTTATTTTTTCATTAAACGAATAATCGACTAGCATTTTATCATATTGCTTAAGGTTGCTTACAGGTATTACCTTGCCATTCCTTAGTCTTATTTTGGCACTTTTGATAAATTTAAGCCTAAACAATACGATATCCCACCAGTTGCTGGATATTTTTATGTTGTTGACCAAACCATCAAATGCAACCATCGAATAATTCAGATCTCCCTGTATCTTCTCGACTAGTGTTATTTTTGGATAGAACATAATATCAGTTAATTTAGATTTATTGAAACATATTCTTAATTAATGTTTATATAACTGTGTTTTTACGGCTGTCTTAGGGTTCTGAATCCTATGGTAACGTCCATCATGTTTGCATAGTCCTACTTTGCCTGTCTACCTAATCTTCCCATTCATTTATTCCCTTCCGCAATTATACTGTGTTTATATCCTAAAAGCTTTGTGCCTAATCTGAATGAGGTATTTTTTAATGAGGGTTTTCTTATCTTTGGATATCCGTATCGCGCTGTTACGCCCCTAAACCCTTGATCATCAAGCCAGAAAATTATATGGTCCTTAGTAAAAAGATGATAGCTCTTCCAGGGATAAGACCATGAAACGTTGCTGGATCTAAAAGAATTAAGGAAAATCGCATAGCTGGGATCTGCGGTTACAATGATTATCTTGCCACCAGGCTTTAAAACCCTATGGCATTCGGACAGAAAATGGTCGAAATGTTTGAGATAATTTACGACATATGCTGAATATACAACGTCAAATGTGTTATCTTTATAAGGGAATACACCATTATCCATATTGACCTTTATGACCTTATCATTGAAAGGCACACTATCGATAAAATCCGTTCCGAATTCTAAATCATCTCCACAACCGGCATTTAGAATTTTCTCTTTCTTCATTGTTTTCCCCCTAAATCTCCCTTTATCAATCCTATTATCAAGGCATTTGCAAACGGGTATGGCGAATCAAATTTTGAATGCTCAACCTCATCAAGGCCGGATTCTATCCAATCGTCCCTACCAATCCTTTTTAAATAGTAAACATGGTCGAATGCTATATTGCCGGTTTTATAAAGACTGTCAAATTCCTCATTATATCCCAATGGGATTGTTATCACGGCAAGAGCTCCGGGCTTTAATAAAGCCCTTATATTCTCAAAAGCCTTTATTATTTTTCCCTTTTCCCTTATTGCCTCGTCCCAGCCTACATGCTCGATAGTGGAAACACTTACAATCAGGTCGTATTTTTTATTAGGATTAAATGTTACTATATCCTCATTTATGACGCCTTTTCCCACTTCGTACTTATCAACCACATCATGTTCGAATTTATAATAATTAGAAAGCACATTGCCTACCTCTAATATGTCCAGTTTCCTCTCCAATGCCGAATTTACATAATCCCAGGCAATCGGCACCTCTACACACCTCTCATCCCTCCAAGTGGCGCAATAGTAGAAATATCTGTACTCCTTCCCCTGGAACCTAAATCTTCTGTCGTACAATCTCAAATAATAGGCTTTAATATAATCATGGGAGAAATTAACCCCGAATCCTACCATATGGATAAACTTACCATCTTTGATATTTCTTGTTAGATTATCGAGGAAATTGCTTGTTACCTTTTTATCATACACCAGTTTCTTCATTGTTTTACCCAATTAAATCTATCCTTGTTATCAATTAGCACTCTAGGCAATTGATTCGGCAGTACCTTAACAAAATCAGCATCAGGCCAAAGCTTTTCGCCGTAATCAAATGCCTCTCCCTCCTTCAGGGCAGCCATTTCACGCTCCTTGTACCTTACCGCGACATTTTCATTTTTGTTCACAAGCGTTTCCTCCCTAAGTTTTCTTTTCATTGCTTTCGGATTTCTAAGATATCCGGTATGCCAAGCCTCAAAGCTTTTTGATTCGATTGGCATGCTTATACCCCACAATAACCTGTCCATGAACCTTGTTTTTGTGTTTGAATTGGGATTTGGGGCGCCATTGCCCTTTTTAGAAAAAATAGAATTGGCTGCAACCTTTGCCTGTATTAATCCCAATTCTATGAATTTTTTCAGCGATGTCCTTGCCATATATGGTCCAACCACGTCACCGCCATCCTTTATTACCTGCCTATCGCCATAATGTATCCTGAATTGATACATAGGAAAGACGCCCTTTACCACCATCTCAGTTCCTAAATTCCCAAACAGCTGCCTAACTTTAACTGCATAAGCATACTTTTTATTAAGCAAACCAGTGTCAATCTTATCGATTAAGAATTCATCAACTGGCATTAAGACTTTCCAGTCGGTATCTAAAACCTGCATTGCGATTGTCTGTGACTTGATATAGAACTGATAGTTGGTAGGCTCCATCGGCTCTATTCTTGTAATTTTTACCTTTGGGCTTATATTGGGTATGTGCTGATCGCCATGTACAACCAGCGAAATCTTGTCGAAGACGTTAATGCTATGCTCCAGGAACAGGTCCAATGGCAAATCGTTTTCTTTCCAATGCTGGCCAACAAAACAGTACGCCCCTATGGTTTGGTCCATATTATCAGTCTGGATTCTACAAGCTGTTTGTTACTATGCTTTTGTTTGTATCTATTTGCAATGCGGGCACAAAATGATCAAGTATAATATAGTCTTATTATCTTTTATCTGTTTAATCAGATATTTATAATTATCGAAGATAATTTATCTTGTAGATTCTTGTGTCGCTGTTTACGTATACCGCAGTGAGTGTCACATTGCTGTCATTGTAGGCACACTCAAAGGTATTGCACAGGAATGTAAGCTTGAACAAATTGCTCTGGGTGAGCTTCGGGCCAAGTATGTAGGCGCCGCTTATCTCGCGCCCCGAATAGGAGACAAGAAGGGTATAGTTTATCGAATTGTTCATCTTTGACGTGTTTGTAATGCTGTATGCGGCGCTTGTTGTGTTGAAGAAGATTACGCTTTTCATCAGTGCCAGCTTTGTGCCGTTCTCCAATCCAAGATATGCCGCGAACTTGCTTGTCCCGTTTGCCTGCTGCTCTATGAGAAGCTCGCTCTTGTAATACGGATATGTATCGCCGCTGAACGTGAAGAACTGCGTTGTGGCATTACTTGTGATGTTAAGCACAGGTAGTATGACATAGCCGTATGCCGACGCATTTGTGACAAGCCCCTCCTGTGCTATCCCTCCCAATTCCTGATACCAGAAGCTCCTGGCAACCAGATAATCGGGCTTGCCTATGTTATAAAAGTACTGGCCGTCCGTAGTTGTGCTGAAAAGCCATTTGGAGAACGGATATATCCTGCTACCGTTTTCTCCTCCCACGCTATCCATGTAGCTTGTCCTATTGGCCCATCCCTCTACAACAGAGCCGTCAGGCCAGAGCGCCAATACTGTTGAATTTGTTGGTGTGTTGTTTTTCATCCACGTCATGGCGTTAAGGAAGCCGGGGTTTATCCCGTCAGCCTGCGCAGCAGTATATGACTCAAAATAGGTATTGTATGATGTAAAGATAATTATCACGAACACTATAGCCAGTATTACATATTTTAGCTTGGTGCGCCCCTTTGCAAGCCCGTATATGCAGTAACCCAGAAGTGCGATAAGGATTATGATTATCAATACTTCAGCGGTAATACATACCCATATTACAACCGGGATCACAGCCATGCTGAACTGATAGCTAAGCGTACCGTAGAGCCAATATATTATCGCAATTGCCACTATTGCAATGACGATCAGAATAGCAACGTCTATGCTTCTTTTCCTTACAGTACTGTTGTAGAAGATCTTTCCAGCAGCATAAACCGCAAAGGCAGATAATATAGCCAAAGGCACAGACACTATTGCATTGAACCTTATCGCCTCTGCCTGCATGTAAACTGTCACCAACAGATAGGCAAGCACCACCAGAAATCCTATGATGCTAAGGTTGAAATGATCCCTTTTTATTAGTCTTTCACCCTTATACACTAAAAAGGCAATTAGGACAAAAATCGCTATGCCAAGTGGCGCAAGGAATAGCTGCAGGCTGAAGCTTGACCATAGGAAGCTATATGTTGGAGCCTGCAATTCCTGGGTTGTGGACCCTATTGATCTCGAGACCGTGCTGTTCACGCCATTTGAATTTACTGTTGTGTTTGTCGCAGGTGCAAGCGGTGAGGCTATAACCGAGAGGGCCGGCCCGAATAGGGCAAGCATGGCTACTCCTATAATTAATATTGCTACCAGAGCTGCCATGAGCCTGTTTTTCGCAGTGGATAGAATCCTGGATGTTCCTTTCCTGCTTACCAAGTAATAGGCGGCTATGCTGCATGCAAGTATTGGTACATACAGCAACAGGAAGTTATTTCCGGAAAGCTCAGCAGCCCTTGCAATGCCTGCTGATACATAGGCAACCTGCAGAATATGCATGACTAAAAGCGCTATTGATACTATTAAGCTTGAGAGAAGAATGTTCTTGTCGAACTTCACGAAGCCGTAGAATATGGCAAACAGAAGCGCAAGCAGGTATATCACAATTATGAATGGCGAGCCTGTCCATACCACTATGCCGGTTGCAAGCCCCACCGATGAGAGCAATCCCCATACCCATTTCATCCAGTGCTTTTTCTCCTGGAAGCATTTGAGCATTAGAAGCAGGGCAAGCATTATGAAAAGTGTGATGAAGCTGTCACCCCTGTATACGCTGCCGGCAGTCCTTGCTATGTTGCCGCTTGATACGCTTACAAAGAACATCGCCAGCAAGCCAAGAACCTTGCTGTTCGAAATCTCCTTTGCTATGAAATAAGCGAGTATCGCATAAAGCACGCCGAACAGTATCGGCATCCACCTCATTATTGTAAGAGCGCTAAGCCCTGTTATGCCATGGAGCAGATAATAGGCTATTACAGTAAGATAGATAAGCCCTCGCGCCTCGCCTATGAAATTATGCAGTGGAAATCCCGATATGTTAAGATAATTTGAAACAACGAAATGGCTGGCGATCGCCTGCTTTATAACCGCATAGTAAAAGAATCCATCAGGCTCGAATAACCCCGGATATTGCAGCAATCCCGCCCTTAGAATAATATTGAGAAGTATTATGACAACTGCAAGCCCTATAAGCAGGTACTTATTGCCAACTATGGAGTCAAGCTTTATGCCAAGGTTTATGCTGCCAGGCTTTTCATGCTCCGGCTCAGTAGATTCATGCTTATGCGCAGCACCCTCATCGTCCTTGCTAGGATTATTGTAGTATTTATCCATTCCCATTTGGCCATCAACAAAAGATAAGTTTATTCCTAAGCAGCCCCCGCTGCATAATTTAACTGATTAATTAATCAAGTAGATTAGGAGCGAAACAAATAAAACAATATGTTAAATTAAAAAATAAAATTAGGTGTGCGAACTAACCCAGTTCAATGCTTTGCGCGCCACATCGAACATTTGTAGTGCGTTGTTTCTGGACATGTTAATAAACTTTTGCATCGTAATAAAAACATGAATGCAGAGACGCGATTCTTATACGCGATTACCTTTCTGCTGCTATGCACATACGCATCCAGCACTGGCCTAGAAGAAATCCAAATAGGCCGCAACTCTCAACTGCGGTTACAGGTACAGTGCAAAACAGCAAATACATTAGAACAGCAAACATAGCAAAGCGGGTGAATAAAAGATGAACAAATCAGGAATTTCATTTATCCTGTTTGCCATATTGCTGATCGGACCAAGTGTAGTGCATGCAAGCATCGCCTCAGATCAGGCAGCAGCAATAGCCCTCGGCCAGACAAACCTCAATTTAGGACCTCAGAATCAGGGCGGCAGTACTAATCTAAATACCCTATATACACCAACCTCTTCCACTTTTGATTCCCAAGGCAATCTCTGGGTAGCCGACTCAAGCAACAACCGAGTGCTTGAATTCAACCCACCATTTTCAACCGATGAGGCTGCATCAGTTGTCCTCGGCCAGACAGATTTTGGGAGCGATGGGGGTGGCGATTCCCCATCCATGTTATCCGATCCTACCGGTGTTGCCTTCGATTCCCAAGGCAACCTCTGGGTAACCGACTATGGCAACAACCGAATACTAGAATTCCCGGAGGGCAATCTTATAACAGGAGGGGCAGCAAATGTCGCAATCGGATGCACAGACCTTATGGGTGGCGGATGCGGAGGCCCGGCATCCTCAACAACTTTATCCGATCCTACCGGTGTTGCCTTCGATTCCCAAGGCAACCTCTGGGTAACCGATACAGGCAACAACCGAGTTTTGGAATTTCCAGAAGGGAATCTTATCACAGGCGGTACAGCAAATGTCGCCATCGGATGCATGGACCTTATGGGTGGCGGATGCGGAGGCCCGGCATCCCAAACTACATTGTCCAGCCCTATCGGACCTACCGCCTTCGATTCCCAAGGCAACCTCTGGATACCCGATTCAGGCAACGCCAGAGTTCTGGAATTTGCTGCGTCCAACATCGCCACAGGCGGTGCAGCAACGATCGTATTAGGCCAGACCGATTTTATCAGCAGCTCAAGCGGCACGACACAAACAGCTTTAAGCTATCCCCGTTATCTCGCCTTCGACCCGGAGGGCAACCTCTGGGTGGATGATTATTTAAACCACAGAGCATTAGAATACCTACCGGCAAACTTTATGGCTGGCGGCACTGCGACATTTGTCATCGGTCAGGCTGATCTCGTATCTGGCAATCCTAATCAAGGTAGTTCCATATCCTCAACGGGTTTAGCATATCCTGAAGGCGTAGCCTTAGATTCCCAGGGCAACCTCTGGGTAACCGATGCGGGCAACAGCAGAGTTCTGGAATATGTAAATCCACAGCAAACCCCGACACTGGTTCCAAGCAATGTACTCCTTGATTCGGGGCAGACAGAGACATACACAGCATCATGGGATGGTGGAGCTACGCCATTTACGGTTGACTTTTACAATGTTTCTGGAACCCGGACAGCATTTACATCAAACTACATCAGCCCTTGGTCGGCAAGCGCAAACTCCTACCCTACAAACGTTGAAAGCCAAAGCTGCATCACATACTCAAACAACATATACTGCATCGCAGGTACTACAGGCAGCGGCAACAATAACGAGGTCTACTACGCCCCGATATTACCCTCAGGGGAAGTTGGTTCATGGTCAACAAGCGGAAACTTTTATCCAACATCGGATACTCAACAAAGCTGCGTCACATACTCAAGCAACATATACTGCATCGGAGGCTATTCTGTATCAGGCCCGATATCCACAGTAAACTACGCCCCGATCTTCCCTTCAGGAGAGGTAGGCGCCTGGACCCAAAGCGCAAACTCTTATCCAATCCAGAATTATCTTAAAAGCTGCGTCACCTACTCAAACAATATCTACTGCATCGCAGGGGTCACACGCTTCAGCCTCAACGCTGAGGTCTACTACGCCCCGATCTTCCCTTCAGGAGAGGTAGGTGCCTGGACCCAAAGCGCCAACTCTTACCCAAACCCGAATAGTGCCCAAAGCTGTGTAACCAACTCAAACAGCATCTACTGCATTGCTGGCTTTGACGGCCATTTAACAACCGCAATAAGCTACGCCCCGATATTCCAGTCAGGAGAGGTTGGGGCATGGTCGGCAAGCGCAAACTCGTATCCGATAGCCACAGATCTGCACAGCTGCACACCAAACTCAAACAACATCTACTGCATAGGAGGGAATGGGGCAGGCGGCGCAGTATACTATTCCACAGTACTCAATTCGGGCGGCACAAGCGCATGGCAAAGCCTCAACACGTATCCGGTAAGCGCCATAGGCTACCAAAGCTGCGTCACATACTCAAATACAATCTACTGCATTGCCGGAGCCAACATCTACAACCCGCTAACCAGTGTCTACTATGCGCCAATAGCGCAAGCATATTTGTCTTCCCCAGCAAGCTATACCTTCACTGCAGAATCGTTAACCAACAACTACAACCCCATGTATAATGTAATAATAACAGACAGCGAGGAGGTGCCAGCAACAACAAACTCAATAACAAATACGATAACGGTAAATCCTGCGCTCTCGCTGGTATCGCTACTTTCCTCAAATTCGGAAATAGACCAAGGGCAGACAGAGACGCTCACGTATGATATATCCGGAGGCACGCCTCCGTACACCTACAATTTCATAGTGGCAAACGCCGCAACTGGAAACGTAATTGCAAACCAAATTTTCACTGGATGTACGCTTACGACAAACTCACTCACATTCACACTGCCATCAACAGGCGGTTATGCAAACAACGCAGTAGGCCCGCTGACAATCACCGGAAATGTAATGGACAGCGCATCCACCAATGTCATTTCGATAACAACGAACACAATAGTTGCCGGCCCAACATTAACAGGTGTAACGCTCTCTACAAGTAATACTGCATTGGATTCAGGCCAGACAGAGATATTTACTGCAGGATTTGCCGGAGGATTATCTCCATTCACGGTAAACTTCTTCAATGTTACTACCGTCGCGCCAGAGTTGGCATATTCAATAGGCTATAAGCAATGGCTTGGCACAAGTCCATACCCCACGAACGATTATCTCCAAAGCTGCATCGCAAGTTCGAGCAGCATATACTGCATAGGCGGATCAACCACGCAGCTCAATGGGCAGGACAATTCCATCTACTATGCTCCAATCCTATTATCCGGGCAACTGGGTCCCTGGTCAGCAGAATCAAGTCCATACCCAACAAACGACTACGCCCAAAGCTGCGTAACCAACTCAAACACAATCTACTGCATAGGAGGATCTACTACCCAGCTGAATAGCATTGACAAATCCGTCTACTACGCCCCAATCCTAGGAGATGGCAATATAGGCGCATGGAACTACGCATCAAACTCCTACCCTACAAATGACGAGGACCAAAGCTGCATCATCTCATCAGGCAACATCTACTGCATAGGAGGGTTTGTCTGCCCACAACTCGGCTGCAGCAACGACAACTCCATATACTATGCGCAGATATTCGGCAACGGGAATATAGGATCATGGTCAGCAGTATCAAACTCCTATCCCACAAATGATGATGATCAGAGTTGCGTCACATACTCAAGCAGCATCTATTGCATCGGCGGAACCCCAGTCCAACTCAGATATAATCCAGACAACTCTGTTTACTATGCCCCCATCCTGGGAAATGGCGACATAGGAACATGGTCGGCAGCCCCAGCATATCCTACAAATGATGCATCCCAGAGTTGCATCGCAAATTCAAATACAATCTACTGCATAGCTGGGTGCAACTCCAATATATGTGCAGACAACTCCACGTACTATGCACCGATACTTCCTAATGGGGGAATAGGATCATGGATACCAACAACCGGATATCCCACAAACGATCTATTACAGAGCTGCGTCGCAAGTTCGAGCAGCATCTATTGTATCGGCGGTCAAACATCCCAGCTTGGATACACTCAGGATGATTCCGTGTATTACGCCCCAATATCAGCGCAGGGAATAGCCAACACCCTCAGCTACTCGTTCCAGGTAAGCTCTCCTACTGATGATAACGCTTTCAGCTCCAATGTGGTAATAACAGACGCGACCGGGGAGATGGTCAGCTCCGCAACAAACACATTTACGGTAAGCGCAGTAGCAGCATCTTCAACTACTACAATACCCCAAAGCGGGGGAGGCATAAACATTGTAAATAGCGGCGGAGGAGGTGGCGGCGAAAGCGGCTACACAACAGTATCGACAACCGCCACAACGACGGCTGCCACAACAACCCTACCTATATACCTGCTAAATTCCACATATAACATTACGCAGAATTCAAACACGATAATAAATGTGCCGAATGCCGGTACAATTGTTGTGTTGACATCCTCATCGTCAGGATCCGCAACGGTGAGCATCATAAATGTTACTGGATTAACGACCTCGCCGCAATCTTACATAGCGCTGACAGTACTCAACATAACAACGGCATCACAATTAAATGTGACTACCATAATAGTCATGAAGTACCAATGCTCGGTGCCATCCAACTCAATCGCCCCATACGAACTTAACAGCACCGGCACATGGAACCCGATAAACCCGTTTACAGTCAACACAACAGCATGCACTGTAACATTCGCAATACCTACAGACCCGGTTGTTGGCTTATTCAAGTACCAGCAGCAAGCTGACACCTCAACGATACTGCCCGCGATAACAACGTCATTGGCAACTTCGATCACAACGACAGTGCCTGCGACTGTTGCACAATTCAAACGATCTAATATTCTTATCGGCATTGCGATACTAATTGCAATAATAATTGTAATACTGGCAATAGTCTATATTTTTAGATTCCGGGGCAGAAAGAACAGGTAACCAAAGATTCAATGATTAATCACATGCCAACAAATGTTAGGCGCACAATACAAAAGGATTTAGAATCTCCAATCAATAAGATTATATACAAAAGAGACATGGTGTCATGCAGGACCTAAAATATCTGGTAAAGAATCCATCCCTTGTTTTGGATAATGCCCTCAATCTAAGGGCAAAGCTATCCTATGGCACAGCTTTGCACGAGACCTTTATAAGCCAGGAGTACCTCTGGCTCCTAAAGCAGGCAAGGCCCAATACAACGGCAATAGACATAGGCGCGTTCATAGGTGACACGGCAATCTATCTGGCCCAGTCTGACAACATTAAAAGCGTGCGCTCCTTTGAGCCGCACCCGAAAAGCTACAGGGTCGCAAAACAGAACATAAGCGAAAGTCCATTCAGGCACAAGATAAAGATTTTCAACATTGCCCTGGGAAGCAGGAGCGGAACAGGGCAGACAAGCGGAACAGGATTGGGTTACACTAAATTCCAGAAAAGCGATTCCGGCAAGGGGATAAGGGTAAAGCGCATTGATGAGGTTCTTTCCGGGCTAAGCAATGCAATTATAAAATGCGATGTGGAGGGAATGGAGATAGAGATATTTAGGGATGCAAACATTAGGAATGTCTATGCAATACAGTTGGAATACCATGACACAAAGGATGAGATGGTCAGGATATTGAGATCTAAGGGCTTCAGGACAGAGCTGCAAGGTGACAAGAAAGGGGTAATATACAATAATGTTGGCTATATACGGGCATACAGGCCATACATCCACGGTAAGCAATTTACGTCTAGAGGAAAACCGCTAAGCGTTGATAAAAGACACCTAGTATGACAATCAACGTAGTATAAAGTGTTATATATAAAAAAACTATTAGATATATCATATGTATTTAAATACTTTTCATTTGTGTATATTCACACACGTTTAAAGTGAGAATATGAAAACTCTAAATGCAAAGAGAATCGCGGCTGTAGTAGCAGGCGCGGCATTGTTAGGAGTAGGACTTGCGTTCGCAGGACCAATAACATTCCAGAATGTCCCGATAATAACAAGCAGCGGGCAACCAGTTGTGCAGATAGTACTAGGATCACAGGCAAAACCCTCTGACGGAGTTGTCGCGGCAAACATTGCTGCTGCAATAGGAAACCTTGCCTATACAAGTGTTCCTGTAACTGCAACTGTTAACCAGGCTCAGGCGGCAAAGTGTACTGAAGGTATCAGTATCATCCCCAACATACTCACTGTCAAACCAGCAGGTATGGCTGAATGAGAGCGGAGGAGTCGCATCAACAAGCAGCACATATGTATTCAGTGCACTTATAGGATCGGTGCTTAACGGTGCAATAGTGCTAAACTCATTGCAATATACAAAGACACTGCAGGGACAGGGTCAATACGCATTCCCGGAGACCTCATCTTTGTCATCATCTCCAACAGCAAGCCCTTTCACTGCATCATCGTATGTGCCCTTTACCACAGTACCATCCACTAACGGAGGCGGCGTATCATTTACCTCAGGGTTTACAGTTACAGCCGGAGGCAGCAACTACGACAACATCATGCAGGTAACATCGACACAGTTGCCAACGCTTCTGACCAACTGGGGCGGATATGGGGAGACAACTGAGCTATGGCTTACAGGATTCCCGGTATTTGACCAGGGACCGTCAGGCTCACAGGTAAACCAGTTCATGCTGATGAGCACAGGAGGCGCATATGAGGCGTACTTCAACAACCCAATACAGAACTCAATAGCAAATGGGGCAGTACAAATAAATGCACCAATAAGGTTCTTGGGCCAGAACTACACAATAATCAATGCAACAGGTCCATCCGGAGCAAATGCGGGAGTGTCTACAAAGGCAGTTCCAGGAGGAAAGATATTCCTTGCATCGGCTCTTGCACCAATACAGACAGTATATGTAGGACACAACATATCATCATCCCCATGGACAGTTACATTGCAGGACTTGGGTCAGCCTAACAGCAACGGTGTAAGTACAGCATCAATTGCAGTATACTACAATGGCGCACTTGACAAACGTATCCTCAGTAACACCAGGAACAACAACAAAGTTCAACGTAACAGGCAAGACAATATTTGTAAATGTCAATTCGACATTCGCAGGATTGTATGCGTACCAGAAGTGGGCAAAGATGCAGTTATATACTAATGTATTCCCAGTAACAGACGGGAAGGTATACAACCAGACAACGAACCCAGGATGGTATGCAAGACTGCTTTGGACAAACACAACATCCTCAAGCGGCGCACTTGCAAAGGCACTACAGGCTATTATAGTATACAATAATACGCCAGAAAACCTTGCACCAGGGCAGAGCTTTACATTCGTCCAAAACCCACAGGCATACAAGATCACCTTTATCGGTGACACACTTGGAGCAAGCAACTTTGATTCAATGTCAGTAACATCAACCACTGTAGGCTCATTCGCATACACGAACGTGGGTACTATAAGCGCTGCGGCAAAGGCAGGCAAGCTCTCGATAACAAACATAACAGAGCCAGCACAGGAGCTTACATTGACAAGCTCGATACCAAATGCATTCAGCTATGTTGGCCAGACAGGAAGCAGTGTTGTGTATGATCTGACTCCATACCAATTAGATGAGGTCGGCAACATAATACAGTACGGCAAGGATTCAGGATACACCAACACAATCGTAGCACCAGGTGCATCGAGCGCAAATGCCATAGTTCTTGACTATTGGGGTGCAAACACCCTTGGTGCAGGCCAATGGGTAACACCAACAAATCCGTTGGTAGTCACAATAACAGGATACACAAGCAATTCGGCAGGCGGAACACCGGTTAGCGTAGGAATACAGTTTACGTCAAACGCTGCAGTAGGAAACACCCTGCAAAGTGCAAATCTTGGCTTCTATAACATCACAAGCATACAGCTTAGCAGAGCAGTACCGGGATCATTGACAGTAAATGCATATGGATGGAATCCTGCAAACACTGTAGATGCAAGTGGAGTTGCTAACTCTGTACTATTGGCGCAACTTGTTGCCATTGGCACAGTAGGAGGTACATCAAGCGGAGCAACACCAGCACTTATCTACACCCAGTCAGGACAGACATACCTGGGCGCAGCAACTGTATCAGCAACAAACACTGTGATATACAACCAGCAGAACGGGCAGCCAACAAATGCGATTGCATTACAAACTGATTTTGCCACAGCAGGTTGGACAACACTTCCAGGTGGAGTTGGAGCAATAGGCCAATACTACGACCTGCAGATAGGTGAGGTTGCAGTCCCGTCAAACACAGCAGCAACGGACTACATATCAATAGGAATAGACAACAACTCAGCAGGAGTCACGTCACCATTCCAGCTCAACTATTCCGTGGATGAAGCAGGCTTTACGGCAGGAACCAAGAACAATGTTACATACGGCCCGTCAGACCAGGGCAACCCAATCAATGTTGGCCCAGGCTTCAGGACAGAGAAGGGCAGCAAGGTGGCATCAATAGGGCCATCAACAGTAACCCTTGACCTTGCAAAGGCTGTAGATACATTGGCATTCCAGGTCGGATCTGCAACTGCGACCACAACTTCAGCGCACAGCTACAAGCTGTATGGTCCATACACAGTGGGACAGGCAACAAACATTGCCAACGTCTCGATAGGCCCTGTAAACGGAAGCGTTAAGTTAGGCGCAGGCTCAGCATACACAGTAACAGGCATAGGCAACCTTACCGCAACGCCATCAGTGACAACAGCATACCAGCCAGTCTGGCTTAAGAACCTGACTACAACACCACTGGTAGTCCTTGACACGCAGGCAAGCCCAGGAAGCAACCTTATCTTGATAGGAAGCGGATATGTAAATGCGCTGTCACAACAGGTGCAGAGCTCATACAACGTATCCATAACGCCAACATCACAGGGTCCGGTAGTTCAGGCAGAGGGCAACAACAAGATACTGATAGCAGGGTACTATGCAAACCAGACAGCAGCGGCAGGAAACAGCTTCATACAGCAGCTGTACGCACAGGCGAACTGAACGGTAGTCAAAGCAGCAGGTAAGAAGGCTCGCGTTTGAGCCTTCGTTTATTGTTTTTGTTTATCGGCCTTTTTAAAAGGCCACAATCTTCTTCTATATATCTCTTTGGTGAAAGCAATATCCAACCATAAAGAGTTTGCCAGTGCTTTTGAATGAAAGAGAGCATAATGACATACGTGCTTCTGGCGCTTATACTAATCGGAGGGCTGGTGCTGGCTCGAATGCTTTATGCATCGCCATTCTATTCCTTTGACGATGCCAACTATCTCAATTTTGCGCACCAGATCCTCTCTGGAGGATTTAACCCGGCAGAAAGCACCTATGCCTATGGCTTCCTTCTGCCTATATCACTGGCGATTTCATTTCTAATTTTCGGGACAGGGGTGTTTGCAGCCATCCTGCCCAGCATTGCCGAATATATCATACTCATAGTACTCTCATTTGCGATAGCAAGAAAGCTGTACGGGAATAATGTAGGGATCATCTCAGCATTTTTAATTGCTGCTGCGCCATTTGTTGTAGGATACTCAACCCGCGTTCTGCCTGATATGGGCGTTGGGGTATTCGCAGGATTCTCATTGCTCTTCCTGGTCTATGCCCAGGAATCAGGTAGGAGCAATCTGCTCTACCTCCTTTCAGGCGCATCGGCCGCGCTGACAATATACGTCAAAATGATAGGACTGGCATATATCCTGTTCTTCATGATAATCCTGCTTTTCTACAGGCCAAAACGGGCAGCATCAACATCAAAAAGGTACGTACACACACTCATTTATCCATTTGCCGGCATATTTCTAGTATTAATCGCATACGTATGCATAATGTTCCTTTACAGCGGCAGCCTGCTCGGGCCGTTCATAGCCTACGGGCAGAACCAGAGCGCAATATCTCTGTCAAGCATCGGCAATAACATCAATACAATGCTGGTACTGCTATTTGGCTACTCAAGCCCGTACAAAACATTCCTAGGCCCTGTTTCCGATCCGCAGGTATTCACTCTTGGCCTTATAATATTCTGGGCGCTTGTCGGCACTGCCATAGGCATCTATCAAAGGAGAAAGGAAACTGTCTGCATGTCTGTGCTTCTGTGGGGCGTATTCTTCTACCTTCTTTTCGGAACTGTTACGCTAACAAAATACAGCCTCATATTTGTTGTCACAAGATATTTCATAATGATATCTGTGCCAATGGCAGTGCTTGGTGGCTATGTAATATATGCTGTCTACAACGCATCGAGGCCGCTCTTAAGGGCATATAATACATCTTTGTTAGTTCTGATTTTGGTTGTCGTCATAATATCCAATATCCCGGTCTACATGATGTTATACAACTACAACCTCACAATCTCAGGGAATACGAGAACGCTCTCCAGTGTGCTAAAGTATGCCATCGATTCCAGTCCAGGCAGCAATGGCATATATCTATTTACAAACGAGAACAGCACAGCAAGCTTTATAGAATTCCTCTCGTCATACAACAGTACAATACACACAAGCGCGTTAAACCTCTCAAATAGGAACGCTATGACTAGGCAGCTAAGCCGGATATGTGTGCCATATGCGGGGAACATATACCTTGCGCTTTCATACGATAATTATTCAGCCCTCCAGTACAATACGATCCTCAATGACTGGATAATCCCCAATTGCAATCTTACAAGGCTCAGAAACTTCTCTGATAATCTCTCGTCAGGCAGCATATATAACCAGATGAACATACATGTGGAACTCTACAAAGTCAATTAATACTGTAAGCTTTTTACAGAAATGGCTAAAGCAGCTTTTTTCATATCTTTCAACGAAGTTTTTCGGCGTATCCAATATTTCTATCGATATTATCTTCCGCCTTTTGTATAATCTACTATTACTCCATCTGTTAATCCCTCGCTTACTTCATATTTATCTTTCTGGAACTGTATGTCTAAAGCATCAACTTCAGGATCATAATCTATTCATTTTTCACCATGTATCGTGATAGTATAGTATAATATACGTTATAACAATATAGTTCCCCTTTTTAACATATGTAGGATTCTGAAAATTTATGTATCCCTATATTTTTAATGCGATATCAAATATTTGTTGTGCTCGTTTCAGTAGATTAATAAATCTTCGCAGCGTAATTAAAATATGAATGCAGAATCACAATCCTTTCATGTGATTACTTTTCTGATGTTGTGCAGCGCTGTTGCAAGTGCGGATAACAGAAAATCCCAATCTGCTGGATTCTCAAGCGGTTGCAGATACAGCAATACCAGAAAGAAATTTAATTACAGCAGAAGCAGGTTAATAGATGAATAAACAAAGAATTTTATTTCCTTTGCTTTTTATGATGCTAATAATAATAGTAGCATTGCCAAGTATTTCTCATGCAAGTCTTACTGCAGACCAGGCAGCAAACATAGTCCTCGGCCAGCCAAACTTATATACAAGCAGTTCAAATCAACAAAGTATCCTTAATTTAAAGGATTTATCCAGTCCTTCTTCAGCTACCTTCGATTCTTCAGGAAACCTCTGGGTAGTAGACTCTAGCAACAGCAGAGTCCTTGAATTCAAACCCCCATTTTCTACTAACGAAGTTGCATCAGTAGTCCTCGGCCAGCCAAATATGTTCAGCAGCGGATGCACCACCTCCCCCACAGGTTTATGTGGTCCTAATGGCCTCGCCTTCGACCCCACCGGCAACCTCTGGATATCTGACTACGGCAACAACCGAGTAGTAGAATACCTCTCATCAAACCTCATCACAGGGGACGGAGCAGCCAACATCCTCGGCGAGCCAGACCTCGTAACTAACAACGGATGCAACACCACCTCCCCCACAGGGTTATGTAATCCTAAAAGCCTCACCTTCGACCCCACCGGCAACCTCTGGATATCCGACCAAGGCAACCAACGAGTATTAGAATACCTCTCATCAAACCTAATCACAGGAGACGGCGCAGCCAACGTCCTCGGCGAGCCAGACATGTTCAGCAGCACATGCACCACCTCCCCCACAGGGTTATGTAATCCTTTTGGCATCACCTTCGACCCCTCCGGCAACCTCTGGATATCAGACTACAGCAACAGCCGAGTATTAGAATACCTTTCATCTAACCTAATCACAGGAGACGGCGCCGCCAACGTCCTCGGCCAGCCGGACTTCATAAGCAACGGATGCGCCACCTCCCCCACAGGTTTATGTGGTCCTAATGGCCTTGCCTTCGACCCCACCGGCAACCTCTGGATATCCGACACCAACAACCAACGAGTATTAGAATACCTCTCATCTAACCTCATCACAGGGGACGGAGCTGCCAATGTCCTAGGAGAGCCAGACTTCGTAAGCAGTGGATGCACCACCTCCCCCACAGGTTTATGCGATCCATATGGCCTCGCCTTCGACCCCACCGGCAACCTCTGGATATCTGACCAAGGCAACAACCGAGTATTAGAATACCCCTCATACAACCTACTCACAGGCAGTCCAGCAACAATAGCCATCGGCCAGCCGAGTTTATATACAGGCAGTCCAAATCAACAAAGTGTCCTTAATTTAAATGATTTAGCAGGCCCTTTCTACGCTGCATTCGATTCTTCAGGAAACCTCTGGGTAGCAGACACCACTAACAGCCGAGTCCTCGAATTCAAACCACCATTTTCCACTAACGAAGTCGCATCAGTAGTCCTCGGCCAACCAGACATGTTCGGCAGCGCCTGCACCACCTCCCCCACAGGTTTATGTGATCCTGTCGGCCTTGCCTTCGACCCCACCGGCAACCTCTGGATATCCGACCAAGGCAACAACAGAGTACTAGAATACCTCTCATCCAACCTTATCACAGGGGACGGAGCAGCCAACGTCCTCGGCCAGCCCGACCTCGTAACAAACAACGGATGCGCCACCACTCCCACAGGTTTATGTGAGCCTGATGGCCTTGCCTTCGACCCCACCGGCAACCTCTGGATATCTGACTACGGCCGAGTATTAGAATACCTTTCATCCAATCTCATCACAGGGGACGGAGCAGCAAATGTCCTCGGCCAGCCAAATATGTTCAGCAGCGGATGCGCCACCTCCCCCATAGGTTTATGTGGTCCTAAAGGTATCGCCTTCGACCCCACCGGCAACCTATGGATATCTGATGAAAGCAACCAACGAGTATTAGAATACCTCTCATCCAACCTAATCACAGGGGACGGAGCAGCCAACGTCCTCGGCCAGCCAGACTTCACAAGCAGCAGTCCAAACCAGGGCGGCGCATCCTCCCCCACCACTTTATACTATCCTGTCGGTCTTGCCTTCGATTCTTCAGGAAACCTCTGGATATCCGACAACAATAACAACCGAGTATTAGAATACCTCTCATCCAACCTAATCACAGGGGACGGCGCAGCCAACGTCCTCGGCCAGCCAGACTTCATAAGCAACGGATGCACCCTCACCCCCACAGGTTTATGTGGTCCTCAAGGTATCGCCTTCGACCCCACCGGCAACCTCTGGATATCCGACACCAACAACCAACGAGTATTAGAATACCTCTCGTCTAACCTAATCACAGGCAGTCCAGCAACAGTAGCCATAGGCCAACCAAACTTATATACAGGCAGTCAAAATCAACAGGATGTCCTTAATTTAAAGGATTTAAATTATCCTACATCAGCTACCTTCGATTCTTCAGGAAATCTCTGGGTAGCTGATTCCAGTAACAACCGTGTCCTTGAATTCAAACCCCCATTTTCTACTAACGAAGTCGCATCAGTAGTTCTCGGCCAGCCAAATATGTTCAGCAGCGGATGCACCACCACCCCCACAGGTTTATGTTATCCTTTTGGCCTTGCCTTCGACCCCACCGGCAACCTCTGGGTAGCTGGCCGCGGCAACAGCCGAGTATTAGAATACCTCTCATCCAATCTAATCACAGGGGACGGAGCAGCCAACGTCCTCGGCCAGCCAAATATGTTCAGCAGCGGATGCACCACCTCCCCCATAGGTTTATGTGGTCCTAAAGGTATCGCCTTCGACCCCACCGGCAACCTCTGGGTAGCTGACTACAACAACAGGAGAGTAGTAGAATACCTCTCATCCAATCTCATCACAGGGGACGGAGCAGCCAACGTCCTCGGCCAGCCAGACCTCGTAACCAGTGGATGCACCACCACCCCGACAGGTTTATGTGAGCCTTTTGGCCTTGCCTTCGACCCCACCGGCAACCTCTGGGTAGCTGACTACGATAACAGTAGAGTAGTAGAATACCTCTCATCCAATCTCATCACAGGGGACGGAGCAGCCAACGTCCTCGGCCAGCCGGACTTCGTAAGCAGAAGTCCAAACCAAGGCGGCGCATCCTCCCCCACCACATTATCCTTTCCTACCGGTCTTGCCTTCGATTCTTCAGGAAACCTCTGGATATCCGATTCCGCCAACAGCAGAGTATTAGAATACCTCTCATCTAACCTCATCACCGACGGTGCTGCATCTGTCGTCCTCGGCCAACCCGACCTCGTAACCAGCGGATGCACCACCACTCCCACAGGTTTATGTGATCCTTCTGGTATTACCTTCGATTCCTCAGGCAACCTCTGGGTAGCTGACTCCCAAAACAACCGCGTCCTGGAATATCTGAATCCTCTCTCTGTGTCCTGTTCACCAACATCATTAACAACAAGTGAATCAACAACCTGCACCGCAACATTAAGTGAGAGCGGAACTGATGGTGAGTCAATATTCTTTTCGTCCTCTGATTCCTCAACAGGCACCTTCACACCCGCATCATGTGCCCTATCATCAGGATCATGTTCAGTTGCATACTCGGACACTACAACAGGCACTCCAGCAATAACCGTAACATACCTTGGTGATTTAACCTACTCAGAAAGTTCAGCGAATACTATGTTGACCATAACTGCCTCAAACTCAAGTGGCGGCGCCCCCTCAAGCGGAGGCTTACATATAACAAATTCTGGCGGCGGGGGAGCTGGAGGATCCGGAGCAACAACATCCACAATCGCACCAACAAGCACCGCAACCTCAACAGCAACAACTTCTGCCACAACAACAATATTTGTTATATTTAATTCCTCTTACAACATCACACCAAACTCAAACACGATAATTAATGTGCCGGATTCAGGGACAACAATCGTACTTGGATCGGTATCCTCCTCCGGATCTGTAAGTGTAATCATTACAAATGTCACAGGCTCAACAACAACATCGCCGCAATCCTACAAACTGCTGGAAACGCTGAACGTATCAACAATGCCTCCATTGAACATAACCATTACAGTGACCATGAAGTACAACTGCTCATTGCCGTCCAACTCCATTGCGCCATACGAACTCACTGGCACCGGCACATGGAATCCGATAAACCCGTTCACTGTCAACTCGACCGCATGCACTGTTACATTCGCAATACCGACAGACCCGATTGTTGGCATCTTCCAATACCAGCAATCTGCAACCACATCAACCATACCTCCAATAACCACATCATTGGCGACTTCGATCACAACTACAGTGCCTTCTGCAATCGCTGTGCCTCCCAAACCTTCCAATACTCTCATCGGTGTTGCAATACTGGTTATAGCAATTGTGATTTTTGCAATAATCTACATTTTCAGGTTCCGTGGCAGAAAAAAGTTTACACCAAGAGGCATATGAGCTATACGAATGCGAACTACTTCAGGAGAGTAGGTAAAATAAGGCGCAATCTGCTATGCAAATCTTGTATCGCCATAATAATGGTGCGGTTATGAATTCATTCCTGCAGATTGCTTTGCAATGCTAGAGAATAGAAAGGGCTTAAAACCTTGCATACAAACTATCAGATGAGGGAGAAGGAAATGCCAAAAGATAATGCCAAACATAAGGATACCAAAAACAAGGCAAATAAGGAGCATCAGCACAAGCCATCAGCCGGCCAGCCTGTAAAAAAATCCAACTTAGCAAAATATGGGATTGCAATAATAATAGTCGTTGCTATAATAGGTGCAGCAATCTTCGCCGGGCTTATAAGTGGCCAATCGGGCAGCAGCTTCGACACATTCAAAGCAAACTTCAATGCTGCGCCAAGGGTCGCAATACTGGTAACTGCGTACAACGGTACCGTGCTTAGCGGAACTGTAGGCTGCGCCACAGCAATAATACTCCAGATCGCCTCAAGCGCGCAAAACCACAGGAACACAAGCACCATAGACTTCGACATAATAAACCAGAGCTCATGTATCGAGACAAGGGGATTGTCAGGGACCGTGCCAAAGCCGAACTACACAACAACAAGCGTGCAGAATTGCCTTAATATAACCCAGAAAGAGCCCACCATATATATCAATTACAGCGCAAACCAAAACAGCACCATAATAAAGCCAAGATATCTCTACATTGCAGGAACATCAACCTTCTTGAGGGAGTGCGGCGTTGCATCGCAGATAAGCTAAACTTCTTAAAAAAGAAGTTTAATCAAGAAACAAATCCAAGAGAGTGAATTGTATGTTTGACCATAAATACGTAAAGGAAAGAATAAGGGAGATACCTGACTATCCCAAAAAGGGCGTGCTGTTCAGGGACATAACGCCAATGCTGGCTGACAAGAAAGCATTCAAGATGTGCATAGAGGAGCTTGCGGACAGGCTTGAGGGAACAGATATCGACTATATTGCAGTGGTTGAGGCGAGGGGATTCATATTCGGATCAGCCCTGGCACACAGGATGGGAAAAGGAATTATACTAATAAGAAAAAAAGGGAAGCTGCCTTACAAGACCGTAACAAAGGATTACGAGAAGGAATATGGTAAGGACACCATAGAGATGCATAAGGATTCATTTGAGGAAGGCAGCAGCATCGCAATTGTTGATGACCTGCTTGCGACTGGCGACACCGCAAGGGCAGCTGCAGAGCTCGTATCAGAGGCAGGCGGCAAAGTATCAGTGCTTGCTTTCGTAATAGAACTTTCCGAGTTAAATGGAAGAAGAAGACTGAAAGGCCATAATATAATCTCTCTTGTCAAATACTGACTTTAATACTGTTCATGCTATACTACATGATTTCCAAGAATGGAAGGAGATAAAGACATTTCTAGCTGTCTGTCATTCAATATATAGTTGATACAGCTATTTCCTGTATTTCAGCATCGCGGCAATTCCCTGGAAGCCTAGGAGAAGCTCATTCCCGTGCGATGTATTAACCGAGACGAATACTGTATCAATGCCCTTCTTGTCTGCCATGTCTATAAGCTCCTCAACAACGTCCTTCTGGCCTAGTATCTCAAGAGTTCCGCCATCTTCCTCATGCTTTGCGTGCCTGCTGTTTCCCTGCTCAAAGTACTTGAAAATATGTTCGTCAAGCGTGCATTTGTATTCAACCTCTGTAAGTTCGATGTCCTCGCTGACTATCAACTTCACCACATTGTCAACCATCAGTGCATCACTTACTCTTTTGTAGCCGTATGTCGCAAGACCGTTCCTTGAGATCTCATCCATAAACCTGTCCATGACCCTGCTCTCCTTGACTGCCGCCTGCTCTGATAAGAGATCCTTTGCCTTCTCAAGAAGTTCCTTTATACCGGAGCGCTCGTCGGTATACCCGGTATCGAACGCGCCGAGCACCTTTACTTGATAGTTGAGCGCCTTTGACTTTATGAAATTCTCCTTTGTGGGACCCGGCCCCCCGACAACCAGCCCGTTCAGCCTGTACTGGTATTTCGCATACATGTCATTCACAGCATCAGCAACTGTCTTGTAATAATCGTCTATGCTTTCCTCTACAGCGCGCTCATATCGTCCTGCGGACTGCCCGCCCTTCCTTGCCTTCTGCTGCGCAAAGGAGTGCAGCTTCTTCTCAAGGATGAAATATGTGCCCTTGAGAACGCCAATTGTGGCATCGCGCCCGTCCATTACGACAAGCGCATACATCTCCTTCGCCTCGAGCATCGCCTCAAGTGGCTCGAGAAGAAAGGTTGAATCGCACCTGTATATGTTTGACTTTACAGGGTTGGGTGGCTCAATGGAAAAGAGTTCTATATTGGGATTTGCCTGAATGTTGGAGGTATTGCCAGCAAATATTGCAAAGCCGTTTGGCGGGGGTTTCTTGTAAAGGCGCAGATATTGTATTATGCGGTCTATAGCGCCTTGCACGTTCTGCTTTGTGCTTTTTGACTTTATGTTGCCGGCCTGGCTGTGCTCCTCTTTGAGCTTGCCGATCTCATCGCTGAGCTGGAAGTCTGGAGGCACATATATGCTGATAAGCTCGGTGCCAGAGCCTCTTATCGCTGAGAGCTTCTTCAGTTCCTTCTTTACGTCGTATATGTTCTTCAATCAATTCACTGTTTATATTCCAATTCCATATATAATAAAACTTTGCATTACCGGCAAATAAAAAGAGATCCAATGTTATTCAAAAAGTATAAATACCTATTCTTACATAATTCTACTTGATGGTAAGAATGGAATTAGAAAGAACTATTAGCGAGAAAGGACAGGTTGTCATACCTGAAGACATCAGAAGAAAGATGGGCTTAAAGCCAGGATCAGATGTAATCTTCGATATAATAGATGGCATGGTTGTAATAAAACCCAAGAAAAGCCCTGAAGAGATAGTGGAGGAATTCTGCAACTTGGGTGTTAAACCAAAAGTCAAAAATCTAAATGCTAAGAAGATAAAGAGAATGTTGGATGAGCAATATGATTTACCTTGATGCAAATGTATTCTTATATTCAGTCACAGACCATGACTCAAGGAAAGGAATTGCCGCTAGAAATATACTAACAAAATTAGCTAAAGGGGAGCTCGAAGCAATGACATCATCCTTAACTTGGGATGAGTTAATATGGGGAATAAAGAAATACTTCGATACAGAGCGCGCTATTCTAGAAGGTAAGAGATTCCTGGAATTTCCAAATATCAAAATTATAAGTGCTGATGCAAATGTTTTGTATTTTGCACAGAAGTTAATCGAAATATATAGAATTGATCCAAGAGACTCTATACATGCTGCAACAGCCATAATAAAAAATGTCACGCAATTTGTTAGCGATGATTCTGATTTTGATAAGATAAAAGAGATAAAAAGAATGCCACTCTAAGAGAACCAAATTAAGAATTTAAACTACCTATTGTATCCTTACCCATGTATGGTACAAGAACATCGGGAATAGTTATGGTACCATCTTCATTAAGGTAATTCTCTGCTATTGCTACAAGTGTCCTTGTAGTAGGTATCAAAGTGGAATTAAGGGTATGTGCATACTTGCGCTCTCCCTTCTCCTCGTATTTTATGTCAAGCCTTACACTTTGCCAATCTGTGCAGTTCGAGCATGAGCATATTTCCCTGTATTTCTTTTGCCCGTACATGTAAACCTCAACATCATTCTTCCTAGCAGCTACGCTTCCTATGCCTCCAGTGCAGAATTCAAGAACCCTGTATGGCATCTTAAGCTTCTGCGCAATGCTTTCCGAATTCGAAAGAAGTTCCTCAAAATATTTTGCAGAATCCTCCTGCTTGCAGAATATATACTGCTCTATCTTGTAGAAGTTATGGACCCTGAATATCCCTTTTGTATCCTTGCCGTGAGAGCCTGCTTCCCTCCTGAAGCACGGACTTATTCCTATGTATTTCTTTGGCAACTCATTTGGACCGAATGTCTGTCCAGCATGAAGTGCGGCAATTGAGTGTTCTGAAGTAGCTATAAGAAAAAGATCGTCATCTGTTTTCTCATAATCCTTTTTGCTGTCCGCCTCAAGCGGATCAGAAACCCTATAAAGTAGTTCTTCGAAGTCCCCAAGCGCTGTAGCTCCTTTATAAAATTCCTTCTTAAGCATCAACGGAGGCGCTATTAAAGTATAACCCTTTTTGACTAGTTCATCTATACCAAATCTTATCAATGCCTGCTCAAGAAGTGCAAGCTCACCCTTCAGATAATAGAAACGGGCTCCAGAAACCTTCGAGGCCTGTGCGACATCGAGCAGGCCAAGATTTGTATATATCTCCTCATGATTGCCACTTTTTCTGCTTTTATCGATGGTACCCCATTTTTTAATCTCCATATTCTGGTTCTCGCTTTCACCATAGGGCACAGACTTATCAAGAACATTTGGCATGTTCCATAGGATCTTTTCGATATCATGCTCATTCTTTTCAACCGCTTTTAGGAGCTCGTCAATCTCCTCCTTTAGTATTGAAAGTCCGACAACCTTAGATTTTATCTCATTGCCCTTCTTTTTCAGTTCTGATATCTCCATGCTTGCCTTGTTCAGCTTTGCCTGAAGCTTCTGGAGTTCTCCTTTTCCCTCTCTCCACGACTTATCGAGCTCAAGAAGCTTATCGATTGGGTAGTTGCTCTTTCTCCTCTTCAGCGAGTCCTTTATCTCATCAATGTGGTCTCGCACGTATTTTGTAGTAAGCATTCTAAATACCGTTAATAAATATCCTTTTTATCTAAAGGAATATAAAGCGTCCGTTTATATCGGCACGCATATCTTTTTAATGCTTAAAACAGATTATAAACCAATGCAGGGATAGCAAAGCCTGGTCAAATGCGACGGGTTTAGGGCCCGTTCCCTTAGCGGGTTCGAGAGTTCAAATCTCTCTCCCTGCATTATCGACGTGTAACTTCGTAGTTGAAGTTCAAATCTTTCCCTTGTTCTTGCCATTAAAATTAAGGCATTTATAATTTGATGGTCTTATCTTAACGATGCAATGTTAACTCCAAAAATAGAATTCAGGTATTCCTAGATTTATGATAAAAATATTGAGGAATGGCTAAAACCGTACAAACATTTCCCCACAACAAAATATCCGTCATATCATAAGGTAGCAAAAGCAGCAAGATTCTACAAAAAGGCTTGGTCACCATATCAAACAAAGATATTGCAAGAAATCTCAATTGCTTCTGGATTAAAATGGCAGGAAAAGGAGATCCGTTGCTATGTTGTTGGTATGGTAAGACCTTTCTCAGATCCATTAACTCTGCCAAGTTATTACGCAAAAGGACGGTATTTGGTAGACAAACTGACTCATGAATTAATCCATCAAATACAAATTCAGAACTATGACAAAATCGACCTACTCTATAATTGGATAAGAAAACGGTATGCAAGTGAACCAATAATTACACAAAATCATATAGTTGTTCATGCGATACATTCACATATTTATCTAAAATTCTTTAATGAAGCCAGACTTAAGGACGATATAAAGTTCTGTTCAAAGCATTATGGGTATAAGCGTGCCTGGGAAATAGTTCAAAAGGAAGGTCACGAAAACTTAATTAAAGAATTTAGGAGGAAGATTAAATCCTAATTGGTTACAATCGAAGCACGTTTCTTGCCGTTCATTATAGTGCTTACCATTTTCATGGCAGTCTTGCTGGCTTCAAGTATCTCTATTTCTAGCGGCTTGCCTTTCTTGTCATAATGCGTTATGATATTCTCCTTCTGTTCACCAAAGTCGAGCCTACCCTTGCCTAAGATTAGCACTAGTATGTCCGTCTTAGGGTCATATTTATATATCATACCTAACACTTTTCGCTTTGTATATAGTAATTACGAGTAGAAAGCTTTAATGTTCTTCTATTATTATACGGAGGACATTTTTGGTCGCGAGGATATTTCTTCAGAAGTGTCAGTAACATAACTTCTCAAACAGTAAAGACCTACATAGAAAATTAGCAACACACGAAACTTGCACAGACTATGTCTCAGAAACAACTGAAGTTAGAAATTACAGTTGATTACTCTGCGATACAACGGATGAAACCCACGAATTTATTCGTGGGTGATCATAAAGCAGGCCTTCGAAAACAATTAATTCTGCGTGCGTTAAATCTTTGGGTGAAGCTTTTGTTTTCATTTTCCACACGTCATTTAATCTGAATTCCCAATAAGATTCAACAAATAGGTGGTTTTGACAACTTTTACCTCTGATTTCTCATCAAAATGTGGATCAGTAGTCCAAATCCCATCGCATTTTAGCGCAATATAGCAAGCAATATACGGGCATCCTTTACATCTTCTTTTATTATCTTCTTTGCTTTAGCCATATGGATATTATATTCCTCTTTTGGTACTATTGTTATGCCATCAAATAAAAGAGCCAAGAGCAATTCGAATTCCTTGTCAGTCAAATGCGCTTTCTCTATTATGTAACTCGAATATTTATTTATCTCATCTTTGATAAAATCTGGCGCTACAAATTTGAAACTGCCATCTACTATTATCTCTCTTGCCTTGCTGTCTTTGATTAGTGCAGCAATTACCATGTTTGCGTCTATTACCAGAATCATTTCAACCCATGCCTTTTTGCTATGCCTTCATTTATTTTCCTGCCTATCTCCAATGCGTCTTGCTCTGTAAGCTCGCTGTTTGCAAGCAACTTGTCCATTATCTCCAGCTTCTTGGCCTTGCTCCAAATAGCCTCTCTGGCTACCTCTGCCCATCTAATGTCTTTGTGTTTTTTCATTATCTGCATCAATTCCTCTGGAACTGCAAAAGTCATATTAGTCATAATATTCACTAAGTATATTAAGTAATATAAGTATAAATAGGTATCTATTCTTCTGATTTATCTTTCGTAATGTATACCACTTTGTATATCTACAGATATACAAAAAGCAATAGTTACTCAGAGAACAAATCTCTCTCCCTGCATAATTAAAGAAGATAAATAAATCTATATTCTCTACCATTAGAATAATATTGTAAAACTTTGGGGTAGTTACCTGTGCCTATTTTGGACGATCCAATAAATCAAAAGGGGAGGGCTCTCAAATATGATAAGGCGGAGGAGAAAAGAGAAAAGCGATTTGGAATAAATTACAAATGGGTTGTTCTTTCCAACACTACGCTTGGAGCGCTTATGGCTTCTATTGACAGTTCAATAGTTTTGATATCACTTCCTGTAATATTCAAGGGCCTTGGTGTAAATCCCTTAATTGCGTCAAATATAGGTCTGCTTCTCTGGATGCTTCTCGGCTATATAATAATGTCTGCCATACTGATAGTGTCTGTAGGCAGGTTTGCCGACACCTTTGGAAGAGTAAAGCTCTATAATTACGGCTTTATGATATTTGCCTTTACATCTATTTTGATTTACGCATCATCTTATCTTGTACATGGGACTGCAGGCGCTCTCTCAATAATAATACTAAGGCTATTCCAGGCTCTTGGTGGCAGTTTCCTTGTGGCGAATAGCGCAGCGATGCTGACCGATGCATTTCCGCACAACGAGAGAGGAATGGCTCTTGGGATAAATGGCGTAGCATATGCGGGCGGCAGCGCAATAGGCCTTATAATGGGCGGCCTGCTTGCCGCGATAGACTGGCATCTCATATTCCTGATAAGCGTACCTGTGGGCATAATAGGCGCCATATGGTCCTATCTTGCCCTACATGAAATAGCTACCATAAAAAAAGGAAGGAAGCTCGACATTGCGGGCAACATTACATTTGCATTGTCACTTGCATTAATACTTATAGCAATAACATACGCACTAATTCCCTATGGGAACTCCCAAACTGGATGGGGCAACCCCCTTGTAATCGTTGGCATATTGGCAGGAGTGTTCCTGTTCCTGATTTTTATAATCCTAGAACTAAAGTCCAGAGATCCGATGTTTGACCTCAGGCTCTTCAAGATGAGAAGCTTCTCATTGAATATGACAAGCTCTTTTCTTGCGGGTGTTGCAAGATGGGGACTCGAGTTCATGATCATAATATGGCTGCAGGGCATATGGCTGCCACTCCATGGGGTCGACTTTACTCAAACACCATTTGTGGCTGCGCTGTATCTCCTGCCGCTGACCATAGCATTCCTCATTCTAGGGCCTATATCTGGAAAATTGTCTGACAAGTATGGGCCTACAATAATTGCTACATCAGGCATGCTGATAAACGTATTTGCATTCCTATTGCTGTCCACATTGCCGGTAAACTTCAACATAACATATTTCATAGCGATAACGATATTCATGGGTGTAGGCCAGGGCATGTTTCTATCCCCAAACAGTGCAAGCATAATGAACTCGTTGCCACCAGAGCAGCGTGGTGCAGGAGCAGGGATGAGGACCACTTTCGGTTACATGTCTATGATGTTCAGTATAATAATATTCTTCACGCTTCTTACAACCGGACTTGCTGCAACGCTCTCCAGCTCCATATATGCAGGGCTAGTAAGCCAGGGAGTCAGTAGCACAGCAGCACTCTCAGCCTCGAAAATACCACCAACCGCAGCATTGTTTGCAGCATTCCTTGGCTACAACCCCCTGAAGACCCTCCTGCCACAATCCCTACTATCAAACCTTACGACAACACAGCAGAATGCGATAATAGGAACAGCCTTCTTTCCAATGTTGGTATCAAAGTCCTTTACGCAGAGCATAAAGATAGTGCTTTATTTTGCTGCAGCGCTTTCCTTGCTGGCAGCAATTGCATCTGCATTCAGGGGAAAGACTGACGTATATAAAAGATGATGGCATATTAAATATGGAATGGCAGCAATAATTATTCATCTTTACAAGGCGAATAAAAATTAACTGGTGTTTTCATGGGAAAGATTTTGCACAAGAACAGGCTTTTCAGTGTTGAGCTGCAAAAAATAACTGTGAGGAAAAGAAAGACCGACTATTACAGGGTTGTGAAAAGGGACACTGCTGCGGTTCTTCCTTTCATTGACAAGGATCGTATACTTCTTGAGCGGCAGTACCGCCCACCGATAGAATTAAAAATATACGAGATACCTGCAGGCCATCTTGAAAAGAGCGACTCGCCAGCAAGTGCAGCAAGGCGCGAACTGGAGGAGGAAACAGGCTATAAATGCTCAAAGATAAAACTGCTCACGACCACATATCCGAGCCCTGGCGTACTCACAAGCAAGGAATACCTGTTCATGGCCACAGGACTTAAGAAGGGGAAGCAGTCCCTCGATAAGGATGAGAATATAAGCCTTATCAGGGTAAAGATCGGCACCGCAATAGATATGATAAAATCCGGGGAGATAAAGGATTCAAAGACAATAGCAGCAATTCTATACTATAAAAGCTTCGTAATGTCAAAGTGACCTGTTTATCAGGAATTCAGCTATCGCTTTCAGTCTTTTCTTTGCATCTGAATCCTGAAGCAGTTTATCCAGATCTTTCCATGCATCTCTTACTAGCCTTTCCTCAAGAGCCTTCGTATAAGACTGTGAATCATACTTGTTGATTATTTCTATCGCCTCGGATATAAGTGCCTTGTCCTTTGTGTGCATTGCAAGCAATTCCCTTAGGCGCTTCCTTTCCATTTCATCTGCGCTTGCCAATGCATGTATCACCAGCAATGTAACCTTTCCCTCTGTTATGTCCTCACCTTTACCTCCTTTGCCATTCGCAAGCTCGCTCTCGCTTATATTAAGCAAATCATCCTGCAATTGGAATGCAACGCCTATGCTTGAGCCAAAAAGCCCGAGCGCAGCTATTGTTCTGTCGTCAGCACCTCCTAGCACCCCTCCTATCTTCGCCGCCATCCCAGCAAGCACGCCCGTCTTTGAATATGCCATCTGCAGGTACTGGCTCTCTGATATAACAAACGGATCAACAAAGGACCTGTGCCATGCTATATCTGTTGCCTGGCCCAGTGAAAGCTTGAGCATCTCCCTCTGATAAACATCAAGTATCCTCATCTTGGCAGAGTCGCCTATCTTCTTACTATCAAGAAGCGCTACAATAGGGAAGAAGAACATGAAATCCCCCAGATTAAGCCCGACATCAATCCCATATTTCTTATGTACGGATTCAGAGCCTCTTCTTAGGTCGGAATTGTCCTCTATATCGTCATGTATTATCGTCCCGTTGTGTATTACTTCTGGTATTATAGAGAACTCTATGTAATCATTGCTATCCCTTCCCAATGCATCTATTATCGTAAGCATAAGTATGGGCCTCCATCTCTTTCCTCCAAGCGCAAGGAGGTAGCTTGCCGGTTCTATCACCGCCCTGCTTATTGCCTTTGCATCGTATTCATAACCGCTTCTGCCAAGCAGGCTTCCAAGATATCTTACTGAACCTGTATCGGTAAGATATTCATTTATCTTCCTGTCAACCTCTGCGCCACGCTGCCTCATATACTCAAGAATGTCATTATCCATTATTTCTCCCTCTTTGTTGTGTTGCCTATTGATGACATTGCAAGTGCCTTCATATTCGAATTCGGTATGTTGATCGATGATTTTTCAAATGTATCTAGTGCCTCAGCAGTGAACCTCTCGGCCTCGCTTTCAGCATAAGCTATCGAGCCAAGATCCACAAATTTATCAAGCACAAATTTTACATCATCATCGCTCTTGCCCTTCCTATCTTTTGCGTAAATATCCCTCATTCTGTTAAGTGTGGGGGTATCGGCATTCTGCACAGCATGCCACAATATCAGTGTCTTTACTCCCTCCCTGACGTCATTGCCTATCGATTTGCCCAGGCTTCCCTCTGTTGAGATACAATCCAGTATGTCATCCTTTATCTGGAAGGCAATTCCGGCTGGCGTCCCATATTCTGCTATTTTCACTATTGCTTCGTCAGCTGCCCCTGCAATTATTGCGCCGCACTGCATAGGCCCATAGACTGAATAGTAAGCGCTCTTAGCGTGTATCGATTTGTAATAATCGTCTGCGCTGAACTTTGTTATGTCCTTGACCTCCCTTGTGAGCCTGAGGTCAAGATACTGGCCTATGTGGGTTGTGAGCATTATGTCATAAAATTTGTTGAAGTAATTTCGACCCCTATCACCGCCGAGCCTTGAGGATGCATCATACGCCATCTTCCACAATATATTATGAAGCGTGTCCCCCGCGTCAATCGCATATTCAGGGCCGAAAAGAACATGTGCAGAGGGCAATCCCCTCCTTATACTGTTGCCGTCCATCCAGTCGTCGTGCATGAGAAAATAGTCCTCGGAAATCTGCTGCACCGCAGCTGGGAGCAGGGCATCATCAACAGACCCGTTGTAAAGAAGCGCCCATAGTATGGTGTAGGTAGGCCTTCTATACTGGCCCTTCCTGTCGGTATAGGAGCGAACCATCTCCAGGAATTCCTTGGGTGCATCCTCTGGGAAATAGCCGCATATTGTATCGTATACGCGCTCCTTGTGTTCTACCACAAAGCTTTTAAAGTCGAGAATGTTTTCTGTGCTTTTCTCTTGCATAGATACCAACAGATGTAAAATACCGCTATCTTTAAATATTATAATAGGGGTAAAGATATATAGGTGTTTAGTAGTGGGAGTCGATCGATTAATGAGCATGGCAGGCACTGCACTGAAAAGCAACTTTGTCAAGCTCGAAAAGCCATACAAGCTTAATTTCTCAATAACATATTGGTGCCAGAGCAAATGCATTCATTGCCGAATATGGGAGATGAAGCCAAAGGGCGAGCTTACAATAGAGGAAATACGTGAATTTGCAAGCAAAAACACATATTTCAAGTGGATTGAGCTTACTGGTGGAGAGCCATTCCTAAGAAGCGACATAGTGGAGATAGCAAAGGCATTCAAGGAGTATTCGAAAGAGCTCTACATACTTACGCTGCCTACCAATTCGTTGTGCGCCCACGATCTTGTAGAGCGTAAATTAAGAGAGATACTATCGCTCGGAATTCCGAGGGTGGCAATAACAGTTAGCCTTGACGGATACAGGGAACTTCACGAGAAGATACGCGGCGTTCCTGGAAATTACGACAAGGCAATAGATATGTTCAAAAGGCTCAAGGAGCTAAAGAAGGAATTTCCTAACCTTTATTTTGTATTCGGATACACCCTAAACAAATTCAACAAAGGGGAGTTTCATAAGACCTTCGAAGCTGTGAGGACCGAAATTCCTGACATAAGATACAATGATTTCCACATAAACCTAGCACAAGTGTCTAGCAACTACTACGGTAACGCCAATGACGACATAAAGGTAAACAACAGCGAGGTAGTGGGCGAACTCGAATCGATACTAAAGAAAAGGGAATTTGAGATCGGAGTAATCCCCATGATAGAATCAGCATTCACCAGGAAGCTTGTACAATATGCCAAGACCGGCGTATCGCCAATGAAAAGCAGGAGTCTCGAGGCCTCTCTTTTCATGGACAGCTTTGGGAATGTGTATCCCTCAATAATGTGGGACAGGAAGATAGGTAACATAAAAGATGCCAGCTTTGATCTCTCACATTTATGGAACAACGAGATAGCAAAGGGCATAAGGGAGGATATAGCATCTGGCAATGAGCCAAGCCAATGGACCTCGTGCGAGGCATACCAGATCCTTACAGGCAGTGTAATGAGCCTGATCGTCTAATTGAATATTTGTACAATGATGGGTATTTGATGAGAGTCCTGTTTTTACTCATATCCATTGTAATTCTAACCGGGATAGCCGCAGCATCCACTGTTACTCTCACTGGCACATGCTATTCGAAAATTATAAACCAGACGAACAATTACATAACATTTAACCTTACAAATTCGGGCAATGGAACAGCCACCAATTTCTTAATAGAGCCTATAATAGATGGTGCAAACAGCCTCAATTCAACATTGCTGATACCTCTTGTAGCGCCCGGCAGCACATATTCTGAGCGAGTATACCTCACAAACTTCACAACTCCAGGATCGTATGTGCAAAGATTTGTAACAAGATACTCTCAGGGCACAAGCACCTTCGTAACACTCTTTCCATGCCTTGTAAATATAGGCCAGAATGCGCAGAGCATTCTTGCCATAACTAACCTATCTCAGTCAAGTAAGGGCAACAACATATCGTTTAGCATATCAAACATAGCCAACTATCCAATAAGCGCTCAGGTCTCTGTATATGCACCTCCTGACTTTTCAATACAAAATTCAACAAGGAACATCAGCTTCAGCCAATATTCATCGACAGGCGCATCATTCGAATTCACAAAGCCTCAGTATACAAACGCCGAATTTCCTATAGTAATTGCTGCATCATATACTGCAAAGGATGTACACTATGCAACCCTTGCAGTCACAACAATAAGTTTTGGAGGGCCAGCCGCCACCTCAGCACCAACCAGCAACATTCTCCTTTTCTTAATAATAACGCTAATAGTAATAATACTGGTCCTTATAATCATCTCCGTGATGAAAAAAAGGAAGAGGAGTGCCGAGCATTACCACAAGCAAGATACAAACGATAAGATTACTTGATTATTGATGATGTGCTCATGCCCCCAAAACCATACATCAGCATAGTAATACCAACCCTTAACGAGCAGGATAACATACATATGCTCCTGAAAGGGATAAAGAGTGTGATAGGCAGAGAGAGATATGAGATAATAATAGTTGATGGACATTCAAGCGATAGGACAGTAGCATTTGCAAAGGGAATGGGTGCAAGAATTATCTACGATGATAAAGGAAAGGGGTCTGCGCTTATAAAGGGGCTGAACGCAGCAAAGGGCAAGATAATAATATCGATGGATGCGGACCTATCAAACAGGCCGAATGAACTAAAACTGCTGATTGCCGGGATAGAGGCGGGATATGATGTCTGCATGGGATCAAGGTTCCTTACAGGAGGGGGCTCGGACGATATGCCATGGATACGTAAATTCGGGAACAAAATGTTCGTGATTATAGTAAACATGCTTTACGGATCAAATTATACGGACATGTGCTACGGGTACAGGAGCTTCGCAAATGGAATCACAAGGAAACTGGATCTTACTGAAATCGGATTCGGCATCGAGACAGAGATAAGCATAAAGGCGCAAAAGATGCGCATGAAGGTCTTGGAGGTGCCAAGCTACGAGAAGCTAAGGGCATCTGGTGAGGGAAAACTTCAAAGCTTTTCAGACGGATTGATAATACTAAAGGCAATATTCAGGAACTTCTGAGATATTGTGCAAGAGATAAGTTCACTTATTATTTATTAGGTAGAATCCATATTTATACCCAAACGGCTTGTACGTTGCAGTTGCAATAGGTGTAAGGTTATAAGTCTGGTTTGCGTATATGCACTCATTGTTTGGGGTGTGGCACCAGTATCCATAATCGAGCACAAGGCATTGGTACTGGCTCCTATACTGATTCACCTGGGTAGTATTGTAAAGATTGTCTATCTGCGTTGCAGTCCTGTTGTTTATGTTGAAGAGAGTAGGGTCGTATGTGTAAACAATGCAATTTGCAGGTATAAGGTGCGATTCATTATATACGAAGCCCTCATAGAACCTGGCGTCTCCTGCTTGCTGTATTGCCGAGGGATTTATGGAAAGCTGCGGCATCAGCGCGTATATGGGGTAGAACAGGATGACAAGAACCACAGCAATCGCACCAAGCTCAAATACCATGTAATTGTTTTTGGATTTGGGCTTTACATAATCCTCAAACTGCTCCAGCAGCATCGCAATGCAGAATCCGCCAAACATGCATGCCTCTGCAATAAGGCTGAGCTGGAATCTCCAGTCAACACCGTATGTCGCCGAGCCTGCATAGAATGCCGCATAGAGTAGAAAAAAGACAAGGAACCATATCCCTACTGCAATTGCTGTCCTTCTTTCTTTCTTGAGCATCAGCATTAATGCCACTCCCAATATCGCCAGGGCTGTGAAGAGTATTGGCTGCATTATATACATTCCCTTATACTGGTTGAACCAGAATGCCACATTAGAGCATATGTTCGCATTGAAATTCTGCAGGTTTATCTCGCTGGTTACATTAATTGGCACAAGGTTCTTTGTGCATGTGTTCTGTATTATCGTGCCCTGGTAGCCATACCCGTCTGTTGCCGATTCATTGAAGGAATACAATATTGATGGGGCTATTGCAAATACAAAAAATAACAGTATTATAAGAAGTTTTGTGTCAAGGAAATTCCTTTTTACCATGCTGAGCGTGTTGCGCAGTGTTTTGACTATGCTCTTATTGTCAAGCAGTAGGTAAAAGATGATGAATATGGGTATGAAAAAGAGTTCATCCACCTTCATGTACATCAGAAGAGAGAAAGAGAAGAGAAGGTTGGAGAAGCTCCAAATAGTCTTCTTGTTTATGAAGAGCATCATGAAGAACACAGATACAAGCGAGTATGCCAGCACCGCAATGTCTGAATTGGTCGGCATTGCCCATACGATTATGACAGGGGAGAGCGCCATAAGCAGGGCAGTGAAATATGCGGCCTTCTTGTTCTTCAGAAGTAAGAAGGGAGGCGAAGAAGCTCATGAAGATAGAGAGCAAGCAAGGAAGAGCTCGGTTCCGTATGCTGACAGACCTATTAACACCAAAGACGAGGAATGCTATCGCCATGTTGAATGAGAGCCCTATCGGCTCATGGTATACCTGTCCGCTGAAGCATGTTGCCGGCGTGCCGTAATTGCACATCCATGCCTGGCCCATATGTATAAGGTCGAGCGCCATCGCCTGGTATATTGCATCGTCAAAGAAGAGCAGTTGCGTGGGCTTTATGAAATATAGCTCTATAAAGGCAAAGACAAGCAGTATAGCAATGATTACTAGCAAATCCCTTCTCTTGAATCCGTGCTTACCCAGAGTTGCCCTTATGTTCTTTCTCTCTTTTATAGTCCCTATGATTAGCGCAACAACAGATATGATTATTCCTATTGTGAATATGTATTCAAGAATAGCCATTCTGGAGCATCAAACACCACTCCTATTCGTAACGAAGATACCATTTATAAACATGTATTTTGTCTTTGTCGTTTTCATCGTCGCTATAGCATCCTCGGGCGTCATGACTATCGGCATTCCGTGTATGTTGAAGCTTGTGTTGAGCACAATGCCGTAACCTGAGTTATGCCTCAGGTGCCTCAGCAGTTCCATGTATATCTTGTTCTCACTGCCGACCATGTGCGTCCTTGCTGAGCCGTCTATGTGTATTACCGATTTTTCCTTCTCGCGTAGATCCTCCTTTACGTAATATGCTGATGTCATGAATTTGTCGTAGCCTTTGTGGTCATAATGCAGCATGCGTTCCGCCTCCTCCTCGAGAAGCGATGGCGCAAATGGCTGGAACCACTCCCTCTTCTTGACATATATGTTGAGCTTCTCCTTAACGGACTCGGAATCGCTTGGTGCGAGTATGCTTCTGCAGCCCAAGTGCACGTGGTCCGTATTCCATCGCTGCCCTGGAACCAGAATATGTAATTGCCCTTTGATATGAGCTCGGCTGCATGTTTTGCATGCTCCGACTCGCTTTCCTACTTCATACTTGAATGACCTGTCACTCTTCAGCGCATCCTCTGTCTGCTCTGTCGTATAGCTTGCTCCCGTGATAGGGAGTGAACGTGTAGCTTGTTGTGCCATTTAGAAGGTAATTGGTATAGAGCGCGGCGCCGAGTGCAATGCCGCCATCGCCCATATGCGGGAATATGTACCAGTGCTTAAGGTTCTCAAGACTTCTTATCTTCATGTTCGCCTTTATGTTTGCGAATGTGCCCCCAGCAAACACAACATCGCCCTTGTTGTACCTGTCGATGACGTTGCTGGTGAACTTCGTAAGCAGATTCTCAACAAGCTGCTGTGCCATGTATGCGAACTGCTCCCTTGGCATCTGCCATGCTATCCTCTGCAGAAGCTCGAACTGCTTTGACAGGGCTGTACTTTGCATGTTATCCTTGTGCCGATACCGTGAAGAAATCCTTTAACCTGTTCTCCTCAAAGTCGAACGGGTAGGAATAATCGGCCATTGCCATAACCTTGCCCTCGTCCTCAAGCTCGCGCATGCCGACTATGTTTGTGACCTGTTCGAAGAATATGCCCAATGAATCCCTTGCGAGCTATTGCCATGTGCCTTTCAAGCTTGCCGTTATGCAGTGTGCTTACGGAGCCTGAAAGCCCGTCCCCAAGTCCGTCAAGAGTTATAACAAGCGAATTGTTGAAACGGCGCATGTGAATGCGGCAGTTGCTGCATGCGCCGTATGGTGCTCAACAACATGCAGCTTGAAATTCTCGAATCCCATGCCCCTCAGCTTCTTGCCGGACTATTATGCTGCTGCTTATAGTCTTGCAGCCCGGAAGTATGCCTATTGAAGTAAGGCTGTATTTCAGGTTGTGCCTCGCATTCTCGAAGCGGGGCTTCAGCATCTTCCTTCTCCTGAACTTGTAGTAGTTCTCCTTCATGGATGGCAACATCCTCTCGAGCGTCTTTGTGAATTCGGTAGTGGTAAATGCGACATGCTCCACATCACTGGCTTTATGCTCGGCGTAATGCAAGCGCTGCGGCTATCGAATTGTAGGGAAAGTTCACCTCCAGCTTCCTCTTGGTGAAGCGCTCCTCGTTTGCGGCATAAACTATCTGCCTTCACGTTTAGAAGCGCAGCTCCAGAGTCATGCCCGTCCCAAATTCCAAGTACG
>CAVXKJ010000003.1:0-197620 GCA_963762355.1 uncultured Microcaldota archaeon | reverse complement strand
TCCGCAGGCGGGAGGCATGGCATGCAGATAATTGAGAAGCTGGAAGCGACGCGCGGACGAGACGTTAGAGCTTTTTCACCAGCGACTCCGAGTTGGACCGCAGCGACGGGCCCGGCAGTGGGACGGCGCGGTTCGTCCTCCATCACCTTGCCGATGCGGAGACGGTGTTGTTCGACCGGATCCGGCGAGTTCTGAGCGAGGGGCGCGGCGTGATCTGGGCCTTCGATCAGGATGCGTGGGCGCGCAGCCTGGATTACCCGCGGCGGCCGCTCGGGCTTTCGCGAAATCTTTACCAGTCCTCGCGCGCGGGGATCATTTATTACGCGAAGATTCACTACGACGAGCACGGCCATCTCGAGTTGTTCACAGCGGAACCGGCGTCCGGACTTTGAAGGATGAATTCGACAAAGTTGCATCGCACAACAAGCAGCATCTCGAGCAGATAAAAACCGCGTTGCGCCAATCGTAAGGCTCGACGAGGGCGAATTCGTAAGCGATCATGCGCCGCGGTGAGTCGCGACAGAATTCACGGGGAGGGGGCGCATCAATGTTGCACGCGGGTCCAGGTCGTCGGCGCCTTATTTGCGTCCGCGTGTTCTCACCGTTATTTGCTGGCCGTGCAAATAATTGATAATTAAATCGGTGTCAAAAACAACCATGGACATCACAAATTATAATCTTGGTAGATTTCTTTTAAAGCTCCTTTTCCTGCCCTCTTTTACATCATTTAACCAGGAGCTTACATCTTTATCCTTTAAGACACCGGCAAATTTGCTTATATCTATAGATTTCTTATAAGCCTCGAGCATCTCAGTTAGTAGCTTTGAAAATGACTCTTTGTCTTTTGCTTTGGACAATTCCACATAAAGACTATCAGGGCTGTTTTTGATACAACTGAAGACAGAACTTAACAATTAGACAGTTGTCGTAAGATTAACGACAACCAAGAAATGTTTATATTAACATATTACGATCTCATATTGGGGTAGTTAAATGGGTGGTAACAATGACTGGGAGGATTTTAGAACATAGCGCAGGCAACATAGAATCTGCGATAAAGGAGGCTGTTCTTTTTTTGCCTAAAAACTTTACGCCAAGACATGAGCACAGCAAAAGATGCTTCAGGATATTGGAGCATATACTATATCCTGATGAGTACACGGTTATTGAGGCAAAGCAAAGTCTGCTTAAATCGATTACGCAGACACGCCTTGTCGCAACAAACCAGAGGATAATATCTGTAAAGCCATCATTCTGGTCCTTATGGGCAGGACGCAACATCTTCTCATCGACAAATTACGAATCTATACCGTACAGCAACGTGATAAACATAGCCCTGTCTACCGGGATGATTTTCTCTACCTTGTCCATACATCTGAGCACAAATGCAAACAGCGGGGAGAACAATGTTGATGGGCTTAAGATAGATGACGCAAAGGCAATGTTCATATTCCTTGAGAAGATGACAGACACATTAAGAAAACAGAGCAAGGAAAGCACGATTGAGAATATCCAGTCATCGAGCAATAAATCAGGAGACTATGTAGACATGGAAACCGCAAGGAAATTTATCAAATACAAGGGCTCCAAGATCATATGGCTGGGTGCTGAGCCTTTGGAATTGGCTGCGGAAAGGCTTGATATCAGCAAGGATGCAGTAATAAAAATGAATATTGATGAATTAATGCGGACGAATAAACTGGATTCGGGAAGGCTTGAGGGCAGCATACTGGTGTGTTATACTGGCGATTTTGCAGCAAACATATCGAAATACCTGAAAGAGACGTATGGAGTAAGGACGTACGTGCTGTCCGGAGGGGTCGAGTACCAGATGAAGAAGATCTACGAGATCGCATGATTGATTTACATCCTGTCAAGCGCCTCTATGCCCAATAGTGCAAGCATTGCCTTTGTGGTATTCTTGAATGCAAGCGCGAGCTGCAGCCTGAATGCCTTTTGGGCGTCTGATTCTGCCCTCAGTATGGGCGACCTGTCATAAAATGCGGCGAACGTCTGTGATAATTCATTTATGTACTCTGCAATAACATTTGGCCTCAATTCATGAGCGGCCTTTTCCGCTATGAGATCTGCCTTGGACAGAAGTTTTACCAGCCCAAATTCATGATCTGAAATATCCGAATAGGATAATTCTTTCGCAAGCAGGCCCTTTGGCGCTTCCTCAAGTATTCTTGTCGCCCTTGCATGCATGTACTGCGCATACGGTCCAGAATTGCCCTCAAAATTGAGCGCAGACTTCCATGAGAATATCATGTACTTCTCCGGCGAAAACCTAAGGAACTCAAACTTTATTGCCGAGAGTGCCACATTCCTTGCAATTTTGCCCTGCTCATCCTTTCCTATATCTGATTTTGAGTTTATAAGTGCGCTTGCCTTCCTTACCGCCTCTGCAAGCACATCATCGGCAGTATTGCCTATCCATGTGCCCTTTCTGCCTGCAAGTGCACCATCCTCAAGATCGACCTTGCCGTATGCAAAATGGATAAGATTATCGGCAATCTCATTCCTGCCCATGCCCCTGAATGCAAGCTTAAGGATCTCTTGCGGGTGGCTCTGCCTTGCATCTATTATGTTTATTGCGCGCTGCATATTGCCAAAATCCATCTTCGAGCCCTCACTTCCCGTGCTGTAAAGTGTTTTGCCGTTCCTCTGCTCTATGAATTTGACATATTTGAAATTATTCTCCAGCATGCCGAATTTCCACATGTGGAATGCGATGTCCTTTGCCACGTATGTGGGGGTGCCGTTGCTCCTTATCAGCACCTTTATATTCTCCTTCATATTCTCGAAGCCCTTTGGAAGCTCCTTTATCTTGCTCAGATCTATGACAATGCAGTCCTTGTATTCTCCTTCTTTTATTTTCTCTATAAGGTTGCGCTTCAGCAGCAGATCCATTGCCCTATCAAGAAGTTTTTCTCTTACTATGTCGCTCTCCCAGACAAGCAGGTCCTGGTATATGCCATAATCAAAAAGGGTCTCGTACTGTGCCCTTGTGCACATCTCCGCCAATTCCCTTGTAAGCTTTGACTCGTATGTGCCATCCTGCTCGATAAGATGTGTTAGGTTTGATATCTCCTCCTTCATGCCCCTTGATTCCATCTGCTTGTTTGCATCAACATATAGCCTTCCGATTCTGTGGTCGAACTTCATCTCTGGCGGCGCCTCAAGATGCAGATGACCCCATACAGCCTGTACCATCTGCAGCCCCAAGTCGTCTATATAATTTTCGCGCTCTACCTCGTATGAGCATGACTCGCATATCCTGGAAATGGACTCGCCCAAGAGGGCATTTCTTAACTGCCCAACATGAAGGGGGTGCACAGGATTTGCGCTTGGGTATTCGACTATAACACTTATACCCTTGCCCAGGTCTGATAACCTTTTTAGATCCTCATAATTTAAGGCATAGTGTATTGCACTGCTGCTGAATTCGGACCTCTCAAGGTGGAAATTAATAAACCCTCCCTCTACGGTTATCTTTTCAACGTATTTGATTTTAGTAATCTTTGATTTTATCTCGTTTGCAATTGCATCTGGGTTTTTCTTGTATTCTTTTGCAAGCCTGAACGATATCGAGCATGAGATGTCGCCGATTCCCTTCGATAAGTCTATTGAGTTATCAATCCCGTCTGTTTTATATCCGTAGCTTTCAAGTGCTGCCTTGATACATGAGGATATTGAGGATTTTAGTTCAGAGTATGCCGATTTTGCCATATTTGCACCGGAATTTACTTAAGCAAGCTGTAGTTAGGATATTCTAGTATCGCATTTACGCCGATATTTATGATATTTTTATTTTTCCCCTTAAGATCCCCGCTTGCAAGTATCCTTACGCTTAGTTCCTGTTTTTTTGGGTCAGTCAGTAAAATTTCACCTAAGGCGAATACATTTCTATCGCCATCATCTAAAGAAAATATTATCAATTTGTCTGATAGCTTGCCAGCTTTGCCTAGTGAAGACATAGCTCTTCCTCTATCTATTGGTGTGGCATCAGTAGAGCCAGCTTGGGTGAGGTCGGCAAATGGAGACTCTGATATTTGTGCCCCCATATCATTCAAGCTATATACTCTGCCACAGGTCGATTTAGCAAAACCGGTCAATATTTTTATAGTTCCATCCGCTGTAAATCCTGTGACAGTTTGTTGCATAGTCCTTATTTCAGCTAGTTCATAATTAGTTTCGATTTTGACTGCAATTATATCGCCAATTCTGGCATCGCCCTTTTTTATATCAGTTCTTGTGACTACCTTAGGGTAATTGCGTGTTACTTGCTTAGGGGCTTGGATTGTTAAAGCTGCCACATGATTCACCAAATTATTTTTAAGTCTTTGAGACATAATTATAAGTAGATTGGGCTTTATTATATTTACTGTATTTATTGCTTAATAGTGGTGGTGCAATAACAAAGGTCTACAAATCAAACAATAAGCTAATTGTCATAATACCAAATGACGTAGTCGGAGCGCTTAGCATAAAGGAGGGAGATGATGTTGATTTCTTCGAATATGCGGAGAACGCATACATACTTGCAAAGAAGAAGGACATAGCAAAACTTTTCCTGAAAGTAAGGGAGAGCAACGATTCGCCAGTTGAACCCGTGAAGGGTAGCATGCAGATAGGAAAGGTTCAGTTCAATAGGGAATCCAAGGCCATGCCGCAGATCGATGAGGCGGAGCTGCAGGTGCTTAAGAAACTGGATACAATGAGATACAGCGACAGGACTGCTGCGAAGATAGGCTCGATCCTTAGCAGCAGCGAGAAGGAGACACTGCAGTTGCTTCTCAAGAAGAAGATAGTGACGCCCTTCAAGAAGGAGGGAGAGAAAGAATTGAAATTCGGAATAGATAGGTTAGTCTATGACAATTATTTATATAGGAAAGGGAAGATGGCACAGCCAATTGCCGCGGCACCAGTAGTTTCATCAATCAAGGCAAAGCCATCGCAGAAGTTCCAGCCTGCCCCACAGCCAGCAAGGGCATGGGAAAGGATGTCTGGAGATAGCAATTCATACCTGAGCATGCTTGAGGCGAAGGGATATATAGTCCTTGCAAATGAGGCGGAGGCTGCGATGGTATCGTCAGCGCTTGAGGACAGCATAAGGCACGGGCTTGTGCTGGGAACCAGGGCTTTCAACAAGAAATTCTACATAGGCCTTAGGGGCTACATAAACAAGAACGCCGCAAAGATACTGAAGCTCATAGACCAGAAAAGCATGAGCATATCAGACATAGCAAATGAGACGAGCGTAGATGAGGATGGAGTAAGGACAATACTTTATGTACTATCGGAGAGCGGGGACGTCATAGAAGTAAAGAAGGATATATTTAGATCGGCTTAAAGATCTATTGAGCTAGTTTTATCAAAATAGAAAGCTATTTATACTTTATGGCATATATAACTACCATATATCATATTTTATGGTAGTTTAAAATGCCATCAATTAGAGAAGCATTGCTTGAGTCAAACCCTTGGTGGGGTGGCCCATTCGAGGTAAAATTTAAGGAGCGCGATATTTATAGCCAGATAAGGCGCTTTATGAAGCTGCCGCAGATAGTTGCATTTACTGGACTGAGGCGCGTAGGCAAGAGCACTTTAATGTACAAGATAATAAAAGAAGCACTTACTGCAGAATTTGATTCGCGCAGCATTATATACTTCTCGTTTGACGAATTTGGCGCGGTTGAGCTAAGGGAGGTTATTGCAGAATATGAGAAGATAATCGGAGGCAAATTCAATGAGAAGAAACGTATTTTCTTATTGGACGAAATACAAAGGTTAACAGGCTGGGAAGAACAACTTAAAAGGATATATGATCTTAACTACGGGAAGGCCAAAATAATAATATCAGGTTCAGAGTCATTATTCATTAAGAAGAAATCAAAAGAGACGTTAGCAGGCAGGATATTCGAGTTTAAGATAAATACGCTTACCTTTAGGGAATTTCTTCGCTTTAAGAATTTTAGATTCGACAATGTGGAGATATATTCCAAAGAACTCTCGATACTATTTGAGGAATTTATACTGATGTGCGGTTTTCCGGAACTGATTGGCGTCAAAGAGAAAGATATAATAAAGAAATATGTAAAGGAGAATATTGTTGAGAAGATAATCTATAATGATATACCAAAGCTATTCAAGGTAGATAAACCAGAAATTCTTGAATCAATATTAAGGATAATAATGGAGGATCCTGGAGAAATAATAAATATAGTGGATCTTGCAAATGATCTCCAAATAGAAAGGCATACAGCGTCGAATTATTTATCATATCTCGAACACTCTTTCCTTATTAGAAAGCTATACAATTTTTCAAGAACTAGGAGAAAAGTGGAGAAGAGCCTAAAGAAATATTATCCAGAGATAATATCTCCAGATCTGATATTTAAGGAGGATACATTACGTAAATCGCAGGTTTTTGAGTCCGTAATAGTTAAGCTATTAGAGGCAGAGTATTTCTGGATAGACGTGTATAAAAACGAGGTTGATATTGTACTTGAGGACGGCAAGAACATAATGCCGATTGAGATAAAATATGGAAGGGAGGATTTCAAGGGTATTACATCTTTCTTATCAAAATTTAGCTTAGAGAAGGGTTATATAATATCCTATAAAAATGAGCACACGGTCAGAATAAATGGTAAAACAATAGATATAATTCCTGCTTTCAAATTTTTGCTTCAAGAGAAAGAGGTGAGAAATAATGACCAACTTGAGAAAAATCGTAAAGAAAAGGCGGAATAGGAAACCTAATCCTAAAGACCTGCTTAAACTTAATGGCATTATAAAAGTTGGAAGAAAGGTCAGATGGAGTAAGGAAGTAGATAAAAATTTATACGGCAACCCAAACTGATTCTTATTGCAAGTGAGATAATTAGGAATGTTTTGGAGCTAGCCTTGCTTACAGAATAAAGTGGTCGGCAACAAGTATAACAACAGTGAATATTACTATTGCTGCAAGCACTATCTTTGGATTAAGCTTTGGCCCTTTTGAGGGCGCGTCATAGAAGCTTGTTACGCCAGCAGAGCTTTGTGGTGTGTATAATCCAGGCATAGAATCAAATCTTGATTTATAGTATTATCCAGATTAGACTTTAATACCTTTGCTTGTTAAGTTATAATATTGTGATCTATTGGCACAGCCAAACGACAGCATTTACAAGAGCGATAAGGATCTTGTTGTCAAGCCCGAGAGCGAGGCACCTGTAAAGATCAGCCTTTCAGGCCCACTTAGCTTCTGGATAGGAATAATAATAATTACAGCGCTTATACAGCTTATTGTGGCACCTTTTTACGTAAGCTACGGTAGCCCACTGCTTAATTCGTACCTTAATTCATTTGCAAACTATGTGCTATACATTCCAGGAATAATTGTGCTTCCGCTCATAGCTGCTGTGTGGATAGGCGACCATGTTAGCTCAAGCATAGGAAACAGGAAAAGGTTATTAGTCTCAAAGGGCATACTAAATGCACTCTATTCCATTCTTGTCTATGCGATTGCAGTCTACATAATATACTCTGTCATGCAGCATCTTGGCAATAGTACATTGGCACACCTTAGCACGCTCTCATTTATCGAATATGTGATAGCCGTGCCCTCTGCTATATTAATAGTAGTCGTTCCCTTATTTGCAATTCTCTCTGCTGCAAGGGATTAGGCTAAATCATTTTAGAACACTAACTATCCTTATTACGTCGTTGTCCTTCAGCATATATTCCTTGCTTAGCCTTCTCTTGCTTCTTGCATCAACAGCATAGAGCATGTTTTTTCCTAGATCGGTATGTATTTTATTTGCAAGATCCAATGCCGTCGAACCATTCTGCATAAGTATTGCATCAGGCAGAACATTTCCGAAATGATCCGTATATTTGTTTTCGTCCTCTACAGGATAGACAACTATGTTGCCAAGAATCCCAAAGACTATACGATTTACCGTTTCCTGCATGTTTGCCCCCCAGGTTCTTAAAAACTCCTGCATGTATTTCAGTGCTTGCAGTTGTGCTGTAGTTGCACTTCCGTCTATTATCTTAAATTCGCTTGATCCTTGGCTGTATTCTATGATTCCCTGTTTCTCTGCCTTTCTCAATGCCAGCTCTATTGCGGCCGAACACGGAATGACCATAGCCTCACCGAATTTTGATGATAGTTGCCTTATCCTCACGTCCGAACCCTTAATGTCTGACTTATTTGCCACAATTACAAAGGGCTTGCTTATCTTCAGCAACTCATCGGAAAATCTGTTTGTTTCGTCTGGGGACCAGTTTATCTTTACTTGGGAGAGTCCTGTTTTGCTTATTGCAAGCTTAATCTGCTCCACATTTATCTTGAGTCCTGCAAGAACTTCCACCAATGCATCCGATCCGTCAACCCTTTTTGATATCGTGTTGGCATGTTTTTTTATTATCGATGATATCCATTCAATAAGTTCATTCTTTACCATCTGTACATCGCTGATTGGATCGCATGATTCACACGGATTCCCGTTTTGATCAGTCTTTCCGCTCGCATCAACAACTATCATGAGTGCATCTGCCGATGCAAGGTCGTTCAGGAACTGATTACCCATTCCTTTGCCCTCGTTTGCGCCCTCAACCAATCCCGCAACATCAATTATATTTACAGGAATCTTTCTGATATTGTTCATGCATAGCGAATTCCTTGCCTTGCAGCTTACGCCTAGCTCCTTGTCCACGCATGGCCTTGTTGCATAGGTTATGCCAAGATTCGGATTTATTGTGGTGAATGGATAATCAGCTATTTCCACCTCGTTAAGCGTTAATGCTGAGAATATAGTGCTCTTGCCCTTGTTCGGACCCCCGACAATTCCTATAAGCATAAGATCAGTTATTATTTGAAGAGCTTGACTCTTATTACTTTCTTGCCATCATACTCCCTTATCGCGTAATATACCATTATAACTAGTATGATGAGTACAACGCCTATAAGCAGCGCCTCTTTCGGAAGCCCTATCATGAATGCCAACAGCGCAACTATTGCTATTATCGGAAGGTAGGGATAGAATGGTGTCTTTACGCTTGGATTCGACTTTCCCTTCCTGAAATGAAGAACGGCGAAGCTTGTCATCAGGTACGAAAACAGCAACCCGAAATTGCTTATTGCAGCAATTACATAGATGTTGCCCGAGAAGAGCATTATGACCCCTATTACTGCTGATATTATGACGCCGTTTGTGGCTACGTCCCTCTTTTTGTCATAGGCTCTTGTGATCCTGGGAAGCAATTTGTCTGCGCTTATCTGGTGGAGCGTCCTCGAGGAGCTTATAAGGTCTGCAAGTGTTGCTGATGCTGTTGCTATGAGTGCGCCTATTCCTACAAGTATGAATAGCCAGTACGGAGCTCCGCTTGATTTAAGTGCAAATGACAGGGGATCCGCAGATATCTTATACGAGGTGGCAGGAAGTAGAAGCATGAGGCCGAATGTGACAAGCACATATAGGATTATGCTTATCACTATCGCTGCTATTATTGCCTTTGCGGTTCCAGAATTGCCTCCCGATATCTTCCTTGTCAGTGTGGATATCGTCTGGAAGCCGGAATAGGCGAAGAATATTACAACGCTTGCGGCGAATATTGGCGCCAGGCCTGAGCTGGATGCCTGTATTGATCCTATGTTCATTAATGGATTCTTCATATGGAATGCCACGAAGAAGGCAAATCCTATGAAGAGGCAGAGTATCATTATCTTAATTGCAACAAGACCGAAATCCGCCTTTGCCGCCTTTTTTACTCCGAATAAATTGACTATGGCAAGAACGAATATCAGCACTATCGCAAATCCTATCGGATATCCGGTTGCGCCGATGCCAAGTATGCTTGCAAGATAGGAGCCGAATCCGAGGGCGACTACAGATATGGATGTAGCATAGCTGAAATAGAGCAGTATTCCTGTAATGAAGCCAAGCTCGCTGCCGAATGCCTTGTATGCATAAGAGTATGAGCCGCCATCAACATGGGGCATGAGCGAGCCAAGCTCAGAAAGCTCAAACCCGACTATAAGCGCCACGATGCCAACAAGGAGGAATGCAATAAGAGCATCGCGCCCTGCAAGAGCTATCGCGGTTCCGCTAAGGACAAATATTCCTGCGCCGATTATTGCGCCAAGACCAACTGCGGTAGCAACAGCGACGCTTATCTTGTTTTTGTCAGACAAAGAACATCAACCATACTATAATAATATCAATGACAATCCTTATAAATCTAAAAACAAGACTATAAGCTTATGCAGGGATAGCAAAGCTTGGCCAAATGCGCTGGGTTCAGGGCTCAGTCCCGCAGGGGTTCGAGAGTTCAAATCTCTCTCCCTGCAAAATGAAGAGATTTTAACTTTAAGTTAAAATCTGTGTTTCAGAACTGTAATAAGTTAATTCTAATATAAATTAATGTTCAATACAGTAACTATGTGATGATATGAGAAAACTAGTAGATACAACAAAAAGATTAAGTGGCAAAGTTGTTACTGGAATAGGTGATTTCTCATTTAGAATGGAGACAATACCAGGGCTTTTAGACGCCTATGAAAGGAAAACAGGAATGCGGTTTTATCCTGGAACTCTTAACATCCAGCTTAAAGAACTATTTTCATTTCCTGAAAAAAGAATTAGATTAGAAAAAGAAGATTATGGGGGCACTGTTTCAGTAAACATATTACCATGCAAAATTAATGGTAAAAAGGCATTCATCTTAAGAACGGATAAGAATGAAGAAGGAAAAGGACATCATTCTAAAACCATTGTTGAAATTGCAAGCGACGTCAAACTAAGAGACTATCTTAAAATTAACGATGGCGACGAAGTAGAAATAGATCTGATATGATTTAACTAGGCTAAAAGCCAAGATAAACAAAATGGGGCCTTTTGAGGAAGCCCCGAAACCTTTTCCGTAGCTTAACGGTATGTACTTTTAGGTATCCGTAGTTGTCCGAAGTATGAAAAATATCACATTTAGCCTTTTGCAGAAACAGTTACAACTACTCTTTTCTTCATGTCTTTCAGTGGTAGTTTTTTAGAAGCGTCCAATATCTCTATTGCCAATATCTTGCCACTCTTTGTATAATCCACTATTACCCCTTCAACTAATTCTTCACTAACCTCATATTTACCTTTTTGGAACTCTATGTCTAAAATATCAACTTCTGAATCGTAATTTATTTTCATTTTTTCACCATATATCGAAATGGCATAGTATAGTATACCGTTATAATAATATAAGAGTTCCCTTTTCTGACATGTACTATTCTAAGCAGCTTTTTGCCAACTATCTTATGTGCTATGAGCTTGCCAGATAACGTTTCCACTATTTCATCAGGATCACCCAAAGCCCGCTCAATCAAGCCTTTTTCAAGTTCCCTTTCATTTATCTTCTTTTCAGCATGTTTTGTGTAGATAAACTCCATCTGCTATTTTACGTAAATAAGATTATTAAAACCCAACGCTCATAGGATTTATCCTGCCATCGAAGTATATACTAGACGCTTTGCACTTCAAGGATAATTATCTCTACTACCAAATGATACCAGATGCTATTAAATGATAGTGAAACAGATTTGCCCCTAAGGCAATATTAACTCTCCCCGTATACTTCGACCAGAAATTCTAATTTAGGAGCCTAGTGTTTCTTATGTAGGAGCTTTTGTTTTACTCTATCCTGAAGCTTCCTGCCGGAAGCTGCCTGATTATCGTGTCTATGTCGCCATAGCCGAGTTTTGTTGCTATCTTCTTTGCTGCATCTGACTTCTTGAAGTTGCCTTGTGTTATCTTTACATGCTTTGGCGGCTCAATAAGCTTGTTGAATGTAAGGATAGGTATTGTATGTAACTTGTCCTCTTTTACAATCATGACAAGACCTAACGGAACGCTCCTGTACCAGTCCCTCTCTCCACTGAGCAGAAAACTTCCTGTACCAAGCGACCCCTTTCCGCTTGATTTGCTTACTTGGTTCCTTTTCATTGCATATACATCAATGCTGTGAAGCCCTTCCTTCCATGCGCTTGAGTATGATGCAGCAAATTGCGCAACCTCCTCCTTTGCTCCCTTTTCGGCAGAGAGCCCATCTTTCAATATTACAACAGGTGCGCCGAATATGTCCGCATGGAAAAATATGTCAGCATCATCAAAGTGCTTTGAATTGAGCATCTCATTCTGATGGGCGTCGCCGCCACCTATCACAAGCATATTGTTGCTTGTGAAAAACCACCTGAATTTCTCATACCATTCCTTCTTTACAGTCTTTATTATCTTGCGCTCTTCTTTGACTGCGTTTGCCTCAACATCAGAAAGCTTTTCCTCCAGTTCCTTTATCGCCTTCTGCGCACCGTCCTTCTTGAGAAGCAGTTTTTTTGACTTGTTATAATAGTCATTTGCATTTTCCTGCGCAGATTTGGTTAAATCTATTTCCATCTCCATGTTTAGATCAAATCATACAAGGGATAATGAGCCAGATATTATGAGCGACACTATGATTGCCATTATGAATCCTATTGTGCCTATTAGCAGTATACCGAATATTATAAGTTTTGCAGCCTTGTTGAATTCTCCCCTTGTTGGCTTGTAGCTTATGCTCAGAACATGCCTCGCATTGGCAAAGAACTTCTTGATCTTGCCTAATATGTTCATGCTAAAATCCCCAGCTCAAATAGCATAATAAATAGTAAGGGAAGATATATATTGTTTTATATGTGGTCTGATGGCAGAGTACAAAGGCATAGTGATACATTTCGGGGAGATATGGCTCAAGGGCGGCAACAGGAACTCCTTTGTCTGGAGGCTTTACGAAAACATAAAAGAGGCACTAAGGGGTGAGCGCTATGCCAGGCTTGAGAATGCACGTGACAGGTTTTTCCTTCTTCTTGACGGCAGTTCAGATATTAAATCAATAAATTCCAAGTTGTCGAAGGTATTTGGAATAAGCTGGTTTGCGCCTGTTGTACTATCAAAGAACAGCATGGGCGATATATTAAAGGTATCGAATTCTATTCTGGGCAAGAAAGACACTGTGAGGATAGTTCCGCACAGGTCGATAAAAAGTCTGGACTTCAATTCGAATGATGTTGTCACATATTTCATAAAGAACTCGAAAAAGCTGAATTTCAACATAGACAAGGATGCAAGGAAGGATCTCAATATAAACATAACGAAGAACTGCACATTCATATATGATAGGAAGATCAGAGGGCCAAACGGCCTGCCTGTAGGTTCTTCTGGAAATGCTGTAGTTCTTCTTTCAGGAGGCATTGACTCGCCAGTTGCCGCCTATTATGCAATGAAGAGAGGATTGCGTCCTGTATATCTTCATGTGCATGCCTTCGCAAGCAATGATGACGAGAAAATATCAAAAATAAAAGAGATAGTTAAGCACCTTTCCAAGTATTCTCCAAACGCAAAATTATATCTGGTGCCAGGGCATGTCTTCCAGTCCAGTGCAATGAAGATACCAAGAAAATATGAGCTTGTGCTTTTCAAGCTGTTCATGTACAGGCTTGCGGAGAGGATATCTAAAAAGGAAAAGCTTGACTGTATAGTGAGCGGAGAAAGCCTGGGACAGGTTGCCTCACAGACATTAAGCAATCTTACAACCTCAGAGCAGGGCATAAAGCAATTTATAATGAGACCTGTTATAGGATTCGACAAGCAGGAGATAATAAACAAGGCCGAGGAAATAGGAACTTTCAAACTTTCTATCAAGGAATATAGGGACGTCTGCTCGATGGCAGCAAAGAACCCAGCAACAAGCAGCAGTGCTGATGATATAAAGTCGCTTTGGAAGAAATCATCGATGGATCATGCGCTAAGTCTCAGCTTAAAAAAGAGCGCCTCGCTCATTCTGTAATCTGATCGAATGTTTTCCTCAAGTCTCTTCTTATTGAATAATGCTTTGAGAAGTACCTAAGAACATTATCCACATCCCTTTTCAGGAAGATTTGCGAATTCGGATGGTTCAGCACCACCGCCTGGCCGAAGTCTATGAAGTATGGCCTCCCTTTGCTGTACAGTATGTTGAATTCGCTTAAGTCAGCATGCACCAGCTTGCTTTTGTATAGCACCCTCATTTGCTGTATTATGATATCCAAAACCTTTTCCGGTTCTTTTAGATCGACAAATCTGAGCTGTGGCGCTGGCACACCTTCCGCATCGCCTATGAATTGCATTGCAAGTATGCTTCCATTTGACATGTATGGCTTAGGGGCGTATATCCCGGAATCATGCGCTATCTGAAGGTTTCTCAATTCCTTCCTGCACCATATCTTGACTATGTTTGACTTCAGCCTGCGCTCCTTTGCAAACCGGGTATCGCCTATTATATAGTCGGACATCTTGAGAAAGGATGATGTCTCAACCCTGAAGAACTTAACCGCCACATATTTTGCGCTTTCTAATTCCTTTGAGGCGCCCGGATTGGCGATGTACACATCAGCCTCCTTTCCTCTCGCAATTATGTGCACAAGAGATCCTATTATGCCCTTGTTGAAGAACTTGCTAAGAAACATCATCGTCTTGTTGTCGAACACGCCCTCCTCTATCTTGTTCTGCTCCTTAAGCATGTGCTTTTCCCTGCTGGGGCGTTTCCTTCTGCCCAATCTCCTTGCCATACTAAGATACTGACAAGAAGATATTTAAATCTGAAAAAGAGAGATATTGTGTGGTTAAATGGGAAAAGTTATTAACAGAGGTGTAGATAGCAAGACTATAGGTAGACCCATTAGTATTAACACTGAAGAAATTGAATCGCTTCTAAGAAGATGCAGATACGCAATAGCACTAGCAAATTCTACTGAGGGAAGAATAGCTTATGCGGATTATCCACACTCAGGCACTGGTTTTTATTGGTTTAGTGATAAGGTTAGAATAGAATACATTTTTTCTGACCAGAAACCAGTGCGCTTTTTAAAGGTAGAAAAGCGTGTTGATAGAACTGATAATTATGATGTGGTTCTTAAACTAGAAATTAGCGGAGGGACAATAACTGCTATCAGAGCAATTAAGGATGATCTTGTTTGGGAATTAGATATATCTGCAAATTTTAACAGGTTATATGGTGAAGATGGAATAGAAACTGCACTTAGAACCTAATATTTAAGCTTTTCTTTCGTAATATAATGGGGCATTACTGGAAACAAGGTTTATGTGCTCAAGGCTGACTAGCATATTCTACTGATTTTGATGGAATTACCGAACTTATACAACTACAAGCATTACAGGTACTATATACTGATACCGCTAGCCCTGCTTCTGATAAGCCTTTACTTCATACCGAAGATACAGCTTGACTCATCGCTTAAGGGAGGCGTCAGCATACAGCTGATAACTAATTCGACCATCGATCCCAGAACATTAACCACTCTGGTTGATTCAAAGATACAGAATGCGCAGGCAAGCGTCTCAACATCGCCAGGGGGGCTTTCCATTACCATGGCCGCGAATACAAGCCTTGCAGTCGCAGAGACCAATCTGCTCGCATTTTACAGCGCCTACGGCAATTACACCGCGTATACCCTCAATATCACATCGTACAGGGGCGAGCTAATAGCGCAGTCCTCTAACGCAACAAATGTTAGCGAGATAAATGGACTTCTGAGCAGCGCGATAGTACAACAGCAGAAAGCAGTAATCGCAGCGCATTCTGATCTGAATGCAGAGCTTCTTGACCTGCACCCATTTGTAGGCAACAGCTACAATGCCAACACAACAAACAGCAATGCATCAATTGCATCGTGGACGAATCTGGCAAGCAACAGCTATTCAAATGCCTCTCTTATATACCAGCAGAGTGTCATAGCAAAATTGAAAACAATACTCCCGTTCTCATCATATTCATACAACGACGTTACACCCACACTGGGCGCATATTTCCTGCAGCAGATGATATTGATAATAATAGCAGCATTCGTGCTTGTTGCAATAGCGGTATTTGCTGTATTCAGGACGCCTATCCCGGCCTTTGCGGTAGTATTCGGTGCTGCAAATGACATAATAGTCGCATTGGGCGCAATGGCAGTATTTGGCATACCGCTTGGCATAGCATCAGTAGGTGGACTTCTCATGCTTCTCGGGTACTCAATAGACACTGATATGCTTTCTGGAGTAAGAATACTGAAGAGGCACGGCGGGACAGCAGCAGAGAGAGCGTTCTCATCATTCAAGACAGGGACAACAATGACAATAACGGCAATAATATCATTCTCGATACTTTTCATAGTCGCATATTTTGCGTTCATACCCACATATCTTGAGATATCAGGGGTCGTGCTTGTGGGATTAGTTGCTGACTTGCTCACAACATGGCTGACCAACGTTCCGATAGTGTTGTGGTACAAGCAAAGGAAGGAGGCGCATGGCAAATGAGCGGAGAACACAGCCTTAAGGGCTATATAACTGACAGGCGCATATGGCCGCTTATCTTGATAGTCATAGCGCTCGCAATTCTTGACCTGCATTATGGTGTGCACTTCGGCATAGAATTCGTTGGTGGTACTCAGATACCAATAACGCTTGAGCATCCTGTCAATGTCACAGCGATGACCGCACTCATATCCGCACTGCAGCAGCGTGTCTCCACATTCGGATTGAAAGAGATAACCGTTGAGGGGGTAGGCGATGCGGAGGTATACCTTACAATACCATCCATATCGCCAACTGAGATCAACCAGACAATAAACATAATACAGAGCCAGGGAAGGTTCGATGGTGTTGTTAATGGAAGGGAGGCAGTAAACGGCACAGATATATTGAAGGGAAGCATAGGCCAACTGCAGCCTATACAGTCGAACGACAGCACCGAATGGCAGGTAACATTCTTCATATCCCAGGGTTCTGCAGAGAGCTTTGCTAAGACCGTATTCGGGCAGGCAAACCAGCCGCTTTACATGTTTCTTGATCGCCCTACCTCGACAGTGCTTCTGATCAACTATTCGCTTTTGAGCAATACAAGCACAGGGCTTAGCCCACAGGGGACGCTTGCAGTGGTGCAAAGCGCCTTAAGGCTTGGCAGCAACCAGAGCATACCAGTGGTTACTCTCACAAACAGCAACGCCAGCAGGGCTGCGGCGGAACGATTCTTCCTCTCAAATAAGGGAAAATATGGCACGGTACTGGCAAGCTCCAACATAAACAGCTCAATTATCTCATTCCTTAAGGCAAATAATTACACCGTAAAGCTGGAGAGCAAAAAGAACATGACCCCGACGTTTGACAGGCTTTCAATAAACCAGACAGTGCTTGAAACATGGCCGCTCATAGGATTGCTATCAGCTCCTGTGCTAAATCCGTCGATAACAAACGGGAGCGTAAGCGACAGCTACGAGATATCAGGGGCTGCGTCAACAACGCTAACAAAGGATGAGCAGCTTACCTATGCAACAAACCAGACAAAGAGCATAGCAAGCATACTTAACGGAGGAGCTTTGCCGGTTGCAATAATAGCCGGAACGCCAACAACAATACCCCCGACTCTGGGGCAAAGATTCCTTTACATAAGCGGACTTACAGGGCTTATAGCAATAATATTCGTATCAGCATTCATAGTGATCAGATACAGGAAGATATTCCTTGTAGCACCAATACTCATAACAACACTTCTTGAGCTATTCATAATAGTATCAATAATAGGTCTTATAGGAACGCTAGACCTTGCGGCTGTAGCTGGAATGATTGCGGTAGTCGGAACCGGTGTTGATGCCCAGATAATAATAACTGACGAGATGCTTGGCAGGAAGGGAGAGAATGCAACCGCAAAGATGGTGCTGGGAGACGCATTCTACATAATATGGGCGGATGCTGCGCTGCTTATAATCGCGATGCTGCCGTTGTTCTTCTCAACGTCGCTTGTCACTGTTGTAGGATTCTCGGAATCAACGATAATAGGTGCATTGTTAGGAATACTCATAACAAGGCCGGCATACAGCGCAATAATAAGCAGGCATTATGCTGCCAATTAGACTTTCAATCCTAAAAACAAAGGCTTTCCCATGACAATATACTGCCCAACATGCAATAGGTCAAGCGATGATACGCGCTTCATAGGCAGCTTCTGCGAATTCTGCATAATAAAAAAGATAGAGAAAAATATCCCCGAGAGCATAACAATATACCACTGTAGGTTCTGCAACAAGATAAAGGAGGTCAATACATTTGTAGAGCCTAAGAAGAGGTCGTTCGCAGGCGCTGTTCAATCCGTGCTGAAGCTGAACAACGAATGGAAGGTAAAGGTGAATGATTTCTCCGATAGTGAGATAGACTGCGTCTTCATAAAGACCTACGAGGGAGAGAAGGTCGCATTCCCAAAGATGCTAAAGTACAAGTTTGCAAAGGAGACATGCGAGCGGTGCGAGAGGATAAGCGGCGGGTATTACGAGGCGTTGGTACAGTTGAGAGGGGATTGGGACAGAATAAACAGTCTTATAAGGAACATAACAAAGTACGTTGAGAGAAGGGAAGGCTTCATAGCAAAGATAGAGAGCGTGCCTAACGGCAAGGACATATACGTAAGCAACAAGATGATGATGAACGAGTTCTTCAACGACTATGACCTAAAGCCAACAAGGTCGTTCAGGCTGTACGGAGTAAAGAGGGGCAAGAAGGTCTATAGGAATACTTACTCGCTGCATTTATAGGATTTTACGTATGAAGAAATTAAAATTTCGATATAAACAGTAGCTTATAAACACCTAGTCGTAAATTTAACCATATCTGATGATTTGTCTGTAGATCAGGACCTCCCTAAGTAATAAATATTTATGTATACATATGTATAATGTGATTTATATGGCTAGACAGATTTCAGTATCGAATGAAGTATATGCAGAGCTATCCAGATTAAAAGGTAGTAAAAGCTATTCGGAGTTGATAAAAGAGGTTATAGGTATTAAAAAGAGCAATGAAAAGTTCATGAAATTCGCTGGAGTGCTAAAAAAGGACAGCAAGAGATTAGAGCAGCTTAAAAAATTGATAGATAAGGAAAGAGAGGCAAATTATGGAAGGGAATTTAACTGGTGATTTATTGGTATGCTTAGATACGAATATATTGATAGACTTTATGCGAGGAGACAAAAAAGTTATTGATTTGGTAAATTCGTATTCATTAAAAGAAATAATATCAATAACTGCAATAACTGAATACGAGCTTTTGAAACACGGTGATAAGATTAAACGGGAAGTGGCAGAAGAAGTTATAGGGCCTATGAAAATACATTATTTTGACAGAATATCTGCAGCAGAAGCCGCAAGGATATTTAATAGATTAAAAGACGCTGGTAAAATGATAAATGAAAATGATATTCTTATAGCAGGAATAGCAATAGCCAACAATGAATTGCTTATAACTAAGGATGGGAGATTCAAAGATATAAAGAGTGAGAAGATACTCGTAATATGAATATCAAGTCGATTTAATGTAAACACAGGAAACCGCCTGGTTTGAGGGGCAGTAGTTCTGCGCGCTTATATTGACAAGATATGTTCCCGGCTGCGACAATTCCTCTATGTACCCGCTGACATTCACTGGGGTATATGCAGTTACATAGCTAAGCCCCGCATTCGTGTTGACGACAAATATTATCTCATGGCCAACACCATTGGTCTGGTTGCCTATGAATATGTTCTGCACATTAGGTGGCACCTGAAGGAGGGTAAGCTGCCTTGCGGGATAGCCCTGCGAGCCAACAGCTGCAGAAATGTCTGCAAGCTTTGTGGCAGCTCCCTGCGACTCGGTTGTGGATAGCGTTGATGTCGAGTTTGATATCTGTATGAATGCTAGCACAACTATGGGCAGCAGTATTATAAGCCCGAAAGAGAGCGTTATCAGAAGCTCAAGGCTTGACTGCGCCTTTGTTTTCCTTTCCAGCAATGGCCTTAATCCGTCCATACTATTCCCCAAAATCCTTTATTATCTCCCTTTTGTGTGTAAGCACAACATCCTTTTCCTTTATTATCCTATGCTTGAGCTTCTTTATAAGCTCGTCAAGGGTATCATCGAATAGGTATTTTGTGGCGTGCATGCTTATTATGCCGTGCCTGCCAAGCGAGAGCCTTATCTGCATCTCATACAGCTTTGACTTGCTTCTTTTGACATTGAATGTTATGTAATCAACTTCTATTCCGCTTAGCTTCTCTATGGAATTGGCAAATGACTCAAGCTCAGCCTTTGCCTCCTCCTCATATTGATATGTATTTTTGTCAAATCCTGACATGAACACCTTTTCTGGCTGCACCGCCCGCCTTGCAAGTATGCTCTCAAATACATCGGTTACAGTTATGATGCCTATTGGATTTCCCTTCTTAAGCACTACCAGCGATGATACGTTCCTTTCTATCATCTCTCTCAGCGCATCTGCAATTGGCCTGTTATACTCAATTGTACGCACATTCTTCTCCATGACGCTTGATATCGCAACATTTGATGGATTATAGACCTTTGTCTTCATCTCGGGAAGGTGCTCGCTGCTGTTCATGTACCTTTTTGCTATGTCATAGTTTGTTATTAACCCCGCAAACTTGCTGTTCTGGACCACTACAAGCCTCTTTACCTTCCTGTCGTCCATTACGGACTTTGCCTGTACGAGGCTTGCCCTTCCATCTATTGCAAGAACAGGGGTTGTCATTGCCTTGTTTACATCCATTCCCTCAACAAGGTTAAGTGATAGCAGCACTTTCAGAAGCGTAGACCTCTCCAGAATTCCGGTCACCTTGCTGCCGTTAAAGTAGGGAAGGGCTTTGACCCCGGACTTATAGAATATGTTTATGAGCTCGTAAACAGTTGTGTCGTTTGTTATTTTTGACACCTTTGCAACAAACTTCTCCGCCTTCTCATTCTCAAGGTACTTGAACCCATGGCTTGTCCTGTATATCGTCCTTGAATCCAGAATCCCGTAATAATTCTTGTCCTTGTATACAACAAGAGCAGGATATCGCTTGAGCTGCGCGATTAGCCTTGACATAGGAGTCTTATAATCGAAAATCTGAGTGCTTCTTATGAGTTCCTTCGGTATATTCTGCATTCGCTCCGTAGAGATCACCTATTTACTATGTCTCGGAAAATATATATAGGTGATTAAAGAAAATGATACGGGCCAGGATGGCAGATCGGCTATGCGGCCGCCTGCAGAGCGGCATAGGGGGATTCGACACTTGCAAAGCAAGCGATACTTCCCCTCCTGGCTCATGTTAGCGAGCTTACTGTTTCCCATAAAGAATATAAGAAGAAGGGCAAGACCATACTGTATATAATATGCCACATAGTCTAACAGAACTATTAATAAAGCTGGTAGATAAGCAATAGCAGAATTAGTTGCAATCTGATGATTGGATAAACTACAGTTGATTGGGGGCATCTGAATGTTTCAAAGGAAATACAATAAGATCGACAAACATAAACGCCATCTAAGTATTAAAGCCCTCATAACAATTTTCTTGTTGGTTATACTCGCTGTTGCTATACTTTTTGGTCTGAATTCCAAAGCTATACCTACTAAAGAATTCTCCTCTAACCAGGGGTGCAACATTTATACACATAATGATATATTCTCTGGAAATTCCTGCCTGAATTATTCGACAGGTTATCCAAATGGCACCTATTGGGGTACGGTTACCGCATTAACTGCAAACTCATTGACTGATGCAAATGCAAACTTTACACCAGGAAGCCTAGTTGGTATGCTAATCAGTCCATATGTTGGCATCTCGTCCAAACTTAGTAACGGAAATTACACAAGCACAGGAGCATTCGACCAAGATTATTGGTACAGAATAATAAGCAATACAAAAACTACTGTGTATACCAATATGTCAGACGGAGAAATGACAAACATCTCCTCTGTAGGAAAAGAGTACCAAATACTCGGATTGTTTTCAACACACAAGGTAAACAATAGATGGTACATTTTTGACCCGTTTGGTAATGTCTATTTTCCAAAGGCGCTAAGTCTTGTCGCTTTTTGGGGACAGGACAGTGGAGTATATCCATATAACGCGATTTATCTTCAAGCCGCTAATGGCACATACAGCCGTAACCTCGCTGGCTATTCATTAAATCCGTTCAATGGCATTAACCTTGTAAATAGTGGAGGCTACACTGTAAAGAGAATAAATGATACTATCTATATAGGGGATCCTCACACATTTGACAGTACATATATGCTTTTATGGCAGCTTGGGATTGGCGGAAGAATAAAATGGTATTATTCTAGTAAAAGCGGTTGGAAGTTGATAAATGGAAATGGCATGCCTGGCAGTGGCGTAATACTGAATAATGGAAATTATAGCATGGATATAGGTGGTTATCTAGGGCCAAGCGCTACAGGAACATACGGCTATAGCAACCCGAATTCCTCTGATGCAGATGAGATTACTTGGTTCTATGCTTACGGTTTTCCTGCCGGGATTCCAAATGATTGGACAAATACCTCATTATTTGTAGATGGTGTTCCCAGATATTACATCAAAGGAGTTGTGACACAGAACTTTACAACACCTCCTATATTGCGCCAGATATTCGATGCAGCCTCGTATACATCATCAGTATATGAAAGAATCGCATATGGAAACTATACAGGGGGAGTTAACTGGTTTGTTTATGTTACAAAACAGTTGCAATCCTGGGGATGGAATGCTGCAGGATATGATTCAACCAATTATTTCTATTCGGGTGGGTTATCTGAAAACAACAGATTGCCTATAATGGATAGTGGATTATCTCTTGGATTTATGCTATACGGCGGTTATCCATACAGGGTAAAATGGTGGAACACAGGCGCCAGCGCCGAATATTGCGGTGCTTCTGTTGTCGCTTCTCCTGATCCATTCGATGCCAACTATGTGTCCGGATTGGAATATTATGCAAATAATAGTCAAAGCCTGACAGGCCTTACAATACGAACAAACCCTTGGGCTTACGGTGTAATATCTAGCGATGGGGATTGGTTCTGGGGATTAGACGCGGCTTCATCTCAAAACTTGGGTCTTGTAGTTGCATCCATTAATCCTTACGCCTCGCCAAATAACACAGGTTCCTTTTCAGATCCGGATCCAAGAGTTTATGACAAATATGCATTAAGGGACATGTTGCGATACGAGTATAAGAACGCAAGTGACCCGCTTCAAAAATACAATTTTTCAATCAATTCAAATGCAGTAACAAATGTTGTTGGTTATGACAACGGCTTTGCAAATACTGGACAAAGTGCAAGATACGACTCAGAAGCTCTTGCAAACCTAAATGCCGCATGGAAGACGAATTACACAACATGGGGAACATCCTCTGGAAGTATCTTAAATGGCACAAATGCATACGGCACCGGAACTGGGTTTATGGATGAAAATGGTGTGCATATACAATCAGCAAACGGCTGCTATTTGGGTTCGGACTTTGAAAACTACTCAACACCTACACGCCCAGCAGTTGCCAATGACCTTAACAACTTTGTTGTTTTATTCACACAGAGATTCGCGCTTATAAATACAGTGCTAAGGAGACATACAAAGAATCTTATAATAACCCCCCTTTACGATCCACCTTCGATTGTAGCAAATGCTATAAGTAATTATACTGATATGCTATGGGTTTCATCAAATCTGAACGGGTCTAATGCAAATGATACCATAAGAATATATAACGCATTCAAAAAGCCCATAATTTATGGCGACTATCTGACTGCCACTAATGATTCACCACTTGGTTTTGGTGGCGTAATCACATCAGTTGAACACAAATCAAATGGTGAAACTATAATAAACTGGACAGGCAAGCCTATAGAAAGCTTTTTGAGCGGAGAGGCGTACCAGTTTAGAGGCGCAAACCAACCACAGAACGACATATTAGATTTTTATAATGCAACCTGTGGTTATAATCCATACAAAACCTTTTACAGTTCATCCCAACAATTCTATAGTGTTACTATTGTAAACTGGACTCCTATACCTACATGCCTAAATCCTGGGGCGATAATTGAATTTGCATCAAATCTGTATTCGCCATCCTCTTCAGGTGAAACTGCCTCAATGCCGGTACCATATAATCAAACACAAAGGGCTGATTTTATGGCTACTCGTCTCGATGCAGCATTAAATGCTACAGGTTCTGATGGTGCCCATTTTATAGTAGGATTTGAACATTGGGGGTACGATGACGATCCATTATTGGGGGACGGCGGTCAAAACTTTGGCATGATAACCCCATTGGGCAATGCTTATGATGGCGTGCAAGATCAGGTTGCTGTAGTGTATAACAAATCAACAGGCGAATGGTATGGCGGCGAGGAATATAATTATGGAAATTTAGTTGGTGTTTTAAAGCCGTATCTTGATAACGTTTATTCGGAAATTGTACCAAGTTCTTATAATGGAACAACAGTTTCTACTACTGTACTCACAAGTACCTCGATTATGGAAAGCTCGCTTACAACTACATCATCTACAACAACATCCACAATCGAAACATCATCGGTCAGAAGTACCTCAACTATGGAAAGCTCGCTTACAACTACATCATCTACAACAACATCCACAATCGAAACATCATCGGTCAGAAGTACCTCAACAACATCATCATCAATCCAATCAACATCGGTCAGAAGTACCTCAACTATGGAAAGCTCGCTTACAACAACAGCTACTACTTCTACGTCGACATCTTCGGTCGCAACCAGCACAATAGAAGAAGGAACACTACACCCAATAAATTATTCAGTGACATTCGGTGAGAAAGGACTACCAAAAGGATTACAGTATGAGGTAACTATTAATAAAACATCGTTTACGGCTGTTGCGCCAAAAGAAATTGTTGTCAATTTCATTGCTAACTCCACCCATACATATTCGTACGAGGATACGGTCAGAGACAGATATATCAGATATAAAACAACCACATCTGGAACAGTGTCTTCAGCAACCACAATAATTGCAAACTATAAAGGTTAGGTGATACCAAAAGCAAAATGGTAAGCCCAGTACTAGGAACCCTCGCCTGGCTTACATTTACCTTAGCAGTGGAGCGTTAGCTAAATCTGTGCTATGGTAGGGCAGAGTATTGCTAAATGATTGCTATAGTAAAGCATGACATTTTAAAATTGAGTATGATAATTTAGAAAGAATTTATTCTATGCCTTTAAGGCAGAATTGCCATAATGGTATTAATTTTACATCGCCAATATTCCCTGAGCTATCTTTTGTTATTATATATGCTTTTCTTGATGTTTTACTATATTTCTTTTGGAAATATGATATCCATCTGGTATCGTTTTTGTCGATATTAGAACTGAACTTTACCTCAATTAAATCAGAATCATTTAAAAAGTCTATCTCTTTTTCTTTTTCTCTCCAATAATATTTTGCATCGAGTTCGAACATCACCAGATTCTCTGCGTACCTGCTTTCAGAGATATTGAAAGGAGTGCTAAGTGCAGGATGATAAGGATATATTTTAGACATTTTTCTTGAGGCTGCTCTTATCGAAGGCCTAAAATTTAATATTCTCTTAGTCAGGAATGAAAATTCAAGATAAAAAATCGCCTTATAGAGCGTGGCTTTTGCTCTTCCCAGCTCACTAGCAATTTCATCAACTTTCAAATATTCTCCAGGATCTGAAAGGAATATTGTTACCAGTTTTTCAATAAGCAATATGTCGACTCCTTTAAACTCTTTTGGAATATCTTTCAATACGATAGGATCTATAATTGAATTTCTAATATAATTTTTGATAAAGTTTATGTCTTTCTCGTGTACAAGATCTGGAAATGGCCTAGATAAATAATTCTTGAATTCTTCTTCCAGCAAATCTTTATGAACAAGAATACTCTTCTTTGCTATTTTTATGTCTTTAAAAAGAAGAAACTCTGAGAAACTTAGAGGTTTGAGCTCGTAATATATAGATCTGCCTGCAAGGCTTTTTCTTGCTTCTGATAAAATATTGATCGCAGCCGATCCGGAAATCAAAATCTTTATATTTTTAAGATTATCATAAGTGAGTTTTATATCTGCTACCCATTCATTGCCCTTCTGGACTTCATCAACAATAAGAAATATTTTCTCTTTTTTATAGTCTATTCCTGCTATCTTGCTGTAATCTTTTAGAATAATTTCTAATCTCTTCTCCTGTAACTCTGGCTCGTCAAAGCTGCAATATAGGATGTTGAGTGGCTTTATGCCTGTACTTATAAGGTGGTCTATAATCTGAAACAATATTGTTGATTTGCCAGTTCTCCTTAATCCAACTATTATTTGGAGCTGTTTTCTAGCGAGATCACCTTTGATACTTTCAAATAAGTCTCTATGTATATCTGGCGCAAGCTCCTTTTTCACCTTACCAACTTGCCACCAATGGTTAAGATCCTGTAACTCCATATTTGTTTTTTAAAAGAACAAATATATAAGCTTTTCGTTTTTTAAGAAAACAAATAAGTACATTATTGGTTTTATAATAAAACAAATATAGTAGTTCTGTATATTTCAGGATATACAAATACGAGACACTGGAGAGTTCCTTTTAAAATACTAATAAGAAATCGAGAAAAAGTATAAAGAATTTGCTAGATAATGGTAGGAAGGATTTTATGATTTACAAAAAGCAAAAAGGTAAGCTCGGTAATAGTAGCCCTCTCCTGGCTGACATATTTACTAATTAGGATAATGCTTTGCGAATTCCTTCATCTCTGCAATAAATACAGGCAAGAATTTGCTTTGGTCTTCGCTAATCATCTGCAAAACCTCATCTACACCAAATGCTTTGCAACATTGTATCTCTCCCGAATCTAGTTTTAATTCACTTGGAGATACTGGCGCTGTTGTTGTAAATACGGTAAATATAGCCTTGTAATCTTCCTTGTCGTGGACGAATGAATTAACCCTTTTGATTTCGTATGCCTTGCCTACTTCCTCTTGCATCTCCCTCAAGGCGGTGTTTTCGGCACTCTCACCGTGCCTTGATGTGCCACCTACAGTACAGCACCATGTATCTGGAAAGGGATATTTGTTTTTTTGACGCTTGCAGAGCAATATCTGGTTGTTTTCTGCGGCAAATATGATTAGTGATACTCGATGCAGGAACATTCTATCCTTAAGGTGACTTTTAGGATGCACTGCGATGGTCTTTCCGTCCCGATCTACCTCATCAATAAGTTCTTCTTCCATTGTTGATAATAACATCTGGATATTATTATTCGTATTGTTTTGCGAATGGAGTTCAGAGGCTAAAAAGGATCAGATAATAATGTGGATCTAGGCAGCTAGATAATTTGCAGTCATTGTATCACAAGGTGGTGTTACAATCCCAATTTAAGTTTGCGCTGTGCCGCCTGAGACACCCCCACAGTATTATTATTTAACCTCACATCAGCCCCATATATATGCTTTTCGTATAGGTCATGGAAAGGTTTTAATTCATATCTGCTATTTTAGGCCTATTTGGCTATACGTCTATGACCACTTCAGCAGAAAATCCGATCCTTCTCTTGCTTATCTTCATGCCATATCTTGATATGCCCTTGACATCAAGCTTTGAATGCTCAACCTTCTGACTTTTAGCCAGGAGTTCGCCATTGAATGAGTATCCTTTCTTGCTTTCGAGTATCTTTATTCCGCTTACTCTGTAGGCAAACAACGACTTGGAATCCATTATCGAGACCGCATCCTGAAGCACATACCATAATAGCTGCTCCGGATCCCTCGCCTTTTCCCTTATTATGAACTTTTTTGCCTTTGATTTCTCCTTTGAAACTTTCTTAAGGTACGATGCCGTATCGAAAAGGGCAAGAAACGCATTCTTGAATGTCTCTTCCAAAGAGCTTCCGAATGCTATGAATTCCACGTCAGCAGTGTGGTCTACAAATTTGTATTTCATCTTCATCAGAATACCGTTTTGGTGCAGAACATCAGTCCATGTAACATATATAATAGTTTAACATTAAGATTAAATAGTCCGATGACGAAAAGAGTAACTACTGAAATGTGATGAAGCCCATCTCGGCCGAGGACTTTTGGTGTTTAGGGTATGGAGAAGAAGAGCGCAAAATTTCTGGGTATAATTGCGGTGTTTTTCTCGTTCCTTATTGCGACCACATACTCCTTGTGGATAACTAATCCGAGCATACTTGACACCGACCCCACTACCTATATAATAGTAGTAATGCTGATGCTTTTCCTCTTTATCCTCTTCTCATTGAAGGAAGACCTTGATTTCAGATACTCGAAAAAGAGGATAATATGCGGAATTGTAATCTTTGCCGTTTATTTTGCCTTGCTCTCATGCCTTAGAGTATATCTCTCTTTCACCTTCCTTTCTTATAGGATAGATGCGCTACTCTTCCCGCTCCTCCTTCTTTCGATGATAATTGCAGCTTTCGGAAAGGATGGGGCAAGGAAGTTGCTGCCAGTTATATTATACTCATTTTTTGCATCTCCGCTTATCCTTATGCCTCTATTCAGCCTGAATAATGCTTTTGCAGGAACGAATGCATCCATTATCTACTGGTTTGTAAGGGCTCTTGGAATACCGGCATCAAAGGCAGGGCTGACCATATTTTCAGCCTCTGGCTCAAGCGTAGCAATATCAACGGCATGCGTCTCACTGGGTACATTTGCAGCATTTGTAATGTTCATGATACCGCTTGCCTATCTTTATGATGGCATATTCTCAAAGAAGATATTATGGACCATATCAGGGATCGCACTGATATTCTTTTTGAACCTAGTTCGAATGCTCTTTTTCACTCTTATCTGGCTTTATTATGGGATAGGAAGCGCTGCAAATGCGCTACACCTCTTTGCTGGGCAGTTCATATTCTACATCGCTATAATAATCATGGTGCTTCTTTCGGGTAAGTACACGCTTGGATTTGAAAAGCCCAGGAAAGGCAAATCAAAAGTTGCAAGAAATTCCCATAAGATAGCGGACAGGAAAGTTTATGCCGTTGTTGCGCTTTTGTTATTAATAGGACTGGCATCATTATTCCTTGATTCGGGATACCCAGGCCAGTTATACGCACCTGCATATCTGTTTAACGTAGGACCACATATTAATGCGATAATACTCCATGAGAGAATATCTTCTAGCTTGCAGGCCTCAGGGTATAATGTAACAAGCTTGGGAGTAGCGCCAATAGGATATATATTCTCCCTCTCCAGGAATGAATCAGATCTCAATAACTCCGTATATGTTATTGCAAATGTCTCTTATAGCCCGATTAGGAGTTACGGACTCCCTGAATACACGCCAATTGGAAGACCAAGTTCCTATCTGCTTAAGAATGGAATAACAATAGTGGCCCAGACTGCATCATCACAGAACAGCATATTCAACGTTAATTATTTCTCAATCCCGTATAACATAAGCGGCAGCTGGGTGACGGTTAACTATCTTATGTTCAGCATAGCAAATACCAGTTCTTCGCCCAATTGCACTTCACTTTATAAACCTGAATACTCTAGCTACTATATAGAGACGCTTGCATTCAATCTTTTGAATTCACAACGCTACAGCACAAACGGCCTAATGTGCGCAAGCTACAATATCGTATCGTCGGGGGCATGAGTGATCGCATGTACAAAGCATCAGAGATTAATAAGCTGAATGCAGAATATTCTATGCTTCCGAAAAGGAATAAAAATTGGGGATTAAGCGATAGATTTGTGAAGGGAGAAGGGCCGCTGGATGCAATGGTAATGATAATAGGTCAGGCCCCTGGAAGGAATGAGGATATACAGGGAAGGCCATTCATAGGCATGGCAGGCAAGTTCCTTGACAGACTGATAAACCTTGCAGGTCTTGAGAGGAAAAATGTATATATTTGCAGTGTAGTCCAATTCTTCCCACCAGATAACAGGGTTCCAACAAAGGAGGAGATTGCACTGTGCAAGAATTTCCTATTCAAGCAGATGGAGATAATAAAGCCTAAATTGGTGATTCTGTTGGGTGCAGTTGCATGCAAGACAGTGCTTGACATGGAGAAAGTCGCAACAATACGCGGCAACATTGTCAAAAGGCACAAAAGGCTCTATTTCATAAGCATGCATCCCGCAGCCGCGGTAAGGATAAGGAACAAGATGCCACTGATGGAAAGCGATTTCAGGAAATTATCAAAATTTGTATCAAAGATTAACTGACCGAATAGGTAAGCATGTCCTTTACCTTTTCTATACCTATAGCAACTATCAACTTCCCCATCCTAGGGCCGCTTTCCTTGCCTATGATTGCATTGTATATGCTCTTGAAAAGGTCGTTTGAATTAATGCCACATTTCTTTGCTATATCATATACCAGATTATGCACAGCAAGCTCGTCCATGTTTGAATCCAGACTTGATATAAGTGCCTTTACTGCCTCTTTGTTATTCTTTATTTTTGTTTGGTGTACTGAGAAATCATATCTCTCTGGTGCATAACCCTTTGTAAGCCATTTCTCTATGTAACTTGAAAGATAATCTACTCCTTTTTCATCGTGCAGTTTTTTGCCAACCTTTTCCCAGTCCTTATATACCTGGTAATCAAGCAACATGTCTACAAAGGATGCTTTCCACGGCAGTTTCTTTATTGCTATTGCAAATGCAAGTGCGCGTTTTTCGTCTGCCTTGCTTTCTGGCTTGGCAATGGTGCTCATTCTCTCGACTTCATTGTACAGGAGTATGAGTTTGTCTCCGGTGGGGTCTATATCCTTGTTTTGCTCAAGGTTTGGCTCTATAAGTATGTATTTGAGAAGTTCTGGGGGCAGGAGCTCGCTTAGTTCTGCTGCACTCATCCCTATGCCTTTTGATTTCGAGTATTTCTTTCCTTTGAAAAGTATGAATCCGTATCTAAAGAATATCGGTGGTTCCCTCTTTAGTATTTCCTTGTGAATTGCCTCTGCTGTTGTTGCGCTGCCACCTGCAGTCATATGATCTATGCCGCTTCCCTCTATACTTGAATTGAATATTGCCTGCCATGATGGCCAGTGCAATCTCCATTGGAGTTTATATTCATGATCGGTGAGCTTTGCACTGCCTTTATAGTTGCATCCCTTTGTATATTCTACATCCTTATCGCAAATATATCCATATTCCTCGTTGTTGTGCCATGTCACTCTTGTAGTTGCTATTTTGCCGCACTTTTTGCATATCGGCATTATCGGACTCCAATCTTTGAGTTCTTCTATTTTTCTCATGGATGTCCTTGCAACTACCTCCTTAACCTTGTCTTCTTCAGCAAGGAATATCATTGCATACTTATCCATTTTCCCGCTGTCGTAGAGCTCATTCGCTTTAACCACATTTATATCAAGAGACAGCTTCTTCATCAACTTTTTCGCTTCCTCAAGGTAATGCTCACCAAATGAGTTATGACATCCAAGAGGGTCCTTTGTGTAGACAAGTGGCTTGCCCAATTCAGGCTTAAGTATATTTTCGTACTTCTGCATCTCGACCGGAATGCCATCAAATGCATCTAGTATGTCTCCTACAAAATATAGTTGTGCTTTCTTGCCAAGGGTTTCTATTGCTGTCTTCAATGCGGCAGGATATAGAAACTCGCATACTGTTCCAAGATGTGCAGGACCGCTAGTAGTCATTCCACCAGTTATAACAAATGGCGGCTTTTTATTACTTATAACCTGCTCCGCAAGTCTCTGTGTCCAATGCTTGCTTTGAATATCCTTTTTTGGATTAGTATCCATTTATACACGCTGCACTGAATACCACCGGTCTGATCAGTGTTGATTATGTATTACCTTAGAAAGATATAAGAAGTATACAAGATGTGAACGCTTTAGCTTAACATGAAAGTTGGCCTGCGCACAAGGCGCAGGACCGAACTTTACTGTGGGGGTGAAACAATTAGTGTGTTAGTCGTCTTGCCAGCATCATATTTGTAGTAAACCTTGTGACCGAGCTGGTATCTCTCCAGCAATCCTATCCTGTAAAGCCTGTTAAGCCTTGCAGATGCGGCATTCCTGCCCCTGTAGCTCATCTGCCTTTTGATGTCATCTGCGCAGGCCATGCCGTTTACCTGAATTATTTGCATTATCTTTGCATCTAATCCAGATACCGGCTGTACCTTTGCAAATCTGTTGTTCTCCTGTAGATATGCCTGGTCCTCTTGCTCAGAGTAATCAGCGTTAAGCTCTGATTCCATCCTTTCAATCTTGTCATGCATTCCTTTCAGTATCATATTGGTCTTCTTGTTCTCATCCATCACGTATTTAAAAAGGGAAAGCATATTTGAACCGATCTCATCCGATTTTGCCTTGTCGTTGAGCACTTGCTCTATCTCAGCGTTCTTGGATGCTGTCTCGCTTATCCTCCCTATCTGCTCCTTCATGCTTTGGATCTCAACTTCCAATTCTTTTTTTGTTCGCATAACAATCCAATCCCAACCATTCACGAACCCTTCATGCAAGAGTCATGAATGAATCACGAATCTATTGTGAATGATAAGTATTTAAAGCTTTGTTATTTGTGGAACTTTTCCAAAATTAGGTTCTATGCTACAAAGCATCAAACAATAATATTATAAACAGATAGTTATATAGATATTATGGGGAAATGTCGATTACAGGTAAATTTGGCATAAACAGCAGAACAGGCCTTGCAGTTGCTGGTCTTGCATTAGTAATCACAGCCCAGTATGGTTTGCATAGGGATGCTGTAAATACATACACAGTAAAAAGATTCTTAAGAGAGGACATTACTTATTCTATGCCAAGTGAAACTACACTAATGAGAAAATCTGCGGAAGTAGAAAGATCAAAAAAACTAGACGAAGATAGGGCATATAAAGGGTTAGAAATTAGAAAAACTGATAATAAGGATATATCTGCTTGGCCTATTATGACTCTATGTGGATTCTATTTAGCTTTTCTTGCGTGCATCGATGCGCTGTATGACTCAAATAAGGCTGGTAGTAATCAAACTTTTTTTAGGGGCGATATTCATTTGACCGTTAAATCTGGTAATGAAGCCATACACTTAGTTAAATAGATTTAATGCTTTTCCTTGAGTAAATATTTATAAGACGTATGTTAAATACTACTTGAACCAGTGCATATCATGCAGAGCGTATATATTCCACACGAGAGGATAAGAAGACTCGTAGAGAGGAAGGAGCTAATCGACAAGGTGGAGAAACTCTGCAAGTGCAAGATAGTGATTGATAAGAATGATGATTTCATGGAAGTAAGGGGAGATGCATATGAGGAGTATAACGCGAAGAACATACTTTATGCCTTCGGCCGAGGATTTGAGATGGATATCGCATGCAAATTGCATGATATAGAATATTACTTCAGCTCAATAGACCTTGGGCAGATAATATCAAGCGACAAGAGGATAAAGCAGGTGAAGGCGAGGGTAATAGGAGAGGAGGGAAGAACCAAGATATATATAGAGAGTGTGAGCGGCGCCAAGATCAGCATCTATGGGGACACAGTAAGCTTTATAGGAAGGATAGGTGAAATAAATGAGGCAGAGACCGCTGTCAGCACCCTTGTAGATGGAGGGACTCACAGGCTCGCATACGCGAAGATGGAGGCAGCGCACAGGAAGAACAAGGAGGATGCAAAGAGGGCGGCGTTCTGAAAAGGTATATTAATGGCAGAGACCAGGAAGGCAGAGGAGATATTCAAGGAATTCAAGGAGCATTCGATAGCGGAGTTTTTCAAGAAGAACAGGCAGATGCTTGGATATTCGGGCAAGGTGCGTTCGCTTGTAACTGTTGTGCATGAATACGTGACTAACGGTCTCGATGCAGCGGAAGAGGGAAATATACTTCCAAGCATAAAAGTGATGATAAAGCAAACCGGAGAAGAAAAATACAAAATTACGGTAATAGATAACGGTCCTGGAATACCCAAGACATATGTAGGAAAAGCTCTTGCGGTCATTCTTGCAGGGACAAAATTCCACAGGTATGTACAGCAAAGAGGACAACAAGGAATCGGCGCGGCAGGATGCACTCTCTTCTCACAAATAACAACAGGCAAACAGATATTCGTAAAGTCATCCACTGGGACCGGGAAGGCCTATTCGTGCAACATAGCAATAGACACAGTACATAACAAGCCGATAGTAACAAATCTTCAGGATCTTAATGAGAACTTTAGGGGGCTGCACATAGAGGCAGAGTTTGCTGACGTGAAATACGAGAACAGCGATCATGGTGTTTACGAATATTTGAGACGAACAGCACTTTCAAATCCACACGTTGAGATAAAGTTCATAGACCCTGAAGGAAAGGAGAGCGTATTCGTAAGGGCAGTCGAAATGATGCCAGATAGGCCAAAGCCTACTAAACCGCACCCCTTGGGAATGTCTGTCAATGATATACTTGAGCTTGCGCACAGGACAGACTCAAGAAAGTTGGGAACATTCCTTATAGATAACTTTTCAAGGGTGACGCAGAATAAGATAGATGAGTTAAAGCCGCTCGCAAAGAACATTGATTTTGAAAAGGATCCAAGAGCACTCACATGGTCCGAGACCGAGGAGTTGATAAAGGCTTTCAACGGCATAAAATGGATTGCACCTGATGGAACCCAGATAAAACCTATAGGTGAGGAGCAGATAAAGATAGCACTGAGAAACATATTTGATCCTGAATTCATGAGCGTTGTGGAGCGAAAGCCCGCAGTCTTCAAAGGAGGTATACCTTTCATAATAGAGGCTGCAGTGGCATTTGGCGGAACGTCAGGAAAGAAAACTGATGAGGGATATTCTGGCACAATACTCAGGTTCGCAAACAGGGTGCCTCTGCTTTTTGACAATGGATCGTGTGCAATAACAATTGGAGTAAGGGACATACAATGGAAGCGCTACAATATTGACCTTGACACACAGCCTGTAAGCGTTCTTGTCAATATCTCATCGGTACATATACCCTACTCGGGAGTGGGCAAGGAATCAGTTGCGCAAGAAGATGAGATAATAGACGAAATAAAGCTTGCGGTGATGGAGGCTGCAAGGGGGGTGCAGCGCTATGTGAGCGGAAAGCTGCGCCTACACAATGAGGAAAACAGGTACAAGACAATAATGCGATATACAAAACAGCTTGCGCAGGATCTCAGCGAGATAACTGGAAAGGACAAGAAAAAGCTCGAGAAGGAGATAGAGCAGCTTGTCGCAAAGCATTATCCAAAGGTAACTGATAAGGATGAGAAAGAAGAGGAGACAGATATAGCAAAGGAGGAACAGGAAGAGGAATGAAATCAGTTTTGCATATAAATCCCGAATGTCTTATCCCGAAAGAGTTATATTTATAATCTACCAAATAGTATGGGTGTAAATATGCAATCTATAACTCAACAGCTCTCCAGGTTCGGTGCTGCAAATAAATGGATTGATAAACAGCATAAAAGCTTGGTAGCTAAATATAACAATCAATGGATAGCGGTTCTCAACAAATCTGTAATAGCTCACAATAAAGGTATAAAGAAGATGAAGGTCCAGCTAAAGGAAAAATACGGAGATAAATACGAACGGATCGTCATAGACTACATATCAAAGTATACTGTGGACAATATGATCTTGGTGACCTGATGCACTTGTATGGCAAGAGAAATGATAACGTATTCATTACAGATGGATAATTGTTGATATAAATAATATTATGAATGTGATTTTATGGTAGAATGCATACACCTGAAGGATATAAATGAATCAGTGGTGCCAAAAACGCCAAATGGGTGCGAGGAATGCCTGAAAGAAGGAACGAAATGGGTGCATCTCAGGCTATGCCTTACGTGCGGGCATGTAGGCTGCTGCGATTCATCGATAGGAAGGCATGCAACAAAGCATTTCAACACAACAAAGCATCCGGTAATGACCGACTTTCCCGACAAGGAGTGGAAATGGTGCTATATAGACAAGGATTATGTATGATTGGCTTTGCACTGAACTTGCTATCCTACCGCTAGCGGAGATATCAAACGTTATTTATATTAGATCGATTTAATAGTAGATAAGTGATCGAATGGAAAGGCAGAGTAGACAACCAACTAGCCGAATAGTAAGGAATGATAACCCAATGATTGAAGGTTTTGGGAGTACATACCAACTTTTGACCCATCTTGGCGAATTAACGCAAACTAGTGTTGAGGCAACCATTACAGATAAGGCAAAGATGAAGGAGATCGTAAGAACCCTAACAGAAGGGTTAAGCCCGGATAACCGTAATTATTATCGTTCACAATTAGAGAGGCTGTTTACGCTTAGACGGTAGATTCTTCTCATGATCTTTTAGTTCATCATCTCGTTAGGATTGTCAGCATCGACCAGCTTAACATATTCTGCGCCTATGTACATCTTGAGCTCCTCTGCCTCAATCGTTGATGCCCCATAAAGCTGCTCCTTGAATTCCTCAAGTTTGTAGCTGTTCAGGAATACAATATACGTCTTATACCCCTTATATATCGGAACCTTCTGGAATTTGCTCGTCTTTGAGTATATAACTATGTACTTTTTCTCATTTCTAAGGGTCGCAACCATGTCGGCATTCTGGCTCATGTCAAGATCGGTAAAGATGTATGCGTGAGTCACAAGGTATATTCTCATCTTCTTGAAAGTTGCAAGATAGTCTATGTCATGCCCGCTCTGCTCAGTCCATTGTGTGGGCGCATAAAGGTTATCTGCAGCTATGAGGTACTTGTTTACAACCAGTTTGTCCAGGATTCTCTCAACGTTGTTGTATGTCAGCGAGACGGGTATGTTGTTGTATCTTATATAGTTGGATATCGCGGACCTTATCTCGGTTTTTGACAATGGCATGTATTTCCAGTGGTATTGGACATTTAATTTGTCGAATATATATACCACATCCTGCGCCTTCAGCGAGATGGGTATTTTCTTCTCCTCTGGAAGGCCTGGCACGTCTATGTAGAACTCATCATTATTGGGCGCCCTAACGAATATTATCATTACTAGCATTACCGCAACCACGATCGCTATCTCTATATACTGCTCGTTTATGCTGAATGGTGCATTGTAGAATTGCTCCTGGTAATAGGATTTGCTTCCAAGTATATCCATTGAGAAGTTAAGCCCGCCTGTAATTGCAGGCGTTCCCTTGGGAAGGTAGTATATGATGCGCCCGTTGGTTATTACCCCATTTGAGGGATATAGATTGTTAAGCGATATCGAATAGGGTATGTTTGTAATTGGAAGGCTCTGCGATGTAGCGGAAAAGACAAAGCTACCATTGGTGAGATTCTGGCTTATCGGTGTTATCGATACCGGCGATACATTGAAAAGCGCAGCTGAATATTCCACTCCAAGAAAGTTGTGCAGCTTTAGTATGTAGGCTCTTGCAGGAGGGAGCAATAGAACCTCTGACCTTAAGAATGTGAAGTTATTAGGGACACCATGTATGAATGGCAGTGGCAAGTTGTATACAGGAGTGAGGTTTGTGTTGTATATTGTCAATGATGGGGTTATGTTGATAGGAACTGACGAATGCGTGTATATCGTGAAGTTTATCGGAACGCTCTGGTTTGTTATAACCTGGTCTGAGATCGATATACTCCCATTTGAGTACATGGAAGGGCTTGTGTATATATATTTGTATGTGTCGTTTGATCTTGCATAGGCGTATGTGGTATTTGCTGTTATTGCTACTCTTATTGTGCTGTTCCTTGAGGACTTCAGAATCGTGCTGTTTGAGAATATCTGGATTGAATTAAGGAGTATTCCGAATTGGGAGCCTTTTGTTGCTGGGAATGTGAGTTCCCTTGAACCGTATGCGTACTTGGGCAGCCAGAACAGCAGTCTTATGGATTTGGCGACATCCGCACCGCTCTCGTTCGAGGGCCATGAATTTGGAGTACTGGAGAATGCGACTATGCTACCATTATATGCATTTGTGTATGTTACGCTGCCGTAGTTGGTGCCGTTCGAGAAGGAGAATGTGCTCCCATTGAAATAGAAGCTTCCTGAAAGCGCGTTGCCGGAGAAGGGCTTTGTCGCAAGGTATGCTGTCTTCAAGGATTGTGGAGTTGGAACAACTATTGAATCTGGGAGCAGCATGCGAGAGAAGTCATCCCCAACATATATTATGCTTGTGTGCCTGTTTAATAAATAGGTGAGATCACTTATATTGGTGCCCGAGCTTGAATTGAGCATGCTTGCCGGGATTAGGCCGTTGAGTATTACCAATATCGAATTGGGAGGGAGCGATCTTATGTTACTCAGAGATATGGTTGATATGTTGCCCATGCCTTTTATAAGACCATAGCGCTGCAGATTCTTGGAGAGCGATGATATTATCGCCGCAGTATTTCCGCAACTGAAGCACTCATTGCTTATGTTCAGCACATATATCATTGACGGAGGCGGGTATTTGAATATGCTCGCATTTGCAATTGCTGAAGAGGCATTTGATGAGGTGTAGCTTACCAGAATGAATGGAACCAGCTGCTTCGAATTTGAATATGTCAGTATATCCTGGGATTGGATTGATGCGTTTATTTTTGGCGGGATTGCCTTTGCATTTGGATGGTTATAGTTATTTGCTATTGCTGCAAAGCTTAGGTAGAAATAGAGTATTAGGAGCAGCATGAATGCGACAGCAGCGCCGCCCATAACTATGGCCAGTTTTCTGCTTATAATCCCTTTCCTTGTAGGTGCACCCTTTGCTGTGTATGCCATTTACCCCAACCTTCCAGTTGCAGACTGCCGCCCATTTGCGCCTCCCTGCTTTAGAGCTTTCTTGAATAGCTTTGTAATTAGGTTTTCGCCCTTGCCCATTTTCTTTAATACGGAATATACACGTACGTTCCTTATGTGCCTGTTTATCCTTATGTAGTATACCATGGCTATCCCTTCAAATCAATGTAGCCCATAGTTACCATTTTGTTAAGGATCTGCTCGACCCTTGTTGGATTCATCTTGTAGTTCTTTGCAAATTCGTTTATGTCTATTGAGCCGTCATGGGATTCGAGCCATTCCTCAACCATGACCATCAGCGAACTGTCGGAATATGATTCAAGAGCCTTCAGCCTCTCCGCCATCGACTTGTTCTCGTCGCTCAGCTGCAGCGTCTGCACTGAGAGGTTCTTGTTTGATGCCTCAAGCTCTATGTTAAGCCGCTTGAGCTCGCGGTATTCATTGAACAGCGAATCGTAATTATTGAACAGCGTGCTGTATCCCTGCGTTATCGAATTCAGCACATCATCTATTGCCGAATCGAGATACTGGAATATCTCACTGTCATCTATGCTGTAAATGTCAGAGATAAGCGATATTATGCTTATCATGGTCTTGAGGACGTAAAGACGTCTTATCTTTGGGCTTGAGTCTGGAGCTATCGCATAGTTTATGGTTGCATTATCGGCAGAGAGCTCTATTATGAAGAACAGGAATGGTCTTTTCTGCATGTCACGGCTCTCTATCCTCAGGATACGTATGCTCTTCTGGGGCTTCTCAACTATGAAAAGCTGCAGGCTTGAAAGTCTTTTATAGATCTCATCCAGGCTGCCCGTTAGCCTTGCCTTTACCTCAAGGCTCTCTGTCTTCGGCTCTATCGCTAAGACCTCGTCAGGCATTATTATACCCTCCCACAGGTTTATATAAACAACCTATCTTTATAAAGCTTTCATGTAGAGGTTCACGAGGCATTCAAGCATTGTTTATGCCCCTCTTTTTCTGGACTTCGGGAGGAAGCTCAACAGCAGGCATGTAGCTTAGAAGCGATAGGAGGTACATGAATATTATGACGGCACCGCCATATACGATAGCTCCAAGGAAACGCCCGCGCGCAAATGAGAGAAGAAGAACAGTAAAGACTACGCCTATTATCACATATGCGATGCGCTTACGCTCGAAGCTGTCGCGCTTCTTCTTGTAGGCAAGAAAGTCCTCCTTGCAAACAACCATGTGGTAGTTCTTTGGATTGCGGGTTATGTTGCGCTTGACCCAGCGCATTGCTGCGATTACATGGTCTTCCTTGACATCAAGGCCGTCCTTCTCCTTGCCGCACATTATGCAGACTTTCTTCTTATGCTTTGTTTCAGCCATACTATCAGATGAATCAGATCCATAGGATTGGGTCATTAAAGATTTAAATAGGCTTGTATGTTTCGGATAACGATTATATTGTATACGATAACGCTTCGCAAGATAGGATAACGGACATTATAGCAAAGTGCCTATTGAACGACACATCAGAAATATCTTTTGATATACCTTTCATAAAACTTAGTGGATACGATACCGATTCTATGCGTGAAAAGATACTGGACATAACACCAGAAGAACGCAAAAGGTTGGGTATTAACAAATCGACACTGTGGTATCAAAAGAAGCACATACGAGAAGGCAGGAAAATCAAGATTTACAGGAAGGTAAGGAATAGAATAAGTTGATTAAATGAATTCAAATTCAAAACAATCGGGCGACAGTAACACCGAACTGGACATCAAAATATTAGAGGCGATAGAAAAGGAGATAGAGACAATAATTATGAATCGCTCAATGAAAAAGGACTTTGACAAACTTAAGAAAGATTACCCATTGATTATGGATGGATTTATCTTGTTTCCTGCTGATGAGCTTAGTGATGAGGTTATAGATGTAATATTGAATAAAGAATCAGAAACATAAAGGCTAAATACATACTATGAGTTGATTTTGTTATGAAACTTGAAAAAGATGCTTTTGGACAGGAGATACTAGCATATCTTAATAAGAAGAGTTCTTATGAAGTAGTTGAAAGAGACGATGGTTTTGTTGGACTTTCTGGAGGTGCTAAGAACTACTTTGCTAATTATAAAGACTGGCCTAAATGGCAACAAAAAGCAATAAAGCTAGCTAAAGGCAGAGTATTGGATATTGGTTGTGGTGCAGGTAGAGTAGAATTGTACCTTCAAAAGAAAGGATTTGATGTTGTTGGTATAGATAACTCTCCTTTAGCAATACAGATATGCAAAAAGAGAAACGTCAAGAAAGCTTTGGTAATGTCAATCGATGAGATACGGAAGTTCAAATCTAATCGTTTTGATACTATAGTCATGTTTGGTAATAACTTTGGCTTATTAAAGAACTTTAAGAGCGCTAAAAAGCTACTTAAGGAACTACATAAAATAACATATAAAGATGCACTGATAATAGCTGAAAGTAGTGATCCTTATAAAACAGATAATCCTGCGTATTTATCTTATCATAAGCTCAATAAGAAAAAAGGCAGAATGGCAGGACAATTAAGGATAAGAATTAGATTCAGCAACTACATTGGTGACTGGTTTGATTATCTGCTTGTATCAAAGAAAGAAATGAAAGAAATCTTGAAAGGCACTGGTTGGAAGATTAGAAAATTCATAAATTCAGAAAAATTTATGTATATAGCAGTTATCGAGAAAAAGTGAAATGATGAACAAAGTTAGAGAAACTTCAACTCTGAACGAAGCAAGTAAACATATATCTGTGAATTTAGAATGGATGTCAATTAAAGACGAGGCAAATGGTAAACGTAGACACCAATTAGAGATACCCTATATAATAAAATATAAACATAACGAATCTGAAATAACCTTTATCGGCGCGGAACATACTTTTAATCCAGATAATAATATGACGAGAGAGATAAAAAAAGCTGTTTTGGATTACATAAAAGAAGTACCAGTTATAGCATTCCCAGAAAGTAATTTGACAGTCTAAGTTTTTAATAGGTTCTGCATTGGTGCAAGAGAACATACCCTCATCACCTCTTCTGGCGCTGTCAGTCTTGTGAAATGTGTAATTGACAACGATAGACTTCTTCGTGTTGTAAAGTATGTGTTGTTCAGTAGATTCTGACGTAAATGTTTCCACCAACTTTCCTGCGGATTCAAGTCTGGTGAGTAGGAAGGCAACCATATCACCCTTATCTTCGGGTGTTCTTTAAGGAATTTCTTCACTGCTCCCGACTTATGAAGTGGCAGATTATCAATATAAAGTATGATTTGCTTCTTGTCGTCGTAATATGCCAATATTTTCAGTAAAAACAGGATAAAGAAGTATGATTTTGGTCTGCGCAGCTTTTTATGCTGTTTCTTTGTCATAGGTTTTGCAGTCATGATTATTTCTTCTCCAGTTAATGGGTTCACTGCACCGAAACAGTTCAATCTCTGCATGTGGCGTGATGGTGCTTTTACTTCTAACCTCTCCTCAAAAGTCCATCCATAACCTTTTCTGAAAGAACCACCAACCGACGCTTCGTCCTCGAATAGAACGGCAGTATCTTCAGTTGTTGACTTTATCCTCTTGAGTTCTCTCCTTGCAAATTCTATCTGTTCCTTCCTGTTTGCTTCCTCATATCTTTGCACAGCCTTTACATAATGTCCGCCGAGTTCATGAAGGGCAAGACGTATTGTTTCTCTCGACACAATCTTATCACGGTTCATGAAATATATCATCAAACCCTTCGTATTCCAATGGCTCAGATTTATTCCATATTTCTTCGGATAGTCTTCATCAATTAGGCCTTTCATCTTCTTTTTGTCATCCGTATCCAAAGACTCAGGTCTACCAGATTTTGGTTTGTTTGTGACATTACTGTCCTCTTTCCATCTATCAATCCAGTCGTAGACTGTCTGCCTTTCAACAAGAAATAGTTCAGCAACTTCAATAATCGGTTTACCTTTACTCACTGCATGAAGTGCATAATATCTCATCTTCTCTTCTGCGTCATCGCACTCTTTAGCGAGTTTGCGCAGAAGAGGTTCATCTTCTTCCAACATAGTCGTCTTTTAGACTTGGATGGAAAGTAGTATGAATCTTTTCACTAAAATAGTATTAGCGGAATGTCCAATTATTTTATTGGAGTGCTATAAAAAGCGTGCGATTATTGTTGAAGTAGCTAATAATTGGAATACAAAAGATATGGATAAAGAAGGTTCATTTGACCTATCAATTTTAAAATGGGGCGAAAGTTTAGGAACAATATTTTTAGCAAACCAGAGCGGGTCTAAAATAATTTGTTCTGAACCAACAGAAAAGGACACAGTTCTAATGCTCTTGAAAGATGGATATTCTAAGGATGAAATAGCTATTTTTCTACTAACAAGAGATGTAATAAGTATTACAAGAAGAAAAGATTTTTCAAAAGATAAAGACATAACCGAAGAGTTGTCTTGGAGAAGGCACTCAAATATGGATCAGGGTTTAGATTTATTTAAGCTTTTAAATAGTGATAATGCTAGAGAATCAGTACAAAAAATGGCTAAGAGGGCCAATGAGTTATTAGAATCTTTTGGCATAAAGAAGTTTTTCGTAATAGAGGATGATAAAGTGAAATTAAATGTTAATAAAAATGAGATCAATAACTTTATCAATCCAGTTTTAGAGGATAAAGAAAACAAGATAACTAATTTAATATCACGTTCAGAGGATGTAAGAAGAAATGCCAGATTATTAGAAAGTATAGATGCTGAAGTAGAGTTAGGAAACAGTCCATTAATTGTTTATGGAAATGGTCATTTATTGGCATTAAAACCAGCACTAGATTATCTATATGGTAGTCCTATCTTTCAAAATTGATGTTGTATGTTCTTATAGTTCTTGACAAATTGGTGATGTAATGAATATTCAAAAAGAGCGGACAAAACAGGATAAACTATATGAACAGGTAGCAGAGATTCTCAAAACCAATACTGACAAAAGAGTCGTAATTGTAGGCACTACTTGCACTGGTAAATCGACACTTTTGAAAAAGATAATAGGAGCTCAAGATATGGATAAATTATTATTTCCAAAATTAACAAAAGCGGAATCTGATTATGTTTGTAGTGAGCCATGGACTGAGGATATTGGAAAAACAATGGTGAGATTAGCTAGAGAAAAAGTAAAAGTTGAATCGGGCAAGCCTGTTTTTGGAACTGTAGTCTTAGATTGTGATCTTATCATATATCTTAAAATAAATGACGATTTATTGAGAGAACGTACAAAACTTCGTGATGTTGATTTTAGAGATGCAAAGAACATGCAGAACCAAATAGAAAAAGAAGTAAAGGAATCTGGTATAAAGACGATAGAACTTATGTTCTAAAAGTGAAACGATGAAAAAAGAAGTTTATGAAATATACTACAGAAATGTAAGAAATACACATCCAGCTATGCCAGATATAGTGAAACTATTAAAGAAAACAAAGTCACCTAAAATTCTAGACTTTTGTTGTGGCAATGGGAGAAATATCGTTTATTTCGCAGAAAAGGGGTTTGATATCTATGGTTTTGATTGGTCAAAAGACGGGATTAAAGAAACTAAAGAACGTTTAAAAGACAAGAAACTTAAGGCACACTTAACTGTTTGTAGCATGTTTGATCCATTACCTTATGATAATGATTATTTTGAAGCTGTAATTGCTGTGAGGGCATTATATCATGGTAGATTATCTCAACTTAAAAAGATTATAAAAGAGGTGGCAAGAGTAACAAAAAAAGATGGTATTCTATTTTGGCATGGTGCAACATATGGAGATTATGATAACATCATAAAGAGCGGACAAAAACTTAAGAAATTAGAACCAAATACATATGTTGGAACGATTGGGCAGTATAAAGGAGTTATTAAGCATTATTTCTCTAAAACAGAGGCAGTTTCATTCTTGAAACCTTACTATAAAATCAAGAAAATAAGAACCGATCAAACTACATTTAGTATTATTGCACAAAAGAAATGAGATTATAAAGATTAGGATGGATAATATGATTGCTAACCTATTTGAGATAAAAGAAGCCGTCAGATATGAAAAAGGCCTATTTGCAAAGCAGTTTATACCTAAAGGAACAGTGGTTTATTTTCATTGTAAAAATTGTGGGACATATTCGAAAGAGGAACTGTCAAGGTTGACCAAAAAAGAATTAGACTTCGTAATGAATCATGAGATAGAAACTGAAGAAGGGCTAATGTCCAAATCCTGCGATAAAAGGCTTTTCTACATTAATCATTCGTGCAATGCAAATATTCTAAAAAGTGCTAAAGGATTCGGCATTGTTGTAAGAGATATTAAGAATGGGGAGGAAGCCACGGAAGATTATAGGATATACGACGAAACACTTCATTTTGTGGGAGGATGTAAATGTGGAGAAAAAGGTTGCATGAAGGATACAACATATAAACGACCAGCATCTAAGAGATTGCAAAAATTTTGGGATAAGAAACTAAACATTGCATTAAAATTAATACCGTATATAAAACAACCTTTAAAGAGCAAGCTTTTAAAGGAGCATCCAGAATTGAGTTATCTTTTCGATAATTTACAAAAAGATAAAGCAAGCAATCGCATGACTCTAAACTATAAAGACATAGACATCGTGCTCAATAATTATGATATTGGGGGATTCAAAAATTTCAAAAAGATTAGATCTGGACATCAAAGCGATAATTATCTTATTACAACCAGCAAAGGTAAATTTGTAGTAAAAGTATTCTACGAATCTGAAGTTGATTCTAATTCATTATCAGATATTCTGTTCGTACATGAATATCTGGCAAAACACGGTATTAAAACTACACGCCCGTTACGTACAAAATTAGGTAATCTATACACAGAATATAAAGACAGAACCATAGCTTTACAGACTTTCTTAGAAGGAGAAAGTCATACACATCGGCCAACTAAGCACTTATTCTCGCTTTATGGAGAAGAATTAGGTAAAGCCGATTACGTATTGAGAAGCCTGAAGCTCAAATCTTTAACGAAATTCGAAGGAGGACCAATGAAATTTATCTCCAAAATAGAAAGCAAACATCCATTAACTGACAAGTACTTAGGTAGTCAATTTGCATTGTTGAAAGAAGAATTCAACAACATTCCAGTCAAAGACCTAACTATATCAGTAATACATGGTGACTCTGGTCCTGGAAACTTTATAGTAAAAGACAATAAAATAACTGGCATAATCGATTTTGGTGCTGTCAGAATAGATTATATGTTAGCTGAAATTGCATTCTTTCTGGCTCGTGCAGATTTGTATACAATGAAAGATAAATCAAACTACCTTACTTTTATAAAGTCGTACATTGAATCATCTCACATAAATAAATACGAACTCTTATGGTTGCACACATTTGTAAAAGTTGCAGTATTCTGCGATCTTCTTTTCGCGAATATGGCAGGTAATAAAAAGAAAGTTGATGGACATAAAAAGGCAATTAGGCAACTTGAGTCGAACCCTAATATTTATCTGGAGATTTTCAAAAGTAAAAATCTCAAATTTTATATAGCAGAATCGAATTATGGAATAGGAACTTTTGCATCTAGGTTGATTAAAAAAGGTGAAAAGATTATGATCTTTAAAGGGCCGTTAATAACTCATGAGCAAACCAAAACACCAGAGCATAAGGATCATTTTTTCCAAATAGGGGTAAATAGCTATCAAGGCAAAATGCCTACAAGAAGACGACCAGTTAATCATTCGTGCAATCCTAACGCTGGAATTATTGGAAGAATGACCTTGGTGGCGATACATAATATAAAGAAAGATGAAGAAATAACTTTTGATTATTCAACTACAATGTACAATGATAATTCTAGAATGAAATGCAGTTGTGGTTCTAAGAATTGCAGACGTATAATAAGAGAGTTCAGATATCTTCCAGAGAGAACAAAGCAAGAATATATCAAGTTTGGCATAGTGCCAAAATGGCTTATCAAAGCACTAGCACTGTAAAGTAAGATGATCTATCAATAAAGCATGCCCACCCCAAAACCCCACAACTCCCGAACTCTTGAGTCCCGACTACGATATGGTGTTACACCGTCCCGACGTTTCAGCGATTATGGAGTTATACGAGTCCTGACCGTTTCAGACGTTCCAGACGATAACAATGTTATCATTTTCATTAATATGGTATTAAATAGTGCCATTTCCCTCCTATAATATATACCCCCCTTCCCACTTGCCCCCGCTTGAATTTGAACCTGTAATCAGCTTAGTGCTATGTCTGCCTCGTAGAGCCTTCCAGTCTCTGCGCTTATCTTGCTCTCGTCTATCATCCTGAATATGTTGCTTATAGTGACATCATCCATTCCCATCCTTCTGAAAATATTTCCCATTTTGTCCCTCTCTATACCCATCTTTTCCAAGAGGTTTGCAAATACTATTATGTTGCTGTGCCTGTGGGTCTTTTCCAGTGCGGTTATCATGGTGCTTATGCTCTTCTCGCTTATGCCCAATGCTATAAGTATCTGCCTCAGCTCTGTCTTGCTTACCACGAATGTATCCTGCTTAGCCAACATCAACACCAGAGCTTGATATTATCCTTGTAATGAGCTGATCGTCTATGCTAAGGCTCTTCAGGAATGTTACAGTGTTTGCTACAGTTATGCCGCTCTGCCTTAGCATCCTTATAAAGTCAAGAAGCCTCATGCTCCTGTTGTTTGCATCCATTGCCTTGAATATGTCTATTATGTTCTGGGTTCCTACGTTGTATTCTATAAGCTTTGTCCTCAATTCTTCGCCTTCGAACTGGTAGTCCTTCTGCAGCACATCGGCCGCCAATTCCGTCTGGGTAAGCACATCTGACATGTCTATTGTGTAGACGTATAGCGGCTCCTCACCGTATATCCTGTCAAGAACGAAAACACTGGGAAACCTCAATGCTGTCTGGAATGCCATGTCGACGGCCGCCTGCCCTACACCGAATTTGCTTATCTCTGTTCTTATGAAATCGGAGAAGTCAAGAGAGCCCTGCAGATAATCCATAAATTTCTGGAACTTTGTCCTTAGTATAAATGTGGTTCCCACATTTGAGAATATCGCCTCGTTTATGTCGGTGGGGTTCTGCGATGCTACAATCAGGCCGAACTGGTATTTTCTTCCTTCCCTTACTATTGTTATCGCCTCGCTCTTCTCGTTGCTTGCCACTTTCCAGGCCTCATCAAGCACAACCAGTGCCTTGAGCCCTTTTGTCTCGCTCCAGCTCTCGCTTCTCATGATCTCCTTCAGCGTTTGGAGTATGAACAATGCTGCCAGCGCCCTGAACCTGTCGTCCGACATCCCGGATAGATCTATTGCGACTAATCCTGAATTTGAGAGCTTTGCAATGTCAAGTGTGCTCTTCTTTGCAAAGTAGTCTTCGCCTTCCCTTGCAAACTGCCTGAGCCTGTATATCGCATTCTCCAATTCTGCAGGATATTCGTATGTCCCTTCCTGCAGTTTTTCCTGCAGCAATGCTATTACATTTTTTATCGTTGGCGCATCTCTTTCCGTTGGTGCAGGCTCTGAGAGGGTAAACCCAGCATTGAGGTATGCCTGCTCCATTGCCTCTTCAGTTATGCGGCGCTGCTCGGGATACTGAAGTATATCGGTAAGTATCTCGAATGAGTTCATTATCTGCTTCGTCCTGTCAAGCGGCTTCATTGCGGAAAGATCCATTATGTTTATGTAATCTCCCTTTCCGAGCGATACGACTATGCCGCCGCTCTGCTTCACCCATGCCTTGTATTCTCCTGCAAAGTCTATTATTATCGCATTTGTGTTCCAGACATAATTCGCCCTTACGAGAAGGGTCTTTACAAAATAGCTCTTTCCAGCTCCTGTTATGCCTACAACAGCTATGTGGGGATTGGTGAGGTTTGCAAACGACCATGTGAATGGAACTTTGAATATCTTTGTGGTTCCTATGAATATCGACTGGAATGGGTCGCCCATCAGAACACCTGCCGGAGGCTCGGGCGGCCTTGAGAGGAATGCCCTCTTTGCTATCTCATTGCTCATTATGTGTTGGAGTTTCAGCAGCGTCATCTTCCCATTCCCTTAATCAATCATAACTCTCATCTGTTTTATTAATAATCATCTTATTTTTCAGACCTAACTCTGCGTCTCGAAGTTTGACCTCAATTCCTCCGCGCTTGTTGGAAGGCCAAAGTTGAAATTGAACAATGTATACAATTCCCTCCCTGCTATCCTTGCCAGCTCTACATCCATCGAACTCATCGATACCTGCAGCTCGCTTATCTGTTGGGTCAATGCATCAAGTGCTGCCTTCTCGCTGACCCCTATTGCTGTTGTTTCCATATACATTACCGATGCTATTGGCTTCTCCCCTTCAGAGATTCTGTCCACCTGATTCTGCAGTATCTTTATCTTGTGCTGTATGTTGGTTATTGTCGATTCGTTCGATGAGGAATTCTCCATTGCACGCGATAGCTGGAATTCCTGGTACGATATCTTTCCCTCAAGCTCATCCCTTGTCCCCTGCAGGTCAAGGCCCATTGCCATCACATGGAACTTGAATGGAAAGCCTATGTTCATTACAGCACGTTCCCAGCTTTCCGGAGCTGTAACGAACTTCACATTGTCTGCCTCGGGGGTTGATTCAAGCTTGAATACGTATGCAAATAGGTTTGCAGTAACATAGCCTGTCGCATAGTATAGTCCGTTAACATTCTTGATTATCGCATTCTGGTTCCTAATTATCTTGTAGCCCTGTGCTGGCTCTATTGTTATGCCGAGTGCGCCAAAGAGGAATGATATGAATAGGAAATCAGCAAAATTCAGCATTAGTATGACTACAGCTCCCGCCAATATTATCGCAAGCGCAAGTATTGCAACTATTCCCTTTCCCATGTATGGTATGAATGTAAGTGCAACCAGAAGTATCACAAGGGTGAATGCAAGGTATATTATTGACTGGTCATCCATTCATCACACCTCGCGCCTCACATTCATTGCTATCTGCTCAGTGATTGTCGAGTAAGGTATTAGATATTCCGGTTCGATATATTTCAGGATCTCGTTACCGATCACTATATTGGGTGAAACACCCAGTGTTGTGCCTATGCCGCTCATCAATTCCCTGGCCTTCTGCTGCGCAAATGTTATTGCCTCGGATTCCTTTGAGCCCCTTGCTGATATCGAGGCAAATGTGCCAAGCTCGTATGAGGTCTCAATGCTTACGTTCTCAAGCATCTTCTTCCACATGGAAAGCCCGCCCCTGAGGTGCTCAAGCTCCGGGCCGGCCTTGCCCTGCTCGGCAAGCTTTGCTTCCTCATTCTCTATTCCAGATATCGTGTCCTTAAGCTTCTGTATGTAGCTATCTTTGTTCATTATGTACAGCTCGGATGTGAAGCGCACAGGATCCTTGCTTAATCCCACAAGCCTGCTTACCTGCAATGTAAATCTTACCTTGTCCTCATCACTCATCTCGCTTGCAGATACATACAGCGGTATGTTGATGTATACCGTTGCAAGAAAGTCATCGCCCTCCTTCCTTATTATGCTCTCACCTGTCGATGAGAGCCAGTATGGGGGCTGGTCGCTTATCACTATGTTTTTGCTGCGCTGATTGGCAAATGGCATCATCATGTATGTATAGTATCTTGAGGCAAATGCAAGCACATCAAAAATGACAGCGAGTATAAGAAGTATCAATTTTGGCACTACAAAGAGAATGCCGGTTGGAAGAAGTACTGCCATGCTGAGGAAGAGAACTGATAATACCAGCATACCTATGAGTATGAGCACCTTTGGATTCATCTACACCAACATTGTTTATTTATTCTATGGCACTGCATCTAACTATACAAGCGAAAAATTATAATAGCATGTGTTCTTTCTTATTCTTCCATATGAGAATCAAATGAATCTCCTTAAGCTTCCCGCCCTTCCAGCAACTCCGCCGCCCAGGAATCTTGATATCTCCTGTATTACCGTATAGGTCATCGCTATTATTAGTGCAGGGTAGAACAGTATAAGCAGCCAGAAGCCGTCAAGGGATGAGCGTACATTGTTTAGTTGTAGCGCAAGCGGGCTTTGTGCTGTTAGCGCCTGTGACGCTGCTGCAGGATTTGTGGAGAATCTTGTAACCTGGAATGTTGCAGCCTGCATGCTTGCGAGCACGGATGGCACAGTGAAATAGAACGCAACAGCAAAGAGGGTGGGCATTACAAGGTAGAATCCTATTGCAAATGCTATCAATATGCCGCCTACTGCGCGTGTGGGGAAGAGCGACCTCAATATAACCCCAGGTATCAGGAATGCCGGGATTGCCGCAATAGCGAAGAATATCATAAGGTAGTATTCGGCATATAGTATAGATATGCCATCAGAGATGAAGGCAGCTATCGCCTGCGCGGGATCAAGGAAGAATATGGTTGCTGGAATGGAGTATATGTTTATTATTATCTGGGGCAATGAACTTACAAGGGTCTTTGCAAGAGCCGAGACCGGCCCTCCTAGGTTTGGCGTTATTGACTGGCTTATCGAAAATGAGACAGACATATAGGCATTGAAGATAGACCCGTACATGTTCTGCGCTGCTGATATTGTTGTGCTTATAAGGTTAAGCGATGTTGCATAGGGGTTTATTGTCCCGACAGCGAATGCTGGCAATATCCCGAATATGACAGCGCATATGTAAAGGAATGCGCCGACTATTATAGCTGTTGCAACCGCCTCGTAGAATTCGCCGATGCCAAAGTTCCTTATCCTGTCGCTTCCGAATGCGACGCCGACCATGAATATGACTGCAGCGACAAGGAATGATATTAGCACAGCGATGAATGCTATTGGGAGATCATTGGCCCATTGGCCGTACAGTTGCTGGTTTATGGGGCAGTACCATGGCTCGTTTGTCTGTATTTGCAACTGTATAGAGGAGGGAAGAAGACCGCATCCTGCTGTGCTGGGGGAAGTCGTGGTCTGGGAATGCGGCATTCCTGCAAATAAGATAAGAGCCATTGCTGCGAAAAGGAATGCAACCCTCTTTTTTGAACCAATCAATTCCATTGTGCACCAACCATTAGATGAAACTGCTGAACAGCTCGCCGAAGCTTATGCGCTCGCCCAAAGCCGTTGAAAAGTCGATTATGAATGCGTCGACTATCGCTATGTTTATGATGGGAATGAATATAAGCCCTGCAACTACGTATCCAAATTCCAGGAATAGCGCACCTATTCCTGAACCTAGACTTGCAAGCGAACCGGAAGTGCCAGCAGTAAATGTCCATATAGTAGTCTGGTATGTACCTGGATTAAATACAAGTGACAAGATATATTGGATCACTGAGGAACCTGAGCACGATAAGCTCTGCACGCAAACCAGCCCGGCGCTTACGTCTATATAGCCATAGCTTATTACTACCAGCAGAGGGAATATGATCCCTATGCCAAGGCCGAATGCTATCATTGCGCCACCGAATGTCCTTGAGAATCCCAGGGTTCTTGCTATAAGCCCTAGTGTTATGAATATGGACAGGAACAGCACAGCACCAGCTAATACTATGAGCTGTATCTGGTTGAATACAAGTAGATCTATTACAGCAGTGCCAAGCAATGACTGGAATGCTGTTCCTATAAGGCCGCTTGATCCTAACAATGGCACCAGGCTCGGGAACTCAAATCCTATATCAATGCCTATTCCGGTAGATATTGGGGAGTACTTTCCAGATACGCCAGGCACAAGGTCGACAATGTATGAGGCAAGGAATGCGTCTGACCCAAGTGTATAGGTTGCATTGTTGAATATGCTGAGGTCGCATGTTGCGAGAGTAAACAGCTGCGTCGCCCCTGTGCAGCCTGGTTGATTTGGACTTTGGAGCGAATTTGATGTTGATGTGCCTGTGCTGCTGCATCCGGACTGCGATGCTGATGTGCCGGCGCATGGAATGATATTCAGCTGGGTGCCGAAAAGGTTCTGCGGATTGAGGAAGAAAATGTACGCAATAGAGGCAAACGCAAATATCAGAATCAGTGAGAGGAATGCCTCGTATATCTGGAACCTTGACCATTGCTTTGACCTCTCGCTTCTTATTATGTTGCTCAGCATGTAGATTACAGCAGCAACCATGACTACGCATAGCACCGCGACTATTGCGACTGATATCCAGCTAAGCGGGGTACTTGGAAAACAGCTGATGGCTGACGCTCCTGTGCAGGTCGAGGCCTGCAGTAACGGAAGCGCAATGTGCATCGCAGTTTCCTGTATTGGAATGCTCATATTTACAACTCACAGTACCTTGTTGAAGATGTTGCTTGCCCTGAGGCTTGGCGCACCCAGTATGTCGCCCATCGCCTCGGCGAAATCAAATGATATTATGAATGCGACGATTATTGCGAATATTACAAGCCCGGCAGGCTCCAGCACATATGTTATGAAGCCGCCTATAACTCCGTTTGTCCATGCAGTAGCGCCAGCGCTTATTATTGCTGATATGAGCGAGTATGCAGTGCTTGCTATGCTGGATATGCCAGCAGTTGTCGGAGGCTGGCTTGAGAGCGAACTTGTAAGCTGGCTTAAAACGGTTGATGATGAGGTTGATCCTGCAGTGGAAGAAGTGGATGCTATGGCAATGGATGCTATATATCCGCCAAGCATGAAATGTAGCAGCAATGGGAATACTATGTAGAACCCTGCAAATAATCCAAGGAATGCGCCGCCTGCGGCCCTTGTCCATGGAAGTGTCCTCAGCACTATGCCAGCATAAAGGAATATCGGAAATATCGCATATATTATGCCAAGTATCACAAGGGTGCCAAGCACAAGCAGTATTAGCGCGCCTGCTATCGTGTCGAGATATCCAAGAACCGTATCAATAAACCTGTACCCTGCAAATGGCGATACCTGGAATCCGAAATATGTGGGTGTGAGTGAAAAGGTTGTCATTGATATAGTCACTACGATAAATCTTACGATATTGATGGTGAAGAATGGCACAACAAGCGCTACCGATGCGGTTGAGAGGTAGGTGCAGTCATCAACAAAGACCGACCTGCCAAAGCTGTTCCCCGCCAGTGCAAAGCCTGTTGGCTGCGCAGTTGTGGCTGATGTTGCAGCGCCGAGTATGCTGAAGCTGCCTACGAATACGAATACTATTATCGCTGTTATGAATATTTCCCCTATCTCTGCCTTCACAATATTCCTAAGCAGGTCAAGGTTCATTATGTAACTTACCATGTAAATCAGCGCAACTACGATCAGCATCACAAGCATTATCAATATCGAAAGGGTCAGTATTCCCTGCTCGCCTGCGGTCTGTCCCGAGAGTATGTTTGATGTTGGTATAACGCCTCCGGATCCTGATGTTATCGATCCCGTGCCGCCTGATACCCCTCCGCAGAATCCATTTATAAGCGAGCTTTGGGATGTCGATGATGTAGTAGATTGCGAGATTGCGGGCTGCGCAAGAATCATAATAGCAAGCGCTGAGAGGAGGAGAAACATCCTGATTCCGTGTTTGTTGTTCTGCATTTGCACCATCCTATATAAGCTTTGACAGTCCCGCAAGTTCCGTATCCCCTCCAAACAATGATGAAAGCCCTATAACTGCAGTTATAAATATGACAAGGTTTATGAACGGAAGAAGGTAAGAGTCGATGCCTATTATCCCGTATGCATTAAGAACGGCAAAGAATGTGCTGAGCGCAGCCTGGGGCTTGCAGTTTACAGGCAGCAGTATGCTGGGATTGCTGTATGGTGATTGGATTATGGCGAATTTGAGAAGATTCCATATGCTTGCTGCGGGAAGTAACAATGATGCTACATCTATTGCCTCTGATTTGAATAGGCCCGGGCCGACGCTAGTAGTGACAAGAGATGCAGCAGTGCCAATAGCACCAAGTGCTGGGAATACGGCTCCCAATGCTGAAGTTGTAGTTGATGGACTAATTCCGCTTGGCCAGCAATTCAGTGTGTTTGCGATTGACTTTATGTTTGGCTCGACAAAGAAGTTCACTATGTAGTTGCCACTGGTTCCGCTTGGCAGTGTTGATATCACATTGCTGTTGGTTCCGCTTGGCAGAGTTGTTATGACGTTGAAGTTATATGTCGAATTGTAGCCGTTCGGGTTTGCTCCGCTTGTTCCTATTGAGGTCTGGAAGCCATTGCCTATTGCAAGATATTCAAATGAGAACACAAGAGGTATTATTATGAGCCCAGCTATTGCTGCAGCCATCAGAAGGCCGCCTATCCTTCTTGTAATGAACGTGCTCCTAAGTATTATACCTGCAAAGAGCATGTAGGGCCATGTGTATAGGAATATAGTTATAAGGATAAGCTGCGCAACGAATGACTGAACAGAGAAGTTAAGGAGTGAGCCAAAAGTATTCAGATTGCTGGTGATAAGTGAATATCCCGCATATGGAGTATTCTTGTATACAAGGTCAAAAAGCGGTGCCTGGAATGGATTTGGTATGACGCATGGAAGTGCGGTTGGGGGCTTGTCTATGCAAAGGTTAAGTTCTGGGCTTAGCGTTGAGAGGAAATTTATCCAGACATCAAATGTGAATGAGTAATTGAGGTTTGCTGCTGTCTGGTTTGTCAGGTTTGCTATTACTACAGCCGTGGCAGATAACGGATAATCAAGACCCGATGTTATGTCGGTCTTGCTGCCTGACACAAGGGCGCATATTCCTGGAAATGAGCCAGTTCCGGTTGATGTGACAGGTCCTGAGAGAAGCGAGTTTGTCTTGCCTATTATATCAAACGACGATGTGGTCATTATGTTTGTGCATAGTGCACTTACCGCTGTGGGACTCATTAGCTTTGTTGCGCCCATCACGGAATAGAATGCTGTAGAGACAAAGACGAGCGTAGCTATTATTATCGCAACCATAATGCATGTTCCTATGAATTGGTAAAACTCATTCTTTGCAGCGCCCTTTACTCCCCTGTTGTTCAGTACAACGCCTATGTAATACCATATGACGAGTATCATTACATCGACAAGAAGCGCAAGTATAACAAGAGGCATGAGCTGGGTGTAAGCATTGGTATAGCTTGACTGGAGAAGGAAACCGGCAGGTAATAATGGTAGGGACATAATCATACACTCCAGAATGAACCTGCACCCTCAAGACCGGTGTTAAGGGCATGCGCGAGCCCTGCCGCAAATCCTATTGTTATTGCAAGGTCTATGACCATTAGAATGATTGATGCAAAAAGAAACTGGGCTGTAGTAGTTATCAATGCCCGGCCCTGCGATACGACTGTCCACGGATTTATTACTATCCCTGTTTTGGCGAATGCACTTGATACAAAGCTTATTGTCTGTGATAGCGGGGTGCCAAGCGAGGATTGGATGCTCGGCGTCAATGCACCAGGCTGCCCGGAATATGTGGGCCCGATCGAAAAGAAGTTGCTTGCGGTTATTCCAGGCACAAGATATGTGGAATGGAGATACTGGTATGATGGATTGCTCGCAGAGAATATCCATGCTATCGCATAGCCGTTGAAAGTTACAGTAAGCGGGAATATGATATATGCAGCTATTGCAAATGCAAGCACAGCATTGGATGCGATCCTTAGGTTGCTACCAAGGAATGCGAGTGAACGCATTGCAAGAGCAACAGGCAGCAATACTGCGAATGCCGTATATTGTAGTATGGGTATGATAAGGAATTGTATGAAGAGAAGCCCTATAGCAAGCGTCACAAGCGCGGAAAGCCCAAGATAGATTCCGCTTAGTGTTGAGAACAGGGTTGACAGATTTGACAGCGGTGCGATGCCTACTCCAATCGCGCCAGCACCCAGCGTTGTGGATTTACCAATTACGTTCTTGATTATTCCGAGGATACTTGATGTCTGTGTATTGAAGAATGCACCGATTGACTGCAGCACCTGCCCCTCTATCGCATATGAGACTGATGTGGAATATATTGTTGTAAGAAGATTTAATCCTGTGTTGAGGCTGAGATTGCCTACATAGTAATCAGCATATTGGAATGGATTCATTGCGCTGAACGTCTTTGGTATGAATGCCTGGCTGAGCGATGCGGAGATGTTGCATGCAGAGAACGCAACACCAACAAGTATTGCCAGTATTACAGCGCTTATCATTGCCTGGCTTATCTCAGATCTCGCAGCTGATACCATCTTCTCCCTTGTTATAACAGGCAGAAGCGAGCTTATCGCAAAAACAACGGCAATGAGCATGAAGCTTACGAGTATAACAAGCACGTTTATGCCTATCCAGCTGTTTGAGTATGTTGTTGCACCGTAAAGCATGCATGTCGTAGCTACCATAAAAATCCTCAGACGAGTTTGAACCTCTTACCTATCCCAAGTGTAAGCTTGCCTCCAAGAATCACTGCTATCCCACTTACCGTAGCAATGCCTATTATCAGATCAAGAACAAACAATATGAACTGCACTATCTGGTTTATCGAGTTGTCTATCACAAAATTAAGCGCGGGAAATATTCCGCTGCCATGACCGTAAAATCCGAAAGGCCCCAGGAGCCCTGTCCAGAATCCCTGTCCTACGAGTGCAGTATTACTTGGGGTACTGCTCCCAAATGCAAACTGCATCACATTTGTGATTGGGGTTTGGGGTACCCCGCCTAGCGCGGTTCCTCCAGAAACAACAAATGACCCAGCAAGCGAGTTTATGCCGCTCCACAACGTGCAGAAAAGCCCGATGGAGAATGGGCATGTTGATGTCGAACTTGTACCTCCAGGGGATGTTATTGCGTAGATATAGTTTGAAACTGGAAGGTTGAAGCCTATCATAAGGATAGGATACACTATCGCCAGCCCTATCCCTATTGCTATCATTGTGCCGCCTATTCCTCTTATGAAAGGAATCGCGCGCATTACTATGCCTATAGGTATAAAGACCCCAAGGCCGATCGCAGCCACAACATACAATAGGTCGCTCTGGAACTGGAATGATATCAGCATTATGGTGCTGTATGCTGCGGCAATGCTTATGATTGAGGTGCTTCCTGTTCCAGTTGTAAGCGAGTCTATGTAACCGCTCTGCATTATTTGCGCCTGGGAACCCGACTGCACAGCACCCAATATGCCAGCATTTGTGAATATTGGTATAGGGAACCATGTAAAGAGCACAAGCGATTTGAGCATGTCGGTTCCAACAGACAGCCCAAGAAGCCCGCCGAATGTGGTCTCCGCACCCTGCAGCTGCGGCTGGAGATATGATGATTCCACCGCGCCGTAAAGACCGCCAAGGTTATTAGTAAGCTGCGTCCCCGATGTTGATGACGTGCTGCTGGCCGCACTGCCAGCAAATGCTACGGCAACAGAGCTTGCTATCACCAGAACGGAGAATATGATTGCTATTATCAGCAGGCTCTTCACCGTCTCCCATAGCTCCCTCTTGTAAAACTCCTTGAACGGCGCGTAATTGAATACCTCCCCTATCATGAACAGTATGGAGGCAGAGCATCAGTGATACTCCAACCGCAAGAAGCGCAAATGGGAATGCTGCGGCAATGCAGCTGTCAGGGCTTATGCTGGTATTGGTAATGACGCATGTTACAGTGCTTATTGAGGTTGCTGGCCCGGCTGCATGTGAGCTTATAAGAAAAAGGTTAAGCGCAACAAATGCAATAAGGGCAAGAAAAATAGCCCGAACCCCCGACATATTAAATGCTTCTGAGAGAAGTTATTTATATATTCAGTTCATAGGGAATTAGCGTCAGAATATTCTTTATCTTATTTACAATGGAGCTGCTGTATTCATTCTCGTGATTTAAAGCGTCCTCAAATACAAGCCTTACTACTTCTTTCAGATTTGCCTTCAGTTCCTTTAAGGATTTGGCCTGTGTATTGGCGTGCAGTTCCCTTGCTATTCCTGCATAATATTTGCCGTCTTTAGAAACATTAGCCTTAAATCCATATATTTCGATTTGTATAGATATCACTAACATATGATAATTGTAGTTTAAATAATTTACGTTCTGCTTTTGGCTCCGACTTCTTACAGTATATAGTTTGGTATCAGCGTTTGAGGAGCTTGAACCTGCTCATGTAGAACTCCCCTTGAAGAAGGACCAGGAATGGGAGTATGAAAAGGGAGCTGAATATAAGCATCGCATACCTGGAAATCTCCGTGCCTGCAACAAGTATGAATATGAAATCGAAGATTGTCAATAAGAGTATCGCAATAACAAGCCATGCAACAAAATAGTCTAGCCTCTTCGTGAAGAACTTGGTGCCGGCCTTTATCGACCTGAATACATTGTTCTCGTCTATCACTACTGATGCTGGCGCATAGAAGATAAATGGCGTTATTATAAGCGCGACAAGAGCAGTTATTATTCCTGAGTAGCCGGAGTTGTAGCTGAGCACGCTTGCAAGCACTATTATTACCGTTGCCAATAGAAGTATGACGAATACCCTGCTTGTGTATTTCTCAAGCCCTTTTATGACCTCGGACCTTATCTTTGTCTGCGTCCTGCTATGTTTCACAACTATGTTTATAGCAACTATCGCAAAACTGAGGAATAGAAGGGAGAACAACATTGCTATTACTATGATTGCTGTAGTGAATGGATTCAGGTTGATATATACGCTTGCGGTCCTTAGAAGCACGGCCCCAGCGTCATTGTATGTAGGAAATGAGGCAAATGCAGGTATCAGGAATGCTATTATGAATGATATGGAGCATAGCAGTATGAGGTAGATGTTTGAAAAGTAAGTCTCTATCGCATGCCCAAAAACTGTTCTCACAAGATCACTGCCTGAATTAGGATTTTCCCTTGAATTCAATATATATGTATAGGCAAGGAATAAATAGATAGCGTATGTGTGTAGTCTGCTTAAGAAAGAGGCGAACCTGCTAAAATATCAGGGTAAGCCGGTTGAACTGCAAAGGGTATTGACACCTGACGCTCCAGTAGAAGTAAGTATGCTGTTTGCATTTGATGATACCACAAGGTTCAGTAGATATGGCGCAGCAACGGCTATGGCAATGCCAACTATTCCACCTATTATCATTCCTATCCCATATCCCTGGATTCCACCCTTATGCGAGCTTGGCATCATGGTTCCGAGTGCGTATACCGCACCCCCAAGTATTGCAAGCGCAAGTCCGAGCAGGAATATAACATTCCTGACAGTATTGTACACATTGCAAAGAGCACCGGAAATACCAGCAGATACTGTAGCTTGTGAATAGGCAATAGTGGCAAGTGAGAATAGCGATATGACTATGAGAATAAGCTTCGAATGCGAAGTAAATTTGTAGAAGATTTTATTTATAGTATCAAACATGTTCCAAACCTATAAAAATAATAGCCAAAAAGATTATTAAGCCTTTTCTTTTTAGGGAAAAAGGCAAAACACTCTCTTGGTTTATACCATCCTGACATTAGCCCGTGTTGGTTATGTCGCAGTCCCACATAAGCTAGTTATGCCGCTTATTCCGCTTCCGGCTCCACCATAGGTAACTACACCTGTTGTTCCTCCTGCAGTTACTACAAGATTAAGAACAAATGGTGCTGCAACTGCTATTGCAACTCCTATAACGCCTCCTACAATCATCGCCATTCCATATCCTTGGAATCCACCTTTTGATTGTGATGGCATTATGTTAGAGCCAGCATATAGTGCTCCGCCGACTATCATTAAAGTCAGACCCAACAGGAATATTACATTTCTTACGGTGTTGAACACTTGACATAAGGCGTTTGTGGCCGCAGACCCTACTACGCCACTGCTTTGTGAAGATGCAAGCATTACGCCAAACAAGCTAAGTATCGATATAGACAAAACTATATATTTCATATACGAAACTATTGATGCCTGTTTCAAGAATAGCTTATTCATAAAATTATCCATTTATATCCCCGTTTTCTTAATTTATATTGTAGTGTTATATTTAAATACCTATCTATCTTTCTTATGGTGGTTATAAAAACCCCTATGCTCGTTTTAAGCAAGAAATGTGGATATTTGATATTCCCTTATCCATTAATTTGAAGTTCTCTCCATATTATATAATCCTTGCTGAATACGATTATGTATATTCTGCTGCTGTTAGTTACATTTTTAATATTAAAATCTAATGTATAATTTTGGTACGAATGAGGTGCTATCCCATTAATTGTTGTACTCAATATGTAATTGCCGCTATTTTCTCTATTATAGATGTATAAGAAAGATACATTCTCGTACGAATTGCCATTATTGGTTACATTGATTTTTACCGTGTTTATTGTGTAAGTATTATCTGTGCCATTTATCAGAGGGGCAATGTAGGTTATTGAAAGCGTGTTCTCTTTAGTATAGATTCCATGTGCATATATTACAATTAAAAGCAATAAGAATGCAACTGCTGCCAATGAAATAAGGATATATCTCCTATTCTTTATTATATCCTTGACTTTCTCTTTTTCTTTTACATAGCATAAAACAAGGATAAGAGGTATAAATGCTAGGCCATAGTATTCAAGATTACGCCATGAGAGAAAAAATATGAAAATAGGCACTATTGCTATCAGCGGTCTAAGTGTTGCTGTGTAGAAATAAAACAATATTAACAGAGTTACAAATATAGAAATGGTTATTATTGCTGGAGCCCATAAAGCAACCCCGTAGCTGCTTATGAATAGTTGTGCTATGTCAGGCCCTCCTGGAAGCAATTTTGAAGTGCCAAATACCCCAAATACGTCCATGAGGAAAGGTTTTGGCGCCTGAAGTATGAAATAACCGCTTATAAACAGGAAAACAACAATTATTATCAGCAATGATTTGAAGAATTTAGTTTTTCCTTCCTCTCTTAGTGTTAGGATAAGAAAGAATGGAATGGCAAACCATGCTAACTGTATGGTGCTTGCTGCAAGACCGAGCAATATCCCATATAGTATTGTTCTTTTCCGCAACATGTATGCAAGGACAAGAAATACCCCAACAGCAAGATATTGATTAATTGTTGGGACAGTATCAAATGATGCAAAAAGCCATGCTACAATAGGCAGCAACAATGCCTCATTGTAATTTGACTTATAATAAATTAGAAATGATATGGCTATTGTTATGAAAGCTGCAATTATTGCAACATCTACATAACCATAGAGATTCAACAATGATAGTATTATTGTTGGCACAAAGCTCAGGGCAGGATAATTATAAGCGCCTTCAATGCTACCGTTTAATTGGATAGTTGCAGGAGTATTATATTGTTTCAGGCTGGGTGCCATGTTCATTATATAAGGGTCCTTTCCGTGCAACACGAAATATGATGCATAATAGCCATATGTTATCTCGTCTACACCCCTCCAGGCAGGACCCCAAAGTCGTAATATAAGGATTGAGGTCATTGCACCTGTGATGATTATGCCTGCAAAAATGAATGCGTATAGCCTATGTGACTTCATTTTTTTTGAAAAATGACCGAATGCAATTATACCGACAATAGCAACTATAACTGCTCCGCCAAGATATCTAAATATTATAAGTATTAGGAAAAGGACTATCGCGATAAGGAGCGGTATACTTAACTTTTTACTTGGCTTTATTTTTTTGTCTCTTTGAGTATATGCAAGATACAGAAAACTAGCCGCTACAGCCCCAAGCAGATTAGATATTATTATCTGGCTTGTCAAAAGATAAGGATATCGAAGTGCAGATATATATACAAAAAACAGTAGAATTATTGCAACTGTTAGAAAGATAGATGACCTGTCCATGATTTATAGAGAGATATCAATTTATAAAAACCCTGACATTTTCAGCTTTTACTGTAAATGTTTAAAAGTTGTATCGCCAGGCGCTGCAGTACATCTTTTAAATGTGCTGATCCATATATCCCTAACTTTGTTCTATCATATTAATGTGGTCTTTTGAAAGTCTGCATAGTCATACCAGTTTATAATGAAGAGAAACGGATATCCCGAACCTTCGAGGATCTGGATAAGACACTTTTAAGAAAATATGACAAAAATCTGACCTTGCTTTTTGTTTGTGATGGGAGTACAGACAAAACAGAGATGATGATAAAGCGATATGCAAAACTGCATAATCAAGTAAGATTGATTACTGAAAAGAAAAGGCTAGGAAAAGGGGGCGCAGTTATAAAGGGGTTTAGTTTATTATGTGATGGGTATAATCCAGATATAATAGGTTTCGTTGATGCAGATTCTTCGGTTTCAGGTACGGAAGTAATAAAATTACTCAAACATTTAGGCAATAATAATATAGACGGTGTAATTGCGTCTAGGTATCTGAAAAACAGTAAGATAATAGGAAACTTGGGATTGGGTAGATTTGTTGCAAGCAGATCTTATAATTTATTAGTTAGGGTTCTTTTTGGCCTAGACTTCAGTGATACACAGTGTGGGGCTAAGTTCTTCAAGACCAAAGCATTATGCCCTACTTTGAGATATATAAGCATTAAAGGCATGAGCTTTGATATTAACTTAATTTATGAGATAAATAGAAGGAACTTTAGAATAGATGAAGTACCGGTAAGATACAACGTCATATTGGAAGGCACAAAAGTAAGGTTAATGGAGCAGGTACCGAAAATTCTTATCGAAACCCTTAATTATAGGATAACAAGTCTGTAATTTTGTGACTAAGAAATTAGTTAGCAAGGATACTGTATGTTATTACCTATATTCGCTTCGCGTATAGTAAACCGGAATAAGTTGTACCATAATTATAGTCATTATAACCCGCATATCTTGGAAGCGTATGGGTTACCTCAAAACCTGCCCATCTTAACCTCTTCTCTATATCTAAATAACCGTTATGGTACTCTATACCTATCTCTGAAAAACTACGAAGTACCGCTTTGCTTGAAGAAAGAATTACCTTATATTCGTCTCCTTCAATATCCAGTTTTAATACAGCATTTTTTATATTGTACATCTCAACAAGTTTACTTAAGCTAATGAGCCTTAATTTTTTCCCTTTAGTGGACATTGCATCATTAAGGTGAATCATATAACTTATATCTTTCAGAGGTAGCTTATCGCCCAATTTCGCGTTCTCCGCTATCCTGATAAATCCTTCTTTGTCAGATACGCCAGCATTGATTAGAGTTATCTTTTTATCCATATTATTTATTTTTATATTTCTTTTTGCTATTTTATATGATAAAGGAAATGGCTCTAGTGAATATATGTGATCCGCACCCATACCGGCAAAATAGATAGATGCGTCGCCAATGCACGCACCTATATCAAGCACTATTTTATCTTTTACATCAAGCTTACCATATACACACCAGACGAACTCCTCTATCGCAAGTCTAGCTGCGGTTCCTAATTCCTGTTTCGAACTGAAATAAAATAAATTGTCTTTACCGAATGCTTTAATTTTTAACAAATTCTTTCCTATTTTTATTCGTGATTTCATCTGCTTTGCTAATTCTATTGCCCAATCCTTAGATCCATGTAGAAAATAGAAATAATCTTCAGCATTCCTTATTCTGATCCTTTTCCTCTGAGATCTGAGTATAATTACTACATCCTTCTTCAAACCGAACCTAAAGAGTAGTAATTCTGGCCAGTTCGCTACAGCACGCCGTATAACAAGCAGATCACTTACCGGTGTTATTCTGGATAATATTATTTCTGGTAATCTAATATTTGCTGGCATTATAATTACTTTGTTTGGCTTATTACTGGGTTAATATTTTATTAATTTACGGATATCAACTATATTAAGATGGAAGTTGTTAAAATCTTACTATCACTTTGACACTACTGTTTGACTATACAGGTATAAACAACTTATTGGTATGAATTATTATGATATTAATAAATTATATATTTAGTTAGATAAGTTAATTATATGAGCATGAGCCGATGATCAAAAAGAAATCAGACATTGATAAACGTTTAGTTTTGTTGATAGTTCTATCTGTTATTTATTTATCATATTGGTTATTATTCGCAAATTACATGTATTCAACATTCCAGTCATCATATTGGGATATAGGTGTTGCTACATATGTAATGTACCTACATGTCCATAGCATACAATACATGGGACCACTGCAATATTTGGTTTTCTTCAATCATATATCACCATTTTCTGTGCTTTTGGTACCTTTATTTGCATTATACCAGCAACCTATAACGCTAATCTTTATACAAGACGCTTTCCTCTTTGCCACTGTAATTCTGGTTTATTTTGTTTCGCTTAAAATTCTAAAGAATAGAAATGTTGCATTTGCACTGGCATTTGCATTTCTTATAAATCCAGGGTTAAGAGGGTTGCTGTTTTTTGATTTCCATCCAGAGGCATTCTTACCATTTTTTAGTATATTGTCTTTCTACTACTATTTTAACGGGAAACGGAAGTATTTCCTATTAAGTTTAGTACTATTGCTTAGCATATATGAAACTTCTTACGTGGTTGCAGGACCCATGTTATTGGCACTTTTGGCTTATGAGTTGCTGTACAATTCTAAAAAGAAAGAGATTGCTCGTAATGAATATAAAAATAGGATAAATATCCTTCTTGTAGGGATAATTGTAACAGTGTTGGCTTTTATTTTATATAATCTAACCTATGGATATATCTTTAGCACATATGCAACCTTAAGCAATTATTCAATACCACCAATTACGAGATTATATATAAATTTCATAGGAAACCAACTGAAATCGCTTAGTAATCCACAGTCGCCTAGTTACAGTGCCGATCTCTCCTATTTCCTTGGAGGTATAGGCACTCCAACATTGTTTCTTGGCTTTGGGGCTTCTTCGTTATTCTCACTGATTTTTGGCACCATCATGTACCTACCATGGTTATTCGAGGTTTTTGTAATACATAATTGGGGGTTTGCTTCTTTTAGCTTTGAATATTACGCTTATGTCCTCGCCGGCAGCTTTATATCCGCAATTTTAGGATTTATTGTATTCAATGATAACAAAGATAAAATTTCCAAGAAGTTACATATTAATTTAAAGACAATAGAGGCATTTATTTTTGCAAGCATATTTGTTTTTTCAATCGTGTTCTCCTTTGTTGGTTTAACCGAAATTAATATTTATACTTTGGGATTGCAAAGCCATCCAAATGTAAATTATACACAACTAAATTTAGAATTGGCGACCATACCAAAGAATGCTAGTATAATGGCTCAGGTACCTATAGCTGCACATATTTTCTATATACATAACTTGGAGCTTCTTCCAATATATAATAAAACCAACACAGCTGTTTTAGGGTACCTAACAGTTTACTGGTTTGTGCCTGATTATATAATTATTGACAAAAACCTAAGCGATTATTATTACCTTACGCATTATAACCTTACAAACGATACCTTCAACATTTATCAGTATATGGGTAAGAATTACACTGTTTACTACAACAATTCTGATCTTTACATATACAAAAGGATAGATCTTAACAAAACCCAAACCTGACTTCCCTAATATATAATGATTGCTATAGGGTTACGTTTTTTGTCTATTATTATAGCATTTACCTGAAAGTATAATCCTACATTTGGCATTATAGCACTCCTGAAAAGTAATACAACTTCCACTACTTTAAAACTTTGGTAAGGTTGTTAGCAATTTCCATCCAACATAAAAGAGAGAACCATGTTGGAAAACGACTCCAACATTCTTGGCGACCTGTACAAAAACTGCAAGGACTCAAAAGAGAAGATAAGATACGAAGCATTATACGCAGTAAGTAGAGGAAAAGATGTCAGGACTGTTGCAGAGATAATAGATGTTGAAGAATCCACAATTTACGACTGGATAAACAAGTGGATTTTGGAGAAGAAGGTCTCGGACAAACCGAGAAGTGGTAGACCTTCAAAAATTACAGAGAAAGATGAGAAAGAGATACGCCGTCTTATCGATGAAAATGACCCAAAGAAGTACGGAATAAACGCATCTTCGTATAGGACGAGAGAACTTCAGCTCTATTTCGCAAAATACAGAGGCAAATTCATCGATGAAGAAACATTCAGAGTGCATCTCATCTGCACAGGTGCACATTATGTAAAAGCACAACTCCGATACAAAGAAGGCGATCTGAAAAGGCAGATAGAATTTGCCCAGAATCTTGTATTCATTCTGAAAAACTGGTCTTTCACAAAGATACTATTTCTCGACGAAATGTCAGTATCAACATCAGCACGTAACGGATATGGGTGGACTTACAACCAGAGGCTCGTTATCGATGCGCCGCAGAGTCATGTAGAGAGAGCAAACTACTTTGGTGCGGTCGAGATTACAGAAGGAACAATAATCGAAACGGTAAGGAAATCGGCGAAGGCACCATCGTTCTTACATCTACTTCACAAAATAGAACAGCGTTATCCTGACGACAAAATACTGATAATCATGGATAATGGTGCAGTTCATCATAGTTGGAGGGTCGATAGATTTTTCAATGAAAGGGACAATATGAAACAGCTTTTCTTACCGCCATACTCACCAGATCTTAATCCAGAGGAATATGTCCATAATGTTCTACGAGATAAACTTCTCAACAACTGCAATTTCAAGAGCACAAAACAGATAGGATTAGTAATTGACCGTTTCGTCAAACAGATGACTGCAGAAACAATCAGAAGTATTGCAACTTTGATACCATTAGAGGCATTACTTTCTGTACAGAAACAGTTGTGAGACTTTCAAGGAAAGCTATAATGGCTTCATCCCATAAATAATTGACATCTGAAAACAATTATTCCATCCTCTGTAAAGAGTTGGTAGACTATTTTCACAGATTATAATCAAAAATTCAATAAATCTATGTGGGATTAGAAAGTAGAATAAAGTATCCACTAACTGTTGAACCTACATTGGTCGTTTTTCACTGGTCAGCAATGTACCCAATATGGAAGACCGAGTCGTGTTGCGGTCTTATCGTAGAGTGTTTGTTTGATGTTGAAGGCAAGTATTCTCAAGGCAATGGACATATTTCTTGCCTTTGTCTTTATCGCCCTAACATAATTTCCATATCGTCTTTTCAGAGCAGACATTATACTTTCTATTATCGAACGGAGGTGGTAAATTGTATCGTAAATTTCCTTATACGATCTTGAAAAATCAACCATCTCGTCCCATACTTTAGAACCATTTTTGCCCGCATTCTTCTTGAACTTGATGAATGGTCTGCCTGCCTTCTTTGCGACGATATCAAAATTCTTTATTGATGGATAACCTGAATCTGCAAGAACTGCAATGAGTTCGTCGATGTTTCTCAAGAGAAACTCAAGTTGCGGTGAATCATTCCTTTTCCAGTTCGTTATTTTGTATTCGGTAATAACATTTCTGTTAATACTGAGCGCAATATGTACTTTTGCATTGTCCTTTCTTTTGTTTTGCCTCTTTATCCGAATATCATACCATGAGCTACTGGTTTTCAGACGTATGCCTGTTGAATCCACAACAATCGTCAACCTTCCTCTTTTGAGAATCTTCCTGACAAGACATTTATTAAATCTCCTGACGTATTTCTGATTAAGGCGCAGCATACCTCTATTCAAGACACTGCGACTTGGAAGGTTGTTGACCTTGAGTAATTTCTCAAGGTATTCCTTCCTCATTTCTGATGCCATCTTGTCATAGGTGAAATTCAGAGAGACCATCAATAAACATAACACAAATACGGTTCTACTGTTGTGTATTACTGGTCGGCCTCTGCTGTATTCTTCCCATGGTGGGGGAAGTCTATCAACGAACTTCTTTGCCTCTTTTACAGTCAATTCTTCAAGGTTCCTATCAACTCTACTTACCACCTTCGGGTTCACCCTCTTTTTGGGTTTTCCCATGTTTTGAGTAGGTCAGAAAAAGGATAAAAATTGTCCTCTAGAAATTCCGCTATTCACGCCGTTATTGAATTATGGGATGAAGCCGGCATTAATATCAAATGCCATTAAATAATATAGTTTGGGATTTATAATTAAGGTAAAGATATCGATGGGAGCAATGAACCATCGTCGTCAAAGGAGGGGGGGGCGTTTTCCGAGTTTTTAACGTCCATTTCATCCACCTATTTTGGTTTGTGCTTTAGATGCCGTATTATAATTACTCTAAGAACAGCTTAAAATCTTCTCGTTTTATTAAATAATAAAGAGTTGCAAATAAAAGGGTTCAGTAGATTGTGGGTTTAAGCGTGTTTGACACGTCTTGTGTTATACAATACTTATAAATTATACGCTTTCATTAATTCATTATGAAAACTGTTGGGATAATCGGTGGTCTTGGACCTGAAACAACCGCCGAGTTTTACTTAGATGTATGCTTCTCTTGTCAGAAAAGAAGAAAAACAAGTAGACCATCAATTATAATTGCTAGCGTTTCTTTATCGTATAAAGTTGAAAAAGAGGCTATCTTAAAAAACGTTGGCGTTGAAAGACTCCTTCCTCTTTTAATAAACGAGGCAAAACGTTTGGAAAAGGCTGGTGCTGAATTTATTGTAATGCCTTGTAATTCTCTCCACATATACATCAAAGAAATTAGAGCTGCTGTCAAAATACCAGTATTGGACATTGTCGAGGAGACAGTAAATTTTCTTAAGGAGAAGAAGATCAAAAAGGTCGGAATTGTATCAACATCCATAACAATCGAAGATAGACTGTATGAAAACGCATTTTTGAAGAATAAAATAGCCTGTGAATCTCCCAACGGTCTACAGCAGGCGAAAATCGGGAAATTTATCCTCAATCTTGTAAATGGCCGGCAGAATAATAAAAATAGGGACGAACTTATCCAGATTATTGATGATTTTGAGAATAAGAATGTTGACTGCGTGATACTTGCCTGTACGGATCTGCAATTGCTAATGCCAAAACACCCAAACTTAAAGATATTTGATACCATGAAGATACTCGCCGATGCGACGGTCAGCAAATTATTGAAATGAAACTATAATTAGAACCTATTCGAGCTTAGTAACCTTGATTGCTTCTTCCTTCAATACTATAAACTTATTTCTGACATCAATTGATTTCAGCAGTTTACTCAATAGTAAGAATCTCTTATTCAGTTCCATCGAAGAAGTCCGTATTAATATTATACCTTTTGAAATCTTTCCGAACCTAAAAACAAGCTTTCCAAAATCTTTATCATCAGTTATTATGATTCTGCTGTCTTCATAAGCCTTCTTTATTACCTCAGCATCTGTTGCTTGGGGCTTCCAATCAGCAACATAAAGAGTATCATAACCATCATTTGCTAGCAGTAGCGCTAACTTTCTTCCAGTAGATTCATCAACAAGAAGTCTTACCAACAGATTACCCTGGATTATGCGTAAATCTTTATTCTTGGTATTATCTCTTCATTTGCCACTAACTTAGCAACATAGTCTAATGCAGCTTTAACATCCTCTTCTTTTAGTCTTGGGTATTCTTCGAGTAGCTCTTTTGTGGTAAATCCCTCTGCCAACCTTTTTATTATAGATTCTACCGTTATTCTAGTTCCGTTGATTATGGGCTTGCCTACCATTATTCGTTCATCTACTACTATTCTACCATTACCCTTTTTGGCCTTATGTCGCATATTTATAATTACTCAGTGTAAGCTTTTATAAGTTCTCAAAATAAATGCTAATGCAATAATTAAATTCTTAATGGACTTCGGGTTCAAATACTAATGATTAGTGGTTATATGCAAAAAATGATGCAAAAAGTTAGGAATGGCTCATCGCCTACGCTTGATACAATTTTAATGGTAGAGGAAACAATACAGAAGAGCAAGAACAGCATAGTGACTGTTGCTGAGATAAAGCGTATGCTGCCCAGAAAGGTAAACCATAACACTCTTATGAGAGTTTTAGAGTATCTTGAAAAGAGGAACATGATAGCAGTAACGCTTAAGGGAATAACTTGGATATATGACACTGACCCTACTGTGAGAAGGCTTATTGCAACAGGGCGTGAAATATGAAGACCGTAAAGGTAATACTTTCTCCAGATGCCGATGAAACCTTAAAGGAGACAGAATAAACATAAGTATATACTTAGGGATTTAACTTCAAGACAAAATATCGATGAGAGCAAAGTGTTTATTATAATAAACATTATCTGTTGATTTTGTTTATTACAATTCACAAGATATAAATATTTATTCTTCCATTATTTCATCATGATAAGTAAGAGCATTTTGCGCAGTGTAGTAGAAGACCAATTAAAAGAAATTAGCGGCTCTGGCAATGCTATTCCAAGGACAATCTTTCCAGAAGTCCTATCGTATAGCGGCTCTTCTGCATTTGTCATAAAAGGCGTACGTAGATGTGGCAAAAGCACGCTTCTTATGCAGCTAATGCGAACCAAATTCAAGGATAACTTCTTATACCTGAATTTTGACGACGAGTTGCTTACTGGGCTAACGGCAGAGGATCTAAGATCTGTTATGGAGATACTAATAGGGATATTTGGGGACAAGAAAAAGGTGTTCTTCGACGAGATTCAGAATATTAAGGGATGGGAACTTTTTGTCAATAGATTGATGAGGCAAGGATATTCAGTATTCATTACTGGCTCTAATGCAGACCTTCTCAGCAAGGAGCTTGGAACGCATATGACAGGAAGGCATGCGGATATCGAGCTTTACCCATTTTCATTCATTGAGTTTATTTCGGTTAAAAATCCTGGTGTACTGAAACAGGGCATATATTCTACTAGTCAGATTGCCATTTTATCAGGGCTTTTCAAGGATTATCTCTTAAAGGGAGGCATGCCAGAGACTGTTGTATTATCTAATGAACGTATGTTAACCGAAGTTGTTGATGACATCGTAAGAAAAGACATACTTACAAGATATGGCATAAGAAAGCCGATGGAATTGAAATCTGTAATTCGTTTTCTAATTGCAAATTCCTCAAATATGATAACTTATCGTTCTGTGGCAGGAAATTTTGGTATAAAGAGTTCTGTAACTATAGAGAAGTATATGTCATATGCTGCTGAAACTTACTTGCTATTTGAAGTAAGAAGATTTGAACATAAACTAAAGCTCATTGACAAGAATCAAAGGAAGGTATACTGCATAGACAACGGTATATTGGTAAAGAACTCACCCTCAATACTTGAGCACAAAGGAGCCATTCTGGAAAACATAATTGCAGTCCACCTAAAAAGGCTAGGTAAGGAATTTTACTACTATAGAAATGAAAGAGGTCACGAAGCGGATTTTGTAATACCATCCGACAGTACTGTGATTCAGGTATGCTACGAGTTGAATAGCAGTAACACAGAAAGAGAAATAAATGGCTTGTTGGCTGCTGAGGAAGAAATAAAGGCGAAGCATGCTTTTATACTGACGCTTGAACAAGAACAGGAGTTACGACACGCCAAACGAAGTATAGAGGCAAAACCAGCGTGGAAATGGCTCATTGAAAGTGAACAAAGCAAAACACGGTTGTAATAGATGAAGAACATAGATGAAATTACGATAAAAGATATACATGCACTTGTTGATTCGAAGGTTTTTGATAGAGGTAAAGAGTACTTTGGAGAAGGTGCCGTACTTGATCCTGCATATGACGGAAATAAAATGTACGCAGACGTTGAAGGATCTTCTCATGGTAATTATAAGACAGAAGTTAGGATTGAAAGGGGCAGGCTTCAATGTGAGTGTAGTTGCCCATATGAATGGGGCGTTTGTAAGCATGTAGTAGCGCTACTTTTACATTGGATAAATAAGAAGGATGATTTTAATGATGCAGGAAAGAAGAGAGTAAAAGCCACAAATATGCCAAGATCCGAATTAGTTAAAATAGTTGGCATACTAGCAAAAGAAGAGCCTCAAGTTTTTCTGAAAGTTATGGACTATGTCTTTCCAGAGGGATTTTCAGGCAATGTGCCTGCCCCTGACTTTGCAAAGAAAGCAGAGAGGTTGCTCAAAGAGGGTGCAGATTATCACGAAATTCCTGCATTTTTAAGACAACTTGAAGTATGGCGTAAGCACATAAAGATCAGGCTAGAATCCAAACAGTATGATTATGTGGCTAAACAACTCGGAAGATTGACAGAAGCGTGCATTAAGAACTATGGTATGGTTGATGACTCAAGTGGAAAACTGTCAGAATTTTCTTACAAATGCTTAGAAGACATAAAAAGTATATGGAGTTATACAAGCGAAGATGTTCGTATCATACTGCTTAAGTTGTTCTGGGAGCTTGAAGAAGATAATGGATTAGAGGACGAGCTTGATTATATCATACTTAAGCTGTGCAAAACCGATACTGAAAAGAGTGTTTTGAGAAAACCAATTATCCAAAAATTAGTATCGCTTGAAGATAATGGCAGTAAGAATAGTAAGAGCATTAATCACTACAATTATGAGAGGGTTTTTGACCTAGCTCTTAAGTTAGGTTATATCAACAGAAAAGGAGTCTATCTACAAGGATGAATTGTGGTGCGGAAATAGTGAAGAGACTCATTTTGTCTTTTTCGGCCTCAAAAAACTGGAGGTCGAAGAATGACATCCAAAGCAGTAGTTGGAGATATCTGAGGATGAAGATAGTAAATAGGGACAATTTTACGTGCCAATATTGCGGATACATATCTGGAAAATTTCAGATAGTGCACCATATAGACGGAAATCCAAATAATAACTCGGAAGACAACCTTATGACCATTTGCCAAATGTGTAATCTCATTGAACATTCGGGGCAAGGATGCGTCATTAAAGGTATTGTTGATCTTTACAAATTCTCAAAATACTCGCAAGTCGAAATTGTAAGACTTACAAGAGATATGAGAGATAGGGGAAAGTCCGATAACGAAATAATAAGATTTCTCGGTCTAAAGGAAAAAACAGAATTCAGGATGGACAGGACGTATTTACGCAGATTCTTTGGTTTTATAACCTCGAGACAGAGTTTAGAAACTAATGATATGTACGAGAAATGGCAAACATACCATAAATCGCACCTCATCTTAAAGAAATCATCACAAAGAATTTTGGGTAGTTAATGCTTAAGATGATATAAATAGCAAGTAGCTCCAAAATTCTGAAAAAAAAAGATCTTACGCCTCAACAAACCGTTGTAATGAACACCCGTCTATCAGTTTATATTTTCGGTGTAATGGTTCATTTCGAACAATTTGAAAAAGAGCTAAAAAATTAGAACTACCAGAAATAGAAGGGCAATTAACAACAAGGATAAAATGGTATTACCAAGTTTTATAAGGACTTAAACACTATAATAATATCAAAATCAAAGCAAATAATATCACAATGTCATTATGGCATGTAAATTTTTACATTGGAACGATGGGAGCATGAAAAATGGGTATCTGATGCTATGAATAGAAACACCAAAATCTATATTATAGTAGGGGTAGTAATTGCAATAATCGTTATGGCTACATATTATGCATTCACAAACAGCACTGCAAGGAAGACAGAATTCCCAACAGCGAAACAAAAATCATATTCGCAGCAGTTCTGCCTTAATGCGGTTTCTAATATAACGGCGATGAGAATGGCAACAAGCTCTGGTGTGAAGTGCTTCAGGACTGACATATCTCTCAATGAAAGTGAGGCAAGCTACGTTTCCAACATAACTTATCAAGGGGGTTCTTTCCTTGGAATACTTGATTATGAAACTGTGAGCGCACATCCATCTACAGAATACGGTTGCATGGGCAATTGCAACTGGACACTCAACGAATGGAACAGCAGCGTTGCAAATGCGGTCAAAGAATATCCAGAGGTAAAGACATGGGAAATATGGAACGAACCCCTTGTACCATTGTTTATGGATGGTTATGAGAACGGCAGCGCATTCAACTACTATGAAATGGCAAAGTCAGCGTCGCTTATAATAAAGAAAAACGACCCGAGCAGTACAATCGTGTGCTTCGGCGGTGCAGAGCTTGCCTTTAATGAGCAGGAGTACCAGTTCTATAGCAGCGCTTGGGGATATGGCATGTCACAGTATTGTGATGCAATATCGCTGCATGCATATACTGGCTACTATTACAACCTCAACCAATCTTTGGGTAATTTCACCCTTTACCAGGATTTCAATTTTACCTTGAATCTTTACGAAAACCTCACCCAAAAGCCCATATGGATAACAGAGACCGGGATACCTTCGAACAACTGGACTCCGGGTGCCGAGCTTTCAGAACAAAAGCAGGCATCTTTTCTAAGCCAGGATTTTTCATTTTTCAGCAATTACCCATTCGTAAAAAGAGTGTATTGGTTTAACCTATTGGGCTCAACAGAAGGAGGCGCAGATTATGGGTTATTAAATGCAACCAATCTCAGGCCAAAGCCTTCCTGGTATTCATTCCTTTATTTTCTTGATAACAGTACAAATAGATAAAAATATCAAACGGCATTAAATTTTTTGGTCAGAATAAAAGGCAGGTACTTCAACACGAATAAAAACATTCCCATATAAGTAAATATATGGATACTGTTCAAGAGCTTAAAAGTGCGTTGGGGGAAACCAGAATAATACGGTCTGCTAATGCCAACACTTATGCAAAAGACAGATCTTATCTTTCTGGTCAATTGCCCTTAGCAGTTACTTTTCCCAGCGATGCAGAGCACGTCTCCAAAATAGCCAAGATATGTAACAAACACAATACTGCGATGGTTGTAAGAGGTGGCGGATCCTCACTTACCGGCGCATCAATACCATTGAGAAATAGTATTGTAATAGACATGTCAAAGTTCAATAGAATACTTGAGACACACATAGAGGACGAGTATATCGTAGTAGAACCTGGGGTCACAATAGACAGATTAAATGCCCACCTTTCAAAGTATAATTATTTCTATCCGCCAGAACCTGCCAGTTCCGCATTTGCCACCATAGGTGGTACTATATCAACAAACGCAGGAGGATTACATGCCATAATGTACGGAACCACAAAGGAATGGGTGCTCGGCTTGGAGGTTGTACTTCCAAGCGGTCAAATAATACAGACCGGCAGCCGCGCAATAAAACGTTCTATAGGATATGACCTAACTTCTCTAATTGTTGGAAGCGAAGGAACATTGGGCATTGTGACAAAGGCGATACTTAAGATATGGCCAAAACCAGAGGTAACCGCTAGAATAGTTTCATACTATTCAAAAATGGAAGATGCTGCGCTTGCTGTGGGAACTCTTAAGAAAAAGGGCATAATACCATTGAGTGCGGAATTCATGGACAGCCAATCTATGTTGTTAATGCATGAATACAGAGGTATAGAATTTTTTAAAGGGGCCAAATATTCTATGATAATAGATTTGGCAGAAAGTAAAGAGTCACTGCAACGATTTCTTGTCCAATCTGAGAAGATGCTCATCGCCTCAGGTGCTATAAAGGTAAAACTTTCAAGATCAAAATCTGAGATGGAGCAGATGAATGAGGCTAGGAAATACCTATACATGACAACGCTCAAAAAGGCAGAAAAAGAGGGAAAATCCGTTATAATAGCGGATGTAGTTGTACCCTCATCAGAGCTTCCTGCCACTCTACACGAGATAGAAAAGGAAATTCAAAAGCAGGATCTGGAGGTCGTGCTATTCGGGCATATAGGTGATGGCAATATTCATGGAAATATAATTGCCGACCCTGATAAAGAGGCAAAACATATCGATAAGCTGCAAACAGTAATGGGCAACATAGCGCTTAAGCATAAAGGCAGTGTATCTGGTGAACATGGAATAGGTCTTACAAAGAAGAAGTTGCTTATCAATGAGATGAAAGTGCGCAAGTCTGAATATTCAATAGAATTAATGAGGAGGATAAAGAAGGCATTCGACCCTAAAGGAATACTCAACACCGGCAAGGTATTCGATTAGCTATGCTCCTTCAAAATGCTGCTTTCTTGGATCTGTCTCCATTATTATCTTTGTTACGGAACTCTTATTGAATCCCTTGAATCCTTGGTCGCGCTCAAGATTCTCCATATGGCTCCCTATTGCGCCATTTTTAATGAACACATCATATTGCTCCTGTGTTATATATGATGATTTCAGAAGCGCATCAAGACGGCGCTTATCGACATGCCATATTTCGCCCTTGGTAAATGCTTGCTTAAGGAAGTCAAAATAGGAGAAGGGTGACATTACCTCAACACCTACAGAGTTAGATCAGTAACTAATTTTTCAAACATGAATCTTGCCTCAAGATGATGCATTCCTGCTTGCAATATGCTCTCACCGTGCAATCCGATCCATAATCCTATTGTTCCTAATCTTGTCTCTTTTTCCGCAAAGGCTTTGTGTGCAAAATCAATCTGGACTTCATCAGGATTCAGGTCAACGTCGGTAAATACCACGATATTGCATATTGGGTGCTCTAGTATCTGTGCTCCCCAACCTGCCTTTTCACCTGCATAATACTTCTCCCTACATGTGTATCCCATCGTCTCGAATATTCGTATCATTTTTGTAAAGTTTGCCCTTGATGAACGGTACGTATGATGATCATGATTGCCCCATCCAAGCCCCAGCGTGTCCTGCCTTGCCTTCTGAACCTGCCCGGCCCTATTCCTCTTCTGCCAGTAAGCACGTTCGGCCCTGAAAAAGGCATCCGACACCCTTCCGCTATCTATAATCCCAACAGACTCTACTATAAGCCTTTCAACCTGGTCTGATTCCCTCCGCATCTGTATCAAAATAACGTCTTCTCGTGTAAAAGAGATCCAGCACCTTGATATATTGTTCTATATCATCAGAGTCCTTTACGATAAGACCATCATAACCCCTTCTTTCAACAGCAGACAAAATATAATCTCCCTCACTTTTTATCTCCGCTTTCCTTAGATGTGAGAAAGGTTTTCCCTCTACCTCTATGCCTAGAGCTAAAAATTGCAGGAAATCCTCGATACTTTCTGGTTTTATTGCGATTTCCATTTTATTTCCCTTGCTTAGGACAATCGGAAAGAGATAAGACCTCATATGCTTAAACACGGCGCTGCCTTCAGGTTTATTATCATTCTCGACCTCTTCCATACCTACAGCCTCGATATCCTTTCGAGTTGCAGCACTTTCTGGTATCACAATATGGTCTATCCAGTCAACAAATCGTGTCGAGGTCATTTTCAGCATTTTATCTGAAAGTTCATTGGCAAAATTATTATTGCTCAGGAATAAGCTTACATGCTTTTTTATGAATTCATCCAATTCTGGATGAACCTCCCAATCAAAATCATCATTCACGAGATTACCTTTTCTGTCTTCAAGTAGCAATTAGATATATTACCCATAATAGAATAATTATACTGGAGACTTAAAGTTTTAACTGTTTCGGCAGTTGGTTCGAAAATATAACATAATGCTATGGCGCGCTCAATAAGTGCTGCGGTATCGCCAGAATTCCTACATATGCTGAAAGTACGCTTGCAAGAAGAAGCAGGAACCAGAATATAACAAGGATTATGTGCCATCCCTTCCACACCTTCCCTTTCTTGAAGCCAGGCAGCCTGTCAGCTATCAATGATACTGGATATGAGAATATGCCAGCAGTGCCATAGCAGAAGTACATGCCCAACAATGCGATAGGCGCAGCAGTCAACCCTATACTGTAGCCCTCTACACCGTAGATAATTACCATTACGCCAACCATAAGCCCGAGAATGCCCGCGTACTCTAGCCTTACCTTGTATCTTACTGCAAGCGAGAATGCAACTAAAAGAATGCCAAATGATATCAATGGATCGTAAAACAGTATATTGTAACTGCCTGGAAGTGGCCATACAAACTGACCCCAGAGCCCAGTTATGAACATATAAAGCCCGATTAATCCAAGCGGTATGCTCGCAGCAGCCAAATGTTCAGAAAAGTTCCTATGCTTCCTCCTATAAATACGGTACATTGATGATATCAGATAAAGAAGCAGGAAACCTGCAAAGCTTATAGCGAATAATGAATATGCGAGATTGTCTGTGAATGCCATAGTATAGCAACAAAACTAATGTATTTAATGACTATGGGACTAGCGGTGTTGTATGCTGTAATAATGCGAATCAAGAATTCTAGCATGTGCCAAATTATTTCTTCTGCTTTCAGATAAAGCCTCTTTGACCGAAGAAGCAACTTCGGCTCTAATTGATTTATGCAGCAGTCCAAAAAATATGGCCTTTTCTGGCAGTAAATAATCTTCGGAAGTTATTGTTGCCTGAAAGGAGCCGTTTTCCTGAAGATTCACGCATATATGTATCGGATCTATATATGGTGTGAATCTAAATTTACCGATTCTGACTGTCTCTAGAGAATCCTTACTATTGCCATAAGTAGGGTTAAACAGATGCGTATTTCCAGAGATGACACTGATGTTCGGACTTGTTGAATGTACAATTTCCGGTATAAAATGCAATCCTGTTTTTCTAAACAAAGCGGTTTGTAAATTTTTTGCAATTCTGCTTGCTAACTCTTGTGGTATGGCATTCTTTTGTATAGCGCTTTGGTACATAATATCGTATATTTATATTGAAATACCTTATATATAAACATTCCGCAATGTTTAAATATACAAATTCAGAATATATCTAGACAAGAGAGGCGGGCGAGATACCGTTCATTGTGCACCCACTTGCATGCACAGGCGCAAGGGACGGAACAATGAAGGAACTTCTGGAATGATCATATGAAAACTGTCATGGCCTTTGGCACATTCGATGTCTTGCATCCTGGGCATATACGCTATCTTGAAAAGGCAAAGTCACTTGGGGACCGCCTTGTTGTTGTAATTGCAAGGGACGACAGCATAAGGATGTTTAAGAAAAGGGAACCCATATTTGATGAGACTGCAAGGCTGAAGATAGTTGGTTCGCTGAAAATTGTTGACAAGGCAATTTTAGGCAATAAATTGAGAAGCGGCTCTGACATCTATAATATATTCAAAAAGTGCAGGCCCGATGTGATAGCGCTCGGTTATGATCAGAGGGCCGATATCGCAGAGATGAGGCGATGGCTTGAACACAACAGAATAAGGGCAAGGATAGTGAGGCTGCACACAAGACTAAATGATAATTTATATAAAAGCTCCAAGCTGATGAAAAAGATCGTGCTTACTTCAAAGGCTTAAAGATATGCTTGCCTACACTGACATGTCGAGAAGCTTTATGCTTGCAGCATCAAGCTCCTTTATGTTTATCTTCAATGGGGTATTGAACTCGTCTATTAGTATCACATAATCATTCCTTGCGATTATGTCGTTCCTGTTCTTTGTAAGCAGGCTCATACTGCCCCTGTCTGTCACAAGCTTCCACTCAAGCCCGTCACCAGTTATCTTTATGTCTGTTATTCCGCTTACTTTCGGGTTGAAATTGTTTACCTCTATTGCAGCCTCCAACGCTGCCTTTGATGTATCCGCAAGCTTATTGTAATCATCTATTGCGAATATATCCCTTTCCTTGTTGTAGAATATTATAAATTCTGGGCTTGATGTCGGGAAGGGCGTTCTTGGGATAAGCCTTTTCGTTCGTCTACCGTTGAGCGTGATGTCAACAAAACTTTTCCGCTCCCCGCCCTCTATCCTTATCTTGCCTGCATCAATCACATAATCCTTTACAAATGAATTCAGGTTGTTCTTTCCAGTGCCTCTTTCCCTTGACCTTCGCGAGACTTTGTACTTGAACATCTCGAAAAGGCCGCCCCTCTTCTTTATCAGGTCCGATGGCCTGCCCGTCTCGACTATATTGCCATCTTCCATGACTATTGCTAAGTCCGAATTCACTATCTCGTTCAGGTCATGCGTTACGAATATCATTGTCTTGTCCCTTTCCAGCCTGAGTATCGCCCTGTTCACCTTCCTTGCGTTTATGGCATCGAGGTTTGCTGTTATCTCGTCAAAAAGCACGATGTCAGGGCTGCCGATTATTGCCCTTGCTATGGCAAGCCTTTGCCTCTGCCCTCCTGAGAGGCTCATGCCCCTTCCCCTTATCCTGTTGTCATAAGATAGCGGGAACTTCATTATCTCTGCGTGCATCTCAACTGCCTTTGCTGTTGCTATTATGTCTATAGGCTTTGTTGCGCCCTTTGAATAGTAGAGCATGTTGTATGCTATCGTATTGTCGAAGAATGTGGAATCCTGCGGCACATAGGATATGCGCTCACGCAGGTAATTGGTGTCTATGTCGTTTATGCTAACATTTCCGAATTTGATGCTACCTCCATCTATCCTGTAAAGGCCGAGAAGTAGCTTAGCCATCGTGCTCTTTCCTGCTCCGCTCTTTCCTACTATTGCAGTTACCTTGCCTTTTGGTATTGTCGCATTTATTCCCTTTACAACAGGGAAGAGCGGATCATAGCCAAACCAGAGGTTTTCGAACTTTATGTCATTGGTAAGATTTGGCTTTGATATCCCTTTTGGTTCCTTTTCCCTGTCCTTGTTGTCGAATACCTCTCTCAGCCTCTCACCTGATGTGAGCGATTCCTGGATAGCTGGCATTATTGTGCTTATCTGCTGTATCGGGCCATAGAACATTCCCATATATGCTAGGAATGCGGTGACGACACCAAGCTGCAGTGTCCCAAGTATTACAAGGTTGCCTCCAACCCACCATATGACAACAGCTGCTATCGCAACAAGGAAGCCGATTGGCTGCCAGTACTTCAGCTCCATTTTTGTTATATCTATTTGGGTGTCGCGGTACTTGCCTAATCCTTCTGCAAACTCATCGCCCTCGAAGTCCTCCCTTGTCGCGCTCTTTATTATTGCGTAATTGGGTATTACGTCATTTATTCTCGTGTTAAGGTCTGCGCTCCTCCTCCAGCTCTTATGGTACGCCCTGTCCGATCTCCTGTTATACTCTATTATCAGCACTATTATGAAGGGTATCGGAATAAGGACATATAATGCAAGATTGGCGAACAAGAGGAATAATATTAAGCCTATGCCGATTATTGTCAATGCATTTGTTATTACGGTGCTGAGCCCATAGGTCATTAGCCATTGCGTGTTGCCGGTGTCGTTGGTGAGCCTTGACTGTATCCTACTCGGGGATATGTTGTCTATGTCACTTGCCGGAAGCTTCACTGCCTTCCTGAAAAGGCTGTCGCGAAGCTCAGCAACTATCCTGTTGCCCGCGATGTTGAGTGCATAGGACTGGAACGCCTGTACTACCGTTGATGCCGCATAGGATATTACAAGTATTATTGTGAGCTCCTCGAAAAGGCTTATCGGATGTGTCTTGGAGAGTATGACATTGTCTATAAGCACCTTGAGAAGGTATGGCGGTATAAGATTCAGCGCAACTGCCACAAGCGAGAGCACGATCCCTACAGCAAGAACCTTCCTGTGCTTGTCTGCAAAGCCATAAAGCCAGTAGAGCGTGCTTATGCTGCTCCTCTTTTCCTTTTTCTCCTCGAACTTCGCTGATACCAGCTTATGGCCCTTTATGTACTGGTTTATCGCGTCGGCGAACTTCCTGAACATCCTGACCTTGCTCTTGGTGAAGTATGCTATCTCCCTCTCGCCGCCAAGCTTCATCTCAACCACAAGCTTGCCTATGCCAATCCCCTCCTCAACAAAGGCCTTCTCAAGCTCGTTTGCGTTTATGCTGAGGCGCATCCCATCCTTTGAGGATATATCCAGCATGCCCTTGGCTAGGCTGACGCGCTCCTCCTTAAGCTCAAGCCTATCATTCAGGTCTGTGCGTATCTCTATCATACGATCATTTTGTGGATTTTCCGCAATAACAAGAAAATAAATTCTGCAGCATTCTGGCTAGCAAAGTATTTTCCCAAAAGTATTGGAAAGCGAAATTATTTAGCACTATTGTGCTGATACAATTTTAGTGTGCAAGGGGTGTGGGGTCGACTAAACCTACCGAATTTATTCGAGAGATACAGGAGACCCCACCGCAGTTGCTGATTCTAGGACTTTTATTGGTTCCGTGAGCAAAAGTTGTTAACGGCAGCGCAAGCGAAAAATTTTTGCGCCTGCAACTCTGCCGGAAACGTGATTATATGAGTAGTGGAACCTTTGTAAATAAAAACCATTCGGTTGGATTATCCCAGTACCACTTGGAGTGGTGCCCCAAATACAGATTCCCTGAACTGACAAGTGTATATGTGAAAGAATTTCTAATACGGAAATTTAACGAAATAGGAGAACAGTACGGGATGCGCATACATACAACTGCGATTGGAAACGATCATGTACATGTATTTGCTTCAATTCCAGTGACCATGACTGTTGAAAAGGCAGTCCATCTTCTCAAAGGCATATCGTCACACGAACTTTTCAGAAAATTCCCGTCCTTCAGATTTACATATTACGGAGGACATTTTTGGTCGCGAGGATATTTCTTCAGAAGTGTTAGTAACATAACTTCTCAAACAGTAAAGACCTACATAGAAAATCAGCAACACACGAAACTTGCACAGACTATGTCTCAGAAACAACTGAAGTTAGAAATATACAGTTGATTACTCTGCGATACAACGGAGGAAACCCACGAATTTATTCGTGGGTGATCATTGTGCAAGGGGTGTGGGGTCGACTAAACCTACCGAATTTATTCGAGAGATACAGGAGACCCCACCGCAGTTGCTGATTCTAGGACTTTTATTGGTTCCGTGAGCAAAAGTTGTTAACGGCAGCGCAAGCGAAAAATTTTTGCGCCTGCAACTCTGCCGGAAACGTGATTGTATGAGTAGTGGAACCTTTGTAAATAAAAACCATTCGGTTGGATTATCCCAGTACCACTTGGAGTGGTGCCCCAAATACAGATTCCCTGAACTGACAAGTGTATATGTGAAAGAATTTCTAATACGGAAATTTAACGAAATAGGAGAACAGTACGGGATGCGCATACATACAACTGCGATTGGAAACGATCATGTACATGTATTTGCTTCAATTCCAGTGACCATGACTGTTGAAAAGGCAGTCCATCTTCTCAAAGGCATATCGTCACACGAACTTTTCAGAAAATTCCCGTCCTTCAGATTTACATATTACGGAGGACATTTTTGGTCGCGAGGATATTTCTTCAGAAGTGTTAGTAACATAACTTCTCAAACAGTAAAGACCTACATAGAAAATCAGCAACACACGAAACTTGCACAGACTATGTCTCAGAAACAACTGAAGTTAGAAATATACAGTTGATTACTCTGCGATACAACGGAGGAAACCCACGAATTTATTCGTGGGTGATCATCTGAAGCTGCTTCTAACAACTCCAATTCTCAGTAGGATTATAAAAAATTCGTATATTCCTATATTCTTGAGTGAGGTATCAAATACTTGCAGTGCGCTGTTTCTCATTGGGAGAGTTAATAAAGTTTTGCATCGTAATAAAAATATGAATGCAGAATTGCGATCCTTACATGTGATTACTTTTCTGTTGCCGTACACCACTGTTGCAAGTGCGGATAACAGAAAATTCAAATCCGCCGGGCTCTCAAGCGGTTTGCAGATACAGCAGTACCAGAAAGTAAATTCCATTACTGCAGAAGCAACTGGTGAATAGATGAATAAAAAAAGAATTTTATTTCCTTTGCTTTTTATCATGCTAATAATAGTATTGCCAAGTATCGCCCATGCAAGTCTTACTGCAGATCAAGCAGCAAACATAGTCCTAGGCCAGCCAAACTTGTATACAGGCAGTCCAAATCAACAAAGTGTCCTTAATTTAAAGGATCTATCTGCTCCTTTTTCAGCTACCTTCGATTCTTCAGGAAACCTTTGGGTAGCAGACTCTGGCAACAACAGAGTACTCGAGTTCAAACCCCCATTTTCCACTAACGAAGTCGCAGCTGTAGTCATCGGCCAGCCAAATATGTTCAGCAGCGGATGCGCCACCACCCCCACAGGTTTATGTCAGCCTTTTAGCCTCGCCTTCGACCCCACCGGCAACCTCTGGATATCCGACTCCGCCAACAACCGAGTATTAGAATTCCTCTCATCCAACCTCATCACAGGAGACGGCGCCTCCAACGTCCTCGGCCAGCCAAACCTCGTAACCAGCGCATGCACCACCACCCCTACAGGTTTATGTAATCCTTATAGTCTCGCCTTCGACCCCTCCGGCAACCTCTGGATATCCGACCAAGACAATAATAGGGTATTAGAATACCTCTCATCCAACCTCATCACAGGAGACGGAGCAGCCAACGTCCTCGGCCAGCCAGACCTCGTAAGCAACACATGTACATACAATCCTCCCACCTCTACAGGTTTATGTGATCCTTTTAGCCTCGCCTTCGACCCCTCCGGCAACCTCTGGATATCCGACAACAATAACAACCGAGTATTAGAATACCTCTCATCCAACCTCATCACAGGGGACGGAGCAGCCAACGTCCTCGGCCAGCCAAATATGTTCAGCAAAGGATGCACCTCCATAACCTCCAAAAGTATATGTTATCCTGAAGGTATCACCTTCGACCCCTCCGGCAACCTCTGGATATCCGACTCCAGCAACAGCCGAGTATTAGAATACCTCTCATCCAACCTAATCACAGGGGACGGAGCTGCCAACGTCCTCGGCGAGCCAAACTTCGTAACCATCAACGGATGCACCACCACCCCAGTAGGTTTATGTGGTCCTAAAAGCCTCACCTTCGACCCCTCCGGCAACCTCTGGATCTCCGACTACCAAAACAGCCGAGTAGTAGAATACCTCTCATCCAACCTCATCACAGGCAGTCCAGCAACAATAGTCATAGGCCAACCAAGCTTATATACAGGTAGTCAGAATCAACAGGGTGTCATTAATTTAAAGGATTTATCAAGTCCTTTTTCAGCTACATTCGATTCCTCAGGAAATCTCTGGGTAGCTGATTCCAATAACAACCGTGTCCTTGAATTCAAACCCCCATTTTCTACTAACGAAGTCGCATCAGTAGTCCTCGGCCAGCCAAATATGTTCAGCAGCGGATGCGCCACCACCCCCACAGGTTTATGTCAGCCTTTTAGCCTCGCCTTCGACCCCACCGGCAACCTCTGGATATCCGACACAGGCAACACCCGAGTAGTAGAATACCTCTCATCCAACCTAATCACAGGGGACGGAGCAGCCAACGTCCTCGGCCAGCCAGACTTCATAAGCAGAACATGTACCATCTCCCCCACAGGTTTATGTAGTCCTCAAGACCTCAATTTCGACCCCTCCGGCAACCTCTGGATCTCCGACACCGAAAACAACAGAATAGTAGAATACCTCTCATCCAACCTCATCACAGGTGACGGCGCAGCCAACGTCCTCGGCCAGTCGGACTTCACAAGCAGAACATGCGCCACCACCCCCACAGGTTTATGTGAGCCTTATGGCATTACCTTCGACCCCTCCGGCAACCTCTGGATATCCGACCAAGGCAACCAAAGAGTAGTAGAATACCTCTCATCCAACCTCATCACAGGGGATGGAGCAGCCAACGTCCTAGGTGAGCCAGACATGTTCAGCAGCGCATGCACCCTCACCCCCACAGGTTTATGTAATCCTCAAGGCCTCACCTTCGACCCCACCGGCAACCTCTGGATATCCGACCAATACAACCAACGAGTAGTAGAATACCTCTCATCCAACCTCATCACAGGGGACGGCGCAGCCAACGTCCTAGGTGAGCCAGACATGTTCAGCAGCGCATGCGCCACCACCCCCACAGGTTTCTGTGATCCTGAAGGCCTCGCCTTCGACCCCTCCGGCAACCTCTGGATATCCGACATCGGCAACAACCGAGTATTAGAATACCTCTCATCCAACCTAATCACAGGCAGTACAGCAACAATAGCCATAGGCCAGCCAAACTTATATACAGGCAGTACAAATCAACAAGGTAACCCTAATTCAAAGGGTTTAGAATTTCCTGCATCGGCTGTATTCGATTCTTCAGGAAACCTCTGGGTAGCAGACTTTATCAACAGCCGCGTCCTTGAATTCAAACCCCCATTTTCCACTAACGAAGTCGCATCAGTAGTCCTCGGCCAACAGGACATGTTCAGCAGCGGATGCACCACCACCCCCACAGGTTTATGTTATCCTTCTGGCCTCGCCTTCGACCCCTCCGGCAACCTCTGGATATCCGACTTTTACAACAACAGAGTCCTGGAATTCCCATCTAGTAATCTTGTTACCGACGGCGAAGCATCAGTAGTCCTCGGCCAGCCAGATTTCACAAGCAGCAGTCCAAACCAAGGCGGCGCACTTTCCTCCACAACTTTATATTATCCTACTAATGTCACATTCGATTCTTCCGGCAACCTCTGGATCTCCGACTTTTACAACAACCGCATCCTGGAATTCCCATCCACCAATCTTGTTACCGACGGCGCAGCATCAGTAGTCCTCGGCCAGCCCGACTTCTCAAGCAACAGTCAAAACCAAGGTAGTATCCCTTCTCCCACCACTTTAAACAATCCTATAGATCTCGTCTTTGATCCCCGGGGCAACCTATGGGTAACTGACCAAAAAAACAACCGCATCCTGGAATTCCCATCCACCAATCTTGTTACCGACGGCGCAGCATCAGTAGTCCTCGGCCAGCCCGACTTCTCAAGTAACAGTCCAAACCAAGGCGGTATTCCCTCCCCCACCACTCTAAATTATCCTTCTTCTGTCACCTTCGATTCTTCAGGAAACCTCTGGGTAGCTGACTCCTACAACAACCGCATCCTGGAATTCCCATCCACCAATCTTGTCAATGACGCCTCAGCAAACGTCGTCCTCGGCCAGCCAAACCTCGTAACTAACAACGGATGCACCACCTCCCCCACAGGTTTATGTTATCCTTCTGGCATCACATTCGACCCCACCGGCAACCTCTGGGTAGATGACTCTGGCAACAACCGCGTCCTGGAATATCTGAATCCTCTCTCAGTGTCCTGTTCACCCGCATCATTCACAACAAGCGAATCAACAACCTGCACCGCAACATTAAATGAAAGCGGAACTGATGGTGAGTCAATGTTCTTTTCATCTTCTGATTCCTCAACAGGCAGCTTCACTTCCGCATCATGCGCCCTATCATCAGGATCCTGCTCTGTCGCATACTCGGACACGGCAACAGGCACTCCAACAATAACCGCAACATACCTTGGCGATTCAACCTACTCGGAAAGTTCAGCTAATACTATGTTGACCATAACCGCCACCACCCCAAACGGCGGCTTACATATAGTAAATTCAGGCGGAGGAGGAGCTGGAGGATCCGGCGCAACAACATCCACAATCGCACCAACAAGCACCGCAACCTCAACAGCAATCACAACATCTTCTGCCACAACAACAATATTTGTTATATTTAATTCCTCTTACAACATCACACCAGACTCAAACACGATAATCAATGTGCCGGATTCAGGGACAACAATCGTACTCGGATCGGTATCTTCCTCCGGATCTGTAAGTGTAATCATTACAAATGTCACAGGCTCGACAACAACATCGCCGCAATCCTACAAACTGCTGGAAGCGCTGAATGTATCAACAATGCCTCCATTGAACATAACCATTACCGTGACCATGGAGTACAACTGCTCATTGCCGTCCAACTCCATTGCGCCATACGAACTCACTGGCACCGGCATATGGAATCCGATAAATCCCTTCACGGTCAACTCGACCGCATGCACTGTCACATTCGCAATACCAACAGACCCAATTGTTGGCATCTTCCAATACCAGCAACCTGCAACCACGTCAACAGTACTTCCAATAACCACATCATTGGCAACTTCGATCACAACAACAGTTCCTGCTTCTGCTGCATCATCAAAATCCTCCAACACTCCCATTTGGGTTGCAATAATAGTAATAGCAATTGTGATCCTGGCAATACTCTACCTTTTCATATTCCGCGGTAAAAAGAAATCATAACAAGGCGATGTTGGTGACAAGAATGCTAGCTGCTCTCAGAGAACAAGCCTAAAGGGGCGCCTGCCGCAAACCCAACGAGCTCAACAAGTACTACTGATCAAGATTTTAAACTTTATAGTTTTTGAGCACAAAATTACACAGGCATGACTAAAGATTTTAGAATCCTAAGAGCCATAATAAGCTATAAATACATAAAGGTAGCAAGATAAATCGTACAGGCTTAACTGCGGGTTCGCATATTTGCTTGAAACGGCGGCTGGGATAATATGAAGGCATTACTTCTTTGCGGGGGCTTTGCGACAAGGCTTGAACCGATAACATACTTCATGCCAAAGGCACTTCTGCCCGTCGGCATCGCCGGAAAGCCCGTGGTTGAATATGCATTCGATGACGTAGTGTCAGCAGGAATAGATGACATAATACTATCTACAAACTCTAAGTTTTTGCAGGCCTTTGAGTACTGGGCCACCCAGAAAGCTGAGAAGACCAACGTGAAGATAGAGTTCGTTGTTGAGGGGGCAAGCAGCAACGAGGAGAAATTCGGTGCAGTGAAGGGCATAGCCTACGCGATCAAGGAGAAAAAGATAGACACTGATCTCATAATAATCGCAAGTGACAACCTATACGACTTTAGTGTAAAGGACGTGATAGCCCACTTCAACAAGTACAAAAAACCAACAGTTGCATTTCATGACATTGGCTCAAAGGAGGAAGCGAAGAAATTCGGAGTTGGCGTGCTTGATGGTGACAGGATTGTATCATTTGAGGAAAAGCCAGCGGAGCCGGCATCAACTCTTGTTAGTACCGCAATATACGTTATCCCAAAGGAGATGCTTGGCAAGTTTGATGAATACCTTCAAAAGACAAGGAATTCCGACAAAATCGGCGACTTCATAAAATGGTTTTCTGAGGATACGGAGGTGCACGGCTACGTCTACAAGGGCAAATGGTACGACATAGGAACCCTTGAGACGTACAAGCAGGTATTCGACGAATATACAAAGAAAAACAACAACGGCAAGCACTGAAAATATCTAATCCTAATTTGCTGCTGCGCTTGCAATTCTTTTCTTGACGTGCTTCAATGCTGCAAAGCTGTCCCTGTCTATCTCGTCAAGACGCATCGATATGTATTTCGACTGCCTCTTCAGCTCCGGAATCCTCTTGTACTCAAGCGCGTTTACCCTTCTTTTAGACTTCTCTATCTCAAGAACTAGCCGTTTGAGACCCAATTCCCGTTGCGCTACGTCTATAACTGTATCAAGCGCCTTTGTGAATGATTCGTTTATGTCATCCACTGCTATGCTTGTTGACATCATGTTGAAATTTGCCTTGCCTATAGGATCTGCTTTTATTATCTCTGGTATTCTCACTCCCATGATTCCCTTCAGTGAAATCCCTATGTGCTCAACCTCAGGCACGTGCAATGCCGCAGATTCAAGCTCGAAATCGCCAACATATGCAGATGCTATTGTAACCGAACGGTATGCACTGTCCATTAGCTTATTCATGTATGTCCTGTCCTGCCTTGACTGTTTCAGCAATCTAAGGAACTCTATCACAAGGACCTCCCTCTTTCTCTTCAGGACATTGTACCCTTTCTTGGCCATGACTATCCGTCGCTTGGTTGTTATCAGGTTCATCCTTGTCGGGTTTATCATTTTATTGCCTTGTAGTATTTCTTTACGTATTCTTCCTTGATTCTTGTAAGCTCTGTTTCCGGCAGCATGGAAAGAAGGTCCCATCCTATTGAGAGCGTCTTATCTATGTCCCTGCTCTCGTATGCTCCTTGCTTTATGAATGTATTCTCGAATCTGTTTCCAAAGGTAAGATACTGCTTGTCGCTCTCGCTCAGCGCCTCAACTCCTACTATCGAGCTGAGCGCCTTTGCATCCTGCGCCCTTGCATATGCGCCGTATAGCTGATCTGCAACTCCCCTGTGGTCCTCTCTTGTCTTTCCCTTGCCTATTCCATTGTTCATCAGCCTTGATAGCGATCCTAACGGATTTATCGGTGGATACATTCCCTTGTTGAATAATTCCCTGCTAAGGAACATCTGGCCCTCTGTTATGTATCCTGTTAGGTCCGGTATCGGGTGAGTTACATCGTCGCTAGGCATTGTAACAACATTAAGCTGTGTTATGCTGCCCTTCTTGCCCTTCATTATTCCTGCACGCTCGTATATTCTTGCAAGGTCCGTGTACATGTAACCAGGATATCCTCTTCTTCCGGGCACCTCCTCCCTTGCGCTTGAAAGTTCTCTCAAGTGCTTCTGCATAATTTGTCATGTCGTTCAGTATTACAAGCACGTGCATTCCCTTGTCATATGCAAGATACTCTGCTGTAGTCAGCGCAAGCCTTGGTGTTATGATTCGCTCTATGCTTGGATCGTCTGCAAGGTTTATGAATGCTACAGTCCTTTTCAGCGCCCCAGTCTTCCTGAATTCGTTTATGAAGTACTGCAGCGTCATCATAGGTTATTCCTATTCCTGCAAATACTACTGCAAAATTCTCGCTTGTACCCTTTACCTTTGCCTGCCTTGTTATCTGCGCTGTAAGCTCGTTGTGAGGAAGTCCTGAACCTGAGAATATTGGAAGCTTCTGGCCCCTTACAAGTGTGTTTAAGTCCGTCTATTGTTGATATTCCTGTCTCTATGAAATCGCTTGGCATTCGCTCTTGATACCGGGTTTATAGGCTCGCCGTTTATGTCCCTCTTCTCGCCGTTGATTATCAATCCCGCATTGTCTTTTGGCCTTCCCTGGCCGTCAAAGACCCTTCCGAGCATATCCTCGCTTACTCCTTACTGTGAATGTCTCACCAAGAAAGCTTACTGATGTCTTGTTTATATTTATTCCGTTTGTTGGCCCGAACACCTGAACTACTGCCTGCGTGTCGCTTGTCTCAAGCACCTGTCCAAGTCTCTCCTCTCCGTTGTGAAGCCTTATCCTCACTATCTCGTTGTACGAGGCGTTCTTTACCTTTCCTACAACTACCAATGGTCCTGCAACGCTCTCTATTGTGTTATATTCTATTTCAAATTTCATGTTATCATCTCCTCTTTTTCTTTGACTCATGCTTGCCTTTCTTCTGCACCTCATGCTTCTTGTGCGTTTCCTCATTTGGTTCAGCAGCCTTCATCTCTTTTGGTTTTTCTTTTTCCTTTTCTGGAGTTTCTACGCTTCCACTCTCTGATTCTTTCGTGATGTTTTCAAATTCAGAATCTATCGTATTTTTTATCCTCTTTGCTGAAGTCTCAATATCCTTGTCGGTTATCCCCTTCATTCTTGATATCTCAGCACGCACCTTCATCTTTGATATTGCTGAGACACCAACACCCTTCTTTACCGCCTCATTTGCAGCATTTGCGAAATAAAGCATTGTTGAGAGCATAAGGCTCTGCTTCTTCAGGCTTGTATACGCGTCTACCTCATCGAATGCGCTCTGCCTCAGGTAATCCTCTCTAAGTCATTCTTCCTATTCGAGAAGTATTCTTTCAGAATCTGGAAGCGCATCCTCCCCTACTAGCTGCACTATGTCCTTCAGTTCTGCCTCCCTCTGGAGCAACCTCATCGCCTCCTTTCTGTTCTTTACGAATTCCTCCCCGACATTCTTCATGTACCATTCCTCAAGTGCGTCAAGATAAAGTGAATAGCTGTTTAGCCAGTTTATCGATGGGAAGTGTCTTGCGTTTGCAAGTGAGGCATCAAGCGACCAGAATGTCTTTACAACTCTTAGCGTTCCCTGCGATACTGGTTCCGATATATCCCCTCCTGGTGGTGATACTGCACCTATTATTGTGACTGATCCTATCTTTCCGTTCAGATTCTCGACCTTTCCGCTTCTTTCGTAATATTCTGCAAGCCTCTTTGGAAGATATGCTGGATATCCTTCCTCTCCAGGCATCTCCTCAAGCCTTGCAGATATCTCTCTCATCGCCTCTGCCCATCTTGATGTCGAGTCTGCCATGATTGCAACGTTGTATCCCATGTCCCTGAAGTATTCTGCTATTGTTATTCCAGTATAAATGCTTGCCTCTCTTGCAGCTACAGGCATGTTGCTTGTATTTGCGATAAGCACAGTCCTTTCCATAAGCGGCCTTCCTGTCTTCGGGTCCTTTAGCTCAGGAAATTCTGTAAGAACTTCTGTCATCTCGTTGCCTCGCTCTCCGCATCCGACATAGACAACTATGTCGCTGTCTGCATATTTTGCCAGCGATTGCTGCAAAACCGTATTATGTAATATTATTCCACCCTCTCCTCCTACGAAGTTGCTTCCAAAATCGGGTACACATACATCATAAACCTCAAATGGGCCATTCTCACTGCTTATTTCTATTATTTCGTCGCAGTATACATAATCAAGAGCCTTGGAAAGTTCCGACACCCTATGCACCATCATCTGACTTCCAGATTTTACATTAAGCGCACTTGCAAACTTCTGGAATGTTGCTCTGCTCATTTTTTCTTTATTTCCTATATAATTATGTATATTTATTCCAATCTTAGTTAATTCAGAATGAATCAAATGTTTCTTATATATGTCCCCTATCTCTATTGCAGATATTGGAACTATATCTATTGCCGTATAACTGTGCTTATCGGAATTTGCATAAGCTTTTGTTTTTATAACCTTTTCGTGGTCACCAATAAGAATATCAGAAAATAGTTTAAGATTCTCATTTCCCCTCACAAAGACTCTGAAATAAGTGCTCCCATTAATTACTCTTTCTCTAAGCGAGTTCAGCACTCCAAATCTTGCAAGAATATATGATAACTGTGTATGCAATTCCTTACTCGCCGTGCTAAATTCTACTTCTTCATTACTATATGAACCATCTCCTATGAAATATGCTGTAAGGAAACTTGCAATTGATTTGTTGCTAGATCTCATCAATATGTCTGGTATTTCCTTATTTGATGCTCTATTTCCTGTACCTATAGATTCAAGAAATCTAACGATAATTTTACTATGCAATAAAATATTTGGCGTTTTTTCCTTCTGATACTCTTTAACTCCTTTAATTCCGAACAAATAATATGACAAATTCATAAATCTGTCAAGAAGTTTCTCGTCCATGTTTGTAAACACAACAGTGTTATCTCCCCTTACATACCCTTCTGATATATAATATCCTAGAAATTCTGCCATGTCGGAATTCATTACTTGAGGTATCATTATTTCATTTCCATGCCTGTCTCCTGTCAATCTGCTCGGAACTATCAAATCTTGCGCTGTTGCTATACATAATTCCTTTATCCATCTTAGTCTTGGAAGATTATTTCCATACGCAGCCTGTCTAACAACATTAACACTAAGATTTAAATTCAATTTGTTCTTTAACACGTGTCGTGCCATCTGTGATACTGTTTTCTTTATCTCGTTTCCTACTGCTCTTGCATCGAGCATTCCATCAAATTCATATAAATTTATCTCTGCGTCACAAGGATCAATTTCTAGTTTTCTTGCTGATGCTATGAAATCGCCCGTCTTCAGGTCCTGGGCCATTGTTTCAATTATGGTTCCTTTTTCTGATATCTTAAATAGCTTATGTATTGGTGTTACTCTTACACTCCTGCCGCTTCTTGTTCTGACCTTTACTATGCTGTCCGACATTCCTTTATACATGGTATTCGAGAAGCTTTTTGTAATCTTTGAATTGCTAAGTGAGTTCAATTCAATATGCGTATTTATCGTCTCATCGTTGCCATTAACTTCAGATTCCCCATTTTCCTTGCATTTTAAGTATAGCAGATCCATTCTAATTATGCTTCCATCAGCCAATACTATTTTAGTGTCGCCTGTAACACACTTTCCGGCTCCGAAAGGCCCAGGTATTGCTGCTGTTCCTCCCTTTGCAACAGGGAAGAGAGTATCAATTACCCTCTGGCCGCTAATGAGCGGCTCATCAGCCCTGAATTTTTTCTTTATTCGTGATGGCTTTCTTACAGACCTTTCCTGCGACATTTTTACCTTGAATGTTTCCTTGCCGCTCTCTACCTCAGCAACTGTATCATCTACTGTAAAGTTTCCTCCTGATATCTTTTTTATCTTGCCGTGAACTCCAGCCGGTATCATTATGTAGTGCTTGATGAAGTCCGTTTCCTGGACATAACCTATAATGTCGCCCTCCTTTACGCTGCTTCCCTTGCTTACTCCCTTCTCCAGTATGAACTTCCATTTCTTGTTTTTCTCTATAGGTTCAGCACTGATTCCTTTTCCTATGAATGCACCGCTCTTTTTTTGGAGTACTTCCAAAGGCCTCTGTATTCCATCATATATCTTGCTAAGTAGTCCGGGGCCCAGCTTTACTGACAATGGAAGCTGAGTTGACTCTACCGGCTCTCCTGGCCGTAGCCCTGTTGTATCCTCATAGACCTGAAGCACAGCCTTCTCTCCCTTTAGCTGTATTATCTCGCCTATAAGGCTTGCATTTCCAACCTTGACAACGTCATACATGTTGCTTCCAAGCATATCCTTTGCAACTACAAGCGGCCCTGATACTTTCTCGATTATTCCCATAATATCATCATAATTTTTTAAGCATTCTTACTTATGTCAATACCTATTGCCCTCATTATCAATCTTCTCAGCGTGTCTGGCTCTCCCACCTCCTTGTAATCCGATACCTCTATTACCATTGGGAGAACGCTGTCAGATATCATCTCGGCAAGCTTCCTGTCGCGTATTTCCTTCAGGACCTTCGATGTAGTTATTATCAATCCTATGTCATCCCTTTGCATCAGCTCGCGCATCTTTTTTTCAGATTCTGATGCATCCTTTACGCTATATGCCTCCGCAACCCCAGAAAGCTTGAAGCCAAGAGCTAACTGCGTATTCCCGACAATTGCTATCTTGTATTTGTTTACAGGTTCCAAACAACCAACTTTGATATCTCATCTTTTGATAATCCGTACTCCTTGCTCTTTATCAATGCCCTAAGCGTGAACACCTCTATCTCCTTGAGGTACACATAATCAACAAGCGCCCCGAATGAGAGCACGCTTGTCCTTAGCAATTTCCTGCTCATATTGAATATCTGGTTCCTCATGCTTATTTCGAATGATAGCAATTGGCCGTTCTGCTTGTACACCTCAACAGCCCCATTCATGTCAAAGGATTTGGTCTTCAGCACAAACGATACAACGTCATCTGAACTGTTGTATATCCTTGCCAATGACCTTGAATCAACATCCCCGTTCTTTATTAGATTCTTTGAGACATCTGCAAACTTGAGCCCCAACCTCTTCGCGCGCATTAATGTTATGATGTTCCTCATGTCTATGTCCATCCTTAGCAATTGTGCGGATTTGTCATGCCCCTTCATAAGCTCAAGCGAAAGTTCACCTAACTCTTTGTAATGCATTGAATCTATCATTGCTATTGCATCAAGGACATTCCTTGTCTTTTTGTATGCTGCAAGCGCCCCGGAGAGCATATCCCTGTAGGTCCTGTTGTGCATCAGGTATTCAAGCACATGCTCCACTCCCTCATTTCTCATTGCCTCCTTAAGGGATTCTGCGCTGAATTCATCAGAGCTTACGATATATCTTGATATCGCATCATAGGCCATCTTCCTCTCAGCTGCCTCGAGCACAAGCTTCACATTGCCCAGGTCCCACCTTTCAATTATCTTCCTTATTATGTGCCTATCGCTCTTTGGGGTAAATTCAGCAAGCCTGTTTAAGCGCTGTGCAAGGTTCTCGCTTATGGCAAAATCAAGCATAACATTGCTTATCTCAAGGCCTCCGAACTTCACTATCGCAGCATTGTAATCGGTCTGGAAGAGTATTGCAAGCACCTCGTCAACGGTCTTGGCATCGGCAATGCTCCTCATGACAGAGCTGTCTATAAGCTTTGTTTCCATTGCCTTTGCCCTAGTATTGGAATAACCGTATTTCAATGCAGCCATCAACATTCCCATAGCATTACCCGAACATTCCCTTTGATAGTATCCTTCTTACCGATTCAGAATTTGACCTGATCAGGCCATCTATTGTTGCATCCGTGTTAACCTTTCCGTCCTCTGACGAGAGGAACACGCCCCTTACATTGGAACTTTCCACCCTTATCCCTGATGCCTTGAGAAGATTGGCATTCCTCTTGTCCAATTTCGCAACCGCATTATTGGGAGGAACAACAAGAGAGAATCTCTTGATTGCAGCCTTTATGATATCCTGCTCCCTTGCGTTAAGCTTTCTCTCGACAATTTGTAGAAACTGCTTTGTTGTGCTGTTGATGCAGTCCTCCTTTGCCGATGAGATAATGCTGCCGCTCTCTATATCTATTGCGGTTAGCGCGTCACTTCTCTTCTGCTCGGCCTCCTTTGTGGCCTTTTCCTTGGCGTTTTTCTTCGCCTCTACCGCAACCTGCCTTGCATCGGAAAGTATCCTCTCGCATTCAGCAATGCTTTCCTTCTCGAGCGTTGAGGCATCTGCATTTGCCTCATGCTCTATCTCCTTGCGGAGCTCCTCAAGAGCCATAAACCCACCGGTTATATGAAGCCAGCCCCAAGCAGTATCAGTATTGCTACTACGAAGCCGAAGATTATGAGCGTTTCAGGGAGTACTACGAATAGCAGAACTCGTCCCATTTCCTCGGGCTTCTCAGCAAGAAGTCCCATTCCTGCGCTTCCTATTGCGGATTGCGCCATTGCTGTTGCAATTCCCGTTCCTATTATAGCCGATGCAGCCGCCAGGGCCGCTATTGCAGTTGGCAAGTCTATTGTCATGATATTTCACCAATTTTATTCTTTAGTATAAACCCTTTTTGATCCGAATGGAGTTGAACTTTATTCCCCCTCCGGTATAGAATTTCGTGAAAAACTCTATAAAGTTAAGCCTTGCGCCCTGCACTGCTCCTTCGAACATCGATACTATCATGTTCAGGAAGTGGAGCACCAGGAACATGACTATGGAAAGAATGAACCACGGTATGCCATTGGAAAGCGTGGGCGTGAATGCCTGGTCTATAAGGAATGCAAGAACTACGCTTGCAAGCCCGAATCCCATAATCCTTGCATAGCTGAGCGGATGCGATATGAGATTGGTTATCTCTCCCGCCTCTTCCCCGCTAAGAATTATTGTCGCAATGAGCATAAGTATAGCAATGACACCAGAAACCAATGTTATCGTGCTGCCAAACAGATGGAACAATCCTCCACCTACTGCAAATATTCCGGATATTATCAGTGCTATTGATGTCAGCTTGCTGTAGGCCATCTTCCTGTGGTGATTGTACTTGTTGAAGAAGCCAAGCAGAAGCCCCAGCACAACCTGTATCACGCCGAAGATTATACATACGAGTATTATTGTGGGTATGCTCTTGAACCAGTCAAAGCCTGTGAATGTCGTGAAGTACTGGTTGAGTTGCAGTCCGAAGTACTGGTTGGATAAGAATCCGAATATTATTGCAGATATTGCGCTGAGCTGCCAGATCTTTGCTGTATTGTGTACAAGCCCCTCCGGATTTGTTATCCTTGCTATGTACATTGCAAAGAAGAACGATAAAATTCCATAGCCAACATCGGATATCATGAAGCCGTAGAATATCGGGAATGAGATAATGAACGGTATTGCCGGATCTATCTCGTCGCTTCTCGGAACAGAGATGAAGTTCACCATGTAATCAAATGGCTGCAAGATCTTTGGCCTGTTCAGAAGTGTTGGCGCAAGCTCGTCAGTTGCAATGTCCTCGATGTAGTACCTTCTCTCTGTTGCCTTTGAGATTGTGCTCTCAAGGTTTTTCATGTTCTTCTTGGGTACCCAGCCCTCTATTATTACTGTCTTGTCGGTCTTCTTGAACATCTCGCTGACCTGGGCCTTTGTCATCTCTATAGTCAGCATCTCCATGAATGTGGATAATTTCCTGTAATCTGATGCGCTTATACGGACGAGCTCATTATCTATTGATTTTATCCTTTCTGACATCTCATGTTTTTCCTTTGCTATTCTTTCCAACGAATCCTGCGGAGTTCCGTGCATGTGGTCTAGTGTCAGGTCAAGCTCCCTTAATCCATGCGCCCTTGCAAGCTCATCAATATCAATCCCTTTCTTGTATGCAACTAGCAAACTCTCCTGGCCTTTCTGTGTTGATGCAACAACCTCTGCAGCAAGCCTATTCTTGGATACCTCATCCTTGAATTCAATTATGCTCTTATGGTCGTGGGCCGCATAGGCCTTGAAGGAAAGGATGCCACTTCTAAGTCTGTCAAGATTTATATCAAGCCCGGAAATCTGCCTTGCGACATGCTCAGACTGCTCAATCTGCTTTATTGATTGGTCAGTCCTTCTTCTCTCATCATTTAATTGGTATGTTCTGTCTACTGATTCCAAATCGCTGAATCTTGCAATGAGCTCCTCAGCAGAAAGATGCCTCTCCTGTTCATGCTGATCCTCATTCTTCTGCTTTTTGGGCATCTTGATGAGCGCCAATGCCCCGGCAAGCCTTATCTCAATGTCAGAAAGCGCTGTGGTGTATTCAGCATCGCTGTCATCTGAAAGGTCAAGCGCGCTTTTCTTGAGGTGGAGTATGCCTGCCTTATATAGTGTTGATACTACGCCTCGCCTGTCTTTCTCAAGGCAGACTATCCTTACCTTTTGCATTGGCTCGCTCCTAAACACCTATGCACCCATTATCTCCCTGACCGCCTGGTCGGCAAGCTTCTCAAGCCTGGCCTTGCTGAGCCTGGTCTTCCTTATCTTTGCAGCTGCCTTGCGTGTATCATCAAGTTTTTTCTTCCTGAGCTGGTCAAGCTCATGTTCAGCCTTTTTTAGCATTTCTTGGCTTATAGCACTGGCAGCAGCATTGCCATCATCGATAATCTTGCGCGCCTTGTTATCCGCGTCTGAGAGCCTGCTTTCCTTTTTTTCCCTTGCATTCTCAAGAATAAGCGCGGCACGGCTTTCCGCTTCCTGTACCCTTTCTATTGATTTTACCGCCTTTCCCCCTTCAATATCACTCATTTAATCATCATAATTGGCACTAAGGGTATAAAAATCATCGCATGAATTTGCAGCCATGCCCCTACACAAGCCAAAAGGCGCTACACCAATAGTTAATTACCAACTACAAGAATTAGTAACTTGCAGGCATTAGACTTATCTCGAAAACAGTATTATATGGAATTAATCCTTTTATCTAAGATGCGGGTATTTTAGGTAAGCTTTAAAAGGCTTTCGGTAGATAAATGGAAAGCTATATATATGACCGAATCCACTATTATACCGTTATAAAGTGATACTATGGCAACAATTAATCATAATGCACCTGAATCTGAACCTATACCAAGAGCAGGAGCTTTTGCACTGAAAAAGCTCAGTATAAGACCAAGAAAAGTCGTGATCGGGGCTGTTGTAGCAGCAGGACTCACCGGACTCGCTGTTCATGAACTCAACAAAAACACAACACAGCCAACAACACATACACAGCAAACACAAAAAGTTGCAAAATCTACAAATCAACCCACAGCAAACTTTACATTAGGGGAAAGGGTTCAAGTATTAGAGAAAGAAGTATCATCAGCTTTAGATGCTATAGGAAATTACGGAAAAGACATAAATGATATAAAAACTACATTACGCGATCACGAGGCCAGAATCTCAAAAATAGAGGAAGTTAAAAAGCCTGTTGCTGCCAGAAAAACCCAAAAGTCTGCAGTTGCAAGGCCAAAGAGCAATGCAGCAGCTACAAACGAAGTGGCTAAGCCTGCCGATAACAAGACGTCTGATGATGCCGATAAAAAGAAGATTGATGAAGCTTTTGAGGCTGGCAAAAAGTCTGCAGAGACTGATATTAATAAGAAGTTGCAAGATGAGCAGCGTGCGGCTTTAGAGCAGCAAGCCAAAGGAATTCCTGCAACAATACCACAACAGAACAATCAGCCGCAACAAAATGATCCGAATATACCATATCCTCAGCAACAGTATCCAGTTCCGACAGAGCCTATACCGCAGCCCATACCGCAATCAGCATATTACGTTATGGGGGCACCACTTGTGATAGGTGGCATTATTTTCGACATAGGATTTGGAATGCCTCTATGTCCATGGCCCGCATGGGAGAACCCATTTGGGTTATATGGTAATTACCCATATCTAGCTTGTTCTGTTTGGATTGGGGGCAGATACCCATGGCGCTTTTGGTATCAAGGTAGAGGAGGCTGGGAAAGAGGTGGTTATGCAAGTTCAGGCCGGCTTGGAGGTCACAACAACGGGAATGGAGCTAATGTAGGCAACAGTAGAAATGGCAATGTCGCAAATTCTAGTGTGCGAAATACGTCAAATTCAAACGCATCTAATGAACGCTATAATAATATGCTAAGAGGACAGCAGGAGTCTGCTGCGCGAGCGCAAGAACAAGCGCGTCATGTAGCAATACAACAGCGTGCATTACAAAATTATCGCGCATATCAGGCAAATAAAGCACCAGCACAAGCTTATCATCAGGCACAAGCACCACATTATGGCGGCAATGTAGCAGTAGCGCCTCACCAAGGTTCGGTGGGAGGTGGCGGTGGCTCAAGAAGCGGTGGCGGAGGAAGTCGCGGTGGCGGCAGAAGATAAAAGATAATCAATTGCTGTTCAATTTATGTGGTACAATGCCTGCCCTACAAGCGGTAAGGAAAACTAAAAGTGAAAACGTAGTATCAGGTCCAATATATCTCGGTACATATATCAGGCATTTCAACGCTAGCTGTGAATTTAATATTTATGTTGGAAATTCACAATCCTTTAAGCCTAGAGATAATTATAATTACTCGCTTATTTCTCTGAAAAGTATTCCTGAAATATGGTGCCCTAATCTAAGAAAGCCGTCTAATTATACAAGTAAACGCGCTGAAGCAGACATATCGATGAATATACCTACAATCATAGGCTGTATATTGTATTATGTTTCTGCAAATACTGCTTATTCTGTCTTATATGATCCCGTAAGGTGGCTAGCGCCAAAATCAGCTAGCAAAATGGCTTACCTTATAGAAGCAAATACAACACATATCTTAAAAGAAGAAGGATTTAAATACATCTCAACAGGCGACTACCCTAACAGTAATCGTCGACAGCAATTGGAACGCGTCTCACTGCCAACATTACAAGAAGTAAAAATATCTGAATGGCTAATGGGAATGGGCCGCGGCATAAGACAGAAACTTGAGATTTACAACGATGCCTCATTGGCTCAAAAGGCATAAAAGCCTTGTTTTGTCATTATAGCTATGGCAGAACCATTCAGTGTCACTCCTTGGAAAGTGGAGGGCAAGATAAACTATGATCTTCTTGAGAAGCAGTTTGGCATAAAGCCGATCAGCGACGAAATGCTCAAGAAGATAGAGAAGTTCACCGGGCCTCTTCACTGGCTATTGAGGAGGAAGATAGTATTCGCGCAGAGGGAACTGGCGTGGCTGCTTGACGAATACGAGAAGGGCAACAAATTCTATCTTTACACAGGTCTTGCACCCTCCGGGCAGATGCACCTCGGCCATCTTCTCCCATTTATATTCACCAAATGGCTGCAGGACAAGTTCAATGTTGAGGTACTTATACAAATACCAGACGAAGAGAAATATCTTGCAAGGCAGAATCTTGGAATGGGTCTGGAAGACTACCATAAATTGTCTGAGGATGCCGCACTGAACATAGCTGCATTGGGTTTCAAGCCTAGCCATACAAAAATATTCTTTAATACGGACTATGCAAAGACACTCTACAAGCAGGCTGTCAGGGTCGCGGGCCATGTGACATTTTCGACTGTAAAAGATGCATTCGGCGTTGGCAACGATACGAACATAGGATGGATATTCTATACTAGCATGCAGGCGGTGCCCGCATTCCTGAAATCTGTTGAGCAGGGCAAGAATGTTCCTTGCCTCATACCTCTTGGTGTAGACCAGGATGTACATTTCAGAGTAGCAAGGGATGTAATAGGTAAAATGGGTTATTACAAACCCGCAATAATGCACAACATGTTTCTGCCGTCACTGAACGGTGAGGCGAAGATGTCAGCAAGCAAGAATATCAATGCGATATATCTTGACGATACTGACGAAGAGGTTGCGAAGAAGGTCAGCAAGGCGCTTACCGGCCAGCAGGCCACTGCGGAACTTCAAAGAAAGCATGGAGGCAATCCGGACAAATGCATGGTGTGCCAGTACTACAGGTTCCTTTTCGAGCCCGATGACAGGAAGCTGGAGCAAATATTCGAGTCGGAAAGGAACGGGAGCATGCTTGCTGGGGAGCACAAGGCCGATCTTGCAAATAGGATAAACGAATTCCTTGCAACGCACAGGAGGAAGATGGAGCGCGCCAGGGAAAAGATGGATAGCTTCATTGTCAAAGATTAGGTGCAGCAATGGCGGAGGAGCTGAAAGCCAATGAAAATGTAAGCGGGTCAATAAAGACTGCAAGGAACGGCATTCTGTATGTTGCTGGACAGCTTGCGGGGTCATTCTCGGTGCTTATACTGCTTCTGCTTCTTGCAAGGCTGCTCCACCCCCCTGAATTCGGGCTTTATGCGATAGTGATAGCGTTCTACACGCTTCTAGGCATAGGAGGACAGTTTGGCGTAGGTACGGCATTAAGGAAAATGATTCCCGAGGCGGATGGACAGGAAGAAAGGGCAAAACTGATAATAAACGGCTATGCAATAGTGGTCTCGATAGCAATTGTGATAGCTCTTGCCGGCCTCATATTCAGCAATATAATAGCAACAAGCATATACCACCAGCCCTCCATAGCCAATGCATTGCAGCTCGCATCCGTGATTGTAATAGCTTGGGCATTCTTTAACCTTACTATCGCTGTCCTGGTGGCGCTCGAAAAGGTAAAAGAGGCAACAATAATAGACCTTTTCTATTCAGTTCTGCAGCCTATAGCGGCGGTAAGCCTTGTAATTCTTGGTTATGGTGTATTCGGCGCAATAGCCGGAATCGCCATAAGCATAATCGCTGGATCGCTTCTAGGACTTGTTTACCTCTGGAATGAGATTGGCAGCAGCATAATAAGGCCGACAAAGAGGATGATCAAGAAGCTGCTTGATTTCTCAGCACCTGTTGCAACCTCTAACATAGCACTGCTTGGCCCTGCAAACTTTGCAATACTGCTTCTCGGCGTGTATGCAACATCAGCAGTGGTCGGCAATTACAATGCGGGATACGAGCTTGGTAATTTCGTCGGCATAATATTCTCATCAATGGCATTTGTACTGCTTCCGGTTTTTGCAAGCACACTCTCAAAAAGGGAAACGGCGAAGGACATAGGCAGCATATACAACAGCACGATATACTACACGCTTCTCTTCCTTCTTCCAGTGCTTGCATACGCGGTAAGCGTGTCGCAGCCGCTAATGTACCTTCTTTTCTCAAGCGCATACTCAATGACTCCTCTCTACTTTGCAGTAATAGCTGTGGGAACAACCCTGAGCATAATAGGTGTGTATGCTGGTACGCTGATAATAAGCTATGGCGACACAAGGAAATTCATGGCATACCAATTATCAATAGTCGCAATAGAGCTGGTGCTTCTTTTCGCATTTACCCCAGTTCTTAAGGGTATTGGCGTGCTTCTCGCGCTCTTCATAATTGGCCCAATACTGCTCGACCTGATATATATACGCGCCTTAAGCAGGCAATTCAAATTCAGGCACGACTTCAAAAAGATAGCGCCGCTTGCAATTGGGGCATTGATAACCTTTGCAGTTCTATACGCAACTACTGCACTGCTGCACCAGGGCACGATATCGATAATAATAAATCTTGCGCTTGCAGTGCTGATATACGTGCCGATTGCTGTGGCGCTGAAAGGCATATCAGAGAAAGAGCTGCAGTTTGTCAAGAAACTGAGCGATAGCTATAAGTTTGGTTTTATAGCAAAATATATATTGGACTACGCACAAATCTTTATCCGGAAAGAGAAGGAAACGTGATAATAATTGCCTCAGTAGCTCAGTGGCAGAGCGATGGTTTTGTAAACCATAGGTCGGGGGTTCAATCCCCTCCTGAGGCTGTCCTTGTTGAGGTTCTAAGCCTCTTGTCTATTTTCATTTGAACACCTAATCATGATAAGTTGGCAATTTATTTAGCTCTTGTTGTCTAAAAATGGCTTCATCCCATAATTCAATAACGGCGTGAATAGCGGAATTTCTAGAGGACAATTTTTATCCTTTTTCTGACCTACTCAAAACATGGGAAAACCCAAAAAGAGGGTGAACCCGAAGGTGGTAAGTAGAGTTGATAGGAACCTTGAAGAATTGACTGTAAAAGAGGCAAAGAAGTTCGTTGATAGACTTCCCCCACCATGGGAAGAATACAGCAGAGGCCGACCAGTAATACACAACAGTAGAACCGTATTTGTGTTATGTTTATTGATGGTCTCTCTGAATTTCACCTATGACAAGATGGCATCAGAAATGAGGAAGGAATACCTTGAGAAATTACTCAAGGTCAACAACCTTCCAAGTCGCAGTGTCTTGAATAGAGGTATGCTGCGCCTTAATCAGAAATACGTCAGGAGATTTAATAAATGTCTTGTCAGGAAGATTCTCAAAAGAGGAAGGTTGACGATTGTTGTGGATTCAACAGGCATACGTCTGAAAACCAGTAGCTCATGGTATGATATTCGGATAAAGAGGCAAAACAAAAGAAAGGACAATGCAAAAGTACATATTGCGCTCAGTATTAACAGAAATGTTATTACCGAATACAAAATAACGAACTGGAAAAGGAATGATTCACCGCAACTTGAGTTTCTCTTGAGAAACATCGACGAACTCATTGCAGTTCTTGCAGATTCAGGTTATCCATCAATAAAGAATTTTGATATCGTCGCAAAGAAGGCAGGCAGACCATTCATCAAGTTCAAGAAGAATGCGGGCAAAAATGGTTCTAAAGTATGGGACGAGATGGTTGATTTTTCAAGATCGTATAAGGAAATTTACGATACAATTTACCACCTCCGTTCGATAATAGAAAGTATAATGTCTGCTCTGAAAAGACGATATGGAAATTATGTTAGGGCGATAAAGACAAAGGCAAGAAATATGTCCATTGCCTTGAGAATACTTGCCTTCAACATCAAACAAACACTCTACGATAAGACCGCAACACGACTCGGTCTTCCATATTGGGTACATTGCTGACCAGTGAAAAACGACCAATGTAGGTTCAACAGTTAGTGGATACTTTATTCTACTTTCTAATCCCACATAGATTTATTGAATTTTTGATTATGATCTGTGAAAATAGTCTACCAACTCTTTACAGAGGATGGAATAATTGTTTTCAGATGTCAATTATTTATGGGATGAAGCCTCTAAAAATGGGCAAAACATACCTTTTAAAAGGCCACCGAAATGCATTAATATCTCCATAATTATATCAATATTCGATAGAGTGATATAAATGGTCACTACCGATATAAAAATAGCAACGCAGAAGCAAGTAATAACGTATACTGGAAAGGATATGGGTTACTTGGATGCAAGAGAACTTGTCAGGGAAAAGGGCGGATTGCCTTCAAATGTCTTACATGATGACAATCTGGTAAGGACTGATGATTGGAAGGCTCTGAACAAGAAAAGGTACTATGAAGCATTGGCAAGGGAAATCTATGTTTATCCTAAACAGAATAGTAGATTCCAAAAAGGAGCTGATGTAGTTGATGCTTTCAAGGATGACAAAGGAAGAGAATGGATATTTCCTGCATCTCAGATACCAAAAGAAGCATTTGAGCTAGAGAAACCAGGTCTATTTGTCGATCCAGGAAACGATGCAAAAAGCATAGAGGTAAGTGATAAAAGAGTTGTAATAGCTGGTGCAGTATCTATTACAGTGATAAATCCAGCAATTCAAGTAAGCGGCCAATTTGGAAAGGTAGACGAAACTACAAGAATACCATTATATGTAGAAGAAGAACTCAGAGGTCAACTTACAGATCAGGATAAAAGATGGTTATGGAGAGTTGATGGTGCAGGCGTGCGCCCTCTTGTGCGTGGCTACGACGTCGGCTACGACGGCCGCCGTGACGTCAATGCCGACGACAGGCAGGACGATGGTTTCGGGGTGGGGTGGGTAAGCCTAAGCCAAGCTCAAGCTGAGCCTGCTGTTGCTGAAAAAATTTTAGGGCAGGCTCCAAGCTGGCTCGTTAGCCTGCAAAGAGGTGCAGATGCAGCACAGCAAAGCCTTTCAAAACTTGAAGGAGTAGTAAGTGGAGACCATCTTGTGACTTTGCGTAAACTTATAAGAGACGTAAAAGCGTTAGACATAAAAGAATAGGTTTCTATTCCTAAACATCTGTGTTTGATAGGGCATTGCCCTATCTGACAGTGGGTATAATTCCACTGGCGCAACACGGAGACCACACACTCGTCTATAGTTATGGTTTAACTGCACGAACTATACATGTAATTCAACAGCGACATTGAGTAGGCGCCGCCGAAATCTTGAAGCTGTGGTGTTGCCATTATATATGGCAAATTGGTAGATGGGTTACCATTGCGCCCTCTTGTGCGTGACTACAACGTCGACTACAACAACCGCCGTAACGTCAATGCCAACAACAGGCAGGACAATGGTTTCGAAATGGTCTCCTCTTGCGCCACAGAATTTATATTCGGGATTCCATGGAGACTTACAGAACCTTATACCAACATCTTTGCTCTTATCCTAATCTCGAATTGGCTTTCAATAAGGCAAGTGAAACTAAAGCAAACAAGATATACGTTATTGAATTTGAAAAAGAACTGCAAAATAATCTTGAAAAACTCAAATATGAACTGGAAAGCTTTACCTACTCTCCAAGACCATTAACCGCTTTTATCATAAGAGATCCTAAAACAAGGAAGATAAATGCCTCTGATTTCAGGGATCGTGTTGTTTACCATGCAATATGCAACATCATAGGCCCTATTTTTGAGAAAAACTTCATACACGATTCATTTGCCAACCAAAAGAATAAGGGAACCCACAACGCAATCAGAAGGGCAGACAAGTTTATAAGGAAATTCATAGTGCAACGTTCCGCTGGGGGGGGGGGCAACTCAAAATTTGAGGCTGAAGTGCATAGGATATGCACTTAAGGCAGATATTCGACACTATTTTGATACAGTTGACCATGAAATCTTATTAGCCATAATTGAACGCAAGATAAAAGATCCAAACATTATATGGCTGATAAAACTAATATTGAACAACTATACTTTTGAGATTGCAGGAAAAGGTATGCCATTAGGAAATCTTACATCTCAGTTCTTTGCAAATGTCTATCTGAATGAACTAGATCAATATGTCAAACATAAAATGAAGATAAAATACTATATCAGATATGTTGATGATTTTATAATCTTTGACAAGGATAAACATGTCCTTGAAAAATGGAAAGCAGAGATTGACGAGTTTCTTAAATGTAATCTGAAAGTAGATCTACACCCCGAAAAATCTATGATAATTCCACTTAATAAAGGGATAACTTTGCTTGGATATAGAGCTTTCCCGAATAATAGGCTCATAAAAAGAAGCAATTCGAGAAGAATATGGAAGCGCCTTAAAATATTCAAGGATAGATATGATAAAGGAGAGCTTTCAAGATTCGAACTTGCAAATAGAATTGGAGGATGGTTTGCCTATGCAAAATTTGCAAATACCTATAAAATCAGGAAAAGGGTTTTTATCAAATGCAAGGACATTATTGTGCCTTAGTCTTATAATAAGATATATGTAATTACAGTATCCTTTTAAACATTCTTATCCCATTATTGGACGATAAAGACGAGAATTTAGACCAATGGCTACCAAGAAATTCTCGGTGATAGAGGATTAAAATGTTTGAACAAATTGATAGATTCTTCAATAATATTGGTGGAGTATACGTAAAGCAAACTAGATATCTATGGAAATGGATACTTCTATTTACTATAATCCTAACTCCAATATTATTTTATTCTGAGGACTTTTTTCACATTAGCAGTTTCAATATGCTCTTAATATTTTTATCAATTGATACAATTATATCTCTAATAGCACTGAGTGATATATATAAAGTTCAAGAAATGGATTATAGAAAAAGAAGAAGTCTACTCATAGGACTATTTACCTCAATTTTTATCATATTTATTATTGCTGCAGCTCTATTCCTACTTCTCTCCTATATTATTCATACTTATCCTAGTGTATCTTCAATAAACGAAGTATTACTTTTCTATTATATGCTTTTTGTATTCTTAATCGGTCTCGTATATTTCTGCGCAGTATATGGTTTACTTTCTATGGTATCATTTATTGTAATACCAAGCAGTTATGAAGCTGCTCTGATGGTATGCCATTCCTTATTCTGACGATTAGCCAGGCAGTAGGACTTGCTTTATTCCTCATATAGCGTATATACTCGTTCAGATATGTTGCATTTAGGAGATAAACGGAACGTTGGCCTGTCTTGCCATGCACTATGACAGAAGTCCCATCTTCTTCTGTTCTAACGTCCTGCATTCTTAGGGCCAACAATTCTCCAACACGAAGCCCAGACCATAATAGGCTTATTATTGCCTTGTCTCTCGGATTCCTGCAACTGGCTAGCATTTCTTTGACTTGTGACTCGCTAATCATGTCTGTTGGCAATAATGCATTCTTTGCCCTATCTGGACGCACATCTTCAACGATATCTGGATAGTTCTTGCTATTGAAAAGTATCTTGTAGAATTTGCGCAGGGTCATCTTTATCTTGCCTCTGGTTATTACAGCTATAGGCACACCATCTTTGCGTTTTGCATTGTTTATGGCCTCAATTAGAGCCTGTATGTCCTGTTTTGTGGCCTTCTTGGCATCCTTACTGTCAAACCACTTCAAAATGAAGGAAAGTTCTCCTATCCTTTTTGCTATTGTGCGTTTGTTTCTTGCTTGCCGTTCCATCCACTCCTTAAATTCTAGTGCGTACGCTCTATTAGGCTCTTCAGTTGCAATATCCAATTCATTGCTATACGCAACTGCTTGTCGCCATCATTCAGATAATGATTCTCTGCCATATTCGTACTACGGAAATCCTCTTCTTTATATATAGAGGGGACTACGGATAGGGATTTCAACTCAGGCGACACTCCTGAGGCTCTTAACCCCTAGAAATTTGTTTTAGGATAGCATAGCAATTTACAAATATGTATAAACAAATTCTCATACATTTATAACTGTTCCATCCAATGCGTTCGCACATGTGCATGTCCTTGATTCTGGAACATCTTTAACTATTTCTCTTACCAGGCCTTTTATCCTCTCTATGTTCTTCGAGAATGTTTCCATGACCTCCTTATGGCTTACAGGCTTTATATCTTTTCTTCCTTCAAGGCCCACATCATAATCAGTCACAATGCCAAGTGCAAGATAGCACATGCATCTTTCCCTTGCAAGCGCAGCCTCGGGATACTGGGTCATGTTTATGAGATCAAACCCTTGCCTGCTGAAGAAGAGTGATTCTGCCCTTGTTGAGAATCTGGGACCATTAACTACAAGAACAGAGCCACTGTCCCTGTAATCAAGCGAACTTGCCTTTGCTGTTTTTGAGGCAAGAGCTCTCAATTCGTTGCAGTATGGATCTGCCATACCTACATGGGCAACGCTCTTTTCGAAGAATGTATCGGCCCTTCCGCTTGTGAAATTGGCAAACTGGTCAAATGCGACTATCTGGCCTATCTTGAAATCTGGGTTAAGCGAGCCTGTTGCATTTGTTGCTATTACCCTTTTTATGCCTAGGTCATACAGTGCCTGTATGTTTGCCCTGTATGGCACTTTATGCGGAGGCAGCGAATGCCTGCTCCCATGCCTTGGTATAAATGCAACTTTTTTGCCGGCAATGCTACCTATATGCAGCTTATCGCTGGGCTTTCCGTATTCTGTATCAACATCAATATCACTTGAATCCTCAAGCAGAGAATAAAATCCAGATCCGCCTATTATCCCAATATCTGCCTTCATTATTTCACCAATCGAATAATATATGGTACAAAAGGCTTAATGCATGACTCTTTTCAACATTCATGTGGCTGTTAAAATCCTATCACGACCAGTCAAGCCAGCATAATCAGAAACCGGGCTTCGGATCCTATAACTTATGTCTCATATATAATACATACTTTTGAATTGGGTTGAAATCCGGTTTTCTTAGAAGCTTAACTTCCTTACACGCTGCAGCGAAAGCAATAAAAGTTAGAATTGCGCCGCACAACACAGCATTATCTGATTGCCTTTTAGTAAGGTATGGCATCATATCCTAAAAATTTCTCTAGTTAGCTATATAATACCATTGTTTCGTGCGAAAATAAATTTATCTATCCTTTCTGTATCTTTATGCTCGATTATCTTCTTGAGCAGCGCCTTCTCCTCATCATTTATCAGGTGCGCAAAATCCTTGGTGAGCAGCTTGTAGTCCTCCTCGCTTATGTAGGTGTACAGTATATCCCTTTCCTTTATCTGCCTGCCGAAGGTCGGTCCTTCTATCGATATTGCCATCCTGTCGCCCTTCTTTGCGATCTCGTAGCGGCTCCTTCTCGTTCTGTATGCCCTTTATCTTTCCAGCATTATGCCATCCTTTGTTATCATCCTGTATCCTGGCTTTATCCTTCCTGCAATCACATTGATTCCGAATATTGCAGGATGCGATACCCTGAAGCATGAATCTGGAAGCACCTCCACCGCTCCTGGGAATACTATCCTGCTCTCCATCTTCTCCGTCGAGCTCTTCTGCTGCTGCTCGACAAAGAGCTTGTAATCGTCTATGAGCTTGTATATTATGTCGCTTTTTATTATCTTGACGCCGCTTGTATCTGAGTATTCCAGTGCATCGTCCTCTATGCCTACATTGAATGCGAGTATTGCAGCACCTTTCGGGTCAGTCGCGTTCATCGTGAAGGCGTCCATTATGTCCCTTCTTGTGACCTTTCCTATCTCCTTCTTGCTTATGCTGAAGTCAAGCGCCTTAAGGAGCTTTGATATCGCGTCTATGCTCCCTATGGTATCTGCCTTTAGTATTACGCCAGTCTTGTCTGTCTTGAAGACCTCGCCCATCTCAGACTTTATCTCGCTTGCATAATTCTGCGTCCGTGACCTGCACTATTGGCGATCCGGGTATCGCATCATCAAGCCCGTTCCCGCTTATCTTGACGCCGCTTGCCGCGCCCACCGAATCAACATAATTGTAATTGCCTGCAGAATCGCTGCCCTTGTGGAATGCTCTTGGGCTTTAGCAGCGCCTTTACCTTTGCGGTGCCAACCCCCTTCGGAATTGCAAATGCTATGGTGTCGTTGACACGCAGCGTGCCGTCATAGAGTATCACGTCTATGGTTATCCCAAGCCCTTTTATCTCGTTCTTCTCGAGTATGCTGCCCTTTCCAGGCCCGCTTATCTCTATCTTTAGCTTTGCCTCAAGGTATCTCTGCGCAAGGCCTGTCACAACCATGAGAAGCTCAGCTATGCCCTCTCCTGTCTTTGCGCTTATCGGTATTATGGCAAGCTCCTTCTGGAAGTCCCTCACCCTGCTGAAGAGCTCGCTGTTGAAGTCATACTCGCTGAGCTTGCCGACAAGCTCGTATATTCTGGTGTCAAGCTCCTCTGTCACGTAGCTGTTCTGCTGCCTTAAGCGCCTCGGCCAAGCTCTTGGAGCCTGAATTGTGCCATCCTGTAAGAAGGTCTATCTTGTTTGCAGCGATTACGAACGGTGTCTTGTACTCCTTCAGTATCTTTATTGCCTCTATTGTCTGCGGCTCGAATCCCTTTGAGATGTCAACAATGAGTATTGCAATGTCAGCAATGCTTCCTCCCCTTATCCTGAGGTTTGTGAATGCCTCATGGCCTGGTGTATCTATGAAAAGAAGCCCTGGAATAGTTACTTTCATATTGGCTGCCCTAAGTAGAGGTCCGCATATGTTGTCTATTGCACCGATTGGGACCTCGCTTGCGCCTATGTGCTGTGTTATGCCTCCGGCCTCTCGTGCAGCAACTGCGGTATTCCTAATACGGTCAAGTAATGTCGTTTTGCCATGGTCTACATGGCCCATTACTGCGATTATAGGTTGGCGTATCATTTCTATCATCTGGATATTCTATTTGCTTTGTCGTCTCGCATACGCCTTACGTTTTTAGCTGCATTCTCCTCGAAATAATTAATTATTGCCTTCTTTACTACCTGATACTTCGGAACATTTAAGAGTATATGTGAGAGTTCTGATTTCCAAGATTCTTCATCAATTGACCTTAGCCTTTTAAAGAGAAGTTCATCTGAGAATGGTGTTTCGTACATATAAAGCTTTTTTGCTATTAGTTTCCTGTCAATGCTAATATTTTCTTTTGACAAGACAAAATATAAATCATATACGTCCCTCGCCTTTGCCCTTGTTAATATTGCCCTTATTTTCTCTGCGAATATCTCCCTAATATCCATTACGCAAAGTGAGAATCTCTTAATGTCCCTGTATATGGGGTCAAAATAGCTTACATCAGGCTGCATTTCCACTTTTTCCCTTATGCTTATGTCTACTCTCAGCTTCTGATACTCTTTCCTAGTGTTATACAACGGCCCCCTGATATTCCTAAGCTCCAGGGTAAATGATTCATTGCTTGCAGGAACATGGTGTACGACCATCTGGTATTGCTCTCCAAATGCTGATATTGCGGCATCAATCAAATGCCTGTCGAATAAATCACCATTATAAGTGAAATCCAAATCCTCAGAGAACCTATCGAGGCTGTATATCTTCTCAAGTGCTGTACCTCCTTTGAATACAAGCTCATTAGATATATTTAGATAAATCTCATTCAGCAGTGCAACTTGAAGGTAATCCTTTTCAAGCTGTCTCTCATTTGCGAATCTATCCTTATAAGCCAGAAGATCCTGTCCCTCTATCATGATACATTCCACCTGTTTTTACTATTTCGGTATCCAAGCATCTTTACCTTCCTCTTGGAACGAGACGCATAAAGGTCATGGGTATCCAGTTCAAACTCTTCCATAATCATTCCAAGCCTGCTTATTAGTGCAGCAGAGTTCATATCCCCTGCATATCTTTTAAGCAATTCTATCTTAATCTGCCCGTTTTTCAGCGCATAGCCGAATGATTCGCTCAATTCGTTGTATACTATTACATTTAGATATAATGCGTCTAAAAATGCCTTTTCCAAAGTGGCTATGTAGACATTTCCCATTTTGGAATAACCAAAGAACCTGGTCCTGTCAAGAGTTATGAACTCTAATTTATATCCTTCAATATTTATTCCTGTATGTCTCTTCGTTGAGATTACACTTATCTTTATCGGCATTTGTGTGGTAACGTCATAATATCTTAATGCGGAAAACAGGCTTACATAGGAGGGTGTAATTACATTAGAAGCGATCTCGTATATATCAGCCCCCTTGACATAATATTTACCCCTCTCTATCCTGTTCAAATTTTTATTATTTGAAAGCAGCAAAGAAATGTACGACCTAGATTTATTCATCAATCTTGCGATTTCGTTGATTCTGAATACCTTTACTCCATTGTCTCCAAGCCTGTCTATAATATCCTGGAATTTTATATAAGCCATGATAATTTATAGACATTCATGTATTTAAATTTATACTTTTCTATAAAGATAAATACATAAATGTATAAACGAGGCCAAATCAACATTCTATAGTATTGATCCCTAACTTTCTGGCTATCTCTGCTTGTCGTCCATCGGAAGTTACCAACTCGTAACCCTCTTTTAGTGCTGCAGCTATAAACAAAGAATCATATATGCTGATATTGTTCTTCCTTGCAATTTCAAAAGCCGTGCCTGATTTTCTTTTTTGTTCTACAAACCTAAAGATATATGGACATCTTTCCAGTATCTCTATTGCTGTTGTTTCTTTAAGCTCGTTTTTTCTAACTTTCTTCAAAAGCCCACTACCTAACTCTTGCATTGCAAGTTCTATACTTATTGGAGCAAGAAGATACTCTTTAGTATTCTCCCAACCAGGTTCTTCCGAGAAGAATTTCACAATCACGGATGAATCAATGAGCCTCATCCCTATCCTCTCTTATGGATTTCAATGCAAATCCGGCTTTTGAAGGCTTAGATGTTCTTTTTACTAATTCCTCTAATTCGTCTATAGTTCTCTTTGCCTCAGCTTTCCATGCAAGATCTTCAAGATATTCTCTTGCCCTTCTGGAACTATTTATACCTAATCTCTTTAGGCGTTTTGCTGTACCTTTCTTTATCCTAATACTCATGACTTCGCTCTCCATAATAATATTACGCGATATAAATATATAAACATTTCTGTTTACATTCATGTATTACAATTGCTAATTAGATGGTCTGCCATTCGTGCTCCTTTTTTCGTATTTGCACTTTTTGCATCTGAAGGGCAGATAAATAATATCATGCATTCCCACATTAATCATCTGTACAATCTATGCAGCACGATAAATAAAAGATAGTGTACGGGAGATATATCTTAAAAAACATGGACTTGGCGGGATTTGAACCCGCAACCTCCTGCATGCCATGCAGGCGCGCTACCGTTACGCTACAAGCCCCTAATCTAAAGGGATATAGAACTATATAATTAGTAATCTTAATTACCTTCGATTATGCCATGCAGGCGCGCTACGTTACGCTAGGAGCCCAGATTCATTATACTGGCGAGATAAATATTATGTTTCCCCCTCTCAGAAGTATGGTTCCAAGCTTTGTTTTAAGCTCACCATCCTCAAGCTCCTCTGCATTCTCTATTACTACATTCATGTGTGCGTCGAAAGATACGATCCTTCCTCTTATGCTCATGCTGCTCTTCAGCCTTATCAATACCTGCTGTCCCAAGACCTTGTTTAGCAGGTCGAATGGTCTCTCATTTGGCATTTGTTCACCAATAAAATGATAATAAATAGAGCACGCATCTTTTTATATCCTTACATATTCGGAAGAATTAATCGATTCGCTAATATCATAATAGATTCAAGGAAATCTGCCTTATATACCGATGAAGGTCAGAATTAACGTATAGAATCAGTTAATCTATCAACCGTATTGGTAGTAGACTACTTCCAATTATGGGTACATTATTTTGCTTTAAAAGATCTTCTACCCTTTTACTTCTTATACTGCGCAAGTAAACGATTCCAAATGATGGGAAGCGCCTATCCTCAATCACACCCACACTCTGTAATATTACCGGTCTTTCCTGGAACCTATCAAATACATATATGACATTTCCCGCGCGTTCAGGCTCAAGGCCAGCTCTGAGAAGAACATCACAAATCTTTGCGCGTTTTCCTTCTTGGCTTATAATTCTGTCAGATCTCAGAAATTGAAAGCCCTCTAATGCTACAAGTGAGCAGCCGAGCAACATGGCAACAGATTTATATTTTGTACCCATCCCGTCACAAAAGATTACTTGAGTTTCTTTAGGTCTTCCTTCCTTATCGCAAGCTTTATCCTTCCTGTTCCCAGTCCTATCTGCTTTCCTATCAGGATATTTTCAGCTACGCCATTTAATTGGTCCTTCTCGCCAAATACTCCTGCATTGACAAAGTGCTTTACAGTCTCTTCGTATGCAGCCCTTGCTAGCACAGAGTCCTTGTCTCCCGCAATTCCATGCCTTCCTGCGCTTCTTATCTCGCCAGTGTATGTCATGGCATCTGCAAGAAGCCCTATATGCCTGAAGCTTACGGTTATGCCCTCGTCCTTTATTGTTGCAATGAGCTCGTGCGCAAGAAGGTTTCTTGCTGCCTCTATGCCGTATACCCTTGCAACCTCAAACTGGTCATTCGAGTATATGTTCCATTTCTCTACGCCATCTATCTTCATTATCTCCTCTATGTTGCTGCCTCCAGTAGTTATGAAGAATGTCCCGTCATCATTCTGCTGTATGAGAGCCTTGCTGATTCCTGGAACTCCCATGAACGCATAATTAAGCACCTTTACGAAAGTCGTCCTTGTCGCCTTTATGCTCTCCTTCTTCTTTACCTTTATCTTTATTGAATCGCCATCAAGCGAGGCGTCCACATCATCCCTCTTCGATAGCTTGCTCACTATTGATCTTGCATTTGTCTCGTAGAACGAGAGCTTCTCTGGGTCAAGGTTAAGCGTCAAGGTTCCTCCTCTGAAATTCTCGTCGAAGTTTTCAACCACGTCCCTTACCCTAACTCCCTCGAGCCTTCTCCATACCTCCCTTACCTTCTCGTAATTCTTTGCCATTCCCTTCTCGAAGTTTATTATCATTGTCGGGAATTTGGGCCTCTTCCTTGCATCGATTAGCTCTATTATTCGCGGAAGTCCCCTTGTTGCTATGACAGAGGTTATTCCTGCGGCGTGGAATGTCCTAAGCATCATCTGGGTGCTTGGCTCACCTATTGACTGTGCGGCAAGCGTTCCAGCCGCCTCTCCAGATACAACATTTATGTTCCTTCCTTCCTTGTCCTCTTTTTTCGACATGTTTTCACATCTTAATTTACTGCAATGTTTGATCAGGAGATCTCAAAAATCTTATATTGTCCTTAAGCATTAGTTCTAACGCCTCCAATGCAGGATCCAGTGATTTAAAGACCCCAGAGAATATGACATCTTTACCGATAAAGATGGTACTAACAACAAACCTACCAGTTCGGCTAACCTTAAAGTCTACATTATATCCTGAAAGAGAAATGCTGTAATTAGCTAAATCAGAGACAGTCAACGGGCCCAATTTTGAAAGATCTACTGGTCTAGAATTACCATCTCTTATCTCAATCATTTCATTTCTTAATAGCCGCCCCTGATCTTTGCCTACAGGGCTTGTCTGCGTCATCATTGTGATACTCATCAAATAACCTTTTTTATTCAGTTTCCAGTCTTTCCTTTGTGGGGTCTATCCCGTCCCCTCCGTATATCGTCTGTATGAGCGATCCGCTTGCGTCCTTTACGCTCAGGTTGTCATCGACATAGAAGTCCTGCATCGCATTGACAAGCCTTCTCTGTAGGTATCCGCTCTGCGCGATTACGAGCGACTTCGACATTGCTGAATCCCTTGAACCCATAGCATGCATGAAGAACTCTACAGGCCTCAATCCTGAGAAAAATGATGATTTCACAAACCCCTTCGAGGTTGGATTCTTGTCATTCCTCTTGAAGTATGGGAGAACCCTTCCGTTGTATCCCCTTGATGGCCTTTTTCCACGCACTGCCTGCTGCCCAAGCAGCATGCTTATCTGTACGAAATTCAGTATGTTCCCCCTTGCCTTTACCATTGCCATGAGCTGTGTATTGTTCTCCGGGCCGACTGTCTTGTTAAGGACCTGCGCCGCCATTGTCCTTGCCCCTTCAAGCCCTGCCATTATCTCCATCTCAAGCGTCTCCTTCATCGTATAGCCAGGCAGGGAATCAAGCTTCTTCTCTTTGTACCTCTTCACAAGCTCTGTGGCCTTGGTCTCTACATCTGTTATTATCTTTGCAAGGTCCTTGTTTAGCGAATCAGAGTTGTAGTAATCCTTTATGCTTATTGTTATGCCGCTCATTGCTGTAACCCTGGCCGAGAGCTTTGCCATCCTGAGCAGGAACTCTGTTGTCGTGTCAGATCCATAATCGTCAAAAATCTTAAGTATAAGAAGGCCATTGCTTTCGCCGACAAACTTCTCGGTTACAGTGCCCTCGACAAGCTTGCCGTTCTTTATTGTTATCTCCTGGTTGCCCACCTTTGCATGGAAGTCAAGCGCTTCGGGAAGCAGCATCGAGAATATTGCCCTTCCGCTGTACATTCCTTTCTTCTCCGGCTTTGGCAGCTCATGCACCCCGCATTCTGCAAGCAGTGCGCATGCATCCTCTTTTGAGAAGTATGAGTCATCTTTTGTGAGAAGGTACATGCCTATTATCTCGTCTTCCTCAATGAACATGACTGGCTTGCCATCCCTTGGCGATAGTATAAGATCTTTTGGCTGCATCAGGTATCTGGCCTCTGCCTGCGCCTCAAGCGACTGCGGCAGATGGAAATTCATCTCGTCTCCGTCGAAGTCCGCATTGTACGGGTATGTCGCAGAGACGTGTATCCTCATGGTTCTTCCAGGAAGTATCTTTACCTGGTGGGCCATTATCGAAAGCCTGTGAAGCGTTGGCTGTCTATTAAGAAGCCCGATATCGCCGTCTATGAGCTGCCTCTCTATTATATAGCCTGGCGCTATCGATTTTATTATCTCTTCCCTGCTCGTTTCTGTTATCCTTTTTCTTATGCCTTCCTTTGTTATTACATTGAGCACCAGCGGGTATTCCTTGCTCTCAACATATTTCTTAGCCGTTTCTATGTTCCACTGTGTTATATATATGGGGATCGAAAGGTTTTCAGCGATCCTTCTTGGCACTCCAACCTGGTTGATTGTCAGGCTTGCATCAGGCGAGACTACAGTCCTTGCCGAGAAGTTTACCCTCTTTCCGCTAAGGTTGTACCTGAGCCTGCCCTCCTTGCCCTTTAGCCTTTGTGCAAGGGTCTTGAGAGGCCTTGTTGATCTGTGCCTTGCAACTGGTATCCCCGGGGTCTCATTGTTGAAGTATGTTGTTACCTGATATTGGAGAAGCTCCCATAAGTCGTCTATTATTATCTGCGGCGCTCCTGCATCTATGTCCTGCTCAAGGCGCTGGTTTATTCGCATTATGTCAACAAGCTTGTGCGTAAGGTCATCCTCGCTCCTCTCTCCGCTCTCGAGCGTTATCGACGGCCGAACATTTACCGGCGGGACAAGCAGCGTTGTTATTATGAACCATTCAGGCCTTGTAAATGCGGAATCTATGCCGAGCACCTTTAGGTCGTCATCGCTTATCTTTGCGAGCCAATCCTTTATCTCGTCCGGCTTGAGCTTGTTCGTGTCTATGTAGAAGAATGTGGGCCTCTCAAGCTTAAGCTTTCTTTGTGGAGTTGCGCAGTAAGGGCATTTCTTGACTGATTTTAGCTTCTTGAGAAGCAGGTTCCTGTTGTCCTCTTCCTCTATATTTGTAAGTATCGGCGCACTCTCCTTCTCATCCTCTATCACTATGCTCTTTATCGCGTCCTTGACATCATCTGATTGCTGGTCTGTCAATAATACTCTGTGGCAATTGTAGCATGTTGACTGCAGCAACGAGTATATCGTCTTTGCGAATTCGGGATGCACAACAGGGCGCACAAGCTCTATATGGCCGAAGTGGCCAGGGCATGTCTTCACCTTGCCGCCGCATGTCTTGCACCTGAGTCCTGGGTCTATTACACCAAGGCGCTGGTCAACCAGTCCACCATCAATCGGATACCCCTCATCATTGTAGGTGTCCGGCACAATAAGCCTTGCTACGCTCATCTTCTTTATCATCTGCGGCGATATTATAGTGAACCTTATGTGGCTTATTATTTCAGCTTGCATCTATTCATTCCTCATTGAACCTCACCCTTGGAAGTATGTGAAGTGATTTTATCTCGTCAAACAGAAGCTTGAAGGCGTAGCTTATCTCGACCATCTCAAGGTCATTGCTCCCATCGTTCGGGCATACTGGTGTGTTCTTTATGTAATCATAATAGCCGACGTCACCGCAGTGCCTGCATATCCATATCTCAGCCTTGTCGCTCTGGTCAAGCATCCTCTCCTTGAGGAGAAGGCTTGCGCCGTGCGCGACAAGTGCATCCCTTTCCATCTCTCCGAACTTGAGTCCGCCCCTTCTTGGCTTGCCCTCTGTAGGCTGGTGCGTAAGTATCTGCACAGGACCCCTGCTTCGCACCTGCAGCTTGAGGCTTACCATGTGCATAAGCCTGTTGTAATACACAACTCCGGTAAATATCTTAGCCGTGAATTTTTTGCCTGTCCTGCCGTCATACAGGACCTCGTCGCCGAATTTATCGAAGCCGTGCTCCTCGAGTATTGCACCATATTCATCAACAAGCGACTTTCCATCTGTTGCGAATGGTGTGCCGTCAAATGTCCTTCCCTTCAATGATCCTACCTTTCCACCAAGCATCTCGAGCATGTGCCCGAATGTCATTCTTGACGGAAGACCGTGAGGGTTTAGGAGGAGGTCAGGAACTATGCCCTCCTTTGTGAATGGCATGTCATTCTGGTCAACTATAAGCGCAACAACGCCCTTCTGCCCGTGCCTGCTAGCAAACTTGTCACCTATCTCAGGGATCTTGTTGCTCCTTATGCGAACCTTGGCTATCCTTGTGGCGCTTGTGGTCTCGCAAAGCATAACGCTGTCAACAGTGCCATCCTCTCCAGCTTTTAATGTGACCGAGTTGTCGCGCCTCTTCTCCTCGCCTACGCCGAAGCTTGTCTGCTCCTCAAGGAATCTTGGCGGCGATACCTTTCCTATAAGCACATCGCCTTCCTTGACCGATGTCTCGCTCTCTATTATACCATCCTCGCTCAGCTTGGAGTATGCGTGCTCGCCGAGAAAACCCTCAGTTGTTGCTGCTGGAACCTTGAAATAATCCTGCTGGCTTCCCGGGTATCTTCTCTCCTCATCAGAGTATGTCTTGTATGCGACGCTCCTTGCAAGCCCTCTATCAACCGCTCCTTTGTTCAAGACAACAGCATCCTTCATGTTGTATCCATAATATGTTGCAAGCGCGACCACAAGGTTCTGCCCGTGCGGGTGCCTGTTCATCTTAAGCGTTCTGTATGCAAGGCTGTTCACTATCGGCTCCTGCGGATAATAGAGCAGGAATGCCCTTGGGTCATAGCGCCTGTTGAAGTTTATGGTGTAAAGCCCCTGGCTCTGCTTTGCGAAGTTAGATGATATCGGATGCCTTCCTATTGAATTGTACTCAGGAAATACGATAAGGTTCATTGTAAGGCCAAGCATCGAGGCCTTGTCTATCTCGAGATGGGTCGTCTCCTCGTCTATATCCTTCTCGGACAATGCGGCGTTCACATTCTCCTCTTCCTCAGCATCAAGGTACTCTATTATGCCCCTTCTTACAAGATAATTGAAGTCTATCTCTTTGCTCTTTATTCTGTCAAGAAGATCGCTGGTAAATTTGCTTACTCCCTTCTCCACAACTATGTATGGCTTGCGTGCCCTTCCCCTATCAGCATTTATGTGGACCTCGTTTATCTTTCTTATGTATGCGACGTTGACCTCCCCGGATATAACTCCAAGGCGTCGGTTCCTGCGCACCTCCTCGGAAAACTTGCGCCCGGACTTTACGTTGCCTATTAGTCTTCCGTCAAGATAAACATAGCATTTCTGTTTCTCCATAATCATCATTTATTTTTGATTTTTAATTGCCTCCTTTTTTTTCCTTGCCATATGTTCACTATCCATTCGTGTCTTTTATAATGCAATAAAATTTACCATCATATTAGTTTTATTTCCTTGAGCTTTTCCTCCAGCGCCTTTAGGTCCGCGCCTACTGTTATCTTTGACATCAGTGCAAGGTACTTGGTAAGTCCTACATCAGTTCCTTCCGGTGTCTCGCTCGGGCATATCTTTCCTAGGTATGTGCCGTGGACGTCCCTTGCCTTGAAGTGCGGATGCTTCTTTGAGAGCGGTGACTTCACCCTTCTCAGATGCGCAAACGTCCCTGTGAAATTCATCCTGTCAAGCACTTGTGATATTCCTGTCTGCCCTGCTGGCCACGAGCCAGTGCCCATTGAGTAAAGCATCTTCTCGGTCAGCGCATCAGGGTTTATGTTTGTGCGCACGCTTAGCTTGCGCCCCCTTGCGGTTGTGCGCTCTATATGATATTTTATGTCCTTTATGAAGAACTTGAATGCGTTGTTGAACAATTCCTCCATCAAGTCCCCTGCAAGCTTTATGCGCTTGTTTGCATAATGGTCCTTGTCGTCAGCCTTGGCATACCTGTATGCGACCAGCGAGGCGCGCTCTGCCATCCTGAGCAGATACATTCCCTTCTCCTTCCTTACGCTAGCATCAGATCCGAGGTGCGGCAATATATACGTGTCAAGCTGTATCTCGGCGCGCTTCTTCTGGTATTCCTTTGTCTGGTTCGGTGCGGCCATGCGCCCGAGCTCCATTATCGCATCGCTTGCGCTGAAATCCTTTGCAGGGCTTAAGTCTATGTTAAGAAGGAGGTCATTCTGCACCTCCTTGTTGTCCATGCTCTCGGCGCTCTCGCGAGCCTTTATGCCAAGGGCTGTAAGTATTAGTATCAGGTCCATCCCTTTCGATACTGTAGGGAATAGAACCTTGCATATTCCATACTCGTCGCGCGTGATGCTGCACCGTGCCCTGAAGTTAACTGTTGTAGAAAATACCTTCGCAACCACATCGCCGCCGCTCTCCTTTGTCGCTATTATGCGGTTTGGCGCTAGGTCCTCAACCCCTACAAGTACGCGCTCCGTGCCCTTTATTATGAAATATCCGCCAGGATCATCAGGATCTTCGCCCTCATTTATGAGCTGCTCCCGTGTCATCTTGTGCGTATAGCAAAGATCGCTTCTTACCATTACTGGCATCTCTCCGACAAAGGCCTCCCCAGCAGCATCCTCCTTTTCTATGCCGCTCACTACAGGCACATATGTTATGTACATAGGCGAGGCATAGGTGAGATTGCGTGCAAGCGCCTCGTTTGGCATTATCTTCCTTGTGGAGCTGTCAGATTCAATTATGATTGGCGGCTCTACGCGTATGCCGCTGAACTTTATCGCAAAGTCGGACACCTCAGGCTCGACCATGTTGTTGCTCTCTACAACTTTCTGCATGCCCATCCTTATAAAGCGGTTGTAGCTCTCGACCTGCTGCTGCACCATTGAGGTTGAAAGCAAATACGATTCAAGTACTTCATGATTCTCCATGATAAGACACCATCAACCCTTCACTACAAGCCTGTAGTATGGGTATTTACCTGTAGGGTCCTCACGCCCTATGGCGATAAGGCTGCCTGGCTTTGCACCAAGCCTTTTTGCCTGTGCATCACTTTCGAGTATCTTTGGGAATTTGCCAAATGGTGTGCTATACTTCTCCATTACCTTTTTTGCCTCGCTTGCGCTGAGCAGTTTATGTTCGGGTATAAGGGTTGGTATTTTCACCAGATAGTCACCAGGCGCCAGCAATAAAATATGTATTATTGCCACTAACTAAAGAGATTCCAAATCCTTATACATATTAAAAAGGAAGCAATATATACCTTCCTATCGGTGCCCTTTAGTGGTGTAAAGGTCTTAGATGGGCTAAACATGTTTCCTACAGAATAAACATTGGCAGGCGCTGTATTTGCTGTTTAAGACACAGAACTCTTTTTTCTCCTGCTTACAGTCAAAAAATTCTCATTCAACCTCTTTGAATAAACATCAATACCGTTAAAAGTGGTTTTGAATCTTTCTTCGATGTCCTCAATCCTGTCGGTCCAGCCGTAAAAGAATTGATGAAGGGAAAAAGCCTTATCATATATTCCTATAAGTGTGGTATCCTGGGAATCATAAACCGCTTTTCTTACTTCCGATAAATTTTTTAAAGATTTGTTTTGCTTCAACTCCATCAGATAATTGAATGCTCCCCATAGCTTTTCTCCGGCCTCAGCCAGTTTTGTCGTGTCGTTTTCTTCCTTGTATAACTTATACTCTATCTTTGCGTGGCTAACATATGATTCAAGCTTTGCCTTTAATTTCTGCTTGTTATAGACTTTGTTTGTCATACGCTCACATCTTCATATGGAACTCCGTCATTCTATATACGACCTCTAAGTACTTCCCACTATCTAAATATTATTTATCAGCCAATGTTATTAAGTCTTCTCAACACTTTCATTTCCTCATCTATGAATGCTTCAAAATGGTTATCATAATAATCATTCATATATTTTAGTATAAGAAAGTATATATAACTTCCCAGGGCTAGCCGAACAAAAACCTTATATATTATAAAATGCACAAATTATGTAGTGGTAAAAGAGTTGACTATATGGGGGAAGCCTTTAAACCCTACACAGTAGGGCAAGAACCTAGAAAGCGTGTAGATGGTTCATTAGGTGAAAACCGAGAGGAACTCAAGATACCGGGCTTAAATCAACTTAGGTCAGAGATATTCTATGCGGCGCTTCTTGTATTATTACGTTTTAACAAGGCAAAATTTAATACGAAGATAGATGATCTAATAAGAACTGTAAGTGATGAAGCCCAACGCGGACACAACCTATTACGGTAAGTTAAAATATGGAATAACTGATGAGATGGAAACAACAAAGCAAAATATGCGCATAGGTGTGAAGTCGCTGGAATCTAACTGGTGTGGTATAAACTAACCGCTAGGCTTGCCAAAAACAAACAAAAAAAGAAAAAGAAGTAAAGAATGCTATGCAGACTTTACATCATATCCATTGCGCTTGCGAACCATCCTATCAGGAATCCTAGTATTACTATCCAGAATCCTACGCTCCACGCCGGCGATGCCGTTAATACAACCAAGGAGAATGATGATAATATCATTATCTTCATGGCCATTGCACCTCCGCCCATCTTCCACGCAATGCTTGCTAGACTGCAGAAGAATAGTCCTATAGAACTAAGGACAGCTACTCCGAACAATAATGGCAACCATACAGCACCTACGCCTGATGTGACCCATCCGCTCCACCAACCCATGTTCGTTCCTATAAAAATAACGAAAAGGAACAATAGACTGGCTATTAACCTTAGAGCACTTGCGCCTGCGTTGTATTTCTTATCCGGCTGCTTTGCCGATGTTGTGTTTCTTGGCATGTTCTCACGTATAAATAGCAGAGCAAATGTTTTTAAGTCTATCTTAAATTCCATTATAATGGAATGCAAACTTCTGCTTAACACTATAATGGAAAATACGACGTCAAATGATTTTAATGCTACTAATACAACTTATTGCATCTCGATAAATAAACACTGTCAATATCCTCCCTTTATACTGTAGCTTTTTCCTCTCCATTTTATGCTGCTCATGCTGTTTGCAATCAACAGGTTTGCTAGGTATATGAAGTTCATTATTGGGAATATGCAAATGGCTGCAAGAGATCCTCCTGAGCGCATGTAGGCCTTGAATTCACCTGCAACAAGTGGCATTAGGAGAAGCAGAAACACGGGGCTTATGAATATTGATAGCAATACTGATGATATCATTACTAGTATTCCTGTGGTGTAGACAACAATGCCATAATAAAAAAGCCTTTTGTCCCCGTTTGTCGATAGTGTTGTCTGCCTGTTCGCCCATTCCATGAAGCTCTCAAAAGTCTCGGATACATCAACAACAGGCTCGGCCTCTGGAACATATGCTATCTCTAGGCGTCTTTCCTTTGCTATGCCGGTCAGCATGATATCATCAGATACGGACTCGCTGAACTTTCTGAAATCATCCTTTGACATAAGATCGGGCCTGAATGCAAGCGATCCTCCCCATCCAAATCTTGTTGCCTTATCTTCCATTAGTGAGAGGCCTACAAATCCCCACACGAATTTCACATGAGACCAGAAGCCTCCTATTGGTCTGAATGTGGGGAATGAGGTTGAGAGTCCTACCTTTTTGTCGGAAAGCGGCGCAATCACTTCCTTAAGCCAGCTCCTCTTTGTTAAAACATCAGAGTCAAGTATTACATAGGCATCATAGTTTTTGAACCTTGAGAGTGCTGTAGCAATAGCCCTCACCTTGCCGCTGCAGCTCCTGCATCTATTCGTAGATAGAATCATATACATGCCTGCAGCCTTGATATGGCTTACGGCCCCATCGGCCTTTGAATCCACTACTGCAATTGCCCTATAATTGTGGTAATCCTGATTCATTGCGGCTTTGAGGTTCCTTTCCAGTTCTATATCATTCCCTTTGCATGGTATTATCACAAGAACCTTTGGCCTGAAGCCTTTGCTGGTATTGTAAACTTCCTTGCCTGTCCTCCTGAGCGAGAGTGCCAAGAGAAATAGCGCAACAAGGCTTATGAAAATTATATATGTAGAAAGAAGCAAGCCCATTAAAACCCTCAAGGCAGAAGAATGTTCTCCAGCCTCCTGTTTATCTTTATAGCCTCTTTTTTCGTAATGCTCCTGCTCTTCTTGTTCTCACCCAGCTCATCAGGCTTTATAAAGAACCAACCAGTCCCATTCATTCTCCATGCTACAAATGTGCTCATCTTCGTGTTGTTCTGCCATTCGACAAGTCCGTTGTATCTGTCAGTCTCTATTGCTATGCTGTCCTTGTCCCATGCCTTGCATTCGAATGCTAAGCCGACCCCGTCCTTTATAGCTATCACATCCAGGCTAAGGCTATTGACTCCGCTGCCTGCCCCTCTCATTACCGAATAGCCCCTATCATGAAGGTAGTTGAGCAGTTCCCTCTCCCCTCTCGCACCCTTTGAATATTTTGTCAAGCAATCTGATAAAATATACATGCAAAGGATAAATAATGATAAGCTTTAAAACCATGCTTGCCAATATAATTGAATTGGTTTGATGTTCGACAACTTCATAAATGGCATGAAGAACGGCTTCAGGGCTGCAAATGCGACCAGGAAGCTGGTATTCAGCGACAAGGAGCTCTTTGCATACCCGCTAATTGCGGTTCTGGTAAGCATAGTCATAGCAGTGCTCTTTCTGGGAATGGGAATAGCCGGATATCTTGCCGGCTCTCTTGCCGGATTTACAAACGGCCAATTGCTTGTATTGTTCATACTTGCTATCATAGTTCTATATTTCATCATATACTTTGTAACATCATACTTTACGGTTGCGATGCTGCTTGCATTCAGGGAGTATGGAAAGGGCAAGAAGATAGGCATTTCAGACGCCCTGGGCAGAACAGCACCATATGCAAAGCTGATAATCGAATGGTCCATATTCTACACTATCATAGCAACCATAGTACACATAATAGAGGGGATAATAAGGGCTGCTTTATCAAGGTTCGGGATAGCAGGAAATGTGATAAGCGCAATTCTTACTGGAGGAATAAGCTTAGGCCTTGCCGCAGCAGTAGCATTCGCGCTCCCTGTTATAATAGATGAAAAGACAGGGCCTATACAAACAATAAAATCCAGCGTAAGCTTCATAGTCAAGAACTTCAGCGATACATTCGGCGGGCTTTTCTTTGCTGAATTGTTCGAAATAGCTATGATCCTTGTCGGTCTTGGGGTAATATTCCTGGGAATACTTGCTGCGGTATCTATAGGCTCGCTCATACTGTGTATCATACTGGTTGCGCTTGGCATACTTGCAATAATAGGCGGAGTGCTGCTGAGGTATGTGCTCTTCAACTGTTTCAAGCTAATCATATACGACTACAAGACAAGGGGAAAACTTCCAAAAGGATTTGACGCAAAGCTGATAGAGAACAGCATAAAGAGGAAGAACAACCCAAAAGGCGGAAAGTTCGGAATCAACACATTTGGGGTTGGGGCAGGTTCGGGAGAGCTATAACAAATATTTCAGCCGTCAATTTCTATCATATTCGGATACCCGGATAAAGGCAATAAGGAGATTATCAAAGCAATAAATGCGGAATTGGCAAATAGAAGACCGAAAAAGGAATAATCAATTTGTGGATATATTATTGAAATTGTGGATTTATTATTAATTTATCCACAAAGCCCAAAATAACTGTATTCTTGATCGGAAAGGTTATGCGCCCTAAAGCTGTCTATTTCACATCAAGATATCTTTGGCCCGAATCTGTCGTCCTGCCGTATGAAAGGCTCTTGTCGAGCCTTCCCTTTATCTTGATTACAAGATCCCTCATCCTTTTTTCCTTTACCTTTGATATGTAGAGGTATGTCTCATCCCTTGTGCCCCTTGCCACCATTATTGTAACACTTCCAAGCTTCATTCTTCCCGCACGCCCCTTCCTTTGTATGTTTCTTATCTCGTTCGGAATTGGCTCGTAGAATATCACCACATCAACGCCTGGTATATCAAGACCTTCCTCGCCTATTGATGTTGCAACCAAAACCCTGAACTTCTCCTCCCTGAAATCCTTTATTGTCGCCTGTTGCTGCAATTGCGTAACTCCTTCCTTCTTTCCAACGAACTCCTTTGCTGATATTTCATTCTCATTCAGCATCTTTGCCAGCTTGAATGCGGTAGACCTGTACTGCGTGAATATTATTATCATCTTGCCTTTCATCTTTTCCTTTATCATGTCTACTATTACTGCCATCTTCGGATGCTCCTCCCCGTTTTTCAATGCCTCCTTCGCTATCTCCATTGCCGAGATTACTGCCTTGTTCGCAAGTATGCTCTTCAAGGCCCTTCCCTTTGTTTCCTTTGCCTCAAGCGATTCCATATACTTCAGGAACGGATATATCCCTGCAGTGCCAGCAAGCTCATATGCATGGCTCAGGTTAAGCACATACACATAGTTGAAAAGTCCCATGAACTTGTAGTTCTGCGCCTCTATCCTACGTATGTTGTTGCCTACCTCGAGAAGCATGCCCTTTGGCATCCTCTCGAAGGACCTGATGGGGCTAAGCCCATGGCTGTACAGGTTGCCCAAATGGTCCTCAATCACAGGCCTTAGCGCATTGAGTATCGCATTGATGGTATCGCCCTTCTCAACAGTGACTATGTCGGTGTCCTTTTTCATAATGTATGGCTCAACGTCAAGATCTGTGCTTATGCGTATCTCTATGTTCTCGATTCCAAGCTCGCTTATAAGTGCATTGATGCGCTTTATGTTGCTGCCCGGCGAGGCTGTAAGACCCACCACCTGGGCCCTGTGCAGCTTTGCCTCATCGGCAATATATGTGTATGCGTATCTTCCAACCGCCCTGTGGCATTCATCAAATATTATTACTCCAAAGTCATCAAGCGACACCGTACCACGCTTAAGGTCGTTTGCAAATGTCTGCGGTGTAGCTATAATCAGCTTTGCCTTGCTCACAAGCCCCTCCCTTTTTGACTTGCTTATGCTTCCGGTAAGGAGCAGTATATCGTCCTTCTCAATCTTGAGAAGCCTCATTAGCGAATTGTAGTGCTGCTCGCTAAGAGGCTTTGTTGGGGCAAGCACAAGTGCCTTTTTTTCATTATGAAGCGCCTTTGCTATGGCAAATATTGCTATGATTGTCTTGCCAAGCCCTGTAGGCAGAACTACAAGGGTATTACTTCCTGAATATATGCTTTTTATTATGTTTATCTGGTATGCTCGTGGCTCGACAAGTGATGTATCAACAAGCCTATCATAAGGGGAAAGCGCATCCCACGACAACGCCATGATAGATATATCTCAGCGAGCTTTATAATCTGTTATATGTAGAATAAGCAGTGCAGATGCTACTCTTTTATATTGTTATATCTAAAATAGTAATCGTGCCGCAGTAGCTCAACCTGGGAGAGCGTCCCGCTGAAGTGAAAACTTTAAGAAAAGTTTTATCAAAATGCAGAAACGGGAAGGTTGCAGATTCAAATCCTGCCTGCGGCAATCTTCTATTGCTACACCTAATAGAACTATGGTATGTCCAGATTCAAATATTCCCCATGCTTAGAAACCTATTTATAATTTACTAACGCTATAGTTAGTACCTAATGGGTGCGTTAGTTGCTATTTGATTTGAACCCAAAAGAAAAATCAAAAGATCTATATGATCGCAAAAAGGAATTAGACGCCCTTTCAGAGTCCTTAAGGCTTGGTGAAAGACTGATTGTAGTGTATGGCATAAGGCGAATTGGTAAAACAAGTCTGATTCATGTTTTTCTGAACAAAAAGGAATCACCGTATGTGCTAATAGACGCAAGAGAGATATACTCAAAATACTCCTCAGTTTCTGCTAATGCGCTTTATGAAATAATAAGCAGTGAATTCATCAGTTTTAACGAAAGGTTTGGTTTTGATAGCGAAGAGACGCTAATGGAGAACTATAGACAGATTTTTGCCAAATCTGATATTACTGCGCTTCTTAAAGGTATCAATAAATGGTGCAACGATAAGAAACTCAGATATGTTATAGTATTTGACGAAGCTCAATACCTGAGATACGGTGGCAGTGTGAAGTATGACATGTTAATTGCATGGAGTATAGATAATCTGGTAAATATAACTTACATATTGACTGGAAGCGAGATAGGAATGTTAAAAGAGTTTTTGAAATATGACGATGTAAAAGCGCCTTTATACGGAAGGTTTAGGAATGAAATTACACTTGAGAGGTTCGAGACACAAATGAGCGAAAACTTCCTTATCAAAGGCTTCGAAGAATTGAATAAAAGAATAAATCAAGATGATATTAAAGATGCTGTTGAAAAGATAGACGGAATTGCAGGCTGGCTTACATATTATGGCTATTACATGGCAGTAAAGGGTTTGACCCATGAGGTTGCACTTAAGAATGTATTTGATGAAGGTTCGAAAATAGTAATAAATGAAATTGACGGTCTTGTATCAAAATCTAAAAGCAGATACCTTTCTATACTCGGTGCGATAGTTGTTGGCGGCAACAAATGGTCCGAGATAAAAAGATACTCTATAAGCAAGAATGGTGCCATTTCAGATACAAGATTTAATGCACTTATACAAAGTTTAGTAAAGTTTGGCTTAGTGGAAAAAACAGAGGATGACACTTACGCCATAACCGATCCTATAGCCTTACACGCTATCAAAAAGCTTGTAAAGACTTTATAGATACCAATACTGCTAAAAAGCAAAGATGTATAATCACATTTGTATGGCATTGTATAATACATTAGGAATCGGATTTTAAGTCCAAATCCTGCCTGCGGCAATTTAGGGATTGCCTAAATCAAGCATGTATGCAAGCTTCTTCAGCCTTATCCGTCCGTCAAGTGTTCCTGCGTTTTTCTTTATCCCAATAAAGCTAAGTAAGCCTTAAATCTCTTATAATCTTGCATTCATATCGCCAATATGGAAATGGCAAGGAACAGTATGCTGGCACGCAAGAATATTAAACCCCTCTGACAAAATACTTTTTAAGTGAATCCAGATGGAACCGAAGAACGAGGCCGGAATAACAGTTAAGAAATCGGAGAACTTCATGGAATGGTACCTTCAGGTGCTTACCAAATCGGACTTCATGGATTATACGATGTATCGGGTTGCATAGTATTCAGGCCTGCTGCATATGGCGCATGGCAGGAAATAGTTAATGCTACTGATGCTGAATTCAAGAAGGCCGGAATAGAGGACGTTTATTTCCCTCTGCTTATACCAGAAAAGCTTCTCAAGAAAGAAGCCAGAGCATTCTTGAAGGATTTGTCCCAGAGGTTGCATGGGTGACGCAGTCGGGCGATACCAAATTCGACGAGAGGCTTGCAATAAGGCCTACATCAGAGACAATAATGTATGCAAGCTACTCAAAATGGATCAGGTCATGGAGGGACCTCCCAATAAGATACAACCAATGGAACAATGTGCTTAGATGGGAGTTCAAGCATCCAACCCCATTCCTAAGGTCAAGGGAATTCCTATGGAACGAAGGCCACAGCGCATTCGCAACGGAGAAAGAGGCCAGACGCCGAGCGCGACGTCATACTTGGAATATACATGAAAATACTAAAGGAATATTTTGCGCTTCCTGCAATACTTGGTATAAAGAGCAAGAGGGAGACATTCCCAGGTGCAATTAGCGACGCTACAGCACAGAGCACATAATGCCTGATGGCTGGGCAATACAGGGGCCTGACTTCCATCTTGATGGTCAGAACTTCTCAAAGGCATTCGATATAAAATTCCTTGACAAGGAAGGCAAGTCCCAATACGCATGGCAGAACACATATGCGATAATCAACAAGGGAATTAGGCGTCATGGTCGCAACCCACAGCGATGACAAGGGATTAATCCTACCTCCGAAACTGGCCTATATACAGGTTGTAATAGTTCCTATCTACAAGAAAGGAGAATTCGAAAGAGGTAAATGAATATGCAGCCAAAACGGTCATGCCAGCAGTTGGCAAAGAGATTCAGGGTAAAATTGGACGATCAGGGAGGGATATTCCCCTGGCTACAAGTTCAACGACTGGGAGATAAGGGGAATACCAATAAGGATAGAGATAGGACAGAAGGAGATGGAGAGCAGGCAAGATAGTTATTGCAAGAAGGGACACAGGAGAAAAGATTGAATGCAATGTCGCTGATGCAAAGGCAAAGAGATTGAAAAGCTGCTTGAATAGATATCCATGAAAGCCTGTACCTAAAGGCCGAGGAGTTTCTGAAGGCAAACATACATACGTTGCACCTGACTACGACGAGTTCAAGAAAGTTCTGGATGAGAAGAAGGGTATAATTCAGGTCCGCATGGTGCGGCAACGACGAATGCGAGGAAAAGATAAAGGAGGAAACCGGTGCAAAGATAACCAACATCCCATTCGAGCAGGGCAAGATAGCTGAGAAGTGCATATACTGCGGCAAGAAGTCAAAGCATATGGCAAACTTTGCAAGGTCTTATTAGCATAAAGCATATTTATACCCTAATAGCCTAAATCTTCTAAGCATTATGCGATTGTAGTCTAGCCTGGTAGGACGCGGCCTTGCCAAGGCAGTGACCCGGGTTCAAATCCCGGCAATCGCAGGCTAATTTATTATGTAAAATCTACAGCAAGACTAATTGGGTATTTTATCGTATACTTACCTGTAGAGTGACAAGACTCATATATCTTCTTTGAGTAAGATTTCTACTAGATGATCTAACAGTATTAATTTGGCAAACAGAACTAATGGCCGGTAAGTATATGTTTTGCCTTGCTGTATATACGTCTTGAATTATCTGACATTGAGCTATACATCTCCAGTATTTTTCTTGTAATACTGAACTCTACGCCAAAATCAGATGCATGTTCAGCGCCTGATTCTACCAATGCAGATACCTTCATTTCCGGTGCCACACCATCTGGTATACTTCCTTTTTCAAGTGCCTCAGTTATTGCCTTCATTATGCCTCCATTTATCGGACGACTTTCTGAGAGCAGTCTTAGCGCCTCATTAATCTTTAAGTCTTTGCTGCCATGCTGATTCATTCCAAGCATTAGTTCAATGGCTTCAGCATATGCTGGAAATGTTGCATAAAATATCTCATTATGCACAAGCTTTACCATATGCCCCGAGCCGCTTCTGCCAAGATAGCCGTATGTGCCTCCCTTAGTGGTAAGTGCCTTGAATATATCCTCTGAATCATTGAAGGCATCCATATCTCCACCAATCATCAGGCTCGTGCCTCCCGATATGTCATCTGGTCCCCCAGCACAGCCAACATCAAGGTAGTGTATTCCCTTATCTGCCAGCATTTTATAATTTGCTATTGAATCTCCGTAGAAAGAATTTGAGCCATCTATTATTATGCTGTTTTTTGGCAATATTGCTGATATTTCTGATATGAATTGATTGGTAACAGTTCCTGGCGGAAGCATAAACCATATCCTTATTCCATTTCCTGAAATGCCAAGCCTTTTCACAAAGTCATCAATATCGCTTGCACAATAAACCGCATCGTCTCTCATGAATGCAGAATACTTCTCCTTTGTCCTGTTATAAAGAACCAGTGAATATCCATTGCTTTGCAACAGCCTTGCTATGTTGCTTCCCATGTCCCCCAATCCTACTATTCCTACCTCCTTATGCACTGCCACCATCTTATTACCAAATAGTATTATACTACAAGCATGTCTATTTTTTTACTAAACAAGAGGCTTTACATAATATTCAAAATATGGTTAGGTCATCAATATCAAGACCTATTAGCTCTGCTGTGGTGTCCCTCTCTTTTGTATTCATGCCTGTTGTTTCCGCCATGGCTGCTTCCACCATAGCTGCTCCTGCCTCTGTTATCTCCTCTTTCCCTGCCGAACTGCTGCCTTGGGCCTCTATCAAATCCTCCTGACCTGCTTCTGCCGTGCTGCTGCATTGGCAATTGAACATCCTTGAACTTCTGCACATCAAGCTCTATCCTGTTCATCTTTATGTTCGCAAGCCTTGTTGTTGCGCGCATAAGATCTTCCTGATCATATCCGAAGAGTGTGAATGCCCTGCCGTCCTTGCCCATTCTTGCTGACCTTCCTACCCTGTGCACATATACCTTTGGGTCATCCGGCGCATCAAAATTGATTATGTCTGTTACGTCAGGTATGTCAAGGCCTCTCGAGGCAAGATTTGTGGATATAAGGAAACGCGCATGCGTCTTGAAATCGTGAAGTGATCTTTCTCTCTTTGCCTGCGTCAATCCACCGTGCATAACAATCGCGTCAAAATTGTTCTTGTTGAGGAAATTGTGCACATATTCTGACTCGCGCTGAGTTGAGGTGAATATTATGCATTTCTTCGGTTCAAATTTCTCTATATAAGAGAGCAGCGCAGCGAACTTTGTCCTTCCATGCGCAACAAAGTAGCCGTGGCTTATTGTTGATACGGTTAGATCCTCCTCTTCGCCTACTGTTATCTTTGCCGTATCCGGCTTCATGTGCTTTCTCGCTATGTCTGTTATCTCCCTTGGCATTGTTGCGGAAAAAAGCATCGTCTGCCTTTCGGAAGGAGCATTTGATATTATGAGCTCAACATCCTCTATGAATCCCATGTCAAGCATCATGTCTGCCTCGTCAAGAACAAGGAATTTTATCCTTCCAAGCGCAAGCGAGCCCCGCTCCATTAGGTCTATTATCCTTCCAGGGGTGCCTATTACTATGTCAACACCCCTTCTCAGGCTCTGCATCTGCATGTTTATAGATGCGCCGCCGTAAACAACAACGCTTCTCATGCCGCTTCTATGGCCTAGCTTTTCAGCCACGCTTGCCACCTGCACAGCAAGCTCTCTTGTAGGCACTATTATCAGTGCTTGTGGATATCCCTTTCTCTCAACCATCTGGAATATCGGTATAAGGAATGCACCTGTCTTGCCGCTTCCGGTCTTTGATCTTACTACGAGGTCCTTGTGCCTCATTACCACTGGTATTGACATTTCCTGGACTTCTGTCATAGTGACAAAGTTCATGTTCTTTAATGACTCAAGCAGCTCTGGCCTGAGATCCAATTCTCTAAATTCTTTCAATTCTTTCACCAAATCTAAAGTAAGCCTACAAGTCTTATGTATAGCCTACTTATTGGCAGAAATAGCTCTTAAGTACGCTAATGCTAATTACTTTGCAGTTACTTTATGTTTATTATATATTGAACACGCAGGTTAAAATGCCTTTCTAATCCAAATAGAACATGGAAAAAGGCTTTTAAAGCACTATCTGGAATTCTCGATTTTTGGTCGGAGGCTTTTTTGAAATAAAATACCATTGCAGTCGAAGTATGTATATAGAATTCCCCCAAAAATGGGGGAATTTACAATACCTATATATATCTATCCTTAAACATATTATACATGAAAACAATCGATTTTAACGACTGGCTTAGAAGGCACAAGATATATGTTTTCAAACTTAGCACAGCCGCGATTATAATAGGCAAATCCAAAAAGTACACCCAAAAGTTCTTATCAAATAACAGGTTTGTTAAAAAACTGCAAAATGGTTTATACTACACAGACAACGCAAATGAATATGAGGTTGCCTCAAACATAATATATCCATCTTATATAGGGCTTATATCTGCCCTTAGATACAGAAACCTTACAGAACAGATGCCGAGTGTCATTTATGTCATATCATTAAAACAGCACAAAAGTATAAAAAGCCTAAATGGATACGAAATCGTTTTCAAAAAAATCAAAAAAAGCTTAATGTATGGCTATGAAAGAAAGGAGAATGTCTTTGTGTCAACTCCGGAAAAGACAATAATAGACATACTTTACTTTAAAAGATTTAAAGAGTATGCCGAAGATGTGATTGAGCAACGGAATTTCGAAAGAAAGAAGCTTATCGATTACCTTAAAATGGTGGAAGATAAAGATTTGGTTAGAGAGGCAAGAGGTATGCTGCATGATTACCGATAAAGAACTCAAAGACTATATGCAGTTCAAAGATCCACATCAAACAGAGAAAGATTATCTGCAGGATCTTCTGCTCAGCCTTACATATAGTGATTCTGAATATGAATTTGTTTTTAAAGGCGGCACCGCGCTTTCAAAATTTTATGCATCTGGCAGATTCTCCGAAGATCTAGATTTTACAATAAAAGGCTCTAATAACAAATTCTTTGATTATTTTGGACAATTCATAGGCAATATTGCCAAAAAAATGCCCTATGATACTACAATTCTTAATAAACATTCGGAAAACAAATTCCATACAATATCATGTACATTAGGGATAAAAGGGCCAAGATATAATGACAAGGCCAATACAATACAACATATAAGTTTTGAAATTAATACTACTGCAGTGCTGATATACGAGCCAGAAAAGTTTAAGCGCACACCTATATATTCCGATGCTCCAGAGTATGTTGCTTTGGTAATGAAAAGAGAGGAAATATTTGCAGAAAAAGTAAGGGCAATAATGTCGAAAAGGAGAAAGCACAGGGAGAGGGATATATACGACCTTGCATTCCTGATAAGAAAAGGAACAATAATTAACAAAGGTGCAATAAGAAAGAAGTTAATGGAAAGCAATATAGAGCCTTCTTTTAAAAGTCTGACAGAATCTATAGGCAATATAGAGAATAATTGGAAGGATCTCTCACCACTTGTAAAAATGCCACTAGAATCTTATGAAGATGCAAAAAACACTATAATTAAAAATGAAGAACTTAAAAATGCCCTAAACTCCAAATAAGAACGTAGATTCAATGAATACCATAATTGCAATACCGTTTGATGAGAAGCTTGCCGAATTCATAGGCAAAAAGGGATCGGAGAACAGCATAACATTCTACAACAGGAAAGTAGGCAACGATGTGATAGTGGCGCTTATGCCAAGCTCAATCGATGAGAAATTCTATGCACTGCCACAGTCCATGCTGATCGCAGATCAGATAGTAATAAGCACTGTGAGCATAGACAAGCTTTTTGGGGAGGCACTTGTTGCGTCATCGCTTCTTGACAAGCCGATAATATTCACAAAGGATAACGACATAGCGAATCTTCTAGTTACGATAAAGCCCAGCAATTTCTCTTTTTGCGAGATGGAAGGAATTGTAGGCAAGATACTTTCAAAGAGCGAGAGCACAGCACCATCAGACAATAAGAGGATAGATATAGACAAGGCGTTCAACGTGAAGGGAATAGGTACAGTAGTACTCGGCGTTGTTACAAAAGGCACTGTAAAAGTACATGACACCCTTTACCATAATTCAGGAAAACAGGTTATGATAAGATCAATACAGAGCCAGGATCAGGATATAAAGGAAGCAGGCATAGGTACAAGGGTCGGCCTTGCGCTGAAGGGTATAGAGGAAGAGGATATGGGAAAAGGTGATATACTCTCAAATGTCCAGGCAAAATCAGGAAAACATATCGAGATCGATGCAAAGAAAAGTGCATTCGTCAACGAGTCGATAGAAATCGGCAAGACATATTCACTTGCAACAGGATTCTCCTACTCTAGTGTTGTAGTTGAGGAAATAAATGGACCCAAGATAAAATTTAAACTGGAGAAGGTGATATCAGCTGAGATTGGCGACCAACTAATGCTTGTAAGAACTATTGCACCTAGGATATTTGCATCAGGAAAAATAGTGAATATATCTGAATAAGTAATCTGTAATGCTTAGGTTATTGGGGATACTCCTTTAAGCTTGAGAATCCTACAAAACCAAGCCAGATAAGAATTATGCCAAGAAGCTGGTAATAGTAGAGCAGCAGCGGTGAAAGCGCTGCAAAATGGATAACATTGTTTAAGAAGAAAAGAAGCGCACCTGGTATTATTGCAAGTATTTTCAGGTTCCTTTTCATCATGTAGTATACTATTGCAATTGCGGAGAGCACAATAATGGAAGACAATCCTATAAGCAATGAAATTATTGAGATACTAAATGGAATGGAGCCGTATATCGCATAATTCTGGAATATGCTGTCTATGCTCGTGCTGAAGACAAGGTAAAGAAGCAGGAACGCAAGCCCTATGCAGTAATAGTAATAGAACTGCTTTGCTATTTTTGACTTTATGAACTGCATGTATCCTATCGAGAATGCAAGCAGCGGCATTGCTATTGCGAAAAGGTATAGGCTGCCAAGGAAGCTTGAGTACACACCAAACGCGAAGAGAAGCTCAAGCAGCACCGCTATTGCAAAGATGCGCATGCCAGAGCTCCATATCAGCGAGCTTATGCTCCTCTCCTTTAGGTATATCCTGCCAAGCAGCATTGCAAGCGCAGCATTAGCAAAGAATAGGACAAGAGTAGAAATTATCGCGATGAACTGTTCAATTGCCATCTATACACGCAAACCTATGGAAATGAGCAAATAAAAAGAATTGCGTTGTATATTGTATAAGGTGATTGTATTAAAAATGGTAAGAAGGGGATTTATCTGCTCGCTGCAATTGCGGCCGCATTGGTTGTAATATACCTTTTTGAAAATCTTGGAGGAATTAGCCAATCGCCATCCTCATTCTCTGTAAATGGGAAGACATATGCAATAACCGCATATGAGAATACACCCACCCAGCGCGAAATGGGCCTTATGAATGCGACTGTAACAAACAGCACCTTCGTTCTTTTCCATTTTCCCCAATCTGGCATATACCCATTCTGGATGAAGAATACATACTCTCAACTCGACATAATATGGCTAAATTACAGCAGCTCAACAGATACTGCAAATGTTGTATATATCGCAAATGCCATTCCATGCGCAAGCTACAGCAAAAACCAGAGCAATTGCGTGATATACACACCCAATTCATCTGCAAACTATGTTCTCGAGGCGAAGGGCGGATTTGCGAAATCCAATGATGTGCAGATTGGATCTTCATTGAAATTCGATTTCGGAGGATAAATAGATACATCAGCTTATGCTTACAAGAACAACCCCAAGCGCTATAATCAATACGCCTGTCCATCTTATAAGTGTGACATTCTCTGCAAGCAGTGATGCTGCCAATGCCACTGCGACTATGTAGCTTATTCCTGTTATTGCGTATGCCCAGCTCAGGTTTGTTCTGCTGAGAACGTAGAAGTAGATGGCTGTTGATATTGCATATGCGCCCAAGCCCGCGGCAAGTGTAAGCGCAAGCATTCTGTCAAGGAATGCATACTTGAACAGGAACTGGCCCACTCCCCCAAGTAGTGTTGATACGACGAGGAGCCCTATGCTTATATGCTTGTTATCTCTCAAAACAAAACCTATGCCGTAAGCGTAACTATTGTTATGCCTATAAATATCATCGCAATCCCGAGAATCCTGTATCTGCCAATCTTTTCCTTCAGCATGTATGCGGATATTATCGTGACGAATATGAAGGAGCTTGCAAATATCGGGAACACTACTGAAAGCTGGGAGGTCTGCAGTGCTATGAGATACAGGCTAAAGCTTACAGCATAGCCGCATAAGCCTATTATTATATTCTTATTAAGCAGCGTGCCTAGTATGTCCGTTATTGAATCAAGCCGCTTTTTAAGCCCCCTCTTGAACAGCAATTGCGAGAATGATGTAAATAGCGCAGCAATAAGTGTTAAAAATACAACCAGGTATATATTCATAAATTCACGGTGGTATCTTGAGGAAACTCGCAAAGGAATTCGTAAGCTCCCTTGTAACTGTTATACTTGCAATATTGGCTATAGGCTTATTTATAAGTTCTGGTGCTACGCTGATGTTCTACGCCGCTGTTGTAATAGCCATAATAGTTGGATTCTACAATGCGTGGATGATATCAAAGATTGAGACTGACAATGAGAAAGCGAAGCCCTCAGGAAAGTATGCTAAGAAACAGAGGACAAGGTAGAACAGATAATTCTGCAACAGAAGACTTTTCTGCATGTAAATATTTTAATATATAAGTAGGCTGTATCGAAATGAATACACTAATTGTTGCAGAAAAGCCCAGCGTTGCGCTGCGTATAGCAATAGCGCTAGGGAACAACGCCCAAAAGCGGCTTAACCTCAACGGAGTCAGCTACTACGAGATAGATATCGGCAAGGACAAACTATATATTGCAGCTGCTGTTGGCCATCTATTCACAATACACCAAGCTGATTCCACTCGCGGATATCCGGTGCTGGAGATAAAGTGGTCTCCCTCATGGGAAACGAACAAAAATTCCTATTTCACGAAGAAATACCTTGATGTGTTCAAGATGCTCTCCCAGAAAGTGGACGTATACATAAATGCGTGCGACTTTGACATAGAGGGCAGCGTGATAGGCACAAACATAATAAAGTTCGTGGGTGGTTCGGACGCGGAAAGGAAGGCAAAACGCATGAAATTCTCGACTACTACAATCCCTGATTTGAATGCATCATATTCAAACCTTATGCCGCTTGACACTGGCAATTTCCATGCTGGAGAGGCAAGGCATATGCTTGACTGGCTGTGGGGCATAAATCTCAGCAGGGCGCTAACAGGTGCGCTTGCTGGATCAAAGTTTGCAAAGCCGCTGAGCATAGGAAGGGTTCAGGGACCGACACTTGCGCTTCTCGCCAAGCGCGAGCTTGAGATCGAGAAATTTGTGCCTAAGCCTTACTGGAATGTGCTTGCGCTTATAAAGGATACAGAGTTCTCAAACATCAGGGGCAGCATATTCGAGGGCAAGCTTGCCGAAAAGGTGCTTGCAGATACCAATTCGAGTCTTAAGGATGGGATTGTAGAGAATGTGGAGACAAATGAACAGCCTGTTCGCCCATACCCGCCATTTGACCTTACATCTCTCCAGCTTGAGGCAAGCAGAGTATTAAGAATGGATCCATCAGCTACTCTTGCTACTGCTCAGTCGCTCTATGAGCGTGCATACATATCATATCCTAGAACCTCATCGCAGAAGCTGCCACCAACACTGGGGCTTGCCAAGGTGATAGGCGAGCTTGCGAAGAATTCTGCATACCATTCGCTTGCAAACAAGCTGATAAGCGAGAAGAGGTTCAGGCCCAACGAGGGCATAAAGAACGATGAGGCGCACCCCGCTATATATCCGACAGGGATAATGCCAAATAACCTGACAGATGTGGAGTCAAGGCTTTACGACCTGATAACAAAGCGCTTCCTTGCGTGCTTTGCCGCATATGCAAAGGTTGCGAAGATGAAGGTTGTGATAAGCGCAGGAGAGGAGAAATACTCTGCAAACGGCTCAAGGACAATCGAGAAGGGATGGTTTGAATTCTACGAGTATGCGCTTCCAAAGGAGAAATCGCTTCCCGAATTCAAAAAGGGCGAGCATGTCCATATATCAAAGGCGTACATGCAGGAACTGAAGACAGAGCCCCCAAAAAGGTACGGCAAGGCTGTATTGATAGCCGAGCTTGAGAAAAGGGCGCTTGGGACAAAGGCCACAAGGGCCTCGATAATAGACACCCTATTCAAGAGAGATTATATCGAGGGGTCAAGCATAAAGGTCACAGGCTTCGGCATTAGCGTGTACAATGCGCTTAACGAGAATGCTGAAATGATTGTAAACGAGGAGACAACAAGAAGGCTTGACGAGGATATGGAAAAAATATCAGAGGGCAAGAAAAGCGAGACAGATGTAGTAAAGGAAGGCAAGGATATGCTGCTTGAGGCACTGAAGGCATTCGACACAAACAAGGAAAAGATAGCCACAGAGATGCAGAAGGGAATCACGGATAGTCATATCCCATTGGGCAAATGCCTCAAGGACGGCGGCGATCTTATAATTAGAAAGTCTAAGCTGGGTAAGCAGTTTGTCGGATGCGCAAACTACCCCAACTGCACTCTTACTTATTCGTTGCCGCAGAACGCGCTGGTAGTGCCTACTGGAAAGGTATGCGAGCACTGCCATACTCCAATAGTAAAGGTCATAAGAAAAGGAAAGGGAGTATTCGAGATAGATCTTGATCCAGAATGTGTAACAAAAAAGAAATGGAACGAGAAGAGGGATGCCAAAAAGAAGGAGAACGAGCAGAGCATCAACGTTGCAACCGCAAAGGAATTGCTAGTAAAAGGAAAGCAAAATCAGAATACACAAAAAGAACTTAAAAAACCAGTACTCTCAAATCCAAAACCATCCATTAAGGTAGAATCTGGCGCGCTGCCTAAATCTCAAACCAAAGCGAAAAAGGAAGCCAAAACCAAGAAGAAGAGGCGCATCGGCAAGAGTACAAAGAAGAAAGATCCAGATGCAGAAATAGAAGATTCTGCAAAAAAACCGCAAAGAAAGAGAAAATAAGATGAATACATGCTCATACCAGAATCATATAGAAAATTGAAAAGAGGCCCTCAGGTCATACTTCCAAAGGACATCGGAATCATAATTGCCTATTCGGGAATAGGCAAAAACAGCAGATGCCTTGATGCTGGGACCGGAAGCGGCTGGCTTGCGGTCTCGCTTGCAAGAGTATCAAAGGAGGTCACAAGCTACGATATACGTGAGGATTTCCTTAAGATTGCGGAAAAGAATAGAATAATCGAGAACCTTGATAACCTTACATTGAAAAAAGGGGACATAACAAAAAAGATAAACGAGAAGGACATGGATCTTGTAACGCTTGACATGCCCAACTCGGACAGGGCTGTAAAGAATTCCTACAAGGCATTAAAGCAAGGCGGGTATATATTCGGTTACCTTCCACACATGGAGCAGGTGCAGAAGTTTGTAAAGGCGCTGAACAAATACAAATTCAGGAACATAGGAACAATGGAGATAATACTGCGCGACATGCTTGTAAGAGATGAGGGAATGCGCCCATCTACAAAGGGCGTATGGCATACAGCGTACCTTGTGTTTGCGCAAAAATAAATGGGAGGCGTATGCAAGGGCATACGCCTGGGTGTATGAGAAAATAGGGTTTCAGGATTACGCAGAACGCGTAAATCTGACTTAATCATTCACCTAAAAAGTTATTTATACATTCCGGTTCAAAAGTCAAAATAATGCGGGATTAAAAAATGTCGAGGGAAAAATTGCGAGGTAATAATTCTATTAGTGTGCAAGGGGTGTGGGGTCGACTAAACCTACCGAATTTATTCGAGAGATACAGGAGACCCCACCGCAGTTGCTGATTCTAGGACTTTTATTGGTTCCGTGAGCAAAAGTTGTTAACGGCAGCGCAAGCGAAAAATTTTTGCGCCTGCAACTCTGCCGGAAACGTGATTATATGAGTAGTGGAACCTTTGTAAATAAAAACCATTCGGTTGGATTATCCCAGTACCACTTGGAGTGGTGCCCCAAATACAGATTCCCTGAACTGACAAGTGTATATGTGAAAGAATTTCTAATACGGAAATTTAACGAAATAGGAGAACAGTACGGGATGCGCATACATACAACTGCGATTGGAAACGATCATGTACATGTATTTGCTTCAATTCCAGTGACCATGACTGTTGAAAAGGCAGTCCATCTTCTCAAAGGCATATCGTCACACGAACTTTTCAGAAAATTCCCGTCCTTCAGATTTACATATTACGGAGGACATTTTTGGTCGCGAGGATATTTCTTCAGAAGTGTTAGTAACATAACTTCTCAAACAGTAAAGACCTACATAGAAAATCAGCAACACACGAAACTTGCACAGACTATGTCTCAGAAACAACTGAAGTTAGAAATATACAGTTGATTACTCTGCGATACAACGGAGGAAACCCACGAATTTATTCGTGGGTGATCATCGGTGAACTTGTATCATTCGAGACGAAAGACGGACTTACACTTCATGGCTTTTTGGTAAGATCAAAAAGAAAAAGCGACAAAGCATTGATACATGTGCATGGATTGCATGGCAACTTTTATAGCAGTGGATTTGCAAAGGCACTTGCAAGAATGGCAGCTAACAACGGTTTTAACTTTCTCTCGATCGAGTTGAGGGGCAGCTATGTCATAAAAGGGTTTAGGTTTAAGAAGGGCAGAAAATTCAAATGGCTTTCCGCCGGCTCAGGCTTGGAAAGATTCGAGGACTGTGTATATGACATAGAGGGTGCAATAAAATTTCTTGGAAAATTAGGTGTCACAAAAATATTCCTTGAGGGGCACAGTACAGGCTGCCAAAAGATAACATATTACCAATACAAAAAGAGGGACAAAAGGGTAAAGGCCCTTATCCTCTCCGCACCAGCAGATGACTATAATCTAGAGAAACACGCATTTGGCAATAACTTCGGAAGAGCAGTAAAACTCGCTAACAGACTATACAAAAAGAACAGGGATACATTTATGCCTGAAAGCTATTATGCAGCAAAAGGATTTAGCGCAGGCAGGTTCCTTAGCTTTTCTGATCTGCGGTTTGTTGAGGCAAGAATATTCAATTACGAATCAAAGCGTTTGATTGAATTTCATAGTGTAAAGAAACCGGTATTGGTGATATTCGGCAGCAAGGAAGAATATGCCTTAAAGCCGGTAAGTGAATACATGAAAATACTGGAAAAGAATACAGGTTCAAGAAAATTCGACCACATTATAATAAAAAATGCGGACCATGGTTTTAGCAAAAAGGAAGACGAGACCGCAAATAAAATAGTAAAATGGTTGTGTAAAATCGAATAGGGTTATAATTTGCTAAAGTTTATATATTTATTAGGAGATATCGATATGTGATATAATGTTTAGTGCAGCAGACAAGGAGACACGGCATTATTTTGAGATAGGTAAAGGTATCACTAAGAGAAGATGCGAAGGCATAACAACAGGCCTTAAATTGGATAGAACAGATCCACATAATACAATAGGCATCGATTTTCCAGCATATGCCCTTGGCACACCCTACATACATGGTTCAAGATACCTTGCGACATATGGTTTGAAATTTTGCGTAGCCATAATTATACACGACCAAGATAAGCACATAGGGTTTATGACTCATGTAAACAGCCCCAAAACTGCTATTGATGCACTGAGAAAATCAGAATCAATACTCAGAAACAAAAGAATGACAATATACGGGGGTGGGAATAGCAGATTTGACACCGTAGCCACAATAGAAGGTTATCTTAAAGAGAACAGTGGCATAGAGATTATTGGTATAAAAACTACATGGGATACAAGTGAAAATTCGTATTATTATGGTTACAGATCTGTAGCTACTGATACATTGGATGGACGGATTTTTATACCTACTAATGAAGTTAACGTTTTTCACAAGCGCACTCTACCCTCATTTTTCAGAAGCGATCAAACACTCCAATATGATGGTTTGGATGTTGCGCCGCTAGAATCATTTATCCGGATAGCAAAATCATAAGGTCAAGAGTATAATTAACAAAGATATGGAATATTATCTGCCCTTGCTTGCAATGTATCTGTTAACAAGCTCAACAGCCTTGTCTATCGCCCTTTTTACATCGGCTGTTGTCTTTGCCCCGGTGCATATTATCTTGCCATTCTTGAAAAGCAGCAGCGCAGCCTTTGGCTCATGCACCTTGAATATAGCGCCGGGAAATTGCTCTGGCTCGTAATCCACATCATGGGAGAGCTTTGCAAGGCCGTATAGGTCAAGGTCTACATTCAGCTCCGCCTTTGTGACTATGTTCTGCACCTTGTATGTTGGCTTCAGCACTACCTTCTTGTGCGGCGGATATATACTTGATTCAGAGTTTTTAGCCATATGAACACTATTATACTTACTGATTATAATGGCACACGCATCTTTAAATAGCTTTATCTACAGATATTACCTATCTACTTAATCGATTGATGTATATGACCAAGAGATCCCAAGGATTATTCTCCGGAAGGACTAGGCACCTTGCAAGGCACCACAAGCCCTCAGAGCTGAGCGTAAAGGAGAGGATAAAAAGCTTCGCGGAGGGTGATACTGTCGCCATAGTTCCCAAGGGCAACCAGAAGAACATACCTCATCCGAGATACAGGGGCAAGGTAGGCAAGGTGCTCGAAAGGCGAGGATCTGCATATGTTGTTGAGCTTAAGATAATGAACTCGAGGAAAAGGCTCACTGTTCCGGCATTGCACCTCAACAAGGTATAATATAAAGCTGTTGCACATCAATAAACTGGCCGAAATGACTAGCCGAATCATTCGACTAACGCCACCCTAAAAGTTACAAAATGAGAAGATGATAAAATGGCTATAATGAGCACAGAACACTTTAAGGTAGCATCTAGTCACAATCCTCTTGCGGACCGTATGAGAAAGTATGAACTGCCTGCTGAAAAGGCGGCACCTAATCCCTTACAGATCAGAAAGATAACGTGCTGTGACATGGCGAAGCTAACTGATAATATCGGAAAGAGGGTATTAGTGCATATGATAAACCGCAAACGCGCAGCAACATACGATTATGTGCTTACTGGTATTATTCCATTCTCCTTCATAAGTGTCAGGGATGCTAATGCTAAGGTACGCACTATTGATTTTATTGGGCCTAATTATGCAATCTATGGAATAGAATCCATGGAGAATGGAAAGTATACTACCATTTATAAGAATGAGGTATTTCATGGTACAAGGTATGCTGCCTTTATTGATATGAAGGTGCTATTGAGAGGAGTTAGTCTGCTCAAGCGGTTAAGCTTTGACCTGCCCACAAGGCTAGGCTAATGCCTGAAATTGCTTTTCCTGTAGGGCTTTGTGAACATGTAGGATCTCTCGTCTCCCATCAGCTCAGTTATTATCCTGTCAGTAATGAGCTTTGCCGGGTCCTGCAGCAGCTGAACCCTCTCTGATATGTCTGCAAGGCTCTCGAATCTCTTCTCGTTCCTTGCCTTCAGTATTGCCTCAAGGTGCTTCTTGCCTATTCCTGGAAGAAGCTCCAGCGAGTGCTGCCTTATGTTCAGCGGTCCAGCATTGTTGAAAAGGTCTACAAATCTCTTCTCGTTGGATTTTACTATCTTTGTTATCACGTTTGAAAGCTCGTTCTTTGCGGTCTGCGTAAGCTCCTCGTAGCCTATCCTTGATTTTATAAGGAGTATCTTGTCGCGTTCATCCCTTCCTATGTAGACTCGCTCGCCCAGCGCCAATGATGTGCCTGGCTTTATCGTAGCCTCAAGCAGAGTGAATTTCTCATCACCTATGAGCTGCGTTATAGGCTCGGACCTGTTGGAGAAGGACTTGCCGCTTGCCATGAAGTCCAGAACGTATGCGTACTCCTCCCTTCTCTCTTCTACATCCATCTCCTACACCCATTACTTCTCCTTTGTAAGCGCAAGTATCTTGTTTATCTCATCCTCTGCGTATGTCTTCCTTTCACTTATAAGTATCTGCTTAAGAGTCATCTGGTTCTTTGGCATTATCTCTATTATCTTAACCATGCTTCTCTCGCTAAGGTTGCCCATCTCCCCGAGGGCCTTTATTATTCTCTTAGCCTTTGCCGTGCTCATCTCGAACTTCTTCGCATGCTGCAGTGCTAGCTGCTGCTCATAAGTAAGCTCGCTTTTGTCCGATTCCAATATGCTTATGACATCATCTATTGATGCCACTTTCGTGTCCTTTACCTCCATTGCATCAACTTTATATGTATATTTATAGAAGTGCTAAGTATTTAAGGCTTTTATGCATAAGCTTAAATAAGCCAAGTCCGGCAATAGATGCAGTGGTTGTAATATGGAGGCAAAGAATGCATACCAGCTAGTTTTGAAGGAGATAAAGAAGCATATAGCCGGCAAGGAAGACATAATTAAACTCATGTTCATAGCGCTGGTTGCGAACGGGCACTGCCTGCTTGAGGGAGTCCCTGGAGTTGCAAAGACCAAGATCACAAAGGCGCTCGCAGATTCCATTGAGGCAGACTTCAAGAGGGTGCAGGGAACCCCAGACCTTGACATGAGGGACATAATAGGTTTTACCTATGAAGACGAGAAGGACCACAGTGTAAAAATAAAGAGGGGCCCGATATTCACTAATATACTGTTAATAGATGAGCTTAACCGCACCCAGGCAAAGACAATGGCCGCATTCCTCGAGGCGCTTGAGGAGAGGCAGGTCACAATACCGGGAGCTCCGACTGAAAATCTTATGAATCCATTCATCGCATTTGCGACACAGAACCCGTTGAACATAGAGGGCACAATACCAATTCCAAAGGTGCTCTCCGACAGGTTCATTATGCGCATAGCTGTAAGCTATCCATCGAATGAGGAGGAACAGGAGATGCTGCGGATAAAGGAGAGCGAGGTTGACTTAAAGAACGAGAGGGTCATAGGCATAAAGGACGTTCTCCAATTCCAGGATGACGCGAAGAGCATAAAGATATCCGACGACACTGTAGCATTCATAACAAGGCTTGTTGATGCGACAAGGGATGACATACACGTTGTCATGGGCGGAAGCCCTAGGGCTGAGATTGCATTCATGCAGTGCGCAAAGGCATTGGCTATGGTAGATGGCAGAAATGAGGCAACAATAGATGATGTGAGGTATCTTGCCAAGCCGGTCTTGAGCCACAGGCTTGTAGTCAGGGCGACAGGCGGCATAGGCGTAAACGGGGTCATAGACGGAATAGTTACAAACCTGAAATAGCATTTAGCCTAGCCCTATGCCAAAATAAAATACACCTATGCCTTAAGTGAATTAGCACTAAATAATCCTGGGTGTCTTTCGGTACTTAAGCCTCTTCCAGTTTTACCTGCGCTTTGCGAAACTTTTCCTCTAAGTAGATATTCGGGTAATATATCCTTTCTTAGCTGAGCAGCTGCATTTGTACCTCTATTCTCTCCTCTATCTCGGGGGTTATCGGTGGTCGCCATATAATCGCCTTTTTTCTAATCTCTGGCAACGTATTTAAATACGAATGCACTTAGGTTGGATACGAAAGTATTGGTTTTGGGCAAGCCTTGCGCGCAAATTATCTATTGGCCTGTTCAGGTCTAATGTTTTGCAGAAAGAGATTGAAAACAAGGAAAGCACATCAACGGCGTGGAATCTTTCTCTTGTCACTGAAATAAATTGGTTCTCTTGTCTGATCGGTATCCTTCCTAAAAACAAATGTTATTCCTCTACCCGAAGCAGCAGATACATTTTGGCTAGTCTTTGGAATATCTACTATTTGCCGTATAGTTTGTCCTCTAATCTGGGTTATTGCGTTGGTCCTCATCTAATCGCCCTCTTTTCATCTCATCCGATGTATTTAAATGACATGCGCTTTGAATTAGATGCGGAAGTGTTGCTTTTTGTTATTGTGAAACATATTGATTTATCCGCTTCTGGGATATCAGGTCGCGTAGGACTCTGCTGTTTGATATCCAATCTTTCTGCCCTATCTCAAGCTTTGACCTAATGCAGTCAAACATCTCATTTATGGAGTGCATTACCATAGGATCCTTTTGAAGAGTCTCCCTAACATGCTCGCGCACATTCCAAACCCCGACTGGCATAAGATAACCCTCATGCACCTCCCTAAGTATCAGTGCAACTGCCTGCCTCTTCAACATTTGCAGCTTCTCAGTTATTGCAAGCCTTCCCGAATAGTAGCACCCGCCTATCTCTGCATAGGTTTTTCTGCCGGTATACTGCTCGTAGGAGCCAAAGATCGAGATGTCAATCCCATTCTCGTTCCAGACGGTTTTGGGATACCATGCCTCTATAGATTCGTACTGCCAGCTTCCCGGAATAAGGAATATAAGCCAGCGGTTGTCAAGCGCCACATTGTAGTATGCGTGTATTGCATCAAGCGGGGAGTATGCCTTTACCTCTTCAAGATTGTTTTTTGAGAGGGTGTCATCAACTGCTGTTATGCTCCATCTTGTTGGAACAAACCTGCGCTTGCTGCCTATCCCGAAGAGCCCGGCAGAGAGGCCTCTCTGTATCTTGGAGACCGGGATGCCGCTGTTGTACAATTCAACCATCGCGGTCTTGGATAGCGCATCAGTGTCGCTGTAAAGCCGTTCCACCTTTCTGTCGCTTTTCATGTTGTATAGATTGAATCTCTTTATTTTTGCGCTGGGACCGAATGGCTCTACCTCGTCTTTCAGCGTCATCTTGACAAAGGGTTTTCCAGCAAAGCTCAACTCTGCCTCGGCAGGCTTTTCCGCAAGCGCAAGGTCGCGCACAAGCTCCTCGATTCTTCCATGCTCAACATTCTGCACCTTTGTCCTGTAAAGCCCGCGAACCAGCCTGGAACGCATGCTTACTATCTCATCTATTGACATCTTGCTCCAGCGCTCAGGAGTGCTGAGTATCCTTGTATCGCCGAATTCAGGCGGCACCAGCGGCCCTATATTGACATAAGGATAACCGAACCTGCCTATGAACAAATCAGTTGGAGAGCTGCCAACAAGCTCTGTCTTGCTTGTAAGCGGAAGCATCTTTAGCCTGTAATAATACCTGAGAAGAGCCGGATCACGCATATGCCTGTAGACTATGTCGCTACGCTTGACCCCTATCTTTCCATCAAGCTCCTTGAGCATGTTCTCCCTGTCCAGAATCCCACCAATACTATTTTTCAAATAAACTAGTTAAACCTATGCAGTTATAATATAATTTATAGTCATGTGGTTGGGTAATGATGTTATGAAGAATTCAGAAAGAATAAGGAAAGTTTTCAAAGGCACAAAGGCAGATGTCATATTCCTTATGAATACGGACGTGCAGGACAGCAACTTTACATATCTTGCGGGGTTCACAAGCGGCGTATTTGAATACAATACCTTGATAGCAACGAGGAAGGGTTTGATACTTCCAGTCTCTTCGCTCGAGTATGAGATTGCAAAGGGGCAGAGGCCAAAGAATATGCGGATTATAAAGATAGAGCGCACAAAGCAGATGGAGGCACTCCTAAAAAAATACCTGAAATCAAAGGTGGTCGGAATAAATGAATCATTTCTACCTTATAGGTATTACAAAAGGCTAAGGAGGACCGTAAAGCCAAAACTCATAATAGATGTATCAAGCAACTTTGCAGATGCAAGATCAATAAAAGATAACAACGAGATAAAAAGAATAATAATCGCGAATAAGATCGCAAGGTCGGCATTGTATGAGGCAAAAAAATCACTAAAGGCCGGCATGACCGAGAAGGAGGTAGCTGGAAGAATCGAGTACCTGATGATGAGCAAGGGTGCAGACAAGGCATCTTTCAGCACGATAGTCGCATTTGACAGGAATTCAGCGCTTCCACACCATTCGCCCGGAAGCACAAAACTATCAAGGAACAGCATTGTCCTTATAGATATGGGAGCTAAATACAGCAACTACTGCTCCGACATAACAAGAACATTCCTTTTCATGCCTGAGAAGAAATCAAAAAAATACCTTAAATTTGCAGAGATGTACAGGATAGTATACAATGCGCAAAAACTGGCTACAGGAATGATAAAGGAGGGCGTAAAGGGAAGCGATGTTCATAATGCCGCTGCCAATCTGATAAACAGTGCAGCAAATGGAAAATACAAGGGTAAATTCATACACTCATTGGGCCATTCTGTTGGGATAGATGTCCACGACTATGGCCCAGGTTTAAGCCCAGGCTCAAAGGACAGCTTAAAGGAGGGCATGGTTGTAAGCAATGAGCCAGGAATATATGTTGTAGGATTCGGAGGGGTAAGAATAGAGGATGATATCCTAGTGACAAAGAAAGGAGCTGCTGTGCTATAAGCAATAAATTTAAGCAAGCAGAAAAAGACGCATGACAAAAGCCATGCGTTTTTGGGTGATTTTGGTTGGGATTGGGATTGTTGTACTTTAAAATCTGAACTTTGCAATTTAGATTTGTTCCGACAACCAATGTTAAATCTTAACACCTCTGCATATATATTCGTGCTTATGCTATTCTGTCTAAATAGTACCAAGAAATAATTAAAATTCAATAGATATATTAATAAATAAGCATATTTTGCTATTTACTCCATATATTAATCCATATATAACCCTCGTAACATTAATTAAAACATAAAGCATATATATTTAATTATTCAATATGTAATCCATATGATAGATTTACCAGAGAGGATAAAGGCAACGTTCCTCAGAATAAAGAAGGAAAGAAGCAATTACGTAGAGATAAAGCACATAAAGAATTATTTCTTTGTCTATCAGTCAACAAGCAGATGGGACAAGGAGAGAAGAAAGCCAATAAAGGTTCCGCTATATATTGGAAGAATAAAGGAGAATGGGGAATTCATAAAAGCGGGAAAGAAAAAACCAAGGGCTGTAAAGGCAATCGCAGCAGAGAGCACAATCAAAGCGCCGCAACAATTGCCACAGCCATCAGTTGAAGAAAATAAAGTTGCTATAGAACCAGATGCTAAAAGTTATAAACACGAAGCAGGAATTCTGAGAGCACTCAGCATGAACGGACGAATATCAATACCGACTCTAAGCAAGATAATAGGAACAAGTGAGGCTAGATGCATATCGCAACTTAAAAAGCTGGAAGGAAAATACAGCATAAAATATATTGCAGAGATAGACATAACAAAGCTGGGATACATACAGTTTCTAATAACAATAAAGTTTCTAGACGAAATACCAAAGATAGACGATCTGCGAAATGCAATAGCTGATGACAATAGGATCGAAATGGTCTTCCTTACAAAGGGTGATTTTCATCTTGCAATATATGCGCTTGCCAAGGATAGCATAGAGATAAACTCTATAATAATAAAGATAAGGAAGCGATTGCATTATAAGTCAATATCTATAACTGCACCATTAGAAGAGGATTATGGATTCATTAGGTTAAGACCTGAATTTATAGAGTCATTAAAGAATTCTCTACTTGTAAGGGAGTATGCAGTATTAAAGGAACTAACAATAAACGGTAAAATAGATTTTTCGGAAATAGACAGAAAGTACGGCTTTGATAAAGGAAGATCTCAATATTCATACTATAAACTAAAACAGCAAGGAATAATAAAAAGGATAACAATTTCTATAGAAAATCTGCCGATTAAGTATATAGGTATAATCACTGCAATAACTACAGATATAGATAAATTCATTCCAAACAGGGAGAAGCTTCTACAAAATATAGTTTACGAATCAAAATACAATATCAACAAATATGTATTCATAGCAGATACTGCAAGCCCTAGCGGGATTATTCTCTATGTGCCGGTATTCATTTATGGTGATTTGGAATCTGCAGTTGAGGAGATTGCAAATCTTGATCTTGGTATAAAGCTAGATACGTTAATAATAACAGATATACTGATCGGTAATTTCTGTTTTAGAAATTTTGACAATGCTTATTCTATACAGAAAGAGATACTGATTAAAGAGTATAATCAAAAATCCTTACCAAGAATCGATTATGAGGAAACAGGTAGGATCAAAAAGGAAAAAACGTATACTAAGGATATAAGGGGAATAAAGATAGAATAATTATCTAAATATGAATTTTGCAAGAGCCTTTGAAGTCTTAAATCCTTTGGAGTAATCATCTTTGAACTTTGCAGATTTACCAGACTTTATGACATTTATTGTGGGGCATTGTCCTCCTCCACCGCTTGCTACAAATACATTTTTACCCTTATTTGAATGATATCTTCCCTTTTCCGATATTTTTGTAACCATATTTAACACTTGGTAATTATCATTAAGGCTAAAGGTCTATAAATCTTACTTAATTTGGCGTTTAAAATTATACATAATATTTATGCGTTTTTCCACATCGATTCAAAATGCGACTTTAGCTCATTTACCTTGCCAGAATCTTTTATCACTTCTATATGCTCTATGTTCCTATGCATCCCGTTATAAGTAAGATTTGCGCTTCCTGATATTGCCATGTTATCACCTATGTAAAGTTTCTCATGCACGAATCTATCGGTTATAACCTTTACTTGCATGTTTGAATTTGTCTTTTTGTAGCGTAAATACATGATTGCTATTATACCTACTATTATTAGTGTCAGAATTATGGTTGTATATAGGAACCGGAAGAATATAGAGAATCCGCATAAGATCGCAAAAAATGCAATTGCCTTTATGTAGCCCCAAATGTTACCGATCTCAAATTTTTTTAGATCCGAACCCTTGTAGCCCAATGAGTTACCTGATGTTATTATTCTTATCTTCTTTTTCAAGGCAGCCTTTGTAAGTATTTTAACATAATAACCACTAAGGTACGGCGATATTATCATTAGTTCTCTTCCATCATCCTTTATGAGTTTATCAACATACTTATAGGAACTATTGCCGCTATACAGTATATCCTTCTGGTCTGCCGTCATAATATGATAAACGGATTATAAGAAGATAAATTTATCTGTTTGGCCTAATATACACTAGCCTACAGCTAATGTGCTATTAAAATTGTCTTCAAGAGAATCGCATTGGCAAGATTTGCTCCCAACAGCTTCGCATTTGACATGTTCGCATAAGAAAAGTCAGTCGAGGAAAGGTTTGTATTAGAAAGATTCGCGCCATAAAGATTTGCATTGAACAAAACTGTCTCTGATAGGTTAGTATTGGACAAATCCGTATTTGAAAGATCTGCCCTTCCAAGGCTTAATTTGCTCAGGTTTAGGCTACGCAGATCCTTTCCCTTTAAATCGACGATCCTGCTCCTTAGTTGAGCCTCTTTTATAAGCGCTAATATATCACTTCTTGTAAACCTTCCTGGTTTTATTATCGTAATATACTTTCCATCGTCCTTGAATCTCAATTGTACTATACCAGAATCTTTAGTCATTTCACCACCACAACATTTCCCTGTATAATACATTAGTTGTCTAGATATATAACACTTCACTTTTACCAAGAGATTAATTCGTTGCCTTAATTATCAACGTTTTTAATACTTACCAACAATTATAATATGGTAATTATATGGGAAAATATCTATTGTTGATGTATAATAAGGAAATGAGGATGCCAAAGAAACCTACTAAGCAGCAAATGGAAGCTGGGATGATGCCATGGAAGAAATATCTTGGTCCTCTTATGAAGAAAGGAAAGGTTGAATCGGTAGCACCAGTGCAATGGAAAGGCAAGATGGTTACAGGTGCTGACACTAAGGATTTCAAACCCCAAAAGGTGGATCTTGGTGGATACATGATACTAAATGCAAAGAACATGGCTGAGGCGCTTAAAATAGCAAAGGATTCACCGCACGCAAAGGCCAGAATGGGAACTACAACAGTAAGAGAGATTGTAGAGATGAAGATGTAATCCTGGGTTATGGGTATATGCTGAGACATATACCATTGCTTGTATAAATTCTCCAATCATTTTTGCAGCTCCTCATCAAGCTTGTCAATGCTTTGGTTCCAGCCCATTTCCATTCCTTGCAGTGCCATTCCCGCTTTTGCATCTGCCTTTGTAACTGCTATGTGCAATCTCATTTTAGTCCTGCTTCCGAGCTCTTTGAAATCTATTGTATTCTCAGTCTCTATCAGTATGTCCTTGACATCATCTAATGCATTGGCAGTATACACTAATCTGCGTTGTGGCGTGACCTCATGGAAAGTGCCTGTCATTGGCCATTTCTGGCCTGCAAAACTGCCGAGCTCCTTTCCGGCAAGCATTACTATGTTGATCTTGCCTCCTGGCCTTGCATCCCATTCGCAGGTCGGGTTTGTAACTCCCTTAGGACCCCACCACCTTTTCAAAAGCTTTGGGTCTGTCCATGCCTTCCATACCTTATCACGCGGCACATTGAAAATGCGGGTGATTACCAGATCTTTCCTATCGTTTGCCATTTTTATTACCCCTTTTATCATGAGATTTACTTTTTTCCTCTGCAAGTACATTGTCTAATGCATCAAAACGCGCCTCCCATTCCTCTGTCATATGCTTTGCCCATACTTCCAACTCAGTCATTGTTTTTGAGTTTAAGGTATAAATTCGCTTTTGCGCTAGTTTTTCAACAAGTACGAGCTTTGCTTCGCGCAGCACTTGAAGGTGCTGAGATATAGCAGGATGGCTAACTTTGAACTTGTCATATATCTCAGTTGCAGATAATCTGCCTTCGGATGCCAGAAGTTCTACTATATCACGCCTTGTCGGGTCAGAAAGTGCAGAGAACATGTCCATGATATATATTATAAACATACTACTTAATTAAGCTTTTGGTTAATTATCTGCATAAATACCATATATAAACCCATGCTATTATTCAATATGATGGATAATAAATGGTATCATTGTCCATTATGGTATATATTAATTGGATGACGGTGGCGTGAACCGCGCCTTAAGCGTAACTCCCTTCTTAATATAAGTCTATTACACAAGGCTTATATACTTTACTATACATATACTATATGGTGATTGTATGGTGAAAATGGTTTCGCTCTCTGAACTCGCATATTCAAAACTATCCCAAAAAAAGGGTAAGAATATGTCATTCTCAGATGTTATTCTGCAACTCTTAGATGAGAACAAAGGCAAAGCAGACATAAGCGAATTTGCAGGTATACTAAAAAGTAAAAGTAAAGAATTGGATAAAATTAAAGTCGAGGTTCTTAAAGAGAGAAGAAGAAACCTTGGCAGAAAGATTGGGTGATCTTTTGACGATATTCGACACAAATATTGTAATAGATTATCTAAAAGGAAATAAAAAGGCTATAGAAACAGTCCAAAAATATTCACCAGACGGTATTGCAGTAACTTTTATAAACGAATATGAATTGTTAAGATATGGTGATATGGAGCAAATAGAAAATGTTTTTGAGACTCTCATAAGCAAGATTAAGGTTTATCATACTACTGATGAAGCTGCAATCAAAGCTGCACAAATTTATAAGAAATTAAAAGATAGGGGCAACCTAGTTGGGGAGAACGACATTCTTATTGCAGGCATCTGTCTTGCAAACAAGGAGACACTGGTTACAAACGATAACGATTTCAAGCGATTAGGGATTGATTCAATAGTTATAATCTAAGCTTTAAGCCCTTTGACGGGGGCGAGAGTCGTGCTTTAAGCGTAACTCCCTTTTCATATAAGTCTATTACCCACAATGTGTTTATAACAGGCCTCACAGGTGACTACATTAAGCAGCTTTGTAGTCACCTCTTTAGTTCCTTCCTAAGCTTTCTGTATTCCTTTAACAGTAACTCTAGCGTTGGCCGAATGTTACCGAACTTTTCATAAGCCTGCAAAGAAGCATAATATTCGCCCCGTATGTTGAGTTCTATATTTACGGGAGGCAATCTGTGCTTTAACAAGATATTGATTAAAAGTAATCTACCAACCCTACCATTACCATCTTGAAATGGGTGTATGTTCTCAAATTGATTATGCACTACTGCGGCTAGTACGAGCGGCGGATAGCGCTTTTTGTTCTTTCTGTACCATTCGACAAGTTGCTTTAGCAGTCGTGGTACTTGTGTTGCTGTCGCACCCCTATGTACTATGTTTCCAAATTGATCATATATCCCTACCTCCACTCCTTTTTTTCTTAATTGCCCGGCAAATGGCTTTGAATTTTTGAATACTAGCCAGTGGAGTACTTTAATTAGGTCTATTGATAAATGGTCCTCAGTTGACCTAACATATTTTACTGCCTCTGCTACTCCAAAAGTTTCGGATATGTCTTCCCTTGATTTATTTGGCAGCTTATTCTTTTCTAATAGGTCCTTGACTTCACCTTTTTCTACTTTTGACCCTTCAATCGCATTCGTATTGTACGTGAAAAGTTCAGTAAAGGTCTGCCAATCATCTTCACTTAAATGCAATAATCTTATCTCTTTTGGGATTTCAAAAGTTCTGAGTTCTTTTAGCTCTTCTTTAGTTAAAGCAGTAAGGTATGGATCGTGTATAGCATTTATTAAGTGAATTCTGTCTTGTAGAGTGATCGCGGCTTTTTCTATCTTCTCATCTAATTCCTTTTTAGAAAGATCAAAACCCAAATAAACCCTAAGTTTCCTTACCTTCTTGCCAGCCCTATAAGTATGAACTAAATAGTATTTCTTCTTCCTCCCGATAAGTCTTATTTCAGTATTCATACTTTATTAGGGGACTACAAATATATAAATATTTGCTTTTAGGGGACTACAATTAATCAATATTGTAGTCACCTTATTTTGTATAGTAAAGATGGAGTTGACTGGTGCGTTACCTATCGTTCATATGCGTTGTAAGAACAGTATAAAGATATATACTGACATCTATTTACATCTCTATTTAATCTTTTATCAATGTTTTCCTCTTATGCTCTTTTGAAGGTTCTTTAGCTTGTCTCCATAGATGATCAAAATATAACTTATGCCTATCAGCTATCTCTTTGCCTTCTATAAGAATTGTATAACAAGGTTCTGTAAATACGAAAAATGCTGTTTTGTTGCCCCAAATTAAAGTGGTTGTAGATGTAAATGTCTTTGATACTATTCTATAAGTCTCATTTTTTCCTACGATATCAGTATCATGATCTCCAAATCCTTCCTCACAAAGCAGTTTGCCATCTAATTTTAAGCTATATGCTTCCTTTAGGAATTTATATACGGATATAGGTATTGTTTCAGAAATTTCATGCAAAGCGCCTACAAACAGATAATCTTTTTTATCTCTTAAAACCATTTTAAAAACAGCTATTATGCCCGTCTTTCCTTTAAAAACTTCAACTGCTGTTTTTTCTTTAGTAGACTCTGCCAGTGAAAGTAACCGTGGCATTATCTCCTTCAACTCCTCTTCTTTCTCTTGCAATTCTTTGAGAAGGTGTTGTGGATCTACTGGTGCAAAATACTTTATATTATCTTTTATGACGTAGCTTACAATACTTTTATTGATGAGTCTATTCAGTATATCATATATCGTAGTACGATCTATATTTGCCTCTTCTGAAAGCTTTGTTGCTGTAGACGATCCTAATCGCAATAATATAAGGTATATCTTTGCCTCTCTTTCTTCCATTCCAATTTTTCCTAGAATCTCTTCTTCTTTAGACATGATAATATCTCTCAGTTGGTATTTTAAATTGTTGTGCTTTTTCCACAGCATAGAAATATATACAAGGGCTTACAAATACTATTGTAGTGGTATAAATGGTAGCTAAAGATTCACACAAAGATCAGAGATTGACAGTTCGGATACTTAGAAGAGATCAGATTAAACATTCTGAAGTGGAGGCAATTTTAAGTAGCCATCATGGTAATTATCTGTTTAGTCAGGCACTGCAACACTCTGAAATAATAGTTCAAGTACTTTCTAGGTACGTACAATTCAATGCACCTTTTGGTTCAGGCGTAGCAGGTTTAGCAGGACAACTTGGAACGAGAAGAGACCTTTTTCAAGATCCTTCCGAACAAATTTTGGCTTTTGGGGACAAGAGCATTGAAGTAGCTTCACATATCTTTTCTGCCGCTGTCGATGAATTTGGTGATAGAGCATTCTCACATCCAGTAACCCACCGTGCTCTTGCGAAGGCTATGCTCAAAGGAATTGGTCAATACTTTCGTAACAGCAATGAGGAGATTAATGATAATGTAAATAGATTAAATAAGAATTTTTACAAAGAAGTTCTAAGAGGCTACGGATTTAATGGTACTATTACAGAGGAAAGGTTATTTCGTGCAATTGGCTTTCATATAGGCTCAGAGTTACTTGCAGATGGAGAATTCAAAGAACTAGATAAAGTTTTGCGTAAGTCATATGCAAGTCTTGTAACTTACTTAGAAAAGACAAAAATATGTGTTGGTGGTGATAAGTTACCAGCATATCTCTGGATTAAAATCCATACAAGCGTTGAGGAAGACCACTTTGCAAATGCTGTTAAGGGTGCGAATCTTGCATTACTATATTATGCAGGATCTCAAGAGAATAAAGTAGTCAAGCGGCAAATTCTCAACGGTATTGAGTTATTTGCAGCGTTACAAGAAAAGTTCATGAATTCATTACAAGGGCGATAAAGTAACTAGGTCTATATACTGTTTCTTGTCCTTTTTGTGAATTCCAAAGTTCAATCAAGCGGTGCTATATTTGAACTTGAAATTCAATGACACTACGCTGATTTGAACATGGCTCATATTCTTGGAACGTTACAGTCGAAAGAGACTGTAAAAACCGTGTGCGTTGACGGGGGCGAGAACCGTGCTTTAAGCGTAAATCCTTTCTTATATAAGTCAGGTAAAATCATAAGATACATATATTTATATATCTAAATGATATAATAATATATGTGATTAACATGAAAGAAGTTCAAATACAAATATTGCATTCACCGACTTTAAATACTGTCATCATGGTAGAAGACGTTTTAAAAGACGCAAAACAGATCATAAAGATATCAGAGCTCAAGAGGCGGCTTCCGAGAAAGGTGATGCACCAGACGCTTATGCAGATTCTCGACTACTTGCAAAAAAGCGGAAAGATACTAATTACAACAAAAGGCGTTCTTTGGACATATACAACTCAAAGTGAGATGGAAAGGCTTAAGGAAGGAGGGTTGGAACTATGAAGCCACAGAAAAAGATTACGGTATTACTTAAGGGCCAAGCGAGAGACGCATATGAGTCTCTAGTCAAGATAGCCAAAGATCAGCAAAAGAATGGCAAGACAAACTCCGAGGAGATGCAACTTATCAAATCGATAAACAATAAGATTGCAATACTCAAACAGAACCCAATCTATGGCCAGAATATTCCAAAAGTGTTGATACCAAAGACCCTTGAAGTTGACAATCTTTTCAGAGTAGAACTGACGCACTATTGGAGAATGCTTTACACATTAAGGACAAACGAAATAGAGATAGTAAGTTTTGTGCTTTACATATTTGACCATGACGAATATGACAAGTTGTTTGGATATAAGGGCAAATAAAATGCACTGGTGTTGATACGATATTCATTTTTAAGATAAAAGTTAAACCAAACTGTAAAAAACAATATATAAAATCATGGAAAACGGGGAGTTCTATTATTCAAAAACAGCCAGGTGCACAGGGTACTAGACTTTATAGCAAAATGGACGAACCCAATGTACTTATTGCCATTGCAAGTTGGAAATCTAAAATTGCAAGAGATAAAGCAATGAGAACTTTAAATGCGAATCCTAAAACAAAGGAGATAATAACCAAACACAGACAATATGGGAAAACCTACATTATAGGAAATTTTGATGGTCCGATAACCGCTATAATATCAAATAAGGCGTGATTTCGACTTGTAAGCTATTTAATAGCTGCTCAGGAAGATTTGAACTCTGCCTCGTCGACAAGCTAAGTTGACGGGGGCGAGATTTGAACTCGCGATCTCCGGATTTCTCTTCATAGCTAAAAAGCTCATCACTCATAGTGCTATGCACATGAGTCCGGCGCTCTACCAGGCTGAGCTACCCCGCCATACGCATTAGGATTTGGATAAGTGGTTTATATATTGTATCCTATCTTGTCTTTATCTCCATTATCCTATCATATCCGAACGGATGGAGCTTTCCGACGGTGTTGCACTCCTTGCAGTGGCTGCATCCCTGGCCCACTATGAATTCGCCGTCCTCCGTTACAATGCATCCGCATTTCAACATTATGTCGCTCATACTAACACATCTTGGATAATAAATGGAAGTAAAAGGTATTTAAAGCAAGATTCCCAAAAACATTTATGGCAAACAAAATCCCAAAGAAAGCGAAGCTGGTATTCAAGGGTGAGATATTCAATGTCTATCAGTGGAGACAAAGGATGTTTGACGGTACATATAAGACCTTTGAGAGGTTAAAGCGGCCTCATGGTGTTGGAATAATAGCCACCATTAAAGATAAGGTTCTTATAATCCAGGAGGAGCAGCCTGGTTCAAAGAGCGCAATGGGGATTTTCGGGGGCAGGATGGAACATGGTGAAAGTCCTATAATTGCCGCAAAGCGTGAATTGTTAGAGGAATCAGGAATGGTGTCAAGCAAATGGCATTTAATTAAAGTATTCAGTCCTGTTGCTAAGATGGACTGGAATATATATCTTTTTACCGCAGCAGAATGCCGCAAGATATCAGAGCAGCACTTGGACGGCGGCGAAAGGATAAAAATAAACCAAATAAGCTTTGAAAGACTTATGTCCCTTTCACATAAGTTTGGCGGGGACCTTGGCAATTACCTTTCTGAAATAAGCGAATCAGAAAAAGCAAGAAGTAAATTCAGGAAAATACTATTCGGCAAGTAATTCTATGCAGCCATTTAAGTAGATTTATGCTGGTGCATTAATCCATTCCAAAAATTTATCTTGATCCTGATTTTATCCTGTATATTGCATAGGCTATGTTGCCTATGATCAATGGTATAAGCAAGGCGTACTGAATCCTGTAGAGTGCCATTAGCGATGCCATTGTGCCTATACCTACCCCGTAGATTATCTGTGCGCTAATTTTGTTTGGCGAGGTCTTCGGCTCTGATGCCATTACAAAGGCAAGGAAGTAGTTAACGCTTATCAGGGCTGTCCATATCGCCGCAATGGATTGTATGCTCATTAATCCTTTCATCACAAGGGGCAACACAAATGCTGTAAGCGCAAATGATACTCCTACATACAGTCTTCTTGCATCATAAGCGCATATGACAAGCAAGGGCGTGAGCGCTATCAGCACGCCATAAACAGCAATAGGCGCTGCGACCCACCAGGCATCACCAATACCGAACAATGCTAGCGACAGCAAAAGGCCCAGCGCAGCTGGATTGAATATGTTGCTGCCTTTGAGCTTTATGAAGTGCTTTGATAGTATCGCTATTGCAGAGGCCAGCACGAGCAGTATTATGGGAGCATTGCTGTACGTGACAGAGCCTATTATTATGCCGGTTATTATTGCAGTGTAGGGGATATCTAATTTCCTTTTTTGGTGCAGTTTTTTTATTAAAAGCTCAATGGAGGTGCACGCAACTGCCGCTATTATGACCGAATACGGAAATTGATGAACATAATAGCTAGCCGTAGCAACAATAAAAATTAGCAAGATTATTGTTGACTTATACATCCTTGCAACTGCTGCTCTTTCAGACATCTAATTATCTTGAATCTAGGTGTTGTTGTATATTACTGTACCTGAGGGCGATAGTACATACCATATCTTGCCGACACCTTGCCCATTTATGTTTCCCGCACCAGTATCATACTCGTAATAATAAAGCGGATAGCCGTTATAGGTAAGCTCCTTCGTGCCGTCAGTCCTGTTTATCATTCCGAAGAGCGACTTGTTTATTCCTGGCTCTACAGTAAGATTGGACACATAGAATATTGGCCATGCGATCGCGCATTCGCCATAGCAGGTGCTCTTGCCGCTGTTTGGTGTGTCAGGCACGTACATGTACAGAGCCCAGCCCGTGGAATTTACAAGGTACTGGCCTATTCCTGGTTTGGTTGCTATGTTAACAGCGTATTGAAGATGCACAACATTGGCGGAGCTGACCGCTGTGCGGTTACGGAAGCCTCCGGAAGGCGGGAAATGGTGTCCACCGAATAGTATGTAAGGCGCAGCAAAGAGGCCAACGCCGAATCCTACGAGCAATGCAACTGCCACGCAGATTACAATGAGAATATTATTGTTTTTCATGCTCTCATATGCTTTCTGAAATTATATAAAGGCTTCTAACAGTTTCAGTTTAGATGGGGTATGGCTTTTTAAATTATTGCTAGTAATATAAATACATGCCAAAGCGCCAGAAGAGAAAAGTGCCAATTAGCATTGCATTGCTAGGTGTGGTACTAGCCGCGCTAATTGGTTCGCTAGCCGGAACTTATTCGCCTTTTATACTAGGTACATCCTCTGCGCTTATAAATGGCATCGTATTGGTCATAGCTGGATTATTCAGCCTTTTGCTCGCCTATGGCCTTTGGAAGGGGACAAAGTGGAGCTGGTGCCTGGGAATTGTGGTATCGACTGTTCTGGCTCTTACAATCTTTGTGTTTAATGTAATAGGCTTCGCAATAGGCACAATAATCGGATGCTACATGGTAACAAAGAACACAAGATCATACTTCAAAATGATGGAGGCTCAAAGTTCTATAGAATACCTGATTACTTACGGATGGGCATTTATAATCATAGCCATAGTCATAGGGGTACTCTATTTCTATGTTTCCTCATCGAATAATGTGGTAAATAACACCTGCAATTTTGTAAATGGCGCATACTGCAATGATATTATAATTGGAACAAATACGATAGACCACACTACAACTGTCGGTTTCTTACTGATAAATAATCAGAAATACCCAATCGAGAACCCTGAAATATCCATTTCTTTAAACAATAAGAACACTACGCAGTTTTCATGCAGCCCAGATTTTGTGCTCCCTGGGGGTTCAATACTGTGCATTGTAATGGTTCCGATAAACAGCAACGTAGGAACATTCTTGTCTGGTGATATCTACCTGAATGCTACAGACTGTGGATTAGCTGTATCATACCTAGCCACACATAACTGCAATACTGGGGTAGAGCAGACGTATCTCGGCGTCTTTTCTGGGCACGCGCAGCCCGTTCCCTCGACTCAGTCAAGCATCTCGCTTACCGCATTGAACTATACCCAGATCTCAAATGGCAATCCTGATCAACTAACCGCAATAGTAATGCTTTTCGGTAATCCACTAAAAGGGGCAACAGTGAATTTCACCTCTAGCAACAATCTCTATTTAGTATCTCCAAATATTACAACAACAAACGCTGCGGGAAGCGCATTCAGTTATATATCTGGAAAAAGTCCCGGCACTGTGACTGTAAACGCGATATATGGTGGTATTAGCAACAGCATCGTCATAAACTTTGCAAAATGTATAGCAGACTGTAGCCAATCAAGTACATCCACCACAACCACAACAACCTCCTCAACAACCACAACAATCTCCTTATTGCTAGACAATATCAATGTCGGGAACGGCCCCATAAATGCGACCTACGATTCCGGCAACGGCTATGTATATGTCATTAATTATGCCAGCGGCACAGTCTCGGTAATCTCCGGCACCTCCGTGATAGCCACAATTACTGTGGGAAGTGATCCTATCTATGCGACCTACGATTCCGGCAACGGCTATGTATATGTTACGAATTCCGGCAGCGGCACAGTCTCGGTAATCTCCGGCACCTCCGTAATAGCCACAATCAGTGGCTTATTTGATGCGAGGTATGCAACCTACGACCTCTCAAACGGCTATGTCTATGTTACTTATTCTGACAGCGGCACAGCATCGGTAATCTCAGGCACTTCTGTAACAAATACAATCTATGCGTACAACAGAAGACAAACAGCCTCTGTCTATGATCCCGCAAGCGGTTATGTCTATATTGTAACTCCCGCAGCTAATGTAGTTTCGGTAATCTCGGACAACTCCGTAATAGCAACAACCAGTGTAGGAAATGGTCCTGTCTCGCTGAGCTACGATTCCGGCAACGGCTATGTCTACGTTGTGAATTCCGGCGACGGAACAGCATCTGTAATCTCCGGCACCTCCGTAATAGCCACAATTCCCGTGTCTGGTTCTCTTCAAGGGGCTTCTGTCTACAATCCAAACAATGGTTATATCTATGTTGCTGGTCCTAACGATGGCATTGTCTCCGTGATATCCGGCACCTCAGTGATAGGCACAGCCACAGTCGGAAGCGATCCGGTCGCTGCAGTTGACGATACAAGCGGTAACGGCTATATTTTTGTTGTGAATTCCGGCAGCGGCACAGTCTATATAATCTCCGGCACCTCAGTGATAGGCATAGTCACAGTCGAAAGCGATCCGGTCGCTGCAACCTACGATTCCGGCAACAACTATGTTTATGTTATGAATTATGCCAGCAATACCGTATCAGTACTAGATAACAGCTAGAGTGCATGTTTTGTTTCAGTAAACTATGCGTTTAAGAAGCTACTCTTCTCCAAGTTTACACATACTATCTCAAAGTATAATTAGAGATCTTTTAACCAGACTTTGATGCTTATAACTGCGACCGCCGGGATTTGAACCCGGGTTTTTGCCTTTTATCAGCTTTTGATAAAGCTTTTTCCAAAAGCTTTGGAGGGGCAAAGTCCTACCAGGCTAGACTACGATCGCATTGTTTACCTAATGAATAGCAGCTAAAGTTATAAAATATATGATGTATTCACTTTAAAAGAGAATTCAATTCCGCACCGTCAACATTAAGCCTGTACTTTGACATTATCCTGTTGCGAAGCTCATCCTTGCTGGCTCCTTTTGATTCTGTACTCATTTTTGATACAAGAGCCCTGAGCTCTGCCCCTTTTAATCTTAGAAGGTCTCCCTTTTTGAGAATTGTCTTTAAATCATCCTTGTCCTTTGATATAATGACTATTGCCTCTTGAACAGCTTGCTTTGTTATCATTTCATTCGCATACATGCCGAACAGCTCAATCATGCGCTTGTCCTCTATCGAATCAACATCAATACCATTCCTCCTAAGCTCTGTCAGCCTCTGGACTAGTATATTTGCGACGAATTCAGGGTCGGCTCCTGTTTTTTCTATTATTGCTTTGAATAGCTGCAGCCTTGTGGAAAGTATGAGCTGGTCAATAATCGATGCATTATTTATCTTTGATTGAAGGTATTTGCGCTCTTTTTCCGCATTCGGCGCGCTTTCAGCTGCTGCATATCTAATCTTTTCAGTTATAAGTATCGGCCTAACATCTGTCTCTGGATACATCCTGGATCCTGTGGGCAAAGGCCTCATGAACCTTGATGTATGGGATTCATTGTCAAGCGCCATTCTCGTCTCTTTTGGGACTCCCTTAAGCGCATATTCGGCCCTCCACACTGCAAGCTTGGATGCCTTTGCCACCTCATCAGCACTTCCGGCAATGATTATGAATGCATCCTTATCCGAAAGTTTCAATTGTTTCTTAATTCCTGATATCTCCCCACTGCTGAATCCATACTTTCCAAGGTCCTCATCGCTGTGTATTATGCCATGAACTCCTGCCATCTTTGCATAGTCGCTTATCTCGGTTCCCAATCTCCTATTTGGATTTATTTCAGTGCCAAGAAATCCCTTGAAGCCCCTAAGCGCAAAGCCGAATACCACGCCCTCTTTTATGTGGTGTTTTATGATCTCAACATTCGTATGAATAAATAATGGCGTTAGATTTGTTTCAGCATCAACCCTTGCAGCTGTCCTTGAAAGGCCCTTCTTTATCTCGATGAGCTTCTGCTGCCTAGTTATTTCGTTCTCTATGAATTTATCTATGAAATTGAGCTCCTGAACTCCCTTTATCTCGACTCTTGCACCATCCCTTATTGACATGTTGACATCCTGCCTTATTGATCCGATTCCTCTCTGCACCCTTCCTGTAAGCCTCAGGAGCGTGCCTATGTAAAGAGCAACATCCTTGGCTGTTTTGGGATCTGGTATGTTGGCATCAGTATCTATCTCTATGAGCGGTATTGCAAGCCTGTCGGTGTTGTATACAACATTCGTGCCTGAATTCGAGACTATCCCACTTGATTCCTCCTCAAGCGACATAAGAGGAATGTTTATCTTATGCTCACCTACAATTATGCTTCCATCAAGCCCTACCAGCATTGTCCGCTGGAATGCGCTCGGATCGCTTCCATCTACCACTCCTTTCCTCATGGGCTGGATCTCATCAACAATTCGCATGCCCATCGAAGCCCCAAGCGAGAGTGCAATATCGAGAGCATCAATATTAAGCTCGTGGGGAGGTTCCTCATCAACATCAACGAGGCATGTGTTCATCTCAAAGATATTGTACAGGAAGCTCCTGTTCCGGAGCTCCTCGAACTCTGCCGATTTGTCAACTGCGCCAAGTTCCCCGGCAACTGCGCGCTGGCGCCTGCTGATGCTTGCAATGGGCTTTGACGATTTTTCCAGCACATTGGTTGCGCAGGAACAGAAAAGCTTCTCTTTTGTGGAAAGGCGCTGGTGTATCTCCAAGCCGCAAAGGAATCCCATTGCCTTGTAAGGATTATCCTTTTCTGGTTCTATCTCTGGTTTTTTTACCTTTGCCACTTATACACCATTATACAAGGAACTCATCATACCTGCTCCTCCCCTTTATCTCTCTTGCAATCGGTTCTGTTCAGAAGCTCACTAGATTCCTTCGCGCTGTAGTTACCAAGCAGCCAGCCAAGTTTAACGTAAGCAGTTTCTGATGTCATGTCTTCGCAATATATTACACCCAAGCCACTTATATCACGCATCTTGCTGTATACATTCGTGCTCACCCTACCATAAATGCACTGTGATGCTAGTCCTATAACCATGCCTTTCTTTATTGCATTATCTATCTTTCCAAGCCACGAAAGGTGCTCGTGCGTCCTTGCACCTGGCAGATTCCCAAGTCCTGTTCCCTCTATTATTATACCCTTATATCCTTTTTTGAGATAAAAGTCAATCAACTCCGGATCGCTGTTAGGACTGCTCTTTATCAATGCAACCTTCGGCTCGAAATTCTTCCTTAGTTTTACAGTATCAGCAAATTCCTCCATTGCCATATTATAGTCATTAACATATGTGATATTGAGTGTTCTGTCAACATATGCTATTGGTCTGTCGTTAATTGGTCGGAATGCGTCCCTTCTTGACGTGTGCATCTTCCTTGCACGATTTCCTCTTATGAACACACATCTGTCATCAGAGCTTGATGAATGCATGCATATTCCTACCTCTGCAATATCCGAATCTCGCAGCTATCTGCACGGCACAGGATAGATTAAAGAACGCATCGCTTGAGCCCCTGTCACTGCTTCGTTGTGCGCCGGTTACTACAACTGGCGCATTAAGCCTGCTAAGCATAAATGAGAGTGCAGCTGCAGTATAGTGCATCGTGTCCGTACCCATAGTAATTACAACACCGTGGGCACCGCTGTCAAGTTCATTTTTGACCTGTTTTGCTATCTCCTGCCATTCAACATAGGACATATCCTCGCTCCATATGCTAAATAGGTGCCTTATCGTTACGTTTGCTATATCTAAGTAATTCTGGGACCTCGTATAGAAGCTCTGCAGGATCAATGAGTGTATGTGCACCACCAGTCACATAATCAATTTTGCTTCCTATTGTGCCTCCTGTATATATCAGTGAGACTTTGGGAAGTGATTTTCTTAGTAGTTACATCTGCCTTTGGGAATGTTGATGTTTTTCTGCCCTCTGATAATTTTTTGATTGTGCAGGTCTTTGACTATACGCTATTCCTATGTTGTAACCATTGTCCAGTTTTAATATTATCACGTCCTCGGCACTTACCTCCGTCTTCGGCATAAGTTCGCCCTTCACTGTAAGCTCTCTTGAAATAAGCTCTATAGTGTCACCTACCTCTATCCTTTCCTTCTTGAAAAGAGTCAAAAGTTTATCAGAATACATAATATACACCTGTACGCATACAAAACATTTGCGGATGCAGATTTTATTAATACATTCTAGGATGAGCCTATTCTAAGCGGCCCTTCATTTTCTAGCCATCACTACCTGCTTATAGCTTTCTGTCCTTCCGTTGAACGACTTATCGTTCGATCTCAGTGATTATAACATCTAGTTTTTTGCCTATAAACCTATCGTTTATTTCATGCTGCACCGATCTTACCACACTCGACAGCTTCAAGACTCCTTAGGTTTATTGTCTCGCTCTCGTTCTGAACCATCTTTGATGCAGAGGCATGTGGGCTTGCGCCGAACCTTGATATATTTGTTACATCAATCTTTGCCCTTTTGATAAATTCAACAGTATTCCTCAAAATCCTCGTCCGTCTCGGTTGGAAATCCAACTATTATATCAGTTTCTATCGTTATTCCCGGAATCCTGTTCCTAAGCTCATCGACATAACTCTCAAATTGCTCAATTCTGCACGCTCTCCTCATATCAGCAAGAACCTTGTTGCTGCCTGATTGCAAAGGAAGATGAACGAACTTATAAAATCTATCCGATTTGAATGCTTCTGCAAGTTGATCAAAATACCTGTGAAGATGTTCTGGATTCAGCATTCCTATCCTTGCCCTGAAATCTCCCTCGATAAGAGATATCTTTTGCATAAGTTCAGCTATGTTTGTGCCCCTGTCGATTCCATATGCTCCCATATCCTGAGATGTGAGCTGTATCTCCTTTGCACCTCTGCGCATGCTCTGCTCTATGCTTTTAAGTATTAATTCCTCTGAGAAGCTGTTTAGGGAACCTCTTGCAAATTTAGTCTCACAAGAACTGCAGGATGAAAGACACCCATCACTTACTGGAATTTTTGCAATCACGCTATTCGATGGCTCAAACAAGGCAAGCCTGTCGACTTTTTTGTATTCGTTTATGATATTTCTTTTTCCATTATATGTCTCATGTGCAAGTCTGCCGATCTTGTCAACATTCGGCATTGTTATGATGCTCGAGTTTGGAGCGTACTTCTCTATCATTTCCTGATTTGCGCCTGCCATGCAGCCAGTAACCACGACCCTCCTTCCTGATCTGTCAAGATTGTTAAGCTTGTAAAGTATCTTCTGCGCAGTTGCCTTCTTCACGGTGCAGGTATTTACTACTACAACATCTGCCTCAGATTCGCTTTTCAGCAATCTCGATACCATCTCTATCCATGACAGAGGATATGATATCACTGTCAGCCTGGTTAAGCGTGCAGCCGTATGTTCTTATGTAAGCCTTCATAGCAAATACCTAAGTGTAATATTTATCTGTAAAGAAAACTATAAAAGGAGGAACTGATTAAATATTCTGTGGGTTTAATGGCAGATTCTGAGGCAACACTAGAGGAGCTGAAGGAAGAGATAAGGCAATTCTGCGAGGAACGTGACTGGGACAAGTACCATGCACCAAAGGAGCTCTCTATATATCTTGTAACGGAGGCTGCAGAGGTACTCGATCATTTTAGGGCGCTCTCTGAGAAAGAGCAGCTTGAAGCGTCTAAATGATCCCAAGAAAGGCAAGGAAATACGCGACGAACTGGCAGATACATTCTACTGGATATTGAGGTTCTCTCAGAAGTATGACATAAACCTGAGCGATGCATTGCGTTCAAAGATGGAGCTTAACAGGAAGAGATATCCTATTGAGAAAGCAAAAGGGTCAAACAAAAAGTATGACGAATTTTAGTGTGCAAGGGGTGTGGGGTCGACTAAACCTACCGAATTTATTCGAGAGATACAGGAGACCCCACCGCAGTTGCTGATTCTAGGACTTTTATTGGTTCCGTGAGCAAAAGTTGTTAACGGCAGCGCAAGCGAAAAATTTTTGCGCCTGCAACTCTGCCGGAAACGTGATTGTATGAGTAGTGGAACCTTTGTAAATAAAAACCATTCGGTTGGATTATCCCAGTACCACTTGGAGTGGTGCCCCAAATACAGATTCCCTGAACTGACAAGTGTATATGTGAAAGAATTTCTAATACGGAAATTTAACGAAATAGGAGAACAGTACGGGATGCGCATACATACAACTGCGATTGGAAACGATCATGTACATGTATTTGCTTCAATTCCAGTGACCATGACTGTTGAAAAGGTAGTCCATCTTCTCAAAGGCATATCGTCACACGAACTTTTCAGAAAATTCCCGTCCTTCAGATTTACATATTACGGAGGACATTTTTGGTCGCGAGGATATTTCTTCAGAAGTGTTAGTAACATAACTTCTCAAACAGTAAAGACCTACATAGAAAATCAGCAACACACGAAACTTGCACAGACTATGTCTCAGAAACAACTGAAGTTAGAAATATACAGTTGATTACTCTGCGATACAACGGAGGAAACCCACGAATTTATTCGTGGGTGATCATCAAAACCGGTGTACGAAAGCCTTTTAATCTCTCAATATAGATATTATAGAGCTAAAGGTGCGATAAATGACGTTTCTATGTGAAAGATGCAAAGATGAGATATACAAGAGCGAAGCATGCACGTACTGCGGGAAGAAGATATGCATCAACTGCGAGAAGAGCTCAATGCGCGTGCAGAAGGTAACCCGCCTTGTAATATGCAAGGATTGCTGGAGCAATATTAAGAAAAGGACCGCGTTCAAGAGCAGAAGGGCAGATACCAAGCCGATAGAGGTCCGCGAATAAATATATAGTGACTTTCCATGCTTGACCTGAAGGCAATGGAACATCAGATAATAAGCTACTGGGAAGAGCATCAGATAGATGAAAAGGTAAGAAAAGCCAACTTGGGCGGCAAAAAATTCTATTTTTTGGACGGGCCGCCATATGTTACAGGGGAATTGGCCTCGCACCATATATGGGTCGAGACAATAAAGGACATTGTTGTAAGATACAGGAGGTATAGAGGGCTTAATGTACATGACAGGGCTGGTTTTGATGTCCATGGGCTTCCTGTTGAGGTAAAAGTAGAAAAGCTGCTTGGTATAAAATCAAAGGACGAGATTGAGAAGAACATAGGAATAGACCAGTTCGTTGCTTCATGCAGGGAATATGCTACAGACCAGGCGAAAGGCGCCATAGCATCATTCCTGAGGTTCGGTTCATCCTTGGACTTCAAGAACGTATACATGCCTTATGATAACTATTACATAAGCGCAGGCTGGGGCATATTCAAGGAGATTCACAGAAAGAAGCTTCTTTATAAGGGTCTTGCACCTCTCGCATACTGTCCAAGATGCGAGACTGTTCTATCCGCACAAGGCCCCGAAGTCGAATACGAGGATGCTATCGACGCATCAATATTCGTTAAATTCAAGGTTGACAACGCCAAAAGCAGCAGTGCAAAGATAAAGCTTCCGGAAAATACATATCTTGTCGTATGGACAACAACTCCATGGACACTGCCATCCAATATTGCTATTGCAGCAAACCCAAAGGAAATATATATTGTAATGCGCTCCGGAAATGAACATTACATACTTGCAAAAAGGAGGTTTGACTCATTTGTTGAAACGCTGAACATAAGCGCAGTGCTGAATGCTGAATTCTATGGCAGCGAGCTTAAGGATATATACTTCACCAATCCGCTAGAGAAGATAATTCCAATTCAGAAGAGGCTAGCAAAATACCACAGGGTCATACTTAGCGATAGTTTCGTAAATGCAAATGAGGGCACAGGTCTTCTTCATGTTGCTCCCGGACACGGCCCAGAAGACTTCAAGCTTGGCAGGCAGAATGGCATGCCCATATTCTCACCAATAGACCAGCATGCCAGATACACCGAAGAGGCGGGAGCATTCAAGGGCATGGAGGTGCCAAAGGAGGCCAACAGTGCAGTAATTGACAAGCTCAAGGAATCAGAGGCGCTTCTTTTCGAGGGCACGGTAAGGCACAGCTATCCGCATTGCTGGAGGTGCCATACCAAGCTAATCTACAGGGCAACTGAGCAGTGGTTTGTGAATGTGCAAAAGATAAAGGGGAAAATGCTAAAGGAAAACAGCAAAGTCATCTGGCATCCCACCCAGGCAGTCGAATGGTTTGCAGATGCTGTTAACAGTTCACCAGATTGGTGTGTCTCAAGGCAAAGGTACTGGGGTGCACCTATTCCTATCTGGACTTGCGATTCATGCGAGGCGATGGAGGTAATAGGCTCCTCAAAAGAATTAATGGAAAGGGCATCGCTAGATGCTGAATTATTCGACCTGCACAGGCCATATGTCGACAAGGTAAAATTCAAATGTGCCAAATGTACAAATGGCACGATGCAGAGGATACCCGACATATTTGATGTGTGGTATGATTCCGGAATATCGCATACGGCAAGCCTTAAGCCTGGCGAGTTTGAGAGGCTATTCCCTGCAGACTGGATAACGGAGAGCAGGGACCAGATAAGGGGATGGTTTACCATGCTTCTAAGGACTAGCGTTGCTGTCTATGGCAAAGGCTCCTTCAAGCGGGTAAACATAGGCGGCATGATAAAGGATGAGCTCGGTCAGGAGATGCACAGGCATCTTAGCAACACGGTCTCTGTCACGGAATTGCTTGAGATTGTATCTGCTGATGGCTACAGGCTCTGGTGCGCAAGCCACCCCAGATGGCTAGAGTTAAAGCTGAAGAAGCAGGAACTGACGGAAGCTGACAGCAACATAATGACACTACACAACATAGCCAAGCTTGTAAAGGAGTTTGCGCTCCTGTCAGAAAACAACATCAAGAGACTAAGCAAGCCAAAACTCTCAAAGCTCCAGATAGAGGAAAGATGGATCTTATCAAGGATGAACACCCTTATAACGAATACCACATCAAACATGGAAAATTATTGCATCGATGTTGCGGTAAAGGATGTGCATAATTTCATACTCGAGGATCTGAGCAAGTTCTACCTGAAGTTTGCAAAGCAGAGGGCAGAATCCGCCAGCAAGTCAGAACTTAAAAGGATATCAAACGTAACTGCATATGTCTTGCACAACACGCTAATACTCGCATCGATCATAATACCATTCTCGTGCGAACACATATACAAGGAATTCTTCTCCCAGAATAATGAGAGTATATTCATGCTCCAGTGGCCCAGACCCTTCAAGAAATACATTGACAGCTCGCTGGAAGAGGATTTTGCGATATTCAAGGAATCCGCAAATGCCGTGCTGTACCTAAGGGAGCAGAAGAATGCAAAGCTCAGATGGCCGCTGAAGGAGTTAATCATAGAAACTGCCAGCGATTCTTCAATATCCTCACTCGAGAGGATTAGCAACATACTTGCGATGTACACTAATTCAAAATCTATAAAAATAATCAAGGGTGTAGCATCCGCAAAGGAGATAACACCAATATTCCAGAAATTAGGGCCATCATTCAAGGGGAATGCACAGATTATAGCTGATGATCTAAAGAACCAGGATGCCAATGCCGTCCAGCAATCTATAGACAAGGATGGCTACTATAGGCTCCACACGAACAAGGGCGCATTTGACATAAGGCCTGAGCACTTTATAGTCTCAGAAAGGACAGTATCTAAGAGCGGTTCAGCAATAAGATTCAACAATGTCGACTTATACTTCAAGATAGACTCGGAACTTACGGATGAACTGAAGGAGGAGATCATGATAAGGGAGCTGGTAAGAAGAGTTCAGGCAATGAGGAAGGACGCATCACTGACCAGAATGGATGCGATAGCTGTCTACATAGATGCGGATGAGGCCACAAAGGCGCTGCTGCAAAAGGGCAAGGACCAGATAAGAAAGATAACAAAGGCAAAATCAATATCAATGGGCGCCGAAATTCCAGGAGATGCACAAAAGAGGGAGTTCGACATACTTGGCGCAAAGGTTGGTATAGGGATAAAAAAGCTTGAAAATAAAAGAATGTAATTGTGTGATTGGTGATTGAATGCCAGACAAAAAAACATTTAGGAAGCTTACCCCTGAAGAGGAACGAGTTATAGTCGGAAAGGGCACTGAGATGCCTTTCAGCGGCGAATATGAGCACAACTTCAAGAACGGCACCTATGTCTGCAAGAGGTGTGGAACCCCTCTCTACAACTCAAAGGACAAGTTCGACGCAAGATGCGGCTGGCCAAGCTTTGACGATGAGATAAAGGGCGCAGTGAAAAGGATTCCAGATGCAGATGGAGAAAGAATAGAGATAGAATGCGCAAACTGCGGAGCACATCTTGGGCATGTATTCAAGGGCGAAGGGCTAACGCCAAAGAACATAAGGCATTGTGTAAACTCCATTTCGCTTATCTTTGTGCCAAAGGGTGATAACGATGAAAAAGGGAAATGAGGTAATTGTATTCGGCGGTGGATGCTTCTGGTGCACCGAGGCGGTGTTCAAGATGATAAAGGGAGTGGAAAGCACAATGCCTGGATATGCGGGAGGCACAACGCAAAACCCTACTTATAGCGAAGTTTGCAGCCACGATACCGGCCACGCTGAAGTTTTAAAGATAGAATACAGCTCTGATGTTATAAAACTTGATGTGCTACTTGACATATTCTTTACTATGCATGATCCAACAACGCCTAACAAGCAGGGTGCAGATGAAGGAAACCAGTACAGGTCTATCATATTATACACAACACCGGAGCAGAAAAAAGTCAGTGAGGATTTCATCAAGAAAATCCAGAAGGATTTTGAGAAGCCGATTGTCACAGAGGTGAAGAGGCTTGACAAGTTCTACGACGCGGAAACTTACCACAGGGATTACTTTGAGAGAAATCCGTTGCAACCGTACTGCACCTTTGTGATAGGGCCCAAGGTAAAGAAGATAAAGAGCAAATATGCCTCCCTTTTGAAATGATGGCGCATCCGGAATAATGCTATGGAGTTATGATAGTACCTATCTTGCCCTCGATTGCCTTCAGTATGTTTTTCGGATCCCGTCCGTCTATTATCTTGGTTGTTATGCCCGACCTTCTTATTATCTTGATCGCAACGTGGTCCATCAGTTCATATTCTCCAGCCTTCACTCCAGACTTGTCAAGTATCCTTGCAACCTCTGATATGCTAACCCTGTCCAGCTTTTTTGCGTGAGGGTTTGTCTTTGGGTCGCTGTCATATAGTCCATCTACAGTTGTTGTGTTTATGAAGAGCTTTGATTCAGAGCGCTCTGCAAGAACTGCTGCAACAGCATTTGTTGACTGGCCCGGCTGAAGCCCTCCCATAACCACTATCTTGTCTGTTGATATTGCCTCGTCAAGCTCATCGAAGTCGGTCGGTATAAGCTGGCTGGCAGAATTTCCCAGCGCCCTTGCGAATATCTTTGCATTTATGCGAGTTGCGGCAATGCCAACTTGGTCGCAGGATGACTCATCAAGCCCGTTCTCCCGCGCTATCCTTATGTAATAGCGCCCCGGGCTCGCCTCCTCCCACAACTATGAAAATGGAATTGCCTGATTTCCTCAGCCTTCTAATGCTCTCAATATATCCCTTGAAGGCTGATGATGCGCCAAGCGATGGGAATAGCACATGCCCGCTAAGCTTTATGGTGATGTTCATTGAAGCACGCTTTATAGGATTTGCAGAGCAAGATATAAAAAGCCTGATTGAATTAATCTTATGGTTAGATTATGGCTGAATGCAAATGCAGCATATGTGGGGAGACATTCGACAACGGGGATGAGCTTGCCGATCATATAAGGCAATCACACGGCGGAGCAAATGAGGAGAGTTACGAATGCAGCATATGCGGTGAAAGGTTTGAAAGCGATGCTGATCCTTACAGCACACATGAGCGGGGCACACGGAAGCTAGGTCACATTGACCTGAAGCGTAAGAACTCCGCCATTGAATCCTTGGGGTGGTGTTATAAGCAGCTTGAATGGGGCCTTGTTGTTCTGGAGATCTCATACTGAAGTTTTGGGCTCAATACCTTTATGGAAAAGCCAGGATTGGGGGATGTTATATTTGTAACATTGTGCGGCGATGCGCATGCATTTGTAAGATTGAGCGTATAATTGAATGGACTCCCCTTCTCAGTGTAAAAGGCAGGAAGCGGCTGTACCACATTGCCAAAGCACGATACTGGATTAGCATTGTTTATCTCAAGCGAAACTCCGCTTATATATATGCTGTTGGATATGCCGAAAAGGCCATAGACGTAATTCTTGATTGCCACATAATTAAGCAAAAACAGCAGAATTGCCGCTACTACAATCAGAAGAATGATTATTGCAGCAATAGCTTTCAGGTTCATAATAATCTATCAAAAGCTAAATATAAATACCTACTTTTTTTTGGATTTCTTGTCCGCCTTCTCCAGTTCCCTGCCGATTGTGTCTACTGCTTTCTCAAGTGCCAGATTTTTGCGCGTTTCACTTCCACCTCTAGCATGGCCAGCAGGAGCCGTCCGGCAGATGTAATTAACGTTGCCAAGTAGGGCGCAAACCACTTCCCACGCTTTTCCGTTACGCGCGTGGAATCCGGAAAATGTTCATCGCCAGAGAACACCATCACGTTCTTGGGTTGGTGGAAGTGCTCCGGAATCAGTTCCACGAAGAATCCGTATATCGAATTGGCGAGGATCTTTAGCCAATAGTAGAGGTCGGGATCATCCTTGTTGCGTTTGCGTTCTTCGATGATCTTCGTGAACAGGTCAACGGAATCGTCGTTCGGGTCAATCAGTACTTTGCCGCGCAGTCTTACTGCTCGCATTCCCGCCTGTTTCCCGGTCGGAACAATCCGGAACGCCTGTTCAATCTTCGGGATTTTACCCGGTTGCTGAATGACTGCTGCTACGAGGTCGGGGCCTGCGATGTAAACGGGCTCCGGGTGAACTGGATTCGGGTGCATGTAATTGTTACCGATGTTCTGACTCTGCCCGTCGTACACGGTCCGGATCGGTAGGACATCCCCACAGGGCATAACGCGCGCCACGAAGTTGAGGCGAGGCCATATTTCGCGGTCGTAGCACTTCTCACGCGTGATCTGTTTTAAAAAGCGCCTGACTTCTTCCGTATCGTCAACGAATTCGATCCTCTCAGCTGTTAGAAGCTTGAACAGACCAAGGTTTGCGCAGCAGGACGGATACTCGGAAGTGAAATCGACCGGGACCACAGGCACAACCTCGTGGCGGATTCGGCATTCGGAGCGACCGCCGTAGTAGCCCTGCATCCAAGGCCCAAGCTTCTCGTTGGGAACCCCGAACTTAACCTCTGGCCGTTCGATTCCCATGGCCTTCAGGTACGCTTTGGCAATACTTGCTGGGGAGTAGGCGTCCCAAGGTTTCAGGTCGAGATCGGCATGTTTGTCGAATTCCTGCTTGCAAGCGTTCAGTAGCCCCACCGTGCAGCGGACATCCTGACGGCAGTGCTCGATTTCCTCGGGTGTGACTTCGCCACTCGGATCGTGATCATCCTTCTGCGGCAGGTTCTGACCTTTGAAGGGACCGCGCTTGTTGTCACAAGCGGACCTGAGCGAGTACGACTTATTGTAAAGCGCCCAGAGTAGTGTTCGAAGATCGAGAAAGTGGATCCTCCGCCCCCCGTTTTTCCACTGGTGCGCTGGTACTCGTCCCTTCAATTTCTTCGTACAGGGCCGCCACATCTTGATGATCGCTTTCTTGCTGTCGATGGGAGTATCGAGGATACGCGGACAATTACAGTTCTCCTTGCCATTCGCGTACTGCATGAGTACGAGGGACCACTCGCCCTTGTTTCCTTCTTTCCAATCGAGAGCGATTCGCGTGAGATCGTAGCCAAGATTGAAGCCCACAACCATCGCTTCCTCCCGCTTCAGTGCAGGCCAGAATACTTTCTCCATAAACTTGGAACGGGAGTGAAGAGGAAAGCGGGGCGGGAATGACCGCACATCGGGAATTTCTGTTTCTACGTATGTTTTGAGAGTCTGCACGTCTTTCGTGGGCAGATCATCAGCATAGAAAATCCCGTCTTCGACAACTTCATATTTTTGCACAACCAATTTGCACCGCTGCCACACGCCAAAGGTGAGCGATTGGTCAACGGTGATCCGGCTCTCAGTGTCGAACACGATGACTGTGTCCGGCCACTTTGGTTCGTCAGCTGTGTCCTTCCCGCTCTTCTTGGTGCCTTTGGCCTTTTTCTTCTTTTTTCTTTTCTCTACAGGTACGGCGAGAGCGCGTAGAAAGAGATCGTGAGTCTGAATCGTTTTGTAGTCACTCATTGTGAACTTGCCTCCATTGCCTTGGCCTTCTCGCTGTCTGAATCAATCTCCTTTTCCAGACAAGATTGTGGTTGCCTCACGATTTCATCCACAAACCATAGGAAGACGAGGGCGTGCAGCCTAGCACGCCGAGCTCTTTCGTCTAGGTCACTCGTATATTTCATGACCTCCATTCCTCCTGCCTGTCTGATTAAGTTGGTGACCCGCTTGTGATGCTTAAAACACAGCCACATTACGGAGTACGGCGCATGATTCTGCCCGCCGAGGTGATGTTTCTGAACACGATCCGTCGATCCACACAGCTCGCAGCGGGCAATCATGAAACACCCGCGCTGTACGGGATAACCTGCTCGCTTCCGAAATGCTCGGGGAGGTTGTCCTGCTCACCCAACGTCTGAAGAATCTGCCGATCCGTCAGCAGCTGGTGCCCCTGGATCGTCACTCCGTCCCATTTATCCAGCGCAGTGAGGTCACCACCTAGAAAACGGAAAACGTCATTGCGATACCGGGCAAACTCATTCCTCGCCCTTGAACCTTTGACCTTGATTAGCTGGGGACCGTTTGGGCCAGGTATTTCCATCCTGCGGACGTACCGATCAGGGACGGCGCGGATTCTCCCGTTGGCATCCTTTTTGAATGCCTTGGGGATGTACATCCAAAGGTCGCGCGTACTAACACCGTGATCCTTCGCGGCTTGCGAAGCCGTCAGTCTGGAGTCACGCAACATATCAGAGTGAGCGGCCAGCACATCCGCACGCGTCTTTAGTTGTATCTCGGATAGAGATGATGGGCGAGGTGCCCGATTGCCCTTGGAGGTTGGGCCTGTACGCGAGGGATCACGCACAGTCTTGCCCGGAACAGATTTGGCGCGAGAGCGAAGCTTGTTTGCTCGTCGGCCCGCGATATACTTGATGTCGAGTTAGTTTTTTTGGCCCTAGGTTTCCTGCCACGGCGAGCCTGGGGCCTTCGTTTTGGAGCCATGGCTCACCCTGTGCTAGTTCTCTCCACAAATGGGGGAGTCGCAAAGCGACCGGACACGGTGGTCGCTCCTGACGAAAGTCTCCAGTGCCGTCACCGGAATGATTCTCCGGCGGCCCACCTTTCGGCTCGGAAGCTCATGACGCGATACGAGCGTCGCGACGGTACGGGCGGACAACCCCAGCCGCCGGGCTGCCTCAACCATCCCCACCGCGAGTACGGTTTCGTCTCTTAGCATCCTAGTGCGTCTCCTTTCTTGCCCTTGCATAATCTTGCGGCATTTCGTATACTATTGCCATGATTACTTGGTTTCAATTGATGTGTCAAGGTTGAGCAAATAGATTTTGCCCTTGAATTATGGCGGCTGGAAGAAAAAGGAAAGTTAACGCGGCGTGGCTCTACGATGTGGCGGCCCAGATTTATTGGGACCTGCGCGCGATCTCCGAAGGCGGGGCTCGGTGGACTTTAGATACCATCAAACACGGGCAATTGGTTGAGGCTGCTGAGACAGCGGACATTCCGCTTCACGATGTGGAAAAGGCGCGCGTTGAGGAGGTACTCAAGGAAGAAATTCGAGCCGGTCAGTTGAGGAAGTCCGAAATAAATGCGCGACGGCGCGAGCTAGAGGACAGTGAGCGGTCGGACAAGCGCAACCTCTACACGAAACACTTTGCAAAAGAAGATGCGATGATGCTCGTACGGGTTCCCGGAGTGCCGGACGTGCTCGAACGCCTGTTGAAGGCGAAGACCCCAGAAGCCGTACTCCAGATTTGTGAGGATGCCTCGAACTGGCCCCTTCCGTTACACGGAGGTATGCTTCCTCGTTACCTAGAGAGACATCCCCAGGAATTTATTGCAGCCAAGAATGATCCACGCTTTCCGCATTCGAGGCGGCCATCAAGTCACTTGAAACAATTCTGGTTCTTGTCACGCGCTATAGCTGGTTCGCTTTACGGCCACAAAACGCGGACATCCATCAACCTAGTAGGGTCGAAAAGACCCGAACAGATGTTCCATGAATCACGCGAAGGGAAACCCGAGCGCAGGCACAGGAAGGCAAAACACAAGTCGTAACTCACCGATATTAAACAAAGCGGGCCTGCCAGCTGTTCGCAGCAGCCGACAAGCCCTAGCCACCACAGGAGGTATGACTCCAATGGCAGCTTCGGTCACCGTACCGCAACCCCTCATTTCCGGCAAATCGACCATCAGCAGAAGTGGCGTGCTCGCGCTGCACGGCTTCGGCGTCCGCGTTCGTATGCAGTCTGGCCACCTCGAAATCGAGGACGGTGTGGGCATGGAGCGGCGCAAGATCAGGCTATCCCGCGTGGGCCACGGGCTAAAGCGTCTTGTGCTCATCGGCTCTGACGGCTTTGTCACGCTTGAGGCCCTCCGCTGGCTAGGAGACCAAGACATTGCTTTCACGATGCTTCACCGTGATGGCAGGCTCCTGTTAGTAACTGGCCCTGTTCGGGCTTCGGATTCACGACTCCGGCGGTCACAAGCACTTGCCACTCAATCCGATCTGGCTCTCCGAATCGCGCGCGAGTTGATCGACCGGAAACTCGCAGGACAGGAATCGGTCGCACGCGGAAAGCTCCACTCCGCTGAAACTGCCGACACAATTCATCGATGCCGTTCCGAGCTTGCAGAGGCGGAGACGCCGGAGGCTGTGCGCTTGGTCGAATCACGGGCCGCGAGCGCGTATTGGGCAGCTTGGCGGACCCTGCCGGTCACGTTTCCGCGAAAAGATGAACCGCGCGTGCCCGACCATTGGCGTGTATTTGGGACTCGAATTTCGCCACTTACCGGATCGCCTCGATTAGCGGTGAACCCTGCTAACGCAATTCTGAACTACCTTTATGCTCTTTTGGAGTCGGAATCGCGCCTAGCCGCTGCCGTCCTCGGCCTCGACCCCGGTATCGGTGTGCTCCACGTTGACGCACCCTATCGGGACAGCCTCGCTTGCGATCTCATGGAGGCAGTTCGCCCCCAGGTGGACGCGTTCTTGGTTGATTGGGTTACGCGCGAACCGCTCAAGAGGGAATGGTTCTTCGAGCAGCGCGACGGCAATTGCCGGTTGATGGCGTCGCTTGCCGCTCGGCTTTCTGAAACCGCTCCGACGTGGGGTCGCGCCGTCGCTCCGTTTGCGGAATGGGTCGCACAGACCTTGAGGACGCCGCATTGCAAACCAGCCAGCAAAGATCAGACCGTACCGACACGTCTGACCCAGCGACGCAGAAGTGAGGGGCGCGGGAATGGGCAACGTCGGTATCTGCTATGCGCTGGAGTTGTTCGGACGCTTGGGACAGCTTCGATCCAACGATCCATTCCCCGACAACTCCACCGAGCACAAACACGCCGAAGATGATGCTGACCGTCATTTCTAGCCGGTTGCGTCTAGCTTCTTTCTCGAAGATGAAGTGCGCAACGTACTCGCCAAGTATGCCAACAGCTACGGCTACAGTGGATGCTTCCATCCACCAGTTGTACGAAGACAGCAAGTTTTCTAATGCGGTCTTGTCCATCGCGTATGCTCCCTACTACTACCGCGGGCGAGTAGTCGAGTCGTTTGCATGGCTACGGTATCCAGGTCCGCGTTGATCGCGGCCATCTTCTGCTTGAGGACGGAATCGGCCCTGACCGGCGTCGATTTCGTTTTCCAAAGGTTGGGCACGATTTGAAAAGGCTAGTGGTAATCGGTTCAGACGGGATGGTGTCTCTGGCAGCGCTTCGCTGGCTGGCAGATCAAAAGGCTGCATTTGTCATGCTAGAACGGGACGGCTCCGTACTAGCCACAACTGGGCCCGTTCGCCCGTCAGACGCCCGACTTCGCCGCGCTCAAGCCCTGGCGATTCAATCGGGAACCGCTGTCCAGATTGCGCGGGAACTAATTGACAAGAAGCTGGCGGGCCAAGAGTCGGTTGCACGTCACAAATTGCTTGCATCTGAGAATGCCGACGCCATTCATCGGTACCGGTCCGAGTTGGCCGAAGCCGACACACCGGAAAGTATTCGTCTGATCGAATCCCAGGCAGCTAGCGCGTACTGGGCTGCTTGGCGCGGTCTGACAATTACCTTCCCGCGAAAAGACGAACCGCGCGTGCCCGACCATTGGCGTGTATTTGGGACTCGAATTTCGCCACTTACGGGAGCGCCTCGATTAGCGGTGAACCCTGCCAACGCAATTCTGAACTACCTTTATGCTCTTTTGGAGTCGGAATCGCGCCTAGCTGCTGCCGTCCTCGGCCTCGACCCTGGTATCGGCGTGTTCCACGTTGACACCCCTTATCGTGACAGCCTCGCTTGCGACCTCATGGAACCCATTCGCCCGCAGGTGGACGCGTTCTTGCTTGATTGGATCGCGCGCGAACCGCTTAAGAGGGAATGGTTCTTCGAGCAGCGCGATGGCAACTGTCGCTTGATGGGGTCATTCGCCGCTCGGCTCTCCGAGACCGCCCCGACCTGGGGCCGTGCCGTGGCACCGTTTGCGGAGTGGGTCGCGCAGGCTCTGAGGACGCCGGATCATAAACCAGCCAACAAAGATCAGACCGTACCGACACGTCTGACTCAACGTCGAAGAAGTGAGGGCCGAGGAAACGAGTTCGTTCCAAGTTCGCCAATTGCACAGCGCCCTCCGAAGATCTGTGCCGTTTGCGGTATGTCCCTGAAAAGGGGCAGGTATTGCGGTACCTGTGCTACTGAGGTGTCTCGGGAGAAGCTCATTGCGTTTGGGCCAGTGGCACGAGTTACGGCACAGTCCGAGGAAGCGCAAAAGGCCCGCACGGAAACGCAAAAGATTCATGCCGCAGAGATTCAGGCTTGGATCGATTCCGGAAGCCAAACTACAGTGGATGGAAATACCTATCTAACGAAGATTCAGCCCAAGCTTGCTTCGGTGACTGTTTCCGCGATTTCATTGGCTCTTCGAATATCCGAGCCCTACGCTCGCGACATCCGCGCGGGCCGACACCGCCCGCATCCGAGGCATTGGGGAACATTGGCGCAATTAGTGGGAGCCTCGGCGGATGATTGACAGCGAATCAGTCACAACCACTTGGCGACACCGCCGTGATGCGAACAAGTGCCGCGTCGGCTCTGGCTGAAACTGTAACTTCCGTCCCGGCATTGGCGGTAGCTCCTTGAGGCGCTGCCGAGCAGTTCTCCGGACGCTTTACGGTTTTTCCCTTGCTGTTAACATACGTGCCGTTGTCGGTACACTTCGGTTGAGACTTCTGCTGTTGCTGCGGCGTCGGTTGAGTAGGCGATGGTTGAGGAGTCTGCGCGACCAGCGAAGTGAACAATATAGCCGCGAGCGCAACCATGGACATGAATCGGCGCATGCAGGTTAGTCCTTTCCTGGGGAGCAGCTAGTTCCTCGATACTATCAACTCAGCCAGTCCAAGCAATTCCTGCTTGCGGAACTTGCGCAGCTCAAACCCGACGATTTCCTCCGGGTAGTGCTCGCTCCAGGCCAAGAAGAGAATGTCAAAGACCCGAATGGCTTTGAGTTCCCGTTGGATTTGATCCAAGCTCAGCATGAACGGCATTTTAGCCCAGCAAGGAGGTCTTTGTCAGAGCCATTCGTTTTTCTAGGCTCACGGCGTCACGATCTCCGCTTTGGCTTCGATACTCAGACTTCCGGAACCTTACACCCGCCGACTGTCCGTGTAGATCGCCCCCCGCATCCGGGGAATGTTGTGATTGCCATCATTGACACGCGTGCTCCCTCGTGACACTATTTCTCATCGCAGAATGATGCGGCGTTTTTTGTCCGACTAAGGCGCGCCGCCGTAACAGCTTTCCCTCCCCCATTCTGCACGGCCCCGCGCGCTCCAAACCTTTGAGGGCACAAATATGAAGAGATCGAGTTCCGTTCGAGCCTTCACAGCCTGTTGCTTTGCGGGTTTTCTCTTAGTTGTTCAGTTTGCCGGTGCGCAGTCGTCTAATTTCGACGCCTGCAACTCCGGTTGGTACGGCTGTGACCGTTCAAAGCTGACCACGTATGAGCTTGCGACGGCGGCAGAGTCCGATCACCAACGCAATTTCAATGCTTGCAACCTCGGTTTATACGGCTGCGATCGATCAAAGCTAACCACTTCCGAGCTTGCGACGGCGGCAGAGTCCGATCACCAACGCAATTTCAACGCTTGCAACCTCGGTTTATACGGCTGCGATCGATCAAAGCTAACCACTTCCGAGCTTGCGACGGCGGCAGAGTCCGATCGTCAGCGTAATTTCAACGCTTGCAACCTCGGTTTATACGGCTGCGATCGATCAAAGCTAACCACTTCCGAGCTTGCGACGGTGGCGGAATCCGATCGTCAGCGCAATTTCAATGCTTGCAACCTCGGTTTGTACGGCTGCGATCGATCAAAGCTAACCACTTCCGAGCTTGCGACGGCGGCAGAGGCCGATCACCAACGCAATTTCAATGCTTGCAACCTCGGTTTATACGGCTGCGATCGATCAAAGCTAACCACTTCCGAGCTTGCGACGGCGGCAGAGTCCGATCGTCAGCGTAATTTCAACGCTTGCAACCTCGGTTTATACGGCTGCGATCGATCAAAGCTAACCACTTCCGAGCTTGCGACGGTGGCGGAATCCGATCGTCAGCGCAATTTCAATGCTTGCAACCTCGGTTTGTATGGCTGTGACCGATCACGACTTAGTCAGGCGGAAGCCAACGCAATAATTGCCCAGCCTGCGGCGACACAAACCTCCCCCGGCGGAACGGGTTTATGTGCGGAAAACGGCTCGTGCTATGGAGACCCTAACGTTAATGGCGTCCCCAAAACCGTTCATGTAAATGGGTACTATCGTAAGTACGGAACTTATGTGCGAGGATACTACCGCAGCGCCCCTGGGACAAATCCCCCAAAGCGCTAGTCAACTTTATTGTGCGGCTTACTTTGTTTTGGTCGGGCTGATGTTGTTGCCGATGGGATGCAGTCCAGCCGCAAGACAAGGGGTCGGCAACGCGCTAGGTGCCGCTGCAGCCGGTGCTGCCGCAGCTCCATCCCGCGAACAGAAGCTGATGCTATTCGGGGGCGAGGATCATAAAGTGTACTTAGGTTGCTTGAGTTGCTCAGAGTACTCTACGGATTCAGTTTTCAACCAATACGGTACGTTCGGAAGTCGATATTCCAGCACCAGCATCTGGAATCACTACAGCGAATACGGATCAGCTTATTCGAGTTGGGGTGCCTGCAATTCGTATGCGAATGATCCTCCCGTAATCGTCGATCTAGAGGGCAATTTCTACGGTCGGCTTACATTAAACGAATACCACGCGCAAATCGGAACCGGCAGAAAGTTTTATGATTGGCTTTATAGTGTCGTTTGCGAAAAGTAGCGAGTTCGGAAAAACAAACAAAGCGCGCCATCCAATAAAGGAATCATGGAAAAATAATGGTGAAATCAACCCTTTTGGTGTTGACGGTATTGGGGATGTTGCTGCTGGTTGGCTGCACATCCTCTAACAACTCGTCCAACGACAACGGGGAGGCTATTGCCCATAATTGCACTGAACCAGAAAACCCCTATGACCCAGGCACCGGGCATTACGCTGGATATGAATGGGCGGAGAATCACGGCGGAGGAACTTGTAGTGGTTCATCCCAGTCATTTAACGAGGGTTGTGAGGAGTATGAGAGTCAGGAAGCTGAGTACCAAGATTGTGAAGGTCAGAAAAAGCACTAGCTGCTTGTCCCCATGGATTAGGGAGGTGCGCCGAAATGAATTTAGGTGGTTTCTCAATTTGGAGATTCATTGGTCGCACAGCATCACTGCGACATACAACGGGAACGCCAACTTTATCGGCAGTTCGGCTTCGCTGACACAGACGGTGAATTAGTCGGCAGACGCACCCATTTTCTCTTAGCTACTTAGTGGGAGGTGACCCTTGACGTGCTTTGCTAAGAACTCGACTCTGTATTGCGTTGCGGTGGCAATCCTGCTTTTGCTGATTCCGGGAAGCCTGAGCGCTGGCACGCTTTTCACCGCAGTGCAGTTTTACGACTCTGGCTGGCAAGCCGCCAGTTCTGTGGCAATTGCAGATATGAACGGAGACGGCAAACCCGATCTTGTCATAGCCAACTACTGTGCTGACACCGATCCATTGAACTGTGACTCTGGTTCCGTGGCAGTATTACTAGGCAATGGAGATGGAACTTTCCAGGCACCAATATCATACGCTACTACCTACTACTTCAACACCTCGGTAGCAGTCGCGGATGTCAACGGCGATGGCAAGCCAGACGTGTTGGTTCTAAACGGGGGCTCGGTCGGAGTTTTTCTGGGCAACGGCGATGGAACCTTGCAGTCGGCGGTGTGGTACAGCTCCGACGTACTTAGCCCTTATCCTGGCGGTTCTACGTCACTTGCGGTTGCAGACTTGAAAGGCGATGGCAAACTCGACCTAATGGTGGCGGGGGCTTTGTGTACACCCCTCTGCACGAACGGAGCGGTCAGTGTGCTGCTGGGGAAAGGAGACGGAACCTTCCAGGCAGCGGTGAGTTATGAAACGGGCGGCGAATTTGGACTGTCCATTGCGGTCGGGGATTTGAACGGCGATGGCAAGCCCGACCTGGTGGTGACCAACGGCGAATCGGACACGGTTGGTGTGTTATTGGGAAACGGCGACGGCACGTTTCAACCGGCGGTGACCTACAATGCGGGGCAACGCTGATCCTTGGTCGGTATTGATCGCAGACCTGAATGGCGACGGCAAGCCTGATCTGGTGATAACGAACTTCCCCTCCTCCCACGTAGTCGTGATGTGGGGTAATGGTGACGGAACGTTCCAGCCAACGTTGACTTACTACTCGGTGGGAGGATTTAATGTGGTGTCAGTGGCGTTAGCCGACGTAAACGGCGACGGCAAGCCCGACTTGCTGGTGGCTACCCAGTGTATATATAGCGGCGCATGTCCCCCAAGCGGAGGGCAAGTAAGTGTGTTACCCGGCAATGGGGACGGTACATTTAAGCAGAGTGGGATACTGCACTACCATTTGGGCTCTCTGTCTGCAAACTCTATGACAGTCGCAGACCTTAATGGCGATGGCAAGCCGGATATAGTAGTCGCCGGTTGTCTCGTGTACAACTGCAGTCAGGGAGGTGTTGGCATACTCCTGGGAACGGCGCGCGTCTATACAACTACGACCCTAAGTTCCAGCCCAAATCACTCGATCTACGGTCAGGCTGTAACGCTAACCGCCATAGTGAGTTCGACCGTTCCTGGTGGGGCGACAGGCACAGTGACATTCAAGAATGGCGCAACTGGTGTCGGCACAGTCACGCTCAGTGGCGGAGTGGCCACACTGATTACGAGGAAGCTGCCAGCAGGTACACTTTCGCTTACGGCGTCTTATAACGGCGATTTGAACTCGGCCCGGAGCACGTCAAAGTCAGTGAGCCAAGTCGTCAGTCAGGCCACAACCACGACGACAGTCACGTCTTCCCCAAACCCATCGGTTGCAGGACAGATCGTAACGTTCAAGGCAACGGTCAAGTCTCCGACCGTCATATCAGTTGGCACGGTTACGTTCACCGCTGGAACGACGACGCTCGGTCAGGTCAGTCTGTCGGGAGGAAAAGCCAGTCTGACCACATCGGCGTTGCCGAAGGGGATGACCACGGTCACAGCTACATACAACGGGACTTCCAACATCACCGGGAGTTCAGGGTCGGTGGTGCAGACGGTCAAATGAGTGATCCAGCAGGCCACGCCAGCCCACGAACGGACAAGCTCATCGACGCGAGCATTCAGTGGGCAGAGCGGGTTATGAAGAGGATTGACAGCGCGTGCGGGAAGGCAGAATGATTAGTAGCGGTAAAATGTCAGCCTTGGGGACGTTGAATAAAGCTGCCATCCCCCGTTCAACGTTCTCTAGCGCTTCCGGGCCTTCCGGGTATTCAAGTTGCTTCATGGAGTGATCATGTGCCTTTTAGTTTGCGTGTCTATTTACATGTCTCCAACGGGGGTAACTGCCTAAGACAGCGAGGACCGACGACCGGATTGCTACCGATCCGGCGGGATTGATCCGAGACGGCCTTATCGCCCAAGAGAAGATTAACCCGCAGGAAGTCGGGGGCAAGATCAGCATTCTTCGGCTCACAAGCAACGGTAGCGAATGGATAGATAAAGGCGAATGCCGGTAGCCCTGTCACGCCCCTCCGCCCGCCTCACTCGCGCGGGCGGGTCCCCCAGGGTCCTAATATTACTACTTGGTAACGAGACCGGTTTCAAAACGCTCTACCTCCTATCCCGTCAAGGGCCCGCGGGGGTTATACCGTGAGGGAAAAATTGTCGACCCCCCTCTCCCGGATTTGGACCCCAGGGCCGGGGGCGCGCGCGAGCGGGGCGGGATTCGGCGCGAACGATCCGCGCGCAATTCCGTTTTCCAAACAATTTTTAATGTTTTCGCACTTAGTTAGTGTAGAGTTTTCCCCTGCCTGCTATCGCGTCACGTGAGAACGGAGTACTCACCGGCTTAGTTTGAGGATTCTTGAGTTGCAATCTACGCCGATTGCCAACTACGGTTTCCCCGCTGCCTTCAAGACCACCGTGCTGCGCTCGTCACCCGCAATGATGCGGTAAAACTTTTTCAGTTCCTCAGCGCGGCTTACGGGCACACTTAGTTCCTTCACCTCAAACGTGCGCTCGTAGTCGATCACATTGCCTTTCACTTCCGTCTTGGAGTGATAACTGGCGAAACCATAGTCGGCGTCTACGGGCGGGGGCACGTCGTCGACCACATACCCCTTGGGAATGGTGATTTGGAAACTGTCGGTGTCCAGCAATGGCCCTTCGAATTCGACAGGAAAGTTTCGTGGCTCCTTCGTTTCCAGCACGTCCCAAAACTTGCTTCCCAGCACACGCGGCCGCACGAGCAGCAGCTTCCCCGCATTCTTTGCGTAGTTGTCGGACTCGAAAGTGTAGTTGAAGGCGAAAGGCTGGTCCGTTTGTTCGAAGTTCATCACGCTCGCTCGCACAATTTGAAAGCTAGACAGCGATCCCGTTAGAAGGCTTTCGATGGGTTTGATCCGATCGGCGCTCCTCGTCACCGCACGCAATCGCCGCCTTTCTGACCAGGCCCGGTCCCCCAGCCGCACTTCTGTGACATCGCCCTTCAACGTCCCATTGGCGTCGAGCGTCAGCTTGCCCACACGCTGTAAGCTGTTCATCGCTGATGGTTGCTGCGGCAGCCTCATTAGGTCGCCACCTTCCGACGTCACTAGCAAGCCATAATTCGCTTGTAGGTATCCTCCGATCTGACCGAATGGTGTCAATTCGTTAGTAGGGTCGAAGAACAGAATTCTTCCCAGCTTGGGATGATGCACCACGGCAATTAGCGACGGATCCTTCACGTCATCCGGTAGCTTGATCGCAAGAATCGCGTGGTTAAACCCATTGTGAGCCGGTGTCTCACGCGTAATCGAGCCCCGCCGCGTGTTGATCAGCACATGGTAGGAGTCTATGCCAATCTCGTGCAGCATGACGCGCATCAATGTCGCTTTGTCTTTGCAATCTCCATACCGGTGCAAGAAAACATCCGGAGCGGCGTGTGGTTGCCAGCCACCGATACCCAATTCGATTGCGACATAGCGAATGTCGTGCTGCACGAACCAGGCGATGGCTTGCATCTTCCCTAACTGCGCGATCTTGCCTACCGCCAGACTACTTACCTCCTGTTTAATCGGTTCCGAGGCGTCCATCTGTCCACTAATCAGATTGTCGTACCAAACGCCCATACTCTCCCAGTTTGCGAACTCGTTCTTCCGCGACGTGCCAGCAGCTGGAAAAAATGAAACGACCATCTGACCTGCCACGCCACTCAGCGGCGGCATGTCCGGTTCAAGCCTAATCGCTTTCACATCCCTGACCACCCATTGCGACACATTGCCGCCGGCTTCGGTAGGCTTTATCTCCGAATGGGAGAGCCACGAGGCCCTGTACTCCCATGCAGGAGGAAGTTGTAGCGAATAATGGCTCTCCCGCACCGGTTCAGTTTCCTGGAAGCGCCAGATGTCCTGTAAAAAGAAAGGCTGTTCCTCCACTTCGTATTCATAGCCAACGATGCTTCCCGGATCGGGCGCCGGAATGTGCAGCACTCTGAACTTCACGTCCGACAGCAAAACACCTCCTTCGATCGGCAAAGAAATGTCGGTCGCGTCCTTCTCCTTCACCTCATAGTCCTTGCCTTGCGACGGAATGCACCAGCCTCGCAGATGTCCGATTTGCCTGTGCGCATTGAAATAGACTTCTATCGTGCCGTGCGATCGACCTTCGGGCCTCAGAATCTTGTAGGCCTTGCGTACGTGGGTCCTGATCTTATCCGCCGACAGAACGGCCACGTTTGCCTCCGAATACAGCAACACCGAGTCGGTTTTTTCATCATATGAAGGCAACCGGACACCGACCAGCGCGTGCATCCACTGCGGAGCATCCCCGCTCGCCGCGGCCCTTTGCACACTACTCACGACCCAGATGGCAAGCCAAAAGAGAACGGGCAGTGCTCGCCGGTCAGTTACTCGCATGGGTTTCCCCCGGCTGCACAATGATCTGCACCCCATCGCTGGCCCTCACCGCCTGAAAGAAGTTCCTCAACCCCGTGTAGTACTTCTGCTCAACAAGCACAACGTCGATGGTCAACTTTCTCTTCAACCGCAGTGTTCCTGGGCTCTGTTCAACTTTCAAGCTGTAAAGCACCACTTTTCCATTTTGATCCTGCGGAGGAGGTACACTGCTCACCCGCCATCCCGGCGGAAGCTCGATGGTCACGTCATCCGCTTTCTCGTACGGATAATCAAAATAGATTGGCTGTATCCGGTTAGCATGTTCAAAGATCCCTTTCTCGGCTGCGGTAAAGATCGCGGCGGGAATCACCACCCGCTTGCCGGCATTCGACGCCCAGCTCGGAATCTTAATGTTAAATTCCGCAACCAGCGGTGTTTCCGAACTGGTCCAGTCCGGTGTGTTTGTCAGTTCCGCCTCGGCGGGGACCCCGATCTGTGACGTCACCCACTGCTCCAGGAACTTCTTATGCGCCACTTCGTCCGAGTTTCGCTCCTCCATCCGGTGGTACATCGCCTCCAGCCCGATGTAGGTGACCGTCAGCCTCCCTTCCAGATCGCCTGTGTCTGAGAGCCTCAGTTTTCCCACGCGTTCGATCCGCGACTCCGAGGCTTGCGGCAGCGTCGTCCGAATCCAGGTTCCGCCCTCCTTATCTAGCCGCAGCCCCGTGATATTCGTTTCCGACCATGGCAGCAGTCCGTACGAGGTGAACGGCACCCCTGGATCGAGATAGAGATCTTTCGCGTTCAGCTTGACGAGCACAACGCTGGCGTTCAATTTTGTACTTTGCATCGTAGCCGGGTTGAAAAAATATTCTCTGCGATCTGAAACCGAGCATCCGTAAGCTTCAAAACCCGCTGCTCGCACCAAGCCAAGGAACAACCAGTTCAGCTGTATGCTGTTACCATAGTCTCGCTTCCACACATCCTCTACGTTTTCTGCCGGCTTTTCGTTTTCCCGCTTCTCTTCCTGCTCGGTTTTCCGCAACTCGTATGATGTGTTCCGGATCTGCTGCACCCGGTCATAGATCTTTCGCAGTTTTACCTCCTGCGAGTCATTGGGCGAGACAATCCGAGTTACCGCCTGTTCCATGGTCTTCCGCTTTCCAACAAAGCTTTCCAATTCCTCGTTCCGCTTCTTCCCGACCTGCTTCCAGAACTTGTTCTGGTCTTTCTCAGCCAATCCCTGCTCATAGATAAAGTCCACCCGCGACCTCAATTCGTTGGGAGGAGGCATGTAGTCTTCCAACTGGAATGCCGGTATATTGCTCACTTCCATCCGGACGATGTGGTCGGGACCCTCCTTCACCTCGGCGCCGGGAGGCAGGCTGTGCCAACTCCAAGTCAGGCTATATGTGCCCTCGTAGGGCTTCAACGAAAATTGAGCTTTCTTTGTGAACAGCTCATTGCTCAGGATCCAATGTGAGTCAAAGAGCATGTGCGCACCCAAATTCACCCTGTAGAAGTATTCGATGATGGCCCCAACCTGCACGTCCGGGAGAGTAAAAATCTTCGCCAGATACTTCACGTTGCTCCGCTTGGCCAGTTCATTTTCTAAGGGTTGACCGGCAAATTCTACGATCGAGCCGTCCGGTCTGATGGTCCGGGCCTTCACGTTGACAACGTTCTGGCGTTGCTTCAAGAACGGAATCTCGACGTTGGCGTACTTCCGACCCTCTTCGGTAAGGATCTTGATGCGAAAGTAATTGTCCTCGTGCGAAGAATAGCCATTGTCATCGCGGTCCACCTGACGATACAGAATGACTGCGGCCGCTCCAGGTGCCAGCGGTTCGCTGGTCATCTTGAGCTCTTCGGGAGAAACCGGCTGGAATCCCACGCCCGCCTTCAAGGCCTGTGCCATCATGCAGAGCACAAGTCCGACAAGCACCCACTTGCCTAACCACAACATAGGTATCTCCCCCAGCGTAGATGCGCATTCAACAGATGTGTCAAGAAACACGATTCGTTACAGGCGGGAAACACCCACTCCAGAGGGGCAAGCGAGGTTCTTTGTGGCGAGGGCATTGCGCCTCCTCCGAATTCCCGCCCCCTCAAGCTGGAATCTGGTTGAGGCAAATAAATATGCCGGAAACGACCATCCGTCAAGGACAGAAGTCACATTGCCGAGGTCGACCGGAGATTGACGGCTCCCTGTTCGAGCTGCGACCCGCAGACTGCAATCGCAAGATTAGGACTTGGCGGTGAGCAGTTTCGATCGGGTCGTTTGAAGGGAGCCACTAGCGTTGGCGGCGGATGCAGGCTGCCCTACCCGATGCACTCATTCAGGATCACCCTGGCGGTCGCATTCGCGTTAAGCGCACTGATCGATACTCAGCCGTGGTGCAGGTCTTGACCCGCGAGGGGACCCTGAACGTGACAGCACGCGGTTCCCGTCAACTGAACTTGCAGGACAACACCGTGCGACTGTGCTTCGTGTGCTCCGAGACGAAGAACCGCCAACCGCCCTGGCGGCGTACCGAGGGAAGAGGATTGGCGGCCACGAACTGCTTAGTGACTATGAGTTGCTGTCGTCCTTCGCGCATGCGGGAGATGTTGGCCAGCTAGACAGTCTTTACGTGAGTCCGGACACGAGCGTGTGAAAAATCCCAACCCCATCACGCGAGCGAGGCGTATCGAGATGCGCCGCAAGCAGTTGGGGTATCCGACTCGTTGTTTCTATTGCCCAGAGACGGACATCTTCTGTTTCGAAGCAGATCATCCTGTTACCCACGAACTGGACGCGGACTTCAAAAGAGTAGAGTGCCGCAACTGTCATCGGAAGCTGGAAGCCAGTAGAGATCTTAAGGAACTCACCAAGAATGGACAGCACAATGTGAACGAGTCTGAGCGCGAAAAGGCTCGACGTTATGATCTGCTTCTGGCCGAGGATCTAGACTCGATAGCCGATCTTGTGCAGTCTCCGAACGCTTCACTGGAATTAATTGCTGCCGCGCTGCGGGAGGCAGCGTCCTCCCTGCGCCGCACTGCGCCCGCTCCCGTTTCACCTCAATTGCCAAACCGTGGCATTGACACGGGAGTCCCAAGGTCAACCGATACGAAGTGCGCCTAGAGAGTGCGATCGAGCAGCACGTCAGCCATAGCCGACTGCTGATTCCCCTAGTCCACATCGCCGGATTGTTCTATCTTTCCTTAGAATCCCAAAAGCTATGAATTCTAATCCGGAGCTAGCGCCGGTTTTCGTCCGGGTTTACTCGCGCGTCAGAAATGAAAAACCACGGAAAGAACAATGGAAATCCAATGATCCCAAGTGGGCTAACTTCGCCCTCGTCCTCGACTGCGAAACCACAATCGATATTCGCCAGGATCTCACTTTCCTGTGGTGGCGATTCTGCGAACTCAAAGATGACAATTATGTTTGCCAGCAGGAAGGGGTCGCATACAACGACCACCTCGATAAAGAAGCGGTTGCGCTGATTCGCTCCTATGCGCGGAGACGTGCTGACGTGGAGGACGGTTGCCCCGAAGAAATTCAGGTAAACTCTCGCACCGAATTTGCGAATGGCTACTTTTGGGAAGCAATTCGCGCGGGCGCTGCCATCGTGTGCTTCAACTCCCCTTTTGATCTGAGCCGACTGGCGGTGAGGTCTCGCGGAGCCAAGCTCAAGAATACTGGATGGTCGGTAACGCCGTGGCCTGATGAAGCAGATCCTTTCAAGCCGAAGCCATGGATCAGGATTCAACCAAAAGACTCGCGTTCGGCTTTCATCAACCTGGTCGGAGGCGATCCCTCTTTACGCGTCGTCTATGCGGGTCGCTTCCTCGACCTTTCAGTTTTGGGTTGGGCATTGCGAAATCAGCACATGGACCTGAACGGATTTCTTAAATCATTCGGACTCAAATTAAAAGCCAAACATGAACCAACTGGGCTCGTTACCGAAGCGGAACTCAAGTACGGTCGGCGGGACACAGAACGCACAGTTGAACTCCTTAACGCAATGAAACATGAATACGACGGCTTCCCGCTCGAACTACCTCCCGAGCAGGCAATGAGCGCCGCCAGCATCACCAAAGCATTTCTAGAGGAAATGCAGATCAGTAAACCGGCGAAGAAATTCAACCTGTCCGAAGAAATACTCGGTAAGTGCATGCAAGCCTATTACGGAGGCAGAAGCGAAATTCGAATCCGTCATCAAGAAATGCCGGTGGTTGTTTGTGATACGACTTCCGAATATCCATCGGTCGCGGCACTACTTAAACTTTGGCCGCTGCTGACCGCTGCCGACATAAAAGTTGTCAATTGCACCCTGGAAGCTCGGAAGACGCTGCGTCGAACGACTTTGGAAGGATTACTGTCTCCATCGATGTGGCGGGACCTGGCATTCTTCGCGTCGGTAGAGCCAGGCGGCGATGTAGTGCACCCCTCAGAACTGGACACAAGGGGCCGTGTTTGAAGTAAGGGTTTGGGCGAACTGGGCACGAGCATCGTGCGGGGTTCGTCCGTGGAGTCCGCGATGCGGACGGTCGTGATTGTACTCCTCGATCCAGCGGGCGATGCTCAGCTCGGCCTGGTCGAAGCTCTGGTACTCGTTGAGCCACACCTCCTCTTCTTTCAAGCTGCGATGGAACCGTTCGATGTAACTATTGCCCTCGGGATGGTTGTAGGCCGTGCGCCGGTGCGTGATGCCCAGTTGATTCAGAGTTTCAACATAACGGGCCGACGTAAACTGTGTGCCGTTGTCGGTCGTCAAAGTCAAACCCGTTCCACGAGAACCGCAAGGCAACACCTCCAACACGGCATGATTTAATGCCGCCAGAGCTTCTTCTGTGCGACAACGCAGACTCAGGTCCCAGCCGACGATCTCGCGCGTGCAGCAATCGATCACCGAGACCAGATACGCCCAGCCCACACTGGGTCCGGCCCAGACCTTGGTCATGTCCGACTGCCAGACGTGATTGGGATGCAGCGCTTCCACCTTGCCCCAGTCCTTTCGGCGCGAGACCTGAAAGCGGCGCTTACGCACCAACAGCCCGCGTTCCCGCATCACGCGCAACACGCGTTTGCCGTTTAACACCAACCCGTGATGCCGCCCCAACCACCAGACCACGCGCCGATAACCGTAGGCCGGCTTCTCCCCGCAGGCCGTGACGATCTCCTGGTCGCGCGAGCGATTCGCACCACTGGTGCGGGGCCGCCGCTGATAGTAGAGGCTCGACCGGCTGATCGCCAGCGTTTCGGCCACCAGCTTCGCTTCCTTCCCTTGGGCCACTAACTCCCGTGCCGACGAATGGGCTGGCCCGCAGCTCACTCGCCCAGCACGTTTTTTAGGATCTCGATCTGCAAATGGGATCGGCCCAGCGCCCGCTCCAGTTGCTTGATCCGCTTTTCCTGCTCGGCATCGGGCCGCGCGGCGGCGCTTCTCCCCCCAAGCGCAGCCTTGGCTCCCGCCTCCACTTCGTCTTTCCAACGGTAATAGAGATTGGGAGCGATCTCGTACTTGCGGCAGGTCTCAGCCACGTTGCCGCTCTTCAGGACTTCCAACACAATCTGCCACTTCTCTTCCGGGGTTCTCTGGACTCTCGGCTTTCTTGACATTCTCGCCTCCTGGCGGAGGCCCCAAGCCTAACTAACTTCCGTGTCCAGTTCTACTGGGG
>CAVXKJ010000002.1:0-29865 GCA_963762355.1 uncultured Microcaldota archaeon | reverse complement strand
CCTTTAATGCTGAAAGGGGATAAATCTAATATTAGAGAACAAGATATTAATAGGATTTACCTATTATATACGTGATTCTTCATGATGCCTAACATGGATCCAAGGACAATGCGAAACCTAATGACAAAGATGGGTATCAAATCCTCTGAGATAACTGCTGAACGCGTAATAATAGAGACTGCAGAGGTAAACATAGTTATAGAGAATCCGCAGGTTACTAAGATTGAGGCACAGGGCACGATAAGCTTTCAAATAAGTGGCGAGATAAGCGAATCGGAAAAGCAGGCGCAGAAACCACCAAACATAACGGATGAGGACATAGAGCTCGTGGCGGAGCAGACAGGTGTAACAGACAAGGCATTGATAAGGGAGAAGCTTATTGAGGAGAATGGCGACATTGCAAAGACTATAATAGACCTTAACGATGAGGGGGAGTAGGACTAATACTTTACCCTGAATGCGTAGGCGTACGGTACCTTATCAACCATTTTTATGCTGTCCTTCACTATTATCCCAGCCTTAACTGCAGCATTGACAGATTCCTTGCCTATTATGTTTGCGGATAATAGCCTCCTTACAGAAATCAAAATCTCTATCGCTTTCTCATTGCTTACAAGCTCTCCCTTGTAGAATTCTGAATAATCTTTCAAATTTATCTCAAGCTCTCCCTCTTTAAGCACTTTCGTTATCAGGGTTGAATCACACAGTGCAACAATATCCCCGTTCTCAGAGCTGTGTACCTTTATGTAGATCATCTGATCAACCATACTTGAGAAGGAAAACAGTTGTGAGCATATAAAGCACGCCATACCACATAAGCCAGATGCCTCCAGCTATATCGGTTTCAGAAAGTGCGATGTAAGCCAATACGAACATTGCGGAGGCAAAGACAACCTCAGTTTTTGTCTTGTATATCTGCGACAGTATGCTGTTCGATCCCTTGGGCCTCAGCCTGTTCCAGTTAAGCCCCGGGTTCTTGTTTATGAGTGTAGCCAGTGCCGCCTTGGTCCTTACAAACGCAAGCGCATAATTCAAAAAGAATACCATTAGGCCCTTGCTCCATGATTTGAAGTATATCTTTGTAAGCAATACCGGCGTAAGTAGCGACAATGAGAATGCAAAGAAGCCCAGGATCTCAAGGTCCCAACTCAGCGTATTATGCGTTAGGAACTGTGCAATATTTATGTGCGCGAATGGCACATTTGAGAACACAATGCCTATAGATATGAGTGTGAACAATATCAGCACTACTGACAGATAATTAAGCCCAAAGCCGTGCGCTATATAATCCATATTAGAGAGCGGCGATCCCTTTGTTAGGCCCTTCCTTTTGAAGAAATAGCTGATAAACTGCGTATCCCCATAATTGTAGCGCCACTGCTGGCGCACCAGATCTGTGAATGTGCTTATCGGCCTGCCAAGAGCGTAGACATCTGGTATATAGAGGCTTTTGTAATTATGCATATCAGATTCAAAGCTGAAGAATGTATCCTCAATCACGTACTCGGGAAATCCTCCTATCTTGTCCAAGGCGCTCCTTCTTATGAGCCCACACGATCCGCAGAAGACAGCTGTGTTGTTAAGCGCCCTTGCCGGCTGTATGAACTTGAAAAAGAATGCATCAAATATGTCTATAGAATCGGAGAAGAAATTGCCTTTCGAATATCTTTTTTCCGTCTGTATGTAGGAAAGCTTTTTGTCCTGGAAATATGGCAGAAGGTCCATAAGGAAATCTTTGTTGACCAGCTTCTCATCAGAGTCAAACACTGCAAGAAATTCACTATTGGCGTGCTTCAGCAGATTATTCAGTGCGCCAGCCTTGAAACCCTTGCGTTCATCCCTATGCAGATAATTGATTTTATGCTTTGCCGCTACGTTTTTCAGCCCTTTGGCAATATCCTCATTAGTGGAGTCGTCCAGCAAATATAGGCTTAGCTTGCTTTTAGGATAATTAATGGTTAAAAGCTCCTTTATGTTCTCGTCAACCATTGCCGGGTCTTCGTTGTAAGCTGGTATTGCTATTGCAATGGTCGGAAGCTTCGATAGCGGCTTTAGCCCTTTCTTTATGTTGTCCAAATACCCGTCATACTTGAAAGACCTATAATACCATATCGAGGCATGGACATTGAACAGCCCTGCCACTATCGACAGAAGCAGGAATGCTGTTGCAAGTATGTACATGTAGAGGCTTGCCGCAACGTAAAACAGGTATATGGAAAAGCCTATCCCGGCTACAGACAACAAAAGGAATAACAGCACTGTTAGGATCCTTCCGTTGCGTCTTTTAGTATATGTCTCATCCATAAGAATCATTAGGATTGCGTTTTATTTATGGTTGTATGCTTATTAAATCATATCTATAAATAAGTATTGTTTTACTCTGTAAAACGAGTGCTACATGCCGGGATGGCGGAATCCGGTAACGCGCCGGTCTCGAGATATTGTATCTCAAGAGCTGATTAGTGATGCAAAACAAGGCAACCGGTTTCCTTCGGGAATTTAGGGTTCAAATCCCTATCCCGGCGAAGGGTTTAAGTAAGTGAAATATAGATTATCTGTAAGTGCTTTAAAATGAAAGAAATAGAAACCAAAATATTGGAATTTGATGAACAGGCACTTAGAAATAGCCTCAAAGCAGCTAATGCAAAGTACGAAGGTAAATTCTCACTTATAGCTAATTAGATAAATATTTGAACATCTTGGGCATAAATTTAGGATCATTGAAAACCTTACGTAAATGATACTCTGCAACTGGCATCGATTGGATAATCCTATTCGCTAATGCCCTTCTTGCTGGTTTCCAGCATTGTTCTATTGGGTTAACCTGCGGTGAATATTTAGGAAAATAATACAGTCTGAATGTCTTCTTGTGTGTTTTTATGAACCTGTCGACTATTTTTCCATGATGGCAAGGTCCATTATCAGCAAACATACATACTCTTCCCCATCGCAATAATACTTTGTTCAAAAATTTAACAAATGCCTTCTGATTTTTCTTTTTCGAGAATGAAAACAAGAACGAGTATCTGCTCCTAACACCAAATACATTTGTGCATTCGTTTTTGCTGCTTATTGTTACTGAGGGATGTCCACCAACCTTTGCCCACCCACGTTTTATGAGTGGCAACAAACCAAATGTTGCTTCGTCTTCACAGCCAATTACAAAGCCCTTCCCACGATAATAGCATGCCAACCTGGAAGCTTTTTTTTAAAACGGTCTATTTCGTCTGCTTCTGGGGATTTGTAATGTCTTGGCCTGGGTCTTTGTATCGAAAATCCAAGTGCTTTCAGTAATTCCCACACATGAACGGTTGTATATTTCACGCCGTATTTCTTTCTGATGAATTCCTTAACCTCTTTTGTAGTCCAAAGACCATTTTTATTACCTGGAGGACCTCTTTCCAACTGTTTGACCACATTTTTGCGCTGCCTTAAGGTAAGAAGAGCTGGCCTTCCTGTTTGTTTTATGCTGTCTTTTGCGTCTATACCTCCCTCACAAAACCGATGCAGAATACTATGGACTGTTCTTCTCTTCAAATGTGTTATCTCGACAATTTCATCGATGCTTTCTCCTTTCTTCCTATGTATCGCACATAGCAATCGAATTTTTGGTTTTGCCTGCACCTCAGCTGAATACAAATTCTCCAATTTGTTTAGGTTTGATCTTGGTAGGAACTGATCGCCCTTTGGTAAATCCCACATACAATCACAAAGAAATATTCATTTCACTTAATTAGGAAGTATCGTCTTTTGTAGCATCTGTCGTTATAGCTTCTCCCTTCTTTATATTCCTTATTGCGATATCACACTTATTTTTAAGGTCTTGAGTAGTATTCGGATTAGAAGAATGATTTACGTATCTTTCAGGCGACGAATAAAGGTAGAGTTTCCCCTTGTGATTGTGAACAAAATTTCTCTCCAGTTCTGTAAGTTTTTGGAATTCCTTATTCGTCAAAGGTTTTAGGTTATAATTTATTACGACTTCGCCTTCATGGAAATTTCTATTAGAAAAAACTCCTTTACCGAACAATTTTCCCTTACCTATAAAGACATCATTCATGATATAACCTTGAAGTGCTGTACTTCAATACCAAGAATATATACAAGGCAAGATATATAAATGTTCAATTATTAATCTAATCAGCTATTAGAAGAGTGGTATTCGTTTTTGCATATGCTAATTCAGACCATGATGAGTTCGTAAGGATAAGAACAGATGGTCAAAAAGCAACAATGACATATAAATTCAGATCTCGCGCGAAAGAATTAAGCAATACTGATGAAATCGAGACTGAGGTAAAAGATTTCGATAAAACTGTAGAAATAATATCTAAGATACTGAAAGACAAAAAACCCATATATCAAGAAAACAAGGTCGAAAAATGGAATTATAAGGGGGTAGAAATAGCTATTTTGACATGGCCTCTAATCAAGCCATATCTTGAAATTGAAGGCAAGACTGAAGATGATGTCAGAAATGCTATAAAAGAGCTTAACATAAAAGGCGAGCAGATAGGAAACACCAACCTCGTTGCGGTATTCGACAAATACGGACATCGTGGAAAGGACTATGGCGATTTACGCTTTTAAGGATGTTATTCTGAATTTTTGTTTTCTATAAGTTCATCAATTAAAATTGTTGCATATGCTCCTGCAGGCAGTGAGAATCTCAAAGCGCAGCAATCCTCTTCTTTTTCGTAGTTGTATTTTATATCTCTCAAAGGCGCAAAAAGCGCCCTCGAGGTTCCTTTTGAATGCAGTTCATTAATCCCATTTACCTTGAAGGACTCTACAGTAAGGCCAAGTTCCTCTAGCAGTCTACTTTCGAATTCAGTTAGCTCATTTGTATCGTATCCTACTATGTTTCCAACCAGGAATGCTCTTTTTGAAGTATCATTGTATCTTTCAACTGTTGATACATCTGGGAAGCCGTAGCTGTTCTCATAACACACAGGATCAGACCGCTCTGGCGTAACGTCGCCAGTCTTTATCCTTTCCTCAAGCTCCATGTTGAACATCTGTGCCTCCACAGAGTGTATGAACATCAGTGATATAGATCGCGGAATCCTTCTTATTGCATTGGCATAGTTTCCCGGGTATTTTGAAAGGTATTCTATCATGTATCTCTCATACTTCAGGTACATGGGAAAATAATTCAGCGCGGCTTTGAAATCCAAATCACTTGCTAGTTGTTTCCTTGCAGACACTGCCTCCTCATTTGTCTCATTCTGGGTATCGGTAAGTATTCTCATTGCCGCACCTTCGAAATCGCCTTTCAGTATGTCAAGGCCAACATCAAAATTTGTCTTTCTGTAGCCGAATCTCTGCTCTCCATAATAATTCGGGAAGATTCCATTGAGTTCCTGGATTATATTCTCCATGTTTTTGGGGTCTTCAAATTCTCTTACCGTTATGCCAAACCTGTTGCCCATCAGGTCTCCCATCTTTACCTTCTCCTTGCCGAACCATGCCCCATTTATGGATAGGTCCTTTATGTGTATATTTGACATTCGGTCTGGCGTAACTCCGAAAATGCTGCACAATTGCGTTGATATTGATGCCCTGTCCTTTGTGCCCGCAAAGCCTGTTGATTTCACCCCCCTTCTGAATTTCCTTGCTATCTCCTTGAGCGCTTGGGACGTATTCCAGTCTGTTTTCTGAAGAACAAAATTTGAGAATTTACCATCTGTCTCATTGGTTAATCCTAAATCCTCCGGTTGGTATTTTTTGTCTTTTTCCAGGATCAGGCCATTTGCAGTTATCTCCTCTACTATGAAGTCCTCTGCTTTGCTTTTTATTATGCCTCTTGACCTTTTGCCCTTAGCAAGCCTGAGCATCAAAACACTCATATATCATAGGAATCAAGGTTCTTGGGCACTATTGCCTTGTATTTGCTTGCTATGCCCTCCCTCAGCTCCTCAGACTTGCTCTTCTCGCCATGCATTATGAATACAGTCTTAAGCCCGTTTACCTTCTTTATCATAAGCTCAAGCTGCGGCCTGTCTGCGTGTGCGGAAAGGTGCTCCGAATCAATTACAAGCCTTACATCAACGTTAATCCTCCCACTGTCAAGCCTTAGCCTCTTTGCACCCTCTTGCAAAGCCCTGCCAGGGGTGCCCTCTGCCTGGTATCCTACAAGTATAACCTTGTTTGTCGAATTGCCGGCAAGCTTTGAGAGGTAATAGATTACAGGCCCTCCAGTAAGCATGCCGCTTGTAGTTACTATTATCGAACTGCTATCCTCGCTCACTACCTTGCTGCGCTGCGTCTTGCTCTCAATAGGAATAAAATTATCGCTCTTGAATGGATCGTAATCGCTCATCAGTATGCGGCTCTGCAGCTCCTTTCTGCAGTATATCACATTATGCCTGTGTATCCTCATTGCCTTGTTTATCATCCCATCAACGTAGATAGGAACCTTTGGTATGAGCCCCGAATTCATGTAATCGTCAAGCATGAGTAGTATCTCCTGGGCCCTTCCAACCGCAAATGATGGTATTATCACCTTGCCCCCAAGGCTTACTGTCTCCTTGATGCTCCTCAATAGATTTTGTGCAACTACCCCCTCCTTTGGGAATACATCCTTCTTTGCGCCATATGTGCTCTCTATTATGAGCGTCTTTGCTGTTAGGTTCTTGGTGTCAGCTCCCTCAAGAAGCTTTGTCTTTGCAAGGTTTAAGTCACCGCTGTATATCAGGGTGCTCTTTCCATCAGTCACGCTTATCATTGAGCTTCCCACTATGTGGCCAGATGGTATAAATTTAAGTCGAAGTTCGTTTATCTTTACCTCATCCCCAAACTCGCATATCTTATAGCTTTTGTGCAACCTTGCAAGGCCGTCCTTTGTAACATCCTTAGGCTCTGATATGCGCATGTAGTCGCTTATCAGCACATTGGTGAGCTCCATCGTGGGCTTTGTCGCGTATATATGCCCCTTGTAGCCGCAAGAATAGACATGCGGCAGATAGCCTATATGGTCTAAATGCGAATGGGATATGAATATCCCGTCTATTTTATCCAGTTCTGAATCATGTATCATAGGATGCTCCTCGACCTCACCGAGCTTTATCCCGCAATCAAGGAGTATCTTTGTCCTTTCTGTGCTTACCATGACGCAGCTTCTTCCAACCTCGTGCGCCCCTCCAAAAAAAGTAATCTTCAAAATATCAACTTATTCCTATTTGTATTAATTAACTAGACATCGCAAAGAGCATATAATAAACTTTTTGCCTCTTGCCAGAAAAAGCTACTTCGAATCCCTCTTCTTTATTACCGCAATGTCCTCAAGGTTGATTCCCTGTACTTGCTGCACCTTCTTCGGCTTTTGCTGCTGCTGTTTGCTCTGCCAGCTTCCTATGCCAAGGGTCTTCCTGAGGCTTACGTAAAGGCCGTCAAGCTTTACATCCAATTCATGAAGCTTAACATTTATATCCTCTATGTTTTTCTTGTAGTCCTCTATGTCCTTCTTTATGAATTCTGTCTTCCTCTCTAGCCTCGCCGATGCAAGCGCCTCCCCAAGCTCATGGTTTATCTCGTTTATCTTTCTTACAATGTCCTTTTCCTGCGAAAGGGAAGAGGCCTCTGTAGATATCTTGAACTCGAGCTTTGACTTCATGCGCTTCAGATACCCTATGCGCCTTCTCTTTGCATTCTCCTTGTCATCATTCTTTTTTATCGTAAGAAGCCGTTCTATTGCTCCAGATTCCGCCTCCTTATAGCCAAGCCTTCTCCTGCTATCCTTGATTCTTGCAATAAGCTTGCTGCGCTCCTTCCTAAGGTCATCAATCTCGTTCTTGAGCTGTGTCGCTGCCGCATTGTTTGATTCCTTTATGAGCGTATTCAAAGACCTTGAATCAGCATCTTTGCCTGCATATGGTCTACTACCACTACTCTGCCTCTGCTTCCTGTTGTCCGTCATTACCTGCCCCTGCGGTGTTCTTTCCAGTTTAATCACTTGATTTATATAAATATCAGGAATTCTTATTCATTACTCTCCTATACATATTTAAAAGCTCATCTGTAGCGTTCTCTATTGAATATGCTTTTGCGGTATCTACCATTCCTTTATATGAGTCAATATTATATAAAACCTTCTTTAACTTTCTTGCGCAGGAATTGCTGTCTCCTGGTACTGAATTTCTCCCCATTCCTGCCGTTCTTTATTAAATCGCTCAATGCAAGGTAATCAGCCCCTATTACAGGCTTTCCGCATGCCATTGCCTCGAGGGAGACAACTCCCTGCGTCTCGAATGTTGAGGGTATGCAGAAAGCGTCGCATGCGGCATAGTACTTTGGCAGATCCTTATTATCGACAAAACCCGCAAATCTGACCGTTTCATTAAGTTTAAGCCGGTCCACCATGCGTACATAATGATCGGATGCAGGCCCTGTCCCGGCAAGCACAAACTGTATATCATCGTTCTTTAGAAGTGCAGCGCTCCTTATAAGGGTCTCTATGCGTTTCTCCTTGCTTAACCTACCCACATACAGCACCAGCTTGCTCTTTTTATTTTTCATAAGGTTTGCGCGCGCCTTGCTTCCGTCAACCTTCGGATTGAATCGCTTTAGGTCTATGCCGTTGGGCACAACATCCACATTCCTTATGTCCTTGCGCCACAGCATCCTCTTGATGGCATCGCTGGGTGCGGCAGTCGCATCGCAGCTGTCATAAAAGAACTTTGCGTACTTCCAAGAATATTTGAGTAGCGTCTTCCTTACCAACTTGCTGTCTATCGTATACTCCTTTATTACCGAGCTGTTTGTGAAAAGGGTATGGAAAGAGCCAACAAGGGGCTTCCTGTCGAACTTTGATATCGTAAGCGCATGCACGCCCATCATGAATGGGGTATGCGCATGGTTTATATCCATTTTTATGTTTCTTGTCTTGAATGCGGATACAATAGGAAACAAGGCAAGGCTGTATTGCGGGTATTTCTTGAATGTTATGCCGTTTATGACAGTTATCCTGCTGTCACCCTTTACCATCTGTTTTGTCTTCTCATTGCCGCTGGCAAAAATATATACCTCATGTCCCCTTCTCTCAAGCTCCTTCCTGAAGTTCAGTACCGATACGACTACACCGTCAACTGCGGGAAGAAATGTATCTGTATAAAAAGCGATCTTAAGTGATTCCGACATCTACTTGCCTGTTCCTGTATTCAATAAATCATATCTTGATTGCCTCTCCTCCAGCGCTCTTTATCTTCTCCATTGCGCTTGCTGAAAAGCCAGAAGCCTTTATGACTGCTCCCTTGCTTATCGAGCCACTTCCAAGAACCTTGTAGTCCTTGAACTCGAGCTTTGCCTTGTTATCTTTAATGATCATTTTCTCTATATTTGCGAGTGATATCTCCTTTAGCTTCTTCCTGTGCCATGGATTGAATCCTATATGTCTTATCAGATCAGGGCGCTTGGCTGTTATGTATGTCCATTTGTGCTTTTTGCCGCCGCGTCCGACGCCTCCCTGGCCTCCAGCTCCCCTGTTGTTCTTTATGTTTCCTACTCCCCAACGCCTTGTGCCAAGATATTTCCTGCTTCGCTTCTCTTTTCTTACTACCATAATCACACCATGCGTCCGAGAAGCTCGTTTATTTTTGGCCCCATGTATCCAAGTGAGCCTCCCTGGTTGACATTGAGCTTTGTGCTCTTGTAGCCGTGCCTGGGCGGATGAAGCCTGAATGGTATGAACGACATGAACTTCTCAACATCATACTTACCCTCCATCAGCTGCTTTGCCGTGAATCCTTCAGCGTGCTTTGCAAGAAGCTTCTCAAGGGTTGGCTCGTCAACCTCCCCAAAGGCAACATAATTGCTGCACTTCTTGAGCATTCCGTCATATGAGTCATTTACTTTTATTATAGTGCAATTGCTTACGTGCTTCAGGTTAAGGCGCTTTAGCGTCTCGGTGATGTCCCCACGCACATTCACAGTTCCGCGTATCCTGAGTACTGCCACTAATTTACCATTTAGTATTCGCTTCTTCATAAAAATCAGACTTGCTGTCTTTACTACTTACTAATTTATTTTATATGGAATAGGTATATAATCCTTGCTATATGTTTTTATTTCATAAATTTTATTAGTTGTTCTGTTTTCCATATCTTTACTGTATTTTGCTTTGTAAAATGCCTATCATCACTCCAAATACCATCATTATCTATTGACATAGCCAAAGCGATAAATGGTGAATCGTCTGAATCTATTGCATCCATTATACCTCTGGCACGCTTCTCCTGATTCTTAATTACAAAATCTTCCACAATGTAAATTTTTCCGAAAAACACAGAAAGAAGCTTATCAAATTCAATATCAGATAAATTTGCTTTGCTTACTATCTCTTTTTTATGCTCTTTAACTTCAGCAACAGCAAAATTTATTGTTACAAGCTCAAACTTTCTCGACATTATTATTTTCCTGCTAAAAGAATTTTTAATTAACGCAGCAATTATTCTATTAGTGTCTACTACTAGCCTCATTTCCAAAGCCTTTTACGGATTTCATGCTTTATTTTATGTCCAATGATCTCTGCATCTTCTTCCGTAAGTTCGCTTTTATTTAGCAACTCGTTAACCAATTTTATTTCTTGTAATTTCTTCTTGAAAGCCTGCCTAGCAACGTCGCTCCATTTTAATTCTTTATGTTTTTTCATCTCACGATACATTTCTATAGGGACAGTCAATGTTATATTAACCATATAATCACAATTAATATTATGTGTATACACATATTTAAGCTTTTCTAAGTTTTCAGATTCAACAGGTCTTTAAACCTAAAACAGACTTTTCTGTTTACTCTCTCCACTTTCCGGCCTTCTCTTATTGTTCAACAGTTCCAGTTCACCAAAGACACCAGCATAACCAGGTATAATTGTTATCTTGTTGTCCCTCACATTCTTTATTGACTGCGCAATGTCATCAGTAGAATTCTCCTTTATGAGACCAAGATCCGCATTAATCAATATGTCAAACTCTTTCCCAACATTATGCAGCAGCTTCCTGTATTGGGCTTCAACTCCAACTGCATATGTGGTCTTGTGCATCGCATATGCGATTACCTCTATAAGTGGAACAAGGTTGATATAGGGTATTGCATCGTTTGGCCTGAACCCTGTTGGTCTATCTGCGAGGTCAGAGATTCTGTGAAGTACGCCTATTACCAGCTTCTTTCCACAGACCCTGCACACGCTAATCTTTCTGTTTATCGGGTCGATGGAGAACTTGCATTCCTTGTGGCCATCAAAGTGGTATTTCCCCTCTTCAGGGTAGAATTCTATCGTTCTCTTGAAGTGCTTCACATCCTTTTGCTTTATTGTCTCTAGTATCTTCCTATAGGTGAAATTCTTTTCATCAAATTCAAACACGTTTGCCTCCCTACCAAGCTTCGGCAAGGAGTGCATGTCGCTGTTTGAGAGAAGAGTGTACTTGTCTAACGATGATATCATCCAATTCATTTGAGGGTCGCTTGATAGGCCAGTCTCCAAAGCGAAGATGTGTTTTTCTTGGTCCTCATATGCGTCCTTCATTGAATCAAAACCCGAGATGGATCCAAAAACCCCGAAGTATGGGGTCCATGCATGCGCAGGAAATACGAACGCATTCTGGTTTACTTTGAAGACTTCCTCAACAAGCTGTGCTGCGCTCATCGAAAGTTGTGGCCTTCCATCACTCTCAAGAGATCCATATTTGCTGAGCACATTTTTCAGCGATACCAGCGATTCAAAATTTGGAAGTGCAATTATGTGGTGGATTTTCTTGACCTTGTTGTCCTTTCCTGTAAAGATTGTTGATACCTCCCCACTAAGCATAAATCTAACTCCTGAATTCGATTCCTTTATTCTGAAAAGGCCAGTATCATCTACAGGTTCAAGGTTCGCCCTCAGTTCTGCAAGCCATTCTCCGTGCAGGAAGTCGCTTGTGCCGAGAAGTGATATGCCCTTCTCAACGGCAGCAGTTTCCATTCCCTTTATTGTTATGTTTGAGCTGCATGCCATTGCAAATCTTGAATGCGTATGAAAATCAGCTATTATCTGCATTATCAAAACCTCTTAACCACGCCGTTCTTGGGACACAGTTTCTCTACAGGGCATTTGCTGCAATAAGGAACGGTCTGGCATATGCTCTTTCCGTGCGTCTTCATGACATAGGCGAATTTTGTCCAGTATTTCTTTGGAACTCTTGATTTAAGGTCTACCTCTATCTTATCAGGGTCTTTATTCATGCTAAGCCCAAGCCTGTAAGAGAGCTTTATTACCCAGGTATCGACAGGTATACCCTCCACTATACCATATGCGTTTATCAGTATCGTATTTGCAGTCTTCCTGCCTATTCCGGGCAGCTCAATAAGCTCATCCATCTTATTGGGCACCTTGCCATTGTATTTTTCTGCTATAGCCTTGCAGGTGTTTATTATGTTCTTTGCCTTGTTTCCCGCAAAGCTCACGCTTTTTATGTAGCCCACAAGCTCTTCCATATCGGCATTTGCATAGTCCTTGGCTGTTTTATACTCCTCAAAAAGTGATGGAGTAATCTTATTTACTACTTCGTCCCTTGTCTGGGCTGATATTATCGCTGCAACAACAAGATCTATCGGTGTCTTGAAGTCTAGGTAATAATGGGCATCTTTGTAAAAGTCGCTAAGTTTGGCTGCAAGTATCTCGGCACTCTTGTCATCAAGGAGTTTTTCAGAAGCCATAATTATAAATAGCAAGAAAAGTATTTATCTATACGTGGATAAATGGAGAGCTTCTGCCCTAAATGTAGAATACTAATATTTCCCAAGGTGGAAAACGAGGAGATATTCATAGAATGCACAAACTGCGGGTTCAGGAAAAGGTTTGATGACTGGACTGAGCATGATTGTACAAACTGCAACTATAACAAGGCTATTGTTATTCTACACGAAATGGTGCGCGGCGATGAAGGAACCACTACCATGTACAGGTGCCTTAAATGCGGCGCAACTGACAAAGAAGGATGGTCGGGTCGTTAAATGAAAGAGAATGAATACCTTAAAAGAGTAATTCTGCTGCTAAAGAGAAGATACAAAAACGAAATGCAGACAATGCTTTACCATTCAAACGAATGGGAGCTTCTTGTTGCTACAATGCTTTCTGCCCAGGCACAGGACAAACAGGTAAACAAGATAACTGGTAAACTATTCAATAGGTACAAGAATATGGATGACTTTGCCGCGCTAAAACAAAATGAACTTTATCCATACATAAGCAGCATAGGCCTCTATAGGGGCAAAGGCAGGAACATAATAAAAACTGCAAAGATGCTTAAGAATAGATTCAATTCAAAGGTGCCTATGACTATTTCGGAGCTTACAACACTTCCTGGCGTAGGAAGAAAAACGGCAAATGTTGTGCTTGCAAATGCGTTCGGGATAAATGAGGGCATCGCAATAGACACACATTGCATAACTGTTGCAAACAGGCTTAAGCTGGTAAATACTAGAGATCCAAAAAAGATAGAGGGTAAGCTAATGGAATTAGTAGATAAAAAGGAGTGGGGGGATATTACACATCTTTTCATAGCGCTAGGTCGGGATACATGCACCGCAAGAGCAAAATACTGCAGTAGATGCATCCTGAAAGAGGTATGCAAGTCAAGCGACGCAAGATGATAATATGAGAGCTGCACTATTCAGTGGAGGAAAGGATTCAACGCTTGCAATACACAAAGTCCATAAAGAAAAACCGGTCGAGCTTCTTATAACAATGGTCTCTGATAATGATTTCAGCTATATGTTCCATAAGCCAAATATAGATTACTCAAAGATGCAGGCTGATGCGCTTGACATAAAGCAAGTAATATACAATACAAAAGGTGAAAAGGAAAAGGAACTGGATGACATAAATAGTGCCCTAATCGAAAACAAAGTCACAGAACTTGTGACAGGAGCAGTTGCAAGCACATATCAGAAGGAAAGAATAGAGAAGATATGTGAAAAACTCTCAATAAAGGCGATATCACCAATATGGCATATAGATCCCATTGAGGAACTATCAGAACTTGCAAAGAACTACGATGTGATAATAACACAAGTTGCGGCAGAGGGCTTTGACAAAAGCTTCCTCGGCGCAAGGATAGACGATAATCTTATAGGGAAGCTGAAGAAGATCAACGAGAAATACAAGATAAATATGCTCTTCGAGGGAGGTGAGGCGGAATCATTCGTGCTTGATGCACCTCTCTTCAAAAAGAGAATAATAATAACAAAAAGCCATACTGCATGGTCTGGAAGCGTTGGAAGGTTCATAATCGATGAGGCAGACCTTGAATGGAAATAATATTAATCTAATGATAACATCTCTATTATGGTATTCTTATCGGAACGTAGCAAATATGCATCGAATCCTATAGAAGAGGAAGATATTCTTGCGGAAAGGCTTGAGCGGAAAGGCAAAAAGATAATAAGGCTCAATAGAGGAGATCCTGCAAAGTACTTTCCTACTCCTAAGTATATAATAAAGGCTTACAAAGATGCCCTTGAAAAAGGATTTACCAGCTACAGCGCGGCTGATGGTACAAAGGCACTGAAAGATGCAATAGCAGCAAGATACAGAAGGATCTACGGCCTAAAGATGGATCATAGTGACATAAATGTAACTCAGGGTGTATCAGAGGCACTCTCTTTCCTTAACAGTGCACTGATAAATGAATCTGATTCCGCAATCCTTTTCAAGCCATATTATCCGCTGTATGATGCTTGGCTGAAACTGAATGGTGGAAATGCTATAATGGAAAATTACGATGAGAAAAGCAACTGGGAGATACATATAGATGGCCTGAAAAGATCACTCGTTGAGGCCAAAAGAAAGGGAAAGACAAAGAAAATAAAATACATGATGATAACGAATCCAAATAATCCTACAGGAACTGTGTTAAGTAAGAAAGTTCTTGAGGGGGTAGTGGAATTGGCAAATGAACACAGAATACTTATCATAAGCGATGAGATCTATGACGAGATTGTCTACAATGGTGCAAGATTCACAAGTATATCAGAAGTAGCAAAAGGGACGCCATATGCAATACTTAATGGAGCATCAAAGATATACGACTCTACAGGATTCAGGATTGGCTTTCTAATGATACCAGAAGGCGACAAATTATCCGAGATGCTGAAGAAAACCATATACAATTACGCGCTTATGAGATTATCTGTAAATTCTCCAGCCCAGGCTGCAGTTACAGAGGCAATTAACAATACAAAGGAGCATAAAAGAGCAATATCAGCTATGGTAAAAACAATAGAATCGCGTGCAAACCATGCTACAAAATTGCTGAACGAGAATCCATACCTAGAAACGGTAAAGCCAAACGGCGCATTTTACATACTACCTAGAGTTAATCTAAATAAATTACGAATAAAGGACGACAAGAATTTTACTGATCTGCTTCTAGAGAAGGAAGGAATACAGGTAACCAGGGGATCCGGGTTCGGGGCAAGCTCCCATTTCAGGATAGTTGCGCTTCCGCCAAAAGAAATATTAGACTACGCGATAAATAGGATAAACGCATTTTGCAAAGATTATTCGAAATAGGGCTTGTGGTCCAACGGTTACGACGTCAGCCTTACACGCTGAAAAACGGAGTTCGACTCTCCGCAGGCCCACTTTGAATCTATAAAACGTGAAGATATATGGATTACGAAGAGACAACTAAATATATTCTCAATCTTAGGCGCCATGGTGATATTAAACTAGGATTCGAGCGCATTCAATACATGCTTGACAGGCTTGGCAATCCTGAAAAAAAATTAAAATTCGTGCATGTTGGTGGCACTACCGGTAAGGGCTCTACTGCAGCAATGATATCATCAATTCTTTCAACTGCTGGTTATAAAGCAGGAGCTTATACGTCTCCCCATCTTTCGGACTATAGGGAAAGGATAACAATAAAGGGCAGGAAAATTCCAGAAGAGGATGTACTCAGACTTTTTGAGGAACTTTCGCCAATAGAAGAAAAAATACAGAAGGAGATAAATGAGGGCATAACATTTTTTGAATTTACAACAGCTCTCGCATTGAAATATTTCTCTGATAACAATGTCGATATCGCTGTAATGGAGGTGGGGCTTGGTGGAAGGCTTGATGCAACCAATCTGATAAATCCAATAGCCTCAGTGATAACAAACATAGGGCTCGAGCACACGGATCTGCTAGGCGATACAAAGGAAAAGATCGCCTATGAAAAGGCAGGCATAATAAAACAGGGCGGAAATCTTGTTACAGCGCCCGATGATGAAGCATACGAAATATTCGATAAAAAATGCAAGGAACTGGGCGCCAAAATATATAGGGTTGGAACTGATATAAAAGTTAATGGAACGGGAATCAATTCAGATTATGGATATCAGACTTTTAATGTTGAAGGATTTGGAAAGCAATACAACAATGTGGACTGCAGGCTTATCGGCAACCATCAGCTACTGAATGCGGGTTGTGCTTTTGGTGTCGCAAACATACTCAACCAAAATGGGCTTGACATATCTGAGGATTCTTTCAGAAAAGGATTGCGTGATGTTGTATGGCCAGGCAGGCTCGAAATAATGCAAAGGGATCCAATGATCCTTCTTGATTGCGCAAAAGACCCTCTTGGGATGGTAGCGCTTAGAAGTTCCCTTGAGAATATTTTTAAGCATAAAAAACTAATAACTATAATCGGTATATCATCAGACAAGGAGATACCTCTGATGCTTGACCAGATAGTGCCAATATCCGATACAATAATAGCAACGAGGCACAGTGTAGGAAACAGGAGCTTTGGCCCAGATGATCTTGCCCAAATTATATCAAAATATGGAAAATCAGCAATTGTGGCGTATGATGTAAGCAAAGCAATCGATATCGCGGTTAGCAAAGCTGATAAGGATGACCTTATATGCATAACTGGCTCCTTATTCCTAGTCGGGGAGGCAAGGGAGAGGTGGCATAAGGAAGTGGTGATATGGGGAAGGGAGATGAATGAGGGAGCCAAAAGATAAGAACTCTCATTATCTCTTTTCATCAATCAATTTTTAATTTTTGGCATCCTATATCCTAGGATGCAATGTCTGAAATAGAAAAGGTTGTTGAAAAGTTCTCAGGCTTCCTTACAAGGGAACAGGCAGCGCAGTTGCTCAAAGAGGGCATTTATTACGAAACCAAACCAGTGCCTGCTGCAAAAGGCAATCTGGAAATGAATGTAGTGGAATTGCTTGAACACCTTAAGGAAGAAGAAGCAAATCCGTTGCAGAACGAGATTGTCGTAAATGTAAAGGATCAGATATATAGGATATTCAACCCACAACCAATAAATGCTGATGGCAAGGAAAGAGCACGAAGAATGATAGTGCTTGGCAGTGAGGGGTGTACAATTGGGCTAAGCATCTCTGGCAAGCTCTCAGATTCAATAGATTCAAATGCATTTGAGCGTGCCGATACTATATTGGTAAGAAATGCAATAGCAAAGACCCATTCAACCATGCTAAAATCAATTAATAGCACAACGATAAGCAAATTATATTCCCAAAATGCCAATCGCATAACTGACTACTCACTACTTCAAAATGAAATGCGCAAGGTTGACATAGTAGGAAGGCTCATTGAGATAGGTCCGGTAAAATATGTTGAAAGGGCTGGAAAATCAAGGCAAAACACGCTGGTTTCATGTACAATATCGGACTCAGCAAATACAATGGATGCCTTATTTTTGGGGTCGTCTGCAAATGCAATATCTTTGCTGAAGCCTAATGAGATATTAAAGATAGAATTCTGTGACATACGCATCAGGGACGGCAAAGTTCAAGTAGTGGCAAATGATGATTCAAGGATAATATCAAACGCTACATTTGCCGATAGATTCAAAAAATAGTAATTACCTCTGGCCATACTTGTCAAGGAATGCCTTGTAGGATTTCACCAGTGAATCCGGTGCAGAGGGCTTTATCTTCTTTATTATCTCTTCGAGCGTTGCCATCGACACTTCAACCTCCCCTCCCGAGCTTATGCTGTCATTCAAGGCCTTCTGCTTTGCCTCCCTGCATATGTTTGCTATGTCAGCGCCAGTGTATCCCTCTGTTTCCTTGCCCAATGCATTGTAATCTATATCTTCACTGGCCGGAATGCCATTTAGATAATTCTTAAGCATTATGATCCTGTGCGGTTCATCTGGAGGCTCGACAAATACCAGCTTGTCAAACCTTCCAGGCCTCAATATTGCGGGATCAAGGGAGCTTGGTCTGTTTGTTGCGCACACAAGCACAACTCCTGGTGTCTCCATGAACCCGTCCATCTTCTGAAGGAACTCGGTAGTAAGCATTATTGCACCTTCGCTTGCCCCCTTCCTCTTTGGAGCAATGCTGTCAAGCTCGTCTATGAATAATATTGATGGTGCATTCTCAACAGCCCTATTGAACATGCTCTTTATTCCAGACAGCGCTTTGCTTATATCATCCTGCACAAGCTCGCCCCCGCTTATCTCGAGCATTGTAATTCCCTTGAGCTCGCCAGCAACAGCCCTCATCAGCATTGTCTTGCCGCCTCCTGGAGGGCCGAACATTAGTATTCCCTTTATGGCCTTTACACCGTACTTCTTGACAAGCGCAGGATGCTCGAGCGGCGTCTTTACAGCATCGACTATAGCAGCCTTCACATCCTCAAGCCCTACCACATCGCTTATTGCTGTTAGCTTTGATTTCTCAACCTTTTCCTGTCCCAATCCTCTTCTCTCAAAGTCGATCTTAAATTGATCATACTGCTTTAGCTGTGCGATTCCATTTGAGGGCTTTGTTGACTTTATTGCGGTTAGGAGGTCTTCATGCGTTATCTCAAGCACCTTGTGCTTGGATGTCGCCTCCTGCGCTATCTCCTGTGCCACATTGTCGCACATAGCCTTTATGTCAGCGCCAGAGAATCTCTCGGATAATCTAGCAAGCTCATCATAATTCATGCCCTTTGATATCGGCAGCTTTTTGAGGTAGATCTTGAATATCTCCTTCCTGCCGTTAAAGTCGGGCAGCGGCATATATATTATCTTGTCAAACCTTCCCGGTCGCAGCACCGCTGGGTCTATGATATCCGGAGCATTAGTTGCTCCGACAACAACCACATTCTTAAGTCTCTGGAATCCGTCAAGCTGTATGAGCAATTCTGATAGTATCTGCCTGTGTACCTCGTCAACACCTCCCTGATTCCTGTTTCTTGTTATTGAGTCTATTTCGTCGAAGAACAGTATGCATGGCGCATTCTTGCTTGCGATTGCAAATATGTTGTTGAGTCTTTTCTCGGCATCTCCCGGTATACCAGATACAAGGTTTGGCGCCCTTACAAGATAGAAGCCCGCGCGTATGTCATTTGCTATGGCTCTCATCAGCATTGTCTTTCCGGTTCCCGGAGGGCCAAAGAGCAGAACTCCCTTTGAGGGCTTTATGTTATACGCCCTTGCAACCGCCTTTTCCTCTATGGGCGATATTATCGCATCCTTAAGCTCCTTTTTAGTTGCCTCGTAATCGCCTATGTCAGCAAATTTCTCGCTCGGGCTGCTTGCCATCAGGTCCTCAAACGCCTCCCCGAATTTGAGCCGCAGGTCCTCCTTTCTTACGTCAAGCGCCTTTACGATATCTATCCTGTAAAGCTCGAGTATGTAAAGCGATGCGGGTGCAATGAGGAAGCTGCCCAATGCCAAAAGATAAACCATGTCGTTGCCTTTCCCGAAAATGCTTGCTATGCCAAAATAAAGGAGCGGATATGCAATCCCTGTAAGGCTTGCCTCTGTGCCCTTGTATGCGGATCTGCTTGCAACAGCAACAGAATCTATCACCACAACCATTGCTATAAGCCCTATCAGCTCCGATATGTACTGGAATGGCTGTAGTCCAAGCGCGGCAAAGCCAGCGCCGAACTCAACATAAATATAGCTTACAACATTCTGGTTTGCAAGGTTTGCCTCTACTACTCCTATGCTGTTAGAAAATGTGAAAACATTAGGCGCAAGCCTGGAAGGCACAGAGAAATTGGCAATTGGCGAATTTGAAATTACTGAATGCGCAAGCTGTGCATTGTATGCTATATAAGCGCTGTTCTGTATCCCTGTAACGGCACTAAGCATAACAACCGCTATTACAAAGATTACGGTCAGTGCGATAGCACGCTTGTACCCTACTATAAGCACCCCGAATATAAGCACCGGTATTGCTAATATGTACCCAAGTGGCGATAACGAAAGGGGCACAAGTATCATTGCGAATATAAGTGTCCTGTAATGCCTGTATCCAAGCACAAAGCCCAATGTGACAAAGAGCAGGAAGATGTATGCAAGCGCAGGCGTCTGGTACATTAGCATTGGGAATATAAGCAGCATCAGCACTATCAGGCCAAGGAATGCGTGCCTTAGCGTGAATATGAAAAGTATGACAGCAAGAAGCGCAAGGATGAGTATCGGATAGAACGGAAATGCCGCGCCAAAGGCAAGCAGTGCGGCTATCACAAGGACAGAGTCAAAGAAGTTCGGATTAGTCGTGATGTCTACATATATGTCCTTTATACGGTAAAGCGCTATTGGCACGCTGTGGTACTTACGTATCACGTCCTGCGATATGCTGCTGCTTATAACAGGGGATTCACCAGTCTCGTCAGGGTGCGCCATAAAATCATTGGTCTTTATAAGCTTAAGCAATATACTGCCAGCAAGTGATAACTCTCTGTATAATATATTAATCTTAGCGCATAAATAACATATATCCCGTTGTAGCTCAATGGCTAGAGCGGTCGCCTGTAGTTTGTATTCCTAACAAATACGTTAGAAAGCGACAGGTTGGGTGTTCAATTCACCCCAACGGGAAATCAGCTTACTTATATAGCACTCCAATAAAATAATTGGACATTCCGCTAATACTATTTTAGTGAAAAGATTCATACTACTTTCCATCCAAGTCTAAAAGACGACTATGTTGGAAGAAGATGAACCTCTTCTGCGCAAACTCGCTAAAGAGTGCGATGACGCAGAAGAGAAGATGAGATATTATGCACTTCATGCAGTGAGTAAAGGTAAACCGATTATTGAAGTTGCTGAACTATTTCTTGTTGAAAGGCAGACAGTCTACGACTGGATTGATAGATGGAAAGAGGACAGTAATGTCACAAACAAACCAAAATCTGGTAGACCTGAGTCTTTGGATACGGATGACAAAAAGAAGATGAAAGGCCTAATTGATGAAGACTATCCGAAGAAATATGGAATAAATCTGAGCCATTGGAATACGAAGGGTTTGATGATATATTTCATGAACCGTGATAAGATTGTGTCGAGAGAAACAATACGTCTTGCCCTTCATGAACTCGGCGGACATTATGTAAAGGCTGTGCAAAGATATGAGGAAGCAAACAGGAAGGAACAGATAGAATTTGCAAGGAGAGAACTCAAGAGGATAAAGTCAACAACTGAAGATACTGCCGTTCTATTCGAGGACGAAGCGTCGGTTGGTGGTTCTTTCAGAAAAGGTTATGGATGGACTTTTGAGGAGAGGTTAGAAGTAAAAGCACCATCACGCCACATGCAGAGATTGAACTGTTTCGGTGCAGTGAACCCATTAACTGGAGAAGAAATAATCATGACTGCAAAACCTATGACAAAGAAACAGCATAAAAAGCTGCGCAGACCAAAATCATACTTCTTTATCCTGTTTTTACTGAAAATATTGGCATATTACGACGACAAGAAGCAAATCATACTTTATATTGATAATCTGCCACTTCATAAGTCGGGAGCAGTGAAGAAATTCCTTAAAGAACACCCGAAGATAAGGGTGATATGGTTGCCTTCCTACTCACCAGACTTGAATCCGCAGGAAAGTTGGTGGAAACATTTACGTCAGAATCTACTGAACAACACATACTTTACAACACGAAGAAGTCTATCGTTGTCAATTACACATTTCACAAGACTGACAGCGCCAGAAGAGGTGATGAGGGTATGTTCTCTTGCACCAATGCAGAACCTATTAAAAACTTAGACTGTCAAATTACTTTCTGGGAATGCTATAGTATAAGTCTATTGATGGTTCTATGATGAGAACTCATATGATAAATGAACTTAAGGCAGAGATGGACGGAAAGTATATAGTGCTCGCAGGTTGGGTTCACGAGGTTAGGGAAACAGCGAAGATCACGTTCTTAGTACTCAGGGACAGCACAGGCTTAGTGCAGATAATTGCAAAGAAGGGTAATGTCTCTGATAAGGTTATCAAAAGTCTGTCCCTCCCGAAGGAAAGCGTAATAATGGTAAAGGGAAAAGTGAAAAAGAACAGCGAGGCGAAGAAGGGATTCGAGATAATACCTGAAGAGATAACAGACCTAAACCCATTATCAAGGCAAATACCTTTCGAAGTCACTGGAAAGGTTCCAGCTGAAATAGATGTAAGGCTCAATCACAGACAAATAGATCTCAGAAGGCTTGAATCAAATGCGATATTCAAAATAGAATCAACAATACTCCAAAGCTTCAGGAATTTTCTTGTATCAAAAGATTTCAGGGAGATAAGACCGCCAACGCTTGTTGCAGAGGCAACAGAGGGTGGCGCAGAGGTATTTGCAGTTGAATATTTTGAAAGGGATGCATTCCTTGCGCAATCCCCTCAATTATACAAGCAGCTTGCGCTTGTGGGTGGATTTGACAAAGTATTTATGATAGTGCCTGCCTTCAGGGCAGAAAAATCTAATACAACATTCCATCTTACAGAATCAACCCAGATGGATATCGAATTGGCTTTTGCTGACAATGAGGATGTAATAAAGCTGCTCTCCGAAGTTGTTGTTCACATAATAGAACAGGTAATAAAGCACAATAGCGAAGATCTCAAGACTCTTGGAGTTGAATTGGAAGTTCCAAAAGTCAAAACTATTACATATACTGAATCAATAAAAGCACTGAACACCAAAGGCGAAAATCTTAAAATGGGAGATGACTTATCTAGGGAAACAGAGGAAAAACTGCAGAAAATATACGGCGATGCGATAATAGTAAAGGATTATCCAAGATCAATAAGGGCATTCTACAGCATGCCAAAGGAAGACGACCCTGAATTGACAAAGAGCTATGACTTTATATATAAAGGGCTTGAAATCAGCAGCGGCGCGCAACGTATCCATGATCCGGAAATGCTTACCGAATCAATAAAGCTGAAAGGATTGAATCCAGAAAGCTTTGCATTCTATATAGACGCATTCAGGGAGGGCGCCCCACCTCATGCGGGGTGGAGCATAGGCCTAGAAAGACTAGCCATGAAGATAACAGGTGTAAAAAACATAAGGGAATGTGCATTATTCCCAAGGGACAGGAAAAGGCTAACGCCGTAATATAAAATTACTTGCGTTTGAATTTTTTCAAAGCTTTAAGTCTTACTACTGGGTCACCGTCATTTGACAATACTCCTCTTATAGTATCTTTTATACCAGGATTATCGATTAAAGCGAGCCTTGCATTAATATCAGAGTACTTTGTTATGGCAATCTGTTGATTTACGTCTAACGTAGTCTTTGCAAGATTGATTCTTCCTTCAGCAGACATTCTCCTTAGATTATTTAGTTCTATATGCATATACTATCGCCTAATCGTCATTTCTGCACTTTATCACAAGCTTAATATAATAATATCAATAGAAGCATAATAACTCATCGGTTGAAGAACAATGCCTTGGTAATGTAGTGGTCCAGCATGCGACCCTGTCACGGTTGTAACCCGGGTTCGAATCCCGGCCAAGGCGCTTTCTAGTTACGACGTAGGCCGGGTTCGATTAAGAATCCCCCAAAGCCAAGCAAATTAAAAAAAGGGTTCGATTTAAACAAGCTTTCGCACCAGTTGGAACTGGCTGCGAACTCTCTTCCTCAGTCGAAGTTAGAAGAACTGAAGGCTGTTCTTCACAAGGTCTACAAGAAACGCTTCAAAACCCCAACAGAGCCCGAAATACGGCTCAATCAACAAGGCATTCACCGAACCTGAACTGCAACGTTTCCTCAGAAACGTGAAATCAGTTAAGTTCGTGCTCTTGTTCAAATATCAGGCGTTTCTTGGCCTTCGAGTCGGCGAAGTCTCAAAGTTGCACATAAGCAACATCAACTTCGACAAACGAGAACTGACTTTGAAATCTGAAAAGTCAGGCAGGCTGGATTCTCTCATAATCCCAATAGACCTCTTCAAAGAAACAATAGAATACATAGCCAAAAATGAAGCCGCAATAAAGGCTTCAAACGGCTATGTATTTTTCAAAGACAACGACAACAATCACAACAACTTCCACACGTAGATGTAAACTACGTCAGAAAGGTCTTCCGTGATACGCTGAAACTTGCGGCTTTAGACGAGTTTTATGCTTATTCGGAAGAAACAGACCCTAACAAGAAAACAAGGCGTCTGTATCGCCTTTCTACGCATAGTCTTAGGCACTATGCGATAACTAGGTTCTCCAAATCAAACAATGGTAATGTAGTCCTAACAAGCAGGTATGCAAGACATGCTTCACCGACTACGACCATGCGCTATATCGCAAAAGACAACGAGCAGCTCTACAGAGAAATAGACAACGCCTTTTCATCTAACAACATACAATAAAAGAATTAGTCTATCTAGACAAAATTAAAAAAGGTTATATAAATGACCGCCAAAATATGTATTACAAAATATGCGTTTATAGCAGCGCTATATAAACAGCTTGCGTTTTCTGGGTGTATAGGTATTAAAAGACATTTATTATCAGCGTATGCTTTAAATAATCTGAGTAAATGGTGTAAATATGCTAAATAAACTAGGTATAAATAGTGTTAATACCAATGAAATATTGGTATCCATGAAGAATAACTCCTAAATCCGCCACTATTTGACGGATATGCTATCCTATCATAGATTGTCTTAGCCACGTTTAACGCGTATGTTTCCCTTATCTTTATTTCAGGTATTTCTGAAAAGTATCTCTTAATGATAGTAGCTTCATTGACCTTTAAATTATTCTGTAGTGAGTATACTGACTTCGCTATATTTGTAACAATATGTTGTATTATCCTTTCTTGAGTTATGAGAAGTACTCTCCAGTTGTTATCATCCAGTGGGTCAAAATCCTCCCCAAATAATTTATGTCTTATATAGTCATCTGTTAATTTAGCAATAAGTGCCGAATTTATCTGGATTAATGGAAAACTTTTAACGTTTCTTTTAGTGCCAGACTTTACATGTACTATAGATACTGCATTTACTATCTTTTGTATAAATGAGTTGTAACTTTTTGCAGTGAATATATCAGCAGTTACAGAATATTCACCAAACCTAGTTTTAACTGTTATTTCTTCCCCATAAAATATATCTCCTGTCCGTTTCACTAGTGGCTTTAACTCATGAAGTTTTATTGGAAACTGCTCTAGTTGGTCTATTGATAGTTCAATCCTCCCCATTTCCTCTTCTCTATCATGTATAATCAACGGCCAGAATAAATCATAATTTTTGTAATTTGGTTTCAATCCAACATTGATTATATCTCCAACAATTCTATCCTTTGATGGCAATTCCTTGACCTTTCCTACGTTCCCTTCCAATACCCTATCATAAAACTCGATAAACGCAGGATGTTCAACAATGCTCAAAATATCCAACGAACTGCTCGACCTTAAAGGCACTATAACACAGATATTATTTACATCAAAGCCCTCCCTCAACATCAATACAGAAACTATAATCTTCGGCTTCTCATGCCTATCAATATCAAAAAGCCTTTGCTTTATCTCGTTCCATTCCTCCTCTCCAATATCTCCTTTTTTATTGGAATGAATTTCCATCAATTCACCATCTGAATAACCCTCTTTCGTTTCAAGAATTCCATAACATAAGGTACAACAAAAGTATTCTCACATATTACCAACATTTTTGGATATTTGGATTTATCTAATTTAGTAAATCCTTCGTCTAAAATCTTAAGTTTTGTAACCCCAGCCCGCAGCATAACTCGCTGCCCCTCCGACAAGCTCCTGACCTCGCTGCCCTCCTTCTCTGACTTAAAATCTAATGGCAGTGCTGCAATCTCCTTTCTTTTGTCTATCGCTACAGTCTTAACTAGCCCTTGCTTTATAGCTTCAATTAGCTCAAAGTTAACTATAATGTGTGGAAAATAATGCAACGCCCTCTTCTGTCCACTTCCAGTTACAGAATACGGAGTAGCCGAAAAATCAATTTGTATCATTGATTCTCCTTTATTTGTTGCTATCTTATCCAGCGCCTTCTGCCACTCCTTTTCAAGAGTCTCATCAGACTTTTTGAATTCTCCAAGATGATGTGCTTCATCATTAAATACGACCAGGCTCTCTAAACTCGCAAGATATTCCAATTCTCTTCCTTTCAAATATAAATTGTCTAATTCTTCTAAAGAATGCCCTGTCGATGTCCCAGGCGTTATAGGCAACAGTTCTCTAACGGTCTTCTCAGGCCTCTCCAAAGAACTCTCAACATCTTCCTCCTCCTCTTCTCCTTCTAATAAATGCCAGTTGGTTACTGCAATTAAGCCATCCCCAGTTACCTTCTTACCTATTTCGTCTTTTTGTGTAACACATCCTTGTACAAAACCATATATCTCCTCTTTATAAGCAGATGGTATAAACAAATCTTCATATCTCTTGAAGTCCGATTGATCAAAATCTCTACTTCCACCCACCTTCCTCTTCCCAACATAAGCGTCTAACAACCTTTCATAAACTATTATCCCAGGTGCAACCAGCAAGAAATTCTTAGAGAATCTTCCACTTGGCGTCTCTTCATTCCTCGCATTGAGATACTGCCATATTAGCAAAGCGTGTAAAACCCAGGTCTTTCCAGTCCCAGTTGCCATCTTTATACAATATTTAGGGTTGTTATACTTCTCTTTCTTTAAATCAATTAAGTCTAATTCTTCAAGCAATTCAGGATATACTGTCATATAAATGTCTTTTACATTCTTTATCTTCAAAATTTCATGAATGTAAATCGTGTTTAGTATTGCCTGCCATTGGCCGTCATGAAAATTTACATCCCTTTCATCAGAGAAACTACCTTTTGGATTCCAAAACTTCAACAACTCCTTTGTAATTGGCGTCACCTTCTCAATAAAGCTTCCGCTTTCCCACTCCTTATTTGCGTTTTCCGTTATCTGCTTAGCTAACTTCAGTGGTATATTCCTAGTCCCAAAAGATTTTGTATTAACCATTAACCAACGCCTTGCACAGCAACACTTTCAAAGCCAAACACATCCACCGCCTTGACACAAATCTTTCTATTTCCGTTTACCTTTGGAACAATGAGTCTCGCCTTTCTATCTATCTTTAAAGTTTTCTCATGGTTTTCTCTATAATCTTGCCACTTACTCCTAAACATAGCCCCATCATAATCAGGGTCATATACTCCAATATTCTATTAGGCTTAATGGGTCTTTCTCTATAACTTTCTCCAGTTTCTCTCTGTCTCCCTTGTCTAAAGGCAATGCATCAGGTGATAGCAGAACATAGTTCTCTAACTCTATCTCTAACTCATCATCTTCCTCTCCCCTCTTCTTCTTGATTGGTTTTACAGTTAGATATTGCAACGAAGAGAATCTAACCTTGCCTTCTCTTATGAGTCTTTCATAATCTGCTTTATGTTTTAGCTTTTCTAACAAATCAGGTGGTATAACCAATATCTCCAATCTATTATCTTTTATCTCCTTCTGGAAACTTTCAATTATCCTGCTAATATTCAAATCAAAATTCCACCCTAGCACTACTATCTTCTCCCACCCCCCCATAAATGACGCTCTAAGCTCCTGCGCTTTCTTCAAAGTAGCATATCCAGTCATCTTAGTTGGCGAATCTACAAAAACAAGAGTCTTGCTTTGCTTTATATAGCCAAGATTATTCGGAGTGCCCTGCTGCATAGGAAATGGCAGTGCCCCATAAAGATTCAATACCACATGTGCCAAATCTGCAATACTTTTGAATGATGACTGTTCAAATTGCTCCTTTTGATAGTCTCCTATTGACTGATATAAGAACGGCTTAGCGTCTAAGTCTATCAGCCTTTTCCTTGTTATCATACACGCTGGTTTTCCCAAATCACACATAACCCATTTTCTATTAAGCTTCTCAGCAACCTCACCTGTTGTTCCAGACCCAGCAAAGAAATCTGCAACTATCGAACTTGCATTTGACGAAGCATTAATGATTCTTTCCATAAATAAAGAAGGTTTCTGAGTACCATAGTCTAAGCTCTCACTTCCTTGTAGCGAGCTAATATCTGTCCACACATCTAGACATCTCACGCCCTCTCCCATATATAATTTTCTTTGTGGCACCTTTCCCTTTTCGACTACCAAACTTCCTTCTTTCAGCCACTTTAAAGCTGTTTCTTTAGGCATCCTATAACCATTTTTCGGTAAAATTTCCCCCCGGCCTAAATCATAGCTTTGTCCTCCTCCTCCAGGATTATCTACAGGACCCAATCTATAACGACCTTTATCGTCTTTATATCTATACAAATTTTTACTGGTTTCGCCATATTCTTGGAAAATATCATTCCAGATATTCTGTTCTCCTTTCTTATAAAATAAAAGGGTATCATGCGATTTAATAAATTTTTTGTTCTTTGCAGACGTATCTCCTATTGCCCCTTGCCAAATAATTTCATTAACAAAATTCTCCCTACCGAAAATTCCATCCATCATCACTTTAACATAATGCCCTACATGCCAATCTATATGAACATAAATAGAACCTTGTTCACTTAAAAGCTCTCTCATCAGAATCAGCCTTGGCACAATCATCTCAAGATAAGATTTTGTCCCCTCTTTTCCCACGTATCGGAATAAGCAAACTGCTCAATCACTGTAGGCTTCTGCTCAATATCAGTGGTAGGTAAATGTATTTTAGTTCTGTAATCTGCCTTTCTATCAAAAGGCGGGTCTATGTATATCAAGTCTATCTTTCCACGCATTGAAGGCAGCCCTGTAGCTGGGTCACCAGCTATCAAAGCTTGCATTGCAAGCAAATTGTCTCCATATATAAGTCTATTTTCCAATTCTCTTCCTTTTGCTTCTTTTACGCTTTGTCCAGTAAATGCAGCCAAGCCTCCTTTGGCTTTTGTTGGAAGTACTAACTCATTAGTTTGTAATGTCACCCTCTGCGCCCTTGATAATCCATCAAGTAGTTTCTGGGCATCTTTCTTTCCTTTCTCAACAATTTTAGGAAGTTCTTCGATTAATGAATCTTTCATATAACTCACCCTTGCGTTGCTATCAGCTTATATCTCCTCTGCCTTAGAGAAACTACGTAAAGCAAAGATTTAGCTTTATCCTTATATCTACTAGCCCTCTCTAAATTAGGTTCTAGCAATCCACTTCCTGTTATTCCTATAGCTACTTCCGGTCTTATTTGAACCATCTTCTGAAAACTCTTCCATTTGATAAGCCTATGGTGGTCGTATTCGACTGCTACTCTATACTTCCCTTTTCTAGCTATCAAATCTATCCTGCCTGTTCTTTCAGGCTTATCCTTCATCTTAAAAATCGGGTATTCCTTTGTTGTATAAAACCCATTCTTCCTAAATATCATCTCTAACTGGCTTATCGTATCATTATGCTTAATCTCAGGACTTACAACCTTCGCTATTTGCATTACAATATCCTCTATCAGCTTTTCATTCATTTAAGCTCACCGTCATATAGTAGTCCTTATCTCCAGTTTCCTGCTTTATGTTCTTTAGAACATTCTCATCGCAAGCTACCCAAGTTATCGGCACGCCTCTACCTCTCTTTTGGGCGTTAGCCATAACCGCATCCCTTCTAGACGTAGTCTGTATCTCATAAGCCATCCTCTTCTTATCATCCCACAGATGCTTTTTG
>CAVXKJ010000001.1:0-93937 GCA_963762355.1 uncultured Microcaldota archaeon | reverse complement strand
TTCTGCGGAATAACGAAAGGCGTCATTGCTTCGTACAAGACACTCACGAAGATACCGATCACATCGCCATCCTTGACATCTTTCCTAATATACGCGGCACCAGACGGTTGTACTGCCCAAGAGGCACCTGGAGGGCTACGCGTTTGATTTAGAAGATAGGATCATCTCCGGCTTGATAAAAACTTCGAAGAGAGTGGCTAAGCTGCTTGAAGCGACGCTCAACGTGGGCAGGGTGCATCTGGTGCTGGAAGGCACAGGTGTCAATCACCTGCACGCCAAGCTCTACCCCGCAATAGGCGTCAACAAGGCATTCATACAGCTAATCGCAAAGGAGAATGTCTATTTCAAGTCCTACCCTGGGTATGTCACCACGCTTATGGGTCCGCGCGCAGAAGACGAGGAGCTGAAAAAGCTGCAGAAGCAGATAACTGGCAAATAATACCCACACACTTAATTATTTAACCACCATTCCAATTAGTATATCGTGCCTTGGTAGTGTAGTGGTCCAGCATACGAGCCTGTCACGCTTGTGACCCGGGTTCGAATCCCGGCCAAGGCGTTTTCTTCTTACGCCGTAGGCTCGGGTTCGATTAAGAATCCCCCAAAGCTAAGCAAAGCAAAAAAAGGGTTCGATTTAAACAAGCTTTGCACCAGCTGGAACTGGCTGCGAACTCTCTGCCTCAGTCGAAGTTAGAAGAACTGAAGGCTGTTCTTCACAAGGTCTACAAGAAACGCTTGAAACCCCGACAGTGCCGAAATACGGCTCAATCAACAAGGCATCACCGAACCTGAACCGCAACGTTTCCTCAGAAACGTGAAATCAGTTAAGTTCGTGCTCTTGTTCAAATATCAGGCGTTTCTTGGTCCTTCGAGTCGGCGAAGTCTCAAAGTTGCACATAAGCAACATCAACTTCGACAAACGAGAACTGACTTTGAAAAGTGAAAAGTCAGGCAGGCTGGATTCTCTAATAATTCCAATAGACCTATTCAAAGAAACAATAGACTACATAGCCAAAAATGAAGCCTCAATAAAGGCTTCAACAGGCTATCTATTTTTCAAAGATAACGATAACAATCATAACAACCTAGCCCACGTAGATGTAAACTACGTCAGAAAGGTCTTCCGTGATACGCTGAAACTTGCGGCTTTAGACGAGTTTTATGCTTATTCGGAAGAAACAGACCCGAACAAGAAAACAAGGCGTCTGTACCGCCTTTCCACGCATAGTCTCAGGCACTATGCGATAACTAGGTTCTCCAAATCAAACAATGGTAATGTAGTCCTAACAAGCAGGTATGCAAGACACGCTTCCCCAACTACAACCATGCGTTATATCGCTAAAGATAATGAACAGCTTCACAGTGAAATAGACAGTGCTTTCTCAGATAAGCTCACCACTCTAAAAGCGCTTCAAGCCGACCATTAAGAAACCAAACAAAGTGCAAATTACCATAAAGATTTTAATTATCGGTTTAGCTTTTCATTAAAAGATTCCATAAATTCATTTTACTCTTCCTTTCTTCTTCATTATAGAAAGGCATTCCCACTATCTTAAAAGATGTGTCCTCAAACAAAGTCCTCCCCAGCTTATATTCCCTTTCTATACTTCTCAAAAAGTCCTCTTTCCACTGGTCTTTTGCTATCAGATGTGTCCCTTTTGGTTCTATAAAAAATTGATAACATAGCGGTTTTGCACTCTTTTTATCCGTCAAAAACAATACATAATCAGGTTCTATCGCAGCTCCATCAAAAAATCTATAAATTTGGAACAATTTCTCGTTACGTAGCAGATATATATCTACAAATTTCTCCTTCAATTTATTCATTACAGTATTTATAAATTTTACTAGATATTTCTCTTCTGATGTTCCGTAATTATCTTGATAGACGTACCAGTCCTTGTTACTTAAATCTAAGACAATCTCTGAATTGGCTGCCTCGCTCATGCTCCTTCCTCTTTCTTGCTCGCTATTTTCATCTATGGCGATATTTAAGGTTTTATCCTTAACGAAGTGCAATAATAAGTACCGGCTCAAAGGTTTTTGTTCCCAAATACTCCTTCGTATTAACTTCTCACTCCTTTTGCCATTGTTTCTAGAATTGATGTTGCTATAGCAATTTTATTCGACTGAGAAATTGCATCAATCTGACTTTTCTGTCCCGAAACTTCCACATCAATTCCACCTAAGTAATTGTTAGCCTTTATAAATTCAGAAGACGTTGATATATTCGGAAAATACATTTGTATATTGGAAAACGTATAAAAATCAATTTTATGCATCGCTTTCTGTACAGTATTTACCCCCAAATCCTTTAACTTGCAGATTCTTACCTTGTTTTCCACATCCCGAACCTTTTCCTCATTAAAAATGGTCGTATCTTGCACCGCTCCCGTCTTGAGTTTATATTTGTATATTTTTGCAATCTTCAAATCGGTTAAACTATTAACTTGTTTCCGGTCATTTAACAATTTCTTATTATAAAAGATTCGTCCTCTTTTCCAGAACCTTGTCGTTTTAAAAGACTCCTTAACTTTGATATGTATTTCCTTTTTTATCTCTCGGAATTATTCCGGTCTGTATAAGTGCTTGGTGTAGTTCTTGAATATATTTTGGACTATAAGAACTATGATAATAAAGCTCTTCAAGTATTCTTAATTCATTATCAGCATCGCTATCAAATTTTCTTATATACTTATCTGTAGAGTTATTAATCGAAAAAGGAAAATAACACGCCCCCCTCCCTATAAGTTGAGCCTCTGCGATAGTCGTTTTTCCCGGAACATTTGCTCTCGCATCTCTTGTATCATATAATCTAACTATATCAAATAAATTTAAAACGTCCCAGCCTTCATTCAATTTATCTACTGCAAAGATAACCCTAATTGGATTATTTTTGTCCTCTAAAGTATTTACAGTTATCTGCTTTTCTTCACTCTCTTCTTTCGAATTAACTGAAATACATTTTTCCTCACTAAATTCCTCCTTCATTTCTTTTATAAGATTGTCTAAAGTTATTTTTTCTTTATCAAAATAATTGAATGCTTTCTGCAAAACTGCAACTTCTTTGACTCTTTTCATCTTCTCTATGTCATCTTTATTAAGTGTTTTTATTTTGTTGAGAAACTGTTCTTTAAACTCCCTTGATTCATCTATTTTCCTCGATTTCATTAATATTACTGGTTTTAAATGTATCTTGTTTTTCTCTGCAATTTTCCTCCGATATTGACTTAAAATTATAGCCTGTAGCGCTCTATCCATAATAGCGATATCAGACCTTAAAACATTAACCTCTTTAGAGTATCCATCCTGCCTGAACTGTTTTAAAGAATAACTATAAATTAATTTATCTTGATACTTTTCCTTTATTTTTGGATGCTCAAAATCTATGGTCGCAGTAAATTCTAGCAATATATTCTCATAGTTTGATTTGAATATTCTATTTACGGTGCTTTCCCAAGAGTTTAATTCAAGTTGCTCTTCTTCAGTTAGCTTGCTTTTTGTAAGAGTATTTATATGGTGCGCCTCATCTGATAACAAAACGATTTTTTTGTTTTTGAAATCTTCATAAGTTATTGCATTTTCTTTTGGAAAATTCAAATCCGAATGTAATCCTTGCATCGTAGTAAATACAATGTTTATGTCCGTATCATTACTTGTTTCGAAGTTCTCAACCCTCCTTATCTGAACATTTTTCGTATTAAAATTTATTCTCTCAGCAAACAAGTACTTCAACGATTCTTGGTTAAGAAAATTATCCTTCGTCTTTTCTATTATATTTGTACTATTAACGAAATAAATAAAATTCCTATACCCCTCCGCGTAAAGCTTCATAATCTGTGCTGCCATTATCAATGTCTTTCCGCTTCCAGTGGCCATATGAAAAAGTAATTGACTTGGAAAATTTCTTTTATTATATTTTAAGTACTCTGAAAATCTGGCTATCGCCTCAATCTGATATGGTCTCAATGAAAGTTTTTGATTTAGATTTTTAGATATATAATCAGGTAATTCTTTATTTATAACTCCGCTATCAGAAAGCACATCAAATGTGGTTTTTAAATCAGTCATAAGTATCCCTTATAAAATTGATTATTTAATTTTTTAATCCCCTCTGATATTTTATATTCCCCATCATTGATTTCACTTAAGTTAACATATAGTTGGTTCTTATCTAATATTTCAACCATGAACCTCTTCTGCTCCTCTAATGATAACTTTTCAAAACCTAATTTGGCTTTGTCAAATTCTTCTACGTTTAATTTATGGCTAATAAATCCGCTATCTTTTATTCTTTCCCAGACTTTCTCTGCATCATTCTTCGAATCAGCACTCTTCACCTCCTCAATGAATCTTTGATTTAGCTTCATAAGCTCGCAATATACAAATTCGCCTCCTCCTTTCCATCCCACATCCTCAGATATACCTGTCTGATCTCCCTTTATTACTTTTTTCAATCTAGTAACCACATCCCTATCTCCATAATTAATTTGCTCTATTCCAATATACTGTCTATTCATTTTATGTGCAACTGCACAGGTTGTACCAGACCCAACAAAAAAATCCAGAACTATCTCCCTTTTTAGTACCTAATAATATAATTCTTTTCAATAATTTTTCAGGCTTCTGTCCATCAAAATCCAAAGCTTCCTTAGCCATTGGGTTTATCACATATATATCTGTCCATAAGTTGTTAACTGGCTGTCCCTCATATTCATCCAGAAACTTTTTCTCAGAAATTCTCTGATTTTTATCTTCTGGAAAATATAGTCTTCCCTCGCTATCCCATTTCTCCATTGTTGCCTTGCTTATTCTCCACCCTTTCTTTGGCGCTTTATAACCTTTGTAGTCATAAACCAATCCCGGCGAAGGCTTCCCCGGGTTCGCTAGCGGATACGGCGCCCACCGCCTTCCTTTATTTGGCCCTTCTTTATCCTCCTTGATAAACCTTTCTTCTATATATGTTTGTACTTTTTTAGAATTTTTCTCTCTAATTGGAAAGAAATCATAATTTTTATTTTTCCCATATAAAAGTATGCTATCGAAAGTGGTAGCAAACCTTCTACTTTCATTTGCCGTCCCTGATTTTCTCTTCCAGACAATTTCGTTAATAAAATTCTCTCTACCAAATATTTCATCTAGCAAAACCTTGCAGTAATGAGACTCATTATAATCGAGATGCACGAAAATAATACCTGTATCTTTAAGTAAATCTTTAGCTAATTCTAATCTATTCTTCATAAAAGTTAACCATGTGGAATGGTTAAATCTATCATTATACCTAAAACTATCATTTCCTGTATTATATGGCGGGTCTATGTAAATAAGTTTTATCTTACCAGAAAACTTTTTCTTGAGCGAAGCAAGAGCAAGCAGATTATTTCCTTTGACTATCAGGTTATCATTTTGCTTAATTTCTGTGGCATCGTGCTCACCAGACACATCCACTTTCTTAAAACTCGTAAAAACTTTTGGCTCTAAAAGCCTATCAATCTCATCAGGTGCGAGTGTTACATTCCAGAAAATTTCATCATGTTTTTCTTCCTCCCTGCTCTGATCGCCTTCCAATATACAATCCTTAAACGGAAATAAAAGTACAACCTCTTTATTCTGACTAATGAAATTTTCATCTTCAGCTAACCCTATCTTATTTTTAAAACTGGTATAAGAATCAGGCAAAAATTCTTTATTATTAACAAACCTTATGAACTTATCTTTATCAAAAATCAAAACCTTGTCCACTTCAACAAAAAAGTGCTGCTTAAATTCACTCTTAGATAATAATAATTTTATCAAATCCTCATCTAATTTCAGAGCGAGTTCAATAACTTTATTTTTTAATAATTCTCCTCCGGAAACTAGTCTCTCGTCTTTGAAAGAAGCTCTTTCAAATCATTTAGTAAATTTTGCAATACACCACCATTTCCTTATTATTTTCACAGTCAAAACTAACAAAGTATAGCACTGAAAGCCTTATAACCTCACCCAGAAACCGCAGACTATTTGTATAGCGTTGCCAAAACGCAATTTTTCTAATCTTTTTATGTAAGTACAAGCTTATATACTTTACTATAAACTCACCTTGGTTGCATCAACCAGCTTATATCTCCTCTGCCTTAAAGAGACCACGTAAAGCAAAGATTTAGCTTTTTCCCTATACTTCACAGCTCTTTCAAAATTAGGTTCCATCAGCCCACTCCCAGTTATTCCAATAGCCACATCAGGCTTTATCTGAACCATCTTCTGAAAGCTCTTCCACTTTATCAGTCTATGATGGTCGTATTCAACAACTACTCTAAATTTCCCTTTTCTAGCCACTAAGTCTATTCTCCCTGTTCTTTCAGGTTTATCTTTCATCTTAAATATCGGGTATTCTTTTGTTGTATAAAATCCATTCTTCCTAAATATCATCTCTAACTGGTTAATCGTATCATTATGTTTTATCTCAGGACTTACGACCTTAGTTATTTGAATTACAATATCCTCTATCTCTTCATTCATTTAAGCTCACCATCATATAGTAGTCCTTATCTCCTGTTTCTTGCTTTATGTTCTTCAGAACATTCTCATCACAGGCTACCCAAGTTATTGGCACGCCTTTATCTCTCTTTGCGTTAGCCATAACCGCATCCTTCCTAGCATTAGTTTGTATCTCATACCCCATCTTGTTTTTATCATCCCACAGGTGCTTCTTGCCTTTATCCCAGATCTATTTCAGCTTACCTCCTTAGCCCCCATATTTTCGTAAGCTTTTGTATTCTTCTAATCTCTTATCAGTTCGCTCCTGCGTTCAGCTCACCTTCTAGTATTATCAGTTAGTCCTTATCTCCTGTTTCCTGCTTTATGTTCTTTAGAACATTCTCATCGCAGGCTACCCAAGTTATAGGCACGCCTCTATCTCTCTTTTCGGCGTTAGCCATAACTGCATCCTTCCTAGCCGTAGTCTGTATCTCATAACCCATCCTCTTCTTATCATCCCATAGGTGCTTCTTGCCCTTATCCACAGGATAAGCCACTAGGTCGAAAGCTTGACGCTCCTTCGGAGCCACGACCAAGGTATTGGTTTCGTGAAGCTTTTGTATGGTCTTGGCTAGATATCTGCTTATGTAGCTCGCTACCTGCGTTTAGCTCACCTTCTAGTATAGTATCAGCATCTACCCACTTCTTGCCTTTATCAGTAAGCTTATAGCCTCCCTTGCGCTTCTCTATGAAGCCAAGCGATACGGCAGTATCGAAGACTCCCTGCCTTGTGCCGTAGCCGTAGATGGTGTTATTGCTTGTAATAAAGCCCTTCTTCTTCAGCCAGTCTGCGAGCACGCTCATGTTTGAGCCTTGGTTGTATTGTATTGCGAGCATGGCTGCGTGTATCGTAGGCGTAGGCCTGTTTTGAGGCAAGGCGAACATAAGAGGTTCAGCGTCAGTCTGCGCCTCGTAATAGTTCCTTTCCTTGTCCTCCGTCTTGTACGAAAAGCGTGTATTCCGGCACTACGTTGTGTATCCACTCGTAGCGCGCATCTGTGAAACAGTGCTTTGGCAGGCTGGAAGCTGCCCAAGACAGCTTTTCGTCTATGGCTCGAAGAGCCACTAAATCATCTTGATGATTTGTATTGAAAAGAAACTGGGTTGCGAACTGGTTTCGCACTTTATCTGGTATATCTGTAAAGTTCTGCGTAGAAGTCCATAAGAGTCCGAAGGCTCTTATCTCACGGCTCATTTCGCCGTATATGGACTCGTATTTCTCGAATGTTCTTAAAGTCTGTGGGCCTCGTCTACGCAAATAAGCGTATTGTTGCGCTTATGTCCAGTTTCTGTCATGTCCTTCCAGACCTGTCTTAGTATAAGTTCCGCATAGAAGGTTTTTGCGTCCTCGTTGAGGCTTGAAAAGTCAAAAACTACGCTCTCGTCTAATTCAGGAACTTCATGCGTAGCATCGTTGTAAAGCGATTTTGCGTGCTCTCTTACGAAGAGCAGCGCACTCTGTTGTGTTTGGTTCTTTGAGCTTGAAATCGCTTTGTCTAGCCTTTGGCTGAAAGTCTTTCCAGTCTTTTGAGTCCTTTCCGATCTCTCGTAGATAGACTGGTATGTATTGGGCTGTAATCCCAATAGCCGTCATCGGAAAGGTAATTGCGAACGCATTTACGAAGGCTTCGATGTCACGGAAGGCGTTTGGCAACGCTTTCGAAGCCTCGACTATTTTGTATCCCATTTTTAGATATTCATCATTGGGCTTGAACGAGAAAATGACTTTTCTGTTGTCGAAAAGCTCTAGCAAGTATCTTGTTAGCAAGGATTTTCCTTGCCCTGACGTGCCTACTATCATCACGTTCCTGTTGGCCTTGTTTTCTATGTAGTTTTTCAGGTCAACAGGCTTACGTTCACCAGAGCTTTTCTTTCTATTATTTTCTCTAGCGGAGTCTTGCTTCGCAAAATAAATTTGTTTGTTAACAGCCTTACGGAGCTGGCTGCTTACGGCTCCTTTGCGTTCGGCTGTGGTTGGACGTGAACTAATCTTATCGTCAGGTATATTGTATATACTAACCAGAATACGCCTATAATCCAGAATTTTGTTATTCCTATTGCGATTAAAGACAAAATTCCTAGGCCTATTACTATCCACAAATAGCTCCAAATTCCCGAACCCGACGACCAAATACCTTGAATAGAAAAAGTCATCGGTATACTTTTTATTGGCCATCGGGTTTACCTTTCGGTATTTCTGTATGGCGTAGCCATAATCAAATTGGGTGTATTCTTCTTGTTCATAACTTATGTTGGTACATCATTCTTTTTATTCTTTAGCCACGCTTAAAGTGTGGCTTTTTGCCTGTGATTGAACTGTAAAAATTAGTCTTTCCTTTTCTGTACTGAACTGTTCCTTCTTACTTCTCTCCTACTATATTACGTCATAGGAAATATTTATATCTTTCGTTTTTGTCGTCGTAAATACGACGTGAAGATGGGCTTTAGTACAGCTTTGACAGCAAAAACCTAATCATGTCTGCTCCTATCCCTTATCGCCTGCATCTGTGCGCTTTCGTCTCGTGCATCCTCTGACTTGCTGTTTTGGGTTTCTCCGAAGTTCTCTATCTTACTTCTTATTCCCTTGTAGAATAAGTATCCAAACCCTACCACTATTGCTCCTAAAAATATTATTCCTAGTAAGAACCTAAAGAATATGATGGCTACGACACATATTCCGATAATTAGAAGCCATATCTTAGTATTCCTATGTAGTTCCGCCATGAATTAGTTGGTACAACAGAGCTTTTATTATTTCCCTTTTTGTCTTATGAATTCCCCACGATATAAACCGTATCTCATAACTGTTCCAATAGCTAATATCACTGCAAAAACAGCATAAGAAGTTATGAAAGTTGTAATAAATACCAGTCCCATACTTATCAAGGCGCTCGATGCAACTGTAATGAAAATCGTACTTATTACATCAATAAATATGCTAATTCCTGCAAGAATAGAAACATACCAAAAAATAAACAGTATTTCATCATACATCTTACTTTCCTTTAATAAATACACAAAGTCATTATCCGACATAGAAACTAAAATAGCCAATGCCGCAATCACAATTGCGATCATTCCTGAACCAATCGCAGCAAAAATTGGTGAAGTAGTTTTAAGTAGCGGAACTTCTAAATTTGTATATATAGCCAATCCAGTAAATATCACAGCTAATACTAATGCTAATATGAAATCTACCGACTTGATTACTCTAAGTTTTCCATATTTATTAAGCAAAAACCAAAAAGTAGTTTCTTCGTATTTCATTTTTTCTCACTTCCTTTTAGATAGTTTTTAAATCTATGAAATAAAGTTTTTACTAAATTTTCCCTATTCTGCCCTGAAGGAACTGTCTCCCTTACTACATTATCCTTAGAGCGTATTGTCTGTGTTTTCTCCCCATCTTTTACTTTGGCAGTATAGTCGCCATATCCAGCATCACTAAGAGCTATGGCCTCTCTCGCAATTCCTCCCTCATCCAATTTTAGCCCATCCGATTTATTTTCAAACTGCATTTTTCCCTTTTCTATACCTGACTTTTTAAGCATTTCATCTAAACGTTTGAAAATCTCTCTGTCATCAGGATTTGAAGGCCTTATAGAAAATCCCAGATTAACTATGAGTTTATCTTTCAACAGTCCAAATATTTTTCCTTCCTCTTTAATTAGGTCTATTTTCAGAAAAGCATGTTGTCCTTGCGAAAAGTAAACAGAAGCAATCTCTTCAAACATTTCAATAAACTTCCTAATCTTGAGCATCGGTCTTTTCTCTTCAAATATTATGGTTTGCGTCCTAGGATGAATTAAAAAATTCGAATAGGATTGTGTCAAAGGCATAGTCATGTGTTCTCTCTTGAAAATTCTATTCTGCAAATCATAAAAAGTTCCTATTCTGTCTCCCTTAATTTTGCCTAATTTCCCATACAATATAGTTTCCCCTTCTATTTGCATCGTTCCAACATCGCCAAACACCCACGTCGCCTTTTCTCCTCCTTTCTTAGTTTTTTCGACTTGTGGACTGCTTTTCGATATTAAGTTCTCTGCCTGCTCTTTAAAATCTATTTTCCCCTTCGAATTTAGGGTATATTGTGTCACTATGTGTACCTTGCCGATTACAAAATTGCTTTCAAAATCCTTTCGCATGATAAAATAACAATAAGTAAGCTTATTATAGTTGCTATCTTTTCCTTGGGGTCGGCAGGTCGACCCCTAAGCTATAAGCGCGCCAGAAACGCGCTCAAACGTTCTAGGAAACCTTTAGGTTTCCTGTGCCACTTGTGGCACTGCCTTATTTCGCTGACGCTCAAAGGCCTGTGGCTGAATCCATCACTCCATCCGCAGTTCGGGCAGGTGTATTTTTTGCGAGTTTTCATAAAATTCCTCTTCACTGTTAAGTGGAGGAATTTTTGAAACGAGCCACCTGCCCGTGCGGTAATAGGTGTGAGAACGCAACGCTGAGGTCTCGGTCTGAGCCTTGGGCGAAGCCGACTGACCGAAGCCGCAGTGCGAGGGAGTGCGGAAGTAAATCGTAGGATTTACTAATGTCAGCGGAACGAAATTCATTTCGCTTGGTTGTGGATTAGGACTTTAGGACTGATACGGCATCTTCCTCGGACTCGCCCGCAGACCGAGCCGAGCATCTTTTCCTTAATCGTCTAGCTCTTCCTCATCTATTCTTTCTTATCTCCTTTGAATTTCCACGGAACGCCATACTTATCGGTGAATTGTCCATAGGTTCCAAATGGCATATTTTGTAGCTCCACGGAAAGTGCCCTGTCCTTATCTGCTCTTTCTGCAAGTCTATCAAAGACTACTTTTATCTCGTCATATGTTCCACCTATAACAAATATGCCAAGATTGTTACCCTGTTTTGGCTCCCAAGTTGGGGATGCCATCCAGTCTGAAGCAGTGATTTCTATAGCACCGCTTTTCAGGTGAGCGTTAATGATTCTGTTATGCTTCTCTTTTGGATACTGGTCTTTCATAGGGGTATCAGTAAGTTTTGTGAGGGTTAGTTCGCCTCCAAGACATTTTTGGTAAAATGTCATCGCTTCAGCACAATTACCATCAAACAAGAGAAATGGGGTAGTATACAACATATATTTTCACCGAATGATATTAGGGTGGTTTATTTTATATTTATTTCCTTGGGGTCAACCTGAAACTTTTATAAGTTTCACAGCGAAGCTGCAAGGGTCTCCCCCTAGCTCCAACGAGCTTTAAGCTAGCTACCTAGCAGACTAAGGAACCTTGACTCTTAGGAAGATTCATCAGAATAGCGACCACTTTTGAGGGGGGGCAAAAGTGGTCTTTTAGAGTGTTGTTTTAACTGGTAAACAACCAAAATTATAGTTATAATTTTGAAAGCAGAGCCCGCAGCCACCGCAGGTGGCGGTAGACGACGAACAGCTTTAGCTGTTCGGCGGCGTGGCGGGCTTAATGCTTTACTCTACATGCTTTTAGCAAAATCATGACAAAATGGTCGATTCTCGACTAATGGTGACTTTTACGAGGGAAAACGAGGTAAAACAGGGTAAAAGTCAGCCAATTTAGTCTACCTGAAAGGGTGTTTTAGTCTACCTGAGCCTATTTTTAGGCAAAAACAGGTATGGATAGACATAACAGAAAACTTCTACGATATAGCCGTTCTGCTTACGCAGTTATTGGCTCTATCTAAGTTATTCTGGGGTTCAATTTTATACAAAATCGCACCCGATGTCTATATAAATTTCAAGCTTCATAAACTGCTTAATAAAAGGGTTCGATTCTCCTAAAAGATGAAGCTATGGAAATTACTAACTAAAAGCTTAAATTACGAGCATAATGCTCGACCTGTCACGGTTGTAACCCGGGTTCGAATCCCGGCCAAGGCGTCGAACCCACTTTGACGTCTAGGATTTTTCTTGTCGTCGATTGGGTTTCGAACCCAGAGTTCGAATCCCTAACTGGAATTAAAACCCTAAGATTTGTATCATACCTAGTAAATCCAAAAATAGAAAAGGTTTATTAAATCCAAGGAAAAAGTATATCTTGGGTAATGAAATGGTCGGTATATATAAAGATAGAAAAACGATAGAAGACCCCAAAACTGGTTTTCCTATAAGCGTTGAAAGCTGGAAAGAACAAAGACGAAATGTTAGAAATACAGCAATATCATATATAGCTATAGGACTGTCAGTAACAAGTATTGGAATATCAACCCTAGCAAAATATAAACATCCAAATATTGTTTTCGGTGTTGAAACTTCCGTAGCACTTATAGCTTCATCTTTGGGTATATACGGACTGAAAGCAACACATTCTATAACAAAATTACTACGTAAAATGGTGAAAGGTAGCTAAGGTTCCTCGCCTCTTTGCAAAGACACAAGACTAGGTGTTAAACATACGAATAAAGACCGGCCAAGGCGAATATTTGGTAGTCTAGAAATCGCTTAAATCATAAGCCAGATAACCAGCATCTAATATTTTTTGTTTGTTTGTAATTTTCTTTGCAACGATTCCAAATCTAGGGTTCTTTGGTAATTCCTGGACATATCCACACTTACTTTTAAGTTTCTCTATTATTCTTATTGCTTCTATATAATCAAGATCTTTCCATTTAAATTCAAAAGCATAACAACCATCATTATTATCTCCTATAAGATCAATCTCGTAAGTAGTTTCACCACTTTTTGCCATTGGAATTTTTCCCCATTGCCTATGCGATCGACTAAATTTCAATTTATTTGTTAAGAATTCCTTTGCTAACACTTCAAATCTTCTTCCAAAGAAGACATTGAGATCCGACTTTGCTGATTTTATGAATTCTGGCTTTCTTGAGGCATAATCAGACTGGTTCTTATATATTTTTGAAAACCAAAAGTAAAGGAATGGATGAACTACCCTATATACGCCTCTTTTACCCTGATAGGGCATTTCTAGATCTATAAGTTCAAAATAATCTTTAAGCTCACCTAGCTGGCGGGTTATTGAAGTTGCAGGCACATTCAAATAGCCAGCAATTGCCGATATTGTATTGTTGCCTGTTGCTATTGCCTCTATAATCGAATAATAAATTCCGCTTCTGTTCCCAAATTCCTGCGATAGTATAGTATTTACTTCGTCTTCCAATGGCGCATTCTTATTAAAAATTAAGAGATCAAGAATTACATCCATGGTCTGGCTTTCAGATTTGTAGTCTTCAAGTGTAACGTAGTACTTTGGATATCCGCCAAATACCATATAAAGCTTTAATAGCGTCTCTGGCTCAAGACCAAGCTCTTTTCCAATACTAACACATGACCTTAGACTCAACGGTTCTATTTTTTTACTAAACTTAACCCGACCATACAATGGTTCCTTATTGTTCTTAAAGAGATCCTTCACAAGGCCGATCAAAGATCCTGATAGGATTATCATACCGCTCTTGTTCTCATTCAAATCAATAGTTTTCTGGAGTATGCCAAAAGCAGCAGGCTCAACAAAAGCAAAATTTTGAAATTCATCAAAAACAGCAGTTAATGGTTTTCTTGATGTTAAAATCTCAAAAAATTTGTCCCAAGATGGTAAAGTTTCCAGTTCCCCCAAAATATTGTTTTCTTTTAATATGCCCTGAAATTCATTTAGCAGATCTGATGATGTTTTGTTCTTATTTACAAAGAAATAAAGTCCATCATTCTTTATGAACTCTATCAACAACCGTGTTTTGCCTATCCTTCTGAGTCCATATATTATTGCGACAAATAACTTGTCCTTTGAAAGAATCTTTATTTCCCTTAGCCTGGCAAGCTCTTCCTCTCTGTTAATAAACCTAATAATATTCACCTAATGAATTATTCAGTATGTGAATATATTTAATGCTTTTGGTGGTGGCTTATAAATACTGCGGAACCTCAATAAAAGTTAGGTTCCCGGCCAAGGCGTAATGTTTGAAAGATGAAGCCCGCAGTGTTAGGCTTAAAAGCAGCACTACATAATCAATATATTAATTTAATCAATTGCTCGTGTGTTGCATGCCTACTATCTTTGGGTTCTCAGAGTTGCTACTTTTCAGCTCCTTTTTTGTGGGTGTTTCTGAGACACTACAGATACTCAATCAGATGATATTCGTACCATTAAAGTACCACAAGGAATTATCACATATGGGCATCATATCTATAATAAAGGCTGCTATAAAGGAAGACAAGCTCTCGTTTTTCTTAGTATACTCTGCTGAATATTTAGGTATTTTCCTGCTTGTAGGAACGAACATATTAGGGATAAAAATTGGCTACTTGATGTTGCCTTTGTCCGCAATAGCTCTAGGCATTATTTTGATTATAGCAGGTGAATCATTAAGATTATGGGCAACTTATACCCTAGGCAGGTCCTTCACCTATTTCGTAGTGACTTCAAGGCTTCAAAAGCTCATCACAAAGGGCCCGTACAGATTCGTAAGGCATCCTGGATACTCTGGCGGTTTACTCATAATCTTAGGATTCGGAATAGTGACAGGATCATTGTTTATTGCAATATTATATACTGCTTTCTTGTCGCTTGCTTATGTATACCGCATAAGCGTAGAGGAAAAGGCACTGGTCAACAGGTTCGGAAGCAAGTACAAAGAATATTCTAAAAGCACGGCAAGGATAATACCATACATTATATAAAAATGGATCCGAATCCCAAGGCACACTACTTAAGGTTCAGATCCCACTTTTCAAGATCAACTGTAGACTTTATAGATATAAACAAATGCGAATCCTTCTGTTCTTTCTAACTCTTGCATGCAAAGGGTTTTTATTTGCTCCCTTGCATTCTTTATTGGGGCGGGGATGTGGCGGATCCTATAGCATTGATAAACAACCTTTGGGTTTTGATAGCAGCTCTTCTTGTATTTCTGATGACTATAGCTGTCGGCTTTCTTGAGGTTGGCGAGCTCGGCGAGAAATTCTCACGCAGTCTGCTCAAGACAATACTGATAACAGGATCGGCAATATTTGTTATGGCATTCATAGGCTTCAACATCGCATTTGCGCCTACAATCCTTCACGGGCTTATAGGAAATCCATTCTATAACGGTCTTTTCCTTGGTGGCTTCTCGAGCAATTCAATAGGATTGCTTAATGGAGCTTGGTGGTCAATGACTGCCAGCTATTTCAATACCGGACTCTCAACAGGTACATACTTCCTGTTTGAGGCTGCCTTCGCATCAGTGACTCTTGCACTTGTCGGCGTAATAGTTCTTAGGAAGATGAAGCTTACCTCATTTGTGATATACTCATTTGTCTATTTCATAATAATCTGGACACTTCCTGCTGCATGGATATGGAATCCCACAGGCTGGCTTTACAGCATTGGATTCCGTGATTTTGCCGGAGGACTAGTAGTGCATGGCGCCGCTGCAGCTGCAGGATTTGGCATCCTACTTCAGATATGGAAAGAGGAAAAGAAAAAAGGATATACCAAAAGTCCGCAAGTCCCCATAAAAGTAAACAGCGAATGGCTTGCACTTGGAATACTGTTTCTCTGGATCGGATGGTTTGGTTTTAACCCCGGAAGTGTGCTTGCCTTCAATGGTAGCGCAATGACAGTAGTCGTTACAACATTCCTTGCTGCGGCAACAGCAATGTTCTCCACCATGCTGTTCGGCTATCTAATAGCAAAGGAGCAGCCAGGCATACTCACGGTAACCAATGGAATACTTATGGGTCTTATAGTAATAACGCCACTTGCGGGATTTGTAAGCCCTGGAAGCGCAGCCATCCTCGGCCTGCTCGGAGGACTTCTATTTACATACGCAAACAGGTGGTTTTCAAGGCAGAAATGGTTCTCTGATCCTGTTGGCCTATTTCCCGGCCATCTTGTGGGTGGATTGTTCGGAGTTTTGATGATTGCAGTATTTGCGCAGGGAGCATTTGCTGCTGCCTCAGGAAACCCGAGCCTGCCAAATGGTCTCCTCTTCGGGGGTGGAATGGCAGCAGTTTCCCAGCTTGGAATAGAGGCATTCGGCATTGTCGTGGTAATGGTTACAGTCTTTCTGCTTTCATATGCATCATGTGCAGTGATTGCTAGGATTACAAATGGCATAACCACTAATTACAAGAAGGGAAAGGTTAAAAGCAATTGACAGAATGGTATATACGATGTTGAAATTCAATCTATTCAATAATGAGGAGCATCATACCAGGCCTACTCTTCTCTCAAACTTTATTCTTGGAGGGCAGGATGGTTTAGTAAATGTCCTAGGCATAATACTCGGGGTAAGCGCAGCCACTTCGGATATCCGTATAATATTTGTAGCGGCTTTGGCCGCTCTGGGTGCGGAATCAATATCAATGGGTGCAGTTGCGTACACCTCAACATTGGCAAGACGCAAGCTCTACCTGAAAGAGGTCGAGAGGGAGAAGCGTGAAATGAAAGAGGTGCCTGCCAAGGAACGTGAGGAGGTCAGGGAGATATTCAAGAACTGGGGCTATAAAGGCAAGGAGCTTGAGCACATGACCGATAAGATCGCCTCAAATCCAAAGGCTATGCTTGAATTCATGATGGCATACGAGCTCAAACTTTCACCTATTGAAAAATCCGAAGCGCTGAAAAGCGCTGCCATAGTCGGTGTTGCAGCAGTATTCGGATCCATAATCCCGTTAATCCCATTCTTCTTCATAGGTAGTGCTATACTTACTGGAGTTATATGGTCTATAGCAATCAGTGCCATTGCATTGTTTATAATCGGGGCTTACGAGGCAAAAACCACTGTTGGCTCCATATGGAAAAGCGGGATGCAGATGCTGATTATAGGAATGGCTGCAGGATTTGCCGGTTATCTGATAGGACACTTCCTAGGGCCTGTACCTGTATAGCTAGTAATGCATTGTCGCGGCTATTCAGATAGGAATAAATACTTTATAACTGATAGTATTAGGTCTAATTCCTAAGGGGTGTACAAATGAACGATGAGGAGGTAGCTGAACTTATAGACCAGATAAAGAGGCAGATAGATATGCTGTTGAGCGACACAAGCGTTCCAAAGAATGTGAAGAGCGCAGTAAAGCAGGCGAAGGATCATCTCAGTTCCGATGGTGATTATGTTGTTCGGGTCTCATCCGCAATATACAGCATGGACTCGATAAGCAACGATATAAATCTTCCTGCTCAGGCGCGCACCGGTGTCTGGAGCATACTTAGCATGCTGGAATCGATAAAGACCAGTAATTGACATGCCTGGTGAAAATTCTGTCAAGAATCTCGTAGGGAAACTTTCGAAATTTGGTGTCCTGGTTGCGGCTGATGTCAATGAGGGAGACTTTTCAGGGCTTGACATAGAGGCGATAGCATCAAGGATAATAGAGAGAATGATCTCTGATCCAAGCTTCAACATAATAAACAAGATGGACATATCCAACATAGTCGACCAGATAAGGATTGAAAAATCCCCCAAGCCAATTGAGATGCTGCAGAAGAGCGGTTTCAAGGCCTCTGCATCGGAGATAGATGCACGTTATATGCATATCGAACAAGCCGATCGAATACTCAAACGGTACTGTTGATGGATTTGTCTCATACTTCCGCAGCAGGCTTGAAAGACTGAGGAAGATAATACTGCAGCACAGGAATAGCCTGAATGGCATGGTTGCCAATCTGGAAAGCGTAAAGTCATACTCAAATGGGCGCGAGATAACGGTATTGGGAATAATAGCGAACAAAATTACAACCAAGAATGGAAACATAATGGTCGTGATCGATGACGAGACCGCTGATGCCAAGATAATTTTCATGAACGGCTCCTCCAAGCAATCACGCGAGCTCTTCGAGAAGGCCCGGCATCTTGTTGATGACGAGGTAATAGCAATAAGCGGGAAGATATCAGGGCCTTTTATAATAGCATCCGAGTTTGTCTGGCCTGACATACCCATAAAGGAGCGCAAGCAGGCTGAAGATGACGTGGCGATAGCATTCATATCAGACACACACGTGGGCAGCAAGTTCTTCATGGAAAAGAATTTCTCCAATTTCATAAAGTGGCTCAATGGAAACTACGAGAAGCGCGAGGATCTTGCGGCAAGGTAAAGTATCTTGTCATAGGCGGTGATGTGGTGGATGGAATCGGCGTCTATCCGAACCAGGACAGAAGCCTCACAGTGCTTGACATATATTCCCAATACAAGATATTCTTCAATTTCATAGGCATGATTCCCGATTATGTGCAGGTTTTCATAATACCTGGCAATCATGATGCGGTGCAGAGGGCAGAACCGCAGCCGCAGCTCAGCAATGAGCTTGTAGGAGACTTCAAGGCGGATAACGTGCACATAATCCCGAACCCGAGCTTCCTCACACTGCACGGCATAGACATACTCGCATATCACGGAACATCCCTTGATTCGGTTATAAGCGCAATTCCCGGGCACCAGCTACGCAAAGCCTGAGAAGGCAATGACAGAGATACTAAAGAGGAGGCACCTCTCGCCCATATACGGGGGCAACATAATAGTGCCCAGCAAGAACGACAACATGGTGATAGACAGGGTGCCCGACATACTGCACATGGGGCACGTGCACAAGAATGGCATGGCAAACTACCATGGCGTTGACATAATAAACAGCGGCACATGGCAGTCAACAACAGATTACCAGCTTTCGCTCGGGCATGTGCCAACCCCATGCATGGTTCCGATATACGAGGCGAAGAGCGACAAGTTCACTATAGTGAACTTCGATGGCCAGGGATAAGATGGAAACCGAGGAGTATTTTGAGATGCTTAAGAGAGACTTCGAGTCTATAAACATAGTTGCAACTCATGCACGCGAGCGGGGGTACGATCCGAAAAGGTATGTTGAGATAGTGCCTGCGCCTGACCTTGCATCAAGGGTAGGCGGGATAATAGGCATAGATGGCATAGCCGAGATGATAAAGGCAAGGGTCACTGGAAAAGGCCGCCAAGAGCTTGCCTTCGAGATGGTAAAAGAGATATGCACAGGATCTTCATTCGACAAGAAAACTACGACGAGAAGATACTGCTTGGGGTTCGCGTAGGCCTTGCAATACTCACCGAGGGTATAGTTGTTGCACCTACAGAAGGAATACAAAAAGTTGAGATGCATAGGAATAGTGACGGGTCTGACTATATCGCACTTCTTTATGCGGGGCCCATAAGGGGCGCTGGAGGGACTGGTGCGGCAATGTCAGTGGCGCTTGCTGACTATGCGCGCAAGCTCCTTGGGGTAGGTGCATACAAGGCACAGCAATCAGAGATCGAGAGGTACATAGAGGAAATACAGATATATAATTCAAGATGTCGCACGTCTCCAATACTATCCGCCTGAGAGCGACATAAGCGACATATACTGGAGAATTGTGCTGTCTGCGTCGACGGCATGCCAACTGAAAAGATAGAGGTAAGCATACACAGGAATATAAAAAGGCTTGATGGCAAGGGAAAGGAGCAGCCTATCACGAACAGGGTGCGCGGCGGAATAGGACTTGTTGTATGCGAGGGCATAGCGCAGAAAGCAAAGAGCGTGCTCAAGTACACAAAGGCTGTTGATCTCGACTGGAGCTGGCTCAACAACATAATAAAAGTAGAGAAGAGCCCGTGCCCAAAGAGAGGACAAGGATAAGAACAATGCCGTATTCCTCCAGGAGCTCGTTGCCGGCAGGCCTGTGCTCTCCTATCCTGGAATGAACGGCAGCTTCAGGCTGCGATATGGGAGATCAAGGCTCACAGGCATAGCAGCAAAGGGCTTCAGCCCTGCGACGATGATAATACTCAACGACTTCATAGCTACTGGCACGCAACTTAGGATAGAAAAGCCGGGGAAGGGATGCGTTGCAGCACCAGTAGACAGCATAGAGGGACCATTTGTGAAGCTTGACAATGGGGAGGCGTTCCGCATAAATGATGCAGCTATTGCAAGAGAATTGGTGCCAATGGTAAGGAAGATATTAGCTGTTGGTGACATACTGGTCACATACGGCGATTTCAAGAAATCAAATACACCGCTATCAGCCAACAAGCTATGTTGAGGAATATTGGGAGGCACAGCTTAGGGCATCAGGTTATTCAGGAGAAATTCCGAATGGGATATCATTCAAAAGCGCATATGAGATCTCACTTGCACATAAGGTGCCCATGCATCCTCTTTACATTTATGATTATTCTGAGATAAACCCCGATGAGCTTGCCGAACTGCGCAATGCTATTCTGCTTTCAAGCATAGAAAAGAGCGGCGAGTCTGTCTTTGATGTTGCATCGATAAGCCTTCCAAAGGTGAGCGAATCCACATCAATCGTTGATCTTGCGGAAAGGATATGCATCCCACATGCGGAAAGGGAATCATCAGTAATTATCAGAGGGGAGCATGCCCAAAGCATTCTTGCAACTCTTGGCTTTGCCGAAAGCAATGGCAGGCTTGCCATGAAGGCAAAAGAAAGATCAGATTCCGGTATGTCAACACTCGATGCAATAAACTCTGTATCCCAATTCATGGTGATGAGGCGGTCTACAAGGATTGGCGCCCGAATAGGAAGGCCGGAGAAGGCAAGGGAACGCCTCATGAAGCCATCACCGCATATCATATTTCCAGTAGCCGAGGCGGGTGGCAGGGAGAGGAGCATCTACAAGGCGTACAACGGCGAGAAAAGGAAGTTTGGTGGTGCAGGCATAAGCATCGAGATAGCAAAGTACAGGTGCATTGCGGGAAAGGAGACAACGTTCCTCCCATATTGCAAAACCCACAAATCAAATGCAAGGCTTGAGCTGACATGCGCAAGCTGCGGAATGATATCGAATACGGAGAAGTGCATGAACTGCGGCGGAAGCGCATTTGCAAAGGAGCAGCGCATCATAAACATAAATGAGGTAGTCGAGAGTGCGCTCAAGGAACTAGGCGAGCGCCAGCTCAATAAGGGCATAAAGGGCGTAAAGGGATTATTCAGCAGGGACAAGATATGCGAGCCAATGGAAAAGGGAATACTGCGTGCAAATAATAATGTGCACATATTCAAGGATGGCACCTCAAGATTTGATGCAACAGACATGCCAATGACCCATTTCTATCCCAACGAGGCGATGGTGGGCGTTGATAAGTTAAACGAATTAGGATACACAAATGATTACCTCGGAAACGAGTTGAAGAATGGGGACCAGCTTGTAGAGATGAGGCACCAGGATGTAATACTCAACAGGAAGGGCGCAGAGCATTTCCTGAATGTGGCAAGATTCATAGACCAGCTTCTGGTCGGGTTCTACCATCTGGAGTCGTTCTACAACATATCATCGATAGACGAGCTTGTCGGCCACTATGTTATAACACTATCGCCGCATACATCTGCAGGGGTGCTGTGCAGGATAGCCGGATTCACAGATGCAAATGTAGGGTTTGCCCATCCTTATGTCATATCAGCAAGAAGAAGGAATTGCGACGGCGATGAGGACACGACGATGCTGCTTCTCGACGCCCTTATAAATTTCTCAAGGAGCTATCTTCCAGTTACAATAGGCGGCACAATGGATGCGCCGCTAATACTTACAATAAGGGTAGAGCCAGGAGAGGTTGATGATGAGGTCCACGAGATGGAGGTCACAAATGGCTTTGGGCTTGATTTCTACAGCAAGACATTCCAGTATCTTCCCCCATCAGAACTCTCCGTTGATATAGTAAAAAGCAGGCTTTCAAATAAAAAGGGAGAGTACGAAGGGCTGATGTTCACCCACCTGAGCGGCTCTACGGCAATAATTAGTGCTCCCCACAGAAGCATGTATACGAAGCTAAATAGCATGAAGGAGAAAATAGAGGCGCAGTTCAGGCTGATGGACATGCTCTATAGCGTTGACCGCCAAGACACGGCAAGACGGCTCATAATGAGTCATTTCATACCAGACCTTATAGGAAACATGCATTCATTCTCAAAGCAGCAGTTCAGGTGCGTTGCATGCAACGCAAAATACAGGAGAGTTCCGCTTGTCGGTAAATGCACAAGGTGCAATGGGAAGATAGTGCTGACAATATCAAAGGGCAGCATAGAGAAGTACCTTACAATGGCGATAGACCTTGCGAACAGATACAACCTTGAGCCATATCTTAAGCAGAGGCTGCTTCTGATAAAAGACGAGATAAACAATGTATTCGGAGGCGATGCGGAGGCTGCACCGACAAAGCAGTTCAACCTCTCAAAATACATGTAGCAAAAAGAAAATATATGCAATGCAGAATTTATCCTTAATTGGACATATATTGTTAGCGTACTTACTTTTTCAAAGCCTTTCTCAACACATCGACGGTTTTAGGTACAAGATAATAGGCAGCGGCTCCTATGCCGACCTCCAACACATCCCTGCTTTTGTCGCTTAATCCAATGCTCTGCAATCCAGGTTCTATGACATGTGCCACGGTTTCATATGTAAGAGCTAATCCTGCAGAGAACTTCCATATCTTATACAACTGTTTTACTTTCTCTTTGAAAAACTTATCTACAATAAATCCTCCGATTACTTTTATTGAATCCTGTGGTGCCTTCAAAGCCAATAGCCATGCAGTTTCGTATCCCACTCTAAACGGCCATAGGGGCAGGAACAAATACCAATGCCTTTCAGTCATAAACCAATGTCTTATCTGATGATGAACATAACTATCTGCATAGACAAGACCTCCTAATCTATATGCCCACCATCCGATTGGACGGTGATACAAAGGTAGGCGGTTCTCCTTATCATACATCCATTCCTCTATACTATTATGAAGCCTGCTATACGGATCAAGCAATTGTGGCATGAAGCCTATTGCTCCTCCTCCAAATACGCCAATGGCGAGTCCTGTAAGCCCAATATTATTTCCATGATTGATATCCATTATCGCTGCAACTCCTCCTAATGCAGCACCAATAAGTGGATTGCGAAAGAACTGAAAATCAAGCAATTTATCTTTGTCTCCAAAGTCATCACGTGCATCTATAATTGGTTGTACATATCTTCTAGATGGTTCATACCTGCCTGTATTCGGATTAAGTTGTATACTTATAGGATCTAAGTGTCTGCGCTGGGGATCGCGTATGTCCTGCGGAAGAGAACCAATTGCATGCGTAGTGGGATCCTCTAGCTTCGTAATGTATAATTCGCCATTGAATTCAACACCCCTTAGTATAGCTCTAATGCTATTGCCATCGGATGTAAATTTCATAGGTTTATCTTTATTTCTCTTAATTGTCTCTTCGCAGTTCTCTAAAACCTCAAGCCTTTCGCTTGCTAGTACTCTAGTCTTCCTAATGAGATTTTTCTGAATCTCGCTAGGCATTTTAGGAATCATATCCTCTAAAAGGTTGCACGGCTCAGCACTCTCATAAACAGCACCTAAAAGAGTGTATACTCTTTTTCGGCTGAACCCCTTGCTGGCGCCTTTTGCAACTATGGCATCTAGGTACATTACAGATATTAGATTTAGATCTAATTGTGCATTCTGTGCCAATTCCGGGACGTTTTTTCTTATGTATCTTGAGTAGCTGCTTTCCTTGCAGTATGTTAAAACTGGTCTTGCGATAGAGTCAACAGCCATTGTCGCAAGAACGCCTGATAACACAAAGCCAGTAGCATAAGAGCCATTGTACATCGGCGTCTCGGATTGGGCTGCAAATACCTTATTGATTACCGGGCCGATTTCATATGCGATAGCGCCGCTTGCTATGGCTGCACCTACTCCTCTAAATGCAGCTCCGCTTGACAAAGTCCTCTTTAGCAATGCCAATTTATCACAATATAATAGCAGCATCCCTGATATTTATACTGTCGTATGATGCCCGTCATATGTCGTAATCTGAGTATTATCTTTCCAGTTTCTTGACAATCTCCTTGAAAGTAAGCGTATTCAGTACTCTTTCCTTTGTAAGCCAGCCCCTCCTTGCGGTGCCGACCCCGTATCTCAGGAATGCAAAGTGGGATGTCCTGTGGGCATCTGTGTCTATTGAGAAGTCTACCTTGTATTTTGAGGCTTTCATTATATTGGTGTCGCTAAGATCCAATCTGCTTGGGAATGAGTTTATCTCAAGAGTAACCTTGTTGCGCTCCGCATTCTCGAACAGCTTTTCAATGTCAAGCGGATACTGCTCCCTTGCATTCAATTCCCTTCCCGTAGGATGCGCTAATATGTTCACAAGGCCGGTATCAAGAGCCTTGCATATTCTTTTTGTCATTTCTGCCTCGCTCATCTTGAAATACGAATGCACAGCGCCTACTACGCAATCCATTGATTTAAGGCATTCGTCAGACAAGTCGAGCGATCCATCCTTTAGTATGTCAACCTCTGCGCCTTTCAGTATATGAATTCTGCCGTCCAATGAATCATTCAGCTTGTCGACCTTTTTGAAGAATTTTTCAAATTGCTTTTCATTCATTCCTCGCGCTATACCAAGGCTTTTTGTATGGTTTGTTGTTGCAAAATAGTCCAGCCCGGCCTTTGCAGCGTACTCTGCCATTTCTTCTATGCTGTTTGCGCCGTCAGTATCACTTGTATGCGTATGCATGTCACCTCTTATGTCAGCCAGCTCTACGAGCCTTGGTATCATGTGCTCCTGCGCAAGCTTTACCTCGCCCCTTGCCTCGCGCATCTCCGGAGGCATGTAGTCCATGCCAAGTTTGCCGTATACCTCTTTCTCATCTTTTGTCTGCATAAGTCTGCCATTCTTCTTGAACAGCCCATACTCATTCAGCTTATATCCCTTCCTTACAGCTATTGTCCGCACCTGCACATTGTGGTCCTTGCTCCCGGTGAAATACTGCAGTGCAGCCCCAAAGCTATCTGGAGATATAACCCTAAGGTCGCAATTCAGGCCTATCTTGAGGGATACGGTGCTCTTTGTAGGGCCCTTTGCTATAATGTCCGACACCTCAGGAATCTTAGCGAAGAAATCCATTACCTTTCCTCCATTCTTTGAAAGCGCAAGTATGTCAAGGTCTCCTACAGTCTCCCTCATCCTGCGCGCAGATCCTGCAATTACAGCACTATCGACAAGCCCGCTTTTGAGAAGCCTATCAATCATTGACTCAGCAACAGGCAGCGCATCACCAAGCAATAGCCTTCCCTTCTGCCCCTCGAGCAACTCAATGCCCCTCTTTATCATGCTCTCGCTTCTCTCCCCAAATCCTGGAAGCGTCCTGATCTTATGCGAATTTACTGCAGTTTTCAATGTGCCTATGTCCTTGACCCCAAGCTCACTATAAAGAGCGATAGCCTTCTTTGCGCCTACCCCTTCTATGCTTGTAAGGGCCTTCATGTCGATTGGGTACCTCTTCTGAAGCTCCTCGTATTTCCTTATATGCCCTGTTTTTATATATTCCTCTATCTTGTCAGCAAGCCCCCTGCCTATGCCAGGCAGTTTGATAAGCCCAGCCTTGCCCTCCTTCCTGTATATGTCCTCAACCGCTTCCTGGAGCGTTCCAATTGTAAGCGCAGCCTTCTGGTACGCCCGCACCTCGAAGCGGGAACTGGGCGTCTCCTCAATGCTAATCATTGCAGCAATCGTATTGAAGATATCCGCAATAAGCTTGTTGTCCATGCAAACAATAGTATGGAGCAAGGAAAACTTAAAAATTAGTATGCCAAATCAAGATAATAAGAAATGCTAATGCACCACTCTCATATACGAAGTAATATCTGTAAATTCTCCAGCTCCTACAAACTGTTTTACATCGTTGGTTTTGACAAGGAAATCTATCAACGCTTTTAGTCTATCGCTCTTTTCTGAATTCTTTAGTTCTTCGATTAATGGTGCTACAAATGAGGCAAGCCTAATATCACACCCTCTAATATCACATATAGCAGGTATAGTTATAGCATATACTATCGCGCCATTTATATTTTCCATATCATCCAAACCAAACCCACTAAGCCGGGATCGAAATCTTTCAACAAAACTCTTAACTGCATGTTTATATGAGTTATCACTTAAAAATTTTCTTTCAGCACTAGCGTCTAAAAAGGCCCCTCCAATCATAGTAATATCTCTATTTACTGCTATAACAACATCGATATAGATCTTATTAAGAAGAGTTTCTGCGCTACTGCCTTCCCTAAATCCTAAAGTATCAACAACTTTATTGTAAGTGTTGCCATCGCATAAATTGGTATAAACCAGTCTGCCGCCAGACTTAAAAATATCACGTATTGAAGATTCGAGATTGTACTCACCTTGCCTTATCCTTATTACTCCAAGCACTGTGTCTAGTTGCGCTTTTGTATAACGGGTCTTTGTATTCGTACTCATTTGATCAGCTGCTTGTTGTATTGTAATATGTGTTGTAGCATATATTTGGGTTTGATGGTTTGAGCGCAAGGCACTCCGGATTTGCTATCCTTATCTCTTTTGTTGATGTAGCTGTAGCTGCTGTTGAATTGCTGCTGTTTGAATTCGCATAGTTGATTGAACTGGTGCAATAGGTGTAGAAGCTGTAAACTGAACAGTACGCGCTCTTCAAATATACAGGGTTTCCCACAAGCACTTTCCAGTTGCTTATTCCAGTTCCGTTTGCCACGGCATAATATGTCTCTGCCTGTGGAGGACTTCCCGAATAATATATGTAATAAATGTATGTCGTATTAGTGAATTCACTCTGTGAAATAGGCGCAGGAGGGATTATCTGCGGTGCTGGTATTGTAGTTGTTGCAATAGTGGTAGTTGTTGAAGTTGTAGATTTTGGCGGAGTAAGCACTGCAACCGGCTTTGCCGCCGCCTTCTGGTTGAGTATACCGCTGCTCACTATCCCAAATATCAGAAGTGTGATAACTGCAGCCACAATTATCAAAGGTAGTGCCTTCTTTACAATCTCTTTCTTTTCCCTTATCTGGTACTTGACAACAGTCTCGTTATTCTCGTCAAGGAAGAAATCAGCGTCAAACTTCTTTCCCTCAAGAAGAAGAGTCATCCAGTACTTGTTGTCTGGCCACATCTCGTAAAATGGAATTTCGCTTGTATTGAACCAGCGGGCCTCTCCCTGTATGTTTGGCCTAAGGTCGCCGCTGAAAACCTTTGTTGAGTATAATTGAATCTTGTAATCATATTCCACCTTGCCGTTAAGGAAAATTCTTATTGTGCCATGATTAATTACTTTGTTTGCAAAAATACCGCTTTGCTGGAATACTGCCCTAATTGCCGCCTTGTCATGCCTTTCCCCGCTTTCAATCTCAGTTGATGGAGCATTCCACTTCCCATCATTTAGTCCTGAATCTCCCTTTATCAATAGAATGCTTCCGTTCTTTATCACATGGCATAATGCCAGCTCTTTTGGTGAGGCCATAGTATCAGTTTATCCCATTTACGCATTTATCACGTGATAATATACCGCTGCCCATATATATAAGTCTTTTCCGATCGGTTTATATAGCTTCCTATTGGCTTCCCTCTACCAGCATCTGCCCAAAATGCTAATTTACTTTGCATGGCATAAGTATACGATAAAAATGGAAGGCGCCGCTGACAACGAAAGGATACGAAGGCTGAATGATCTATATATCGCAATAATATCAAGATACAAGGATTACATAGAGGAAAAGGAGGACCTTTCTGTTGCCGAGCTTCCAACTCTTGTAACGCCAGATTCCAGTGCGGTAAAGGAAAAGGCAGAATGGGTAAAATCAAGGTTTATGAATTACACATATGCGAACAACTTCTACGATGCAAGCATTCTCGCATTCGATTTTGTGAGCCGCGAGATAGAGGACGTCATCCTTCCGCTTCAGTTCTGGATAACACCTACAGAGGCAATAACATTCATGATGGGTGACATAATGGACAAGGCAATACTTCTCTGCAGCATGCTTATAAGGCTTGGAAATCCCTCCTCAAGGGTTTTTGTAAAGATAGACGATAGTGCAAGAAGGGTTTTTGTATATTATGAATTCAAGTCGACGATATACGTGCTTGAGAATGGCAAGGACCCGAAGGAATTCAACGCAAAGGACGACATGCTCAAGGAGATTGATTTCAACGAGGATACTGTTGCATACGAATTCAACAACCAGATGTTTGGAGATCTATACTAAACAGATTAGCTTATATGTGAGAATATTATTGAAATGCACGTTGTTATCAATAACAGAAGCTCAAGAAGCTAAAAATATAGGTTTAAAAAGCCCCATTCGGAAGGCTTAAATATCATAACAATTACAATTATCTGAAGTGATAAAATGAGTGCTGAAGCTAAAAAAACAACACAAAGGCAATTGCCGAAACCGATAATTACTGAAAATTTTGCAGCAAATGGCAAGTTATATGAAAAACTCATATTTGCCGAAGGCTTCAACCTGAAACAGATAATGGAAATAACGGACGGCATGGAAGGAAGAAAGATGCTCACACTGAAAAGAGGCAGTGAAATAGTAAACGATCCCGAATCAAATGCTGTATTTGCAGACAAATTAAAATCCGGCCAATGGACATACCTTCGCGACGAAGAAGTTGAATCAATGTCTCTTGCCGCCTGCCTCGTGCACAGCAGGTTCGGTGGGGGGCTGTTCGTCTGTGACTACAACGGTTATGGCGGCGTTTCTCGTGTGGTGGTTTTAGAAATAAATGGCAGCGAGGCTGCCGCACCGCAAGAACAGTCAGAAGCACCAAATGAATTACTTAGAAAAGCAGATGCAGCGGTAGCAGTATCCCAGAAAAGGGTCTATTTATATTAAAATATATTTCTGGATAATTATTTTAGGAAAGCCACTATTGAGGTATATACTGACTAGCTCTTCTTTCTCTTGTTCCTGTTTGCCCTAATGGTCTTCCTGTGCTTTTTTCTCAACCTTGCTATCTTTCTAACGTTCCTATACGATTTTCCTATCAGCTTTTTCGATCTTTTTACTTTTATCTGCATTCTTACACCTTAAATCAATTCTATCAGCACAAACCCCTCACTGCCGCAGTAGCCCTTTTTAAGAGTCACCTCAAGTATGCCATTGTTGTATGTTGCCTCGGAGTTCTTGGGGTCTATTGCTACTGGAAATGTTATGCCCTTATTCCATGTTCTTCCAAGCGCATCGGCATGTATATTTAGCACTGAGCCGTCAGTATTGAGCTGTATCTCCCTGCTATTGTAGCCGTGCAATTCAACAACTATTACAATGCAGTCATGCTTGTCTATCAGTTCGACAAACGGAACTATTCTCTCGAATGCAATATCCATCTGATGGCGGGTGATCGCATTCCAATTTCTCCCATCATTATTCTTGTTGCTCTGGTCATCCCTATTTTCCATCGGAATCAAAGAATTATATGAAGTAAGTTATATAACGCTTTACTTTCAGGAATCAGAACCAGCTGCCTATCCCTTTCTGCTTTGTGTCGATCTTGCCCTTTGCAAGCTTGTCTATGTATTTCGATATCCTTTCCTCTGAAAAGCCATGATCCTTGCACATTACGTTTATTATTTTCTCTCTGTCATAAGATTTGCTAAGCAGCTTTTCAACATCGTCCGGATTCATTTCCTTTATCTCAGGGTTTAGGAAAAGATCCTCAACCTCATTTATGTCAAGCTCGAAATCCTCCTTGCAGTTTTTTGCCACATACTCCTTTACATTGTCTATGCTCTTTGCATCCTTCACTATCTTAAGCGCAGTTTTGGGCCCGACGCCCTTTATTCCCTTGTTGAAGTCGGTTCCAAGTAATATCCCCAGCCAGATAAGCTGCCTTCGGCTTATTCCCAAAGCGCTTAACGTATCCTCAAGGCTTACAAGCTCCGGCTCCACGTTTATGTATACGTTCCTTCTTGGAAGCTTTCTTCTCCCGCTGAATGTAAGGTTCCTCGCTATGTAGCGTGCACCAAATAGAAGCGTATCATAATCCTGGCTTGCCGCAGCATATACAAGCCCGTTCTTTGACATGTAGCTTGCCTGAGCCTCCCCCTCGCTTGGAGCGGTCATGTATCCTATGCCCATAGTATCAAGAAGCAGCTTTGAACTCTCTATTATGTTTTTGTCTATCCTTGTGGTTGCCATCGCATGCGATCTCATCGCCTCTATGTCACCGGATGCCTTTGCCCTCTCAAATGCCTCGTGCGCCTCTTTCTTCCTCTGCATCCTTGCAGCTATTGTCTTTTGCTTTAGGACAGAGGGAAGGCCGTCAAACACGTATATAGGCCGTATGCCATAATCTGCAAGCTCTATCGTCCTGTAGAATATTCCTGAAAGATGGCTTGTGACATTGCCATGCGAATCCATCAGAGGGGTGCCGTCAGGCTGCCTGATTATCGAGAGGAACTGGTAGAGAACATTATAGCCGTCTATTGCTATTGTTTTTTCCCTAAGATCATCAAAGAGCAGTTTCCTCTTTGATATTAGTTTGCTAAGGTCTACGGCCATCAATACACATCATTCTATTATTTCTTCTTTGTGATGAAATCCCCAAGAACTATTCCGTCACCGCCGCCTCTCCCATGAGAACTATCTCCGCTTGCTGCTGATTTGTCAACAAGTGTTATGCCCAATTCCCTCTCAAGCTTCTTTCTCAATGCCTCCGAAGGGCGTGTCTTCTGCTGCTCAACGTGCAGTAAATATGTCTCCTTCTCATTTATCAACTCTGCAAGTACCTTAACGGGAATTTTCATGCGCTCTCTTGCGTTGCGTATCACAGTCCCATAATCATCAACAAGAAGTTCATAATCGTTCTTTCTTTCAGTTGTGTATGTTTTTGGAACCTTTCTTTGCTCAACGAGCTTTGAGACTATTTTTTTGCCGCTTGCACACTTGGTGCAGACCCTAAGCTCGACATCCTCAACATTCACTATATAGACATCCGAGGTTCTTTTGCCACACAGCTCACATTCCTCCACCAGACCACCAATAAGATTTAGTGCATGCTATTAATATTAATTTGCTGCCATATAATCCCATCAATAACGGACTGGTTAGATGAAGGGCTCAACAGCAAGGATTGCAAGCCTTGCGCTAATAATAATATCAATAATGCTTATCTACTTACTTTACACGGCAAGTGTGGTAAGCGTAATAATACGCGCGGTTCTTGCTATAGCTATACTTATTGGTGTTGGATGGACAATCCAGAGGCTTCTCGGCTTCAAGGGAGGCTACGGGTTCTATATGCTGGGAAGCAAGGGCGGCCTATCAACAATAGACAGGATATCGAAAAATTACGGAAGCTTCTGGGACGTGATGTCATTATGGGGGCTTACATTGGGCTTTGGCATACTTACATATCCGCTCCTTAAGGGCAAAATAGATAAGAGGGTATACGCCTCGGGATTGATAACCCTATTTCTCATTATGGTATTCATATTTCCCCATATAGGAACATCACTGCAATTCATAAACCTGCCACAGGTGCAGGCTGCAGCAGTTGCAAGCTCAGGCCAATCAGGACTATCATTCAACTTCACCACAATATACTATGCCATAATCGCGATTACAATATTTGCCGGATTTTCAGGATTCCTTCTCTCATCACTCTTTGTCGGCGCTGAATCAATATTATGGGGCATAATACAATTCGCGGCAAGCCCATCCGGCGCAGCAGCAGGCGCAGTTGCAAACCAGGCGGGTGTTGCACCAATAATACCGGGGATAGACATACCGCTATTCGCCGGTATAATAGCAATAGCTACTCTTCTCATAATCCATGAGTTTTCACATGGCATACTTGCAAGGAGGGCCAAGGTCAAGCTAAAGGAGATAGGCCTTCTGGTATTCGGCTTCATACCTATAGGCGGATATGTTGAACCGGATGAAAAGATGGTAGAAAAGCTTGACAATATAAAACAAACAAAGATATTTTCTGCTGGGGTAGCAGCTAACTTCATAGCAACAATTATACTGTTTATACTGATGTTCGCAACTATGATATACATTTTTCCAATAGTCCATATAACATACCAGTACAAGGTCGTAATAGCCGGGATAGAGCCAAACTATCCTGCAAACAATATCCTTAGAAGCGGAATGCAGATATTGAGATGGAACAATGTATCGATGGCTAATCTTACAACACTAAATGCAACATCAGCAGCGCTTATCTCAGCAAGCTCCTCAGAAAGGCCCAACAAAAACATATCGGTAATCACAAATATGGGTGCATACAGCATAAAGGCGGTTCCAAGCCCATCAAACAGCTCAAGGGGCGTAATAGGAGTCTCGTTGGCTGAGCAATATGCTCCCGCAATAAATGGCACTTATGCAAGTGCTGTATATTTCATATTTACCGTGTTTGCGCTGTCAATGCTGCTCAATTTCTTTGTAGGAATACTGAACTTTGCGCCAATACCAGGATTCGATGGATGGAGAATATACTATGCAAACATAAAGAACAAGAAGTTCATAAACTTCGTGGGCGCGTTGATAATAATACTCATAGTAATAAACATACTTCCATGGTTCTTCTATCTCTGATTAAGCTTCCTCAGGTTTCCTATGCTTCCGAAGTCAATGGTGGAGCCGTATCCCAATGCTATCGCATGCATCTTGTCTATGTCAATGCTTCTTAGAACAGGGGAAAGAAGATTCTTTTTGCTCTGGAAGTTTATGTCCGAGCCGGCCGCAAAATAGCTTATCGCAGGCAATACTAGCAAATCTATGCGCTTGTACTCTCCTGAAAGGAAACAGCGTAGCCGCTCTGTCCTCCCAACGGAATTTGCAATGCCTATTGAAGGGTGTTCATGCCCTGAAATAAGCATTTTTGGCTTATTCTTAACCTCCGATAGTTTAGGTAGCCTGTCACCATGGAAGAATAGGTAATCGCCTATCCGTGCCTCATCATTATAAACAGTGAGCTTAAACGGCTCTTTGTATCTGTCAACGAAGTTGTCATGGTTGCCCTTTATGAGTATAGGCTCAATCTTTTTGTCTTTGCACAGCTTTATGAATTCGTAAAGCTCGTTGAATTCATCTTCACCGACAGTTGAGAAATCGTTTTTTATATCGCCAACAACTATTATCCTTTTTGCCTTTCTTAGCCTTAGCCCTGTGTCCAATTCGTCAAGTATCTTCTTCAAGTTGACTTTGGGTATGAATACTCCCTTCCTTGCCATATGGCTCTCATAGCCCAGGTGAAGATCGGAAATAACAAGAGCATTCAGGCTCCTTATGTATGCTATTGGAAGTCCCTCAAGCAGCTCCACGTCCTTGTTGAGAATCATATTATCAAAAGTATAAGCAGTATGTAAATTTTATTCCTTTGCTTAAATATAAGATAATTCAGATCTTGGCAGTGGCAAGGTAGTTTGGCGATAGTGGTATTTGATGGAAACAGGTACTTTATTTCATTATTATAAAACTCTTATTCTGGATGAAGTAAAGCGCAGATCAGTATACAGAGATGGCTAATTAGGATTTTCCGGTGTGTTTACCTTGATATCACTATTTGCATTTTTATTGTTTTCTACATATTCTCTTATTCTATCCTTAAGTTCCAATACATGTTCTGCATATTCTTTTGAACTTCTTGGAGTATGATTACTTAACAACTTCCCTGGACCTGCATTGTATGCTTCTAATCCAAGCATTAAATTCCCATTGAACTCGTTAATATAATATTTCAATGCTCTTGAAGCCAATCTTATGTTATTCTCAGGCTTAATGATATCTTTATACTCTAATGTTCTTATTTTGTCCCTGCGTGCATATACATTTATCTGTGTTAGCCCTAGAGATCTACCATTATCTCCTACTGAATATTCATAACCATAAGACTCAGATTGTACCACTGCAGCAATCAGATACGGATCGATCTTCTCTACTTCAGAAACTTTTAAAATAGTAGGAATTAGTCTTATAACCAGATCAGAAATGCCGTTTACCTCTGACTGTTCTGCATGATCCTTTAGAAAATTAAAGAAGTCATCCTGCGCACTTTTTAATTCGTTTATATCAATTTTGCCGTCTTTCTTATATGCACTTTTTACCCTTGAGTCTATTACATCCTGTATTGACATAAGTATGCTGATTTCTGATGCTTTTGGTACAATAATCGGTTGGCAAACCGGGACACGTTCAGTGTATATTGCAGCATTTGTAAAAAGAAGTACCATTGCAACTGGTGCCACCGCGCTCCTTGCATGTCTTAGAATAGACCTAATATTAGTTTGCGTATCCGCATTTTTGGTAGAATTTGCACTTGGAGCCATTATTCCATCTTTATAAAATATTTCTAACTAGATTAATTTGTTGATTTACCAAATATAAATAACCATCATAGAAGATTTATGCCCTTAAGATCGCAATACAAGGGTTGAATAAGAAAAGGGAATATCACACCTACTGAAGTCAGTCCAACTGCCGCTCTTGTTATTGGAGGTGGATTTGGGAACTTAGCCTTTTTTATTGCTCAATTACTTACTTCCTATCCTTTTCATTACGCTCTTGTGGAGCTTTTGGAGGTATTTATGGCGCTCCTTCATCATGATTGCATCAGCATGCCCGAATGTCAGCATCGAATGTGAAAACGGCGATGGGAGTGGGGTTTTTATTATCTTGAATGATACCTTTCCATCCCTTAATCCTGATATCAGCTCGCTTGTCCTCTGTATGTCCATAGTCTCATTCATTATTTCCCTGTATGTTTCTTTTATTACCGGAAAGTTCGGGTCTATCTCCTCTGCGGCCTTGAATATCAGCTGCGAATTTATCTGCTGCTTTCCGACCGGTATTTTATAGCCCTTGTAATTTCGCAGAATCATGAAGCTTCTTGCGGCGACATGCCTGAACTTCCTTCTCATTAGCTCTGTTTTCCTTATATTCTTCTTTAGCAATACCGATATTTTTGTAGTGTAAATGTCATCAACCAAATTCTTCATGTCCTTCTGAGTAAGCTTTATCTGCTCCTCTGTTCTGAAAACGAATCCGTTGTCATTTACCATTATGTCAACATCAGTGTCAAACATCTCACCCATCTGCAATGCAAATGCCCTTGATAGCGCATCATTCACCCTTCTACCGAAAAGCGAATGAAATATTATGTAATTCGCATCCTTTTCCGATATGTCCTTTGTAAGCTCTATGAGTAGCAGCCTGTTTGTCGGAACCTCATCGGCAAAGAGCATTTGCTCAAGGAAGTAGCCGAATATTGCCTTCTTTGAATTCTCATCAATCGGTAGCGTTGATAAGTATTTGTTTATCTCTTCGGGTATTTTCATTCCCTTCCTGAATTTGGTTATATCCTTTGCAGCCATATGCTTGCGCATCATCGCAGACAGCTTTTCCCTGAATTCTCCTATCTCGTTTGCAAGCTCATAGCTAAGCGGCAGTTGCTCGGAGAACCATGGAGGAATTGTTGGCGCTGTCGCATGGGCATCGCTCACATACGCCTTCATCCCTTTTGCATATTCAAACTTGTATAGTCTTCCTCCCAATGTGAAGATATCGCCTTCCTTAAGCTTGGTCAGGAATTCCTCCTCTATGTTCCCTATCCATTTCTTGCTGGTGGTGTTGAATACCCCTACAGCCACCTCGTCTGGAATTGTTCCCAGGTTTAGCATGTATATTACCTTCGCAAGCTTTCCCCTCTTCCCGAACATCTGCTCCTTTTCATCATACCATATCTTTCCATACACCCTTCTGCTTTCCAGGCCCACATAATTACCAGCAAGGTAATTTATCAGCGACATGTAGTCATCCTTCGGAAGGTTATGGTAGGCATAAACGCCTTTTATCACATTGTACGCCTCATCAATATCCCATTTCTTTGTTAATGACATTCCGATTATGTGCTGTGCAAGAACATCAAGCGCGTTCTGGGGAACAACAAATGCATCAAGGTGCTTCTTCAGCGCAGCATCCAACAGCACCGAACATTCTATAAGGTCATCCCTGTTAAGGACTATGATTTCGCCCTTTGCAGTTGCCTTGTAAGAGTGGCCTGCCCTTCCTATCCTCTGGACAGCCCTTGTTACGCTTTTCGGTGAGCCAAGCTGCACAACATTCTCTATGGTGCCGACATCTACCCCAAGCTCAAGGCTTGTTGATGAGACTACGCACCTCAGCGAGCCCTTCTTCAGCATATCCTCAACCTCAAGCCTTGACTCCCTTGATAGCGAGCTGTGGTGTGCTGCTATGTCCTCTCCATACTTGAATCTTTTCTTTAGGTTGAATACAACACGTTCGGTTCCGCTCCTTGTATTGGTGAATATAAGGGTTGATTTGCTCTTTTTTATTATCGCATTGAGCTCCTTGTACATATTGTCGTCTATCTCTCCCTCCTTTGCATGTATCATGTCCTTTACAGGGCTTAAGGCCTTTACATCAAGCTTCTTGCTCCATGAGGCATCCACTATTATGCAATCTTTTGCTTCATTGACGTTCCATCCAACAAGGTACTTTGCAGCCTCCTCAAGCGGATGAAGCGTTGCACCAAGCCCGACCTTTGCAACATCATGCCCTATTATGTTCTCAAGCCTTGCTACCGAGAGTGATAGGTGCACTCCCCTCTTGTTGTTCGCCAGCTCATGTATCTCGTCTATTATTATGTATTCTACGCTTTTCAGGTGCTCCACGAACTTCTCCGAATTGATGAGGATGGCAAGGCTCTCAGGGGTTGTTACAAGTATGTTGGGTGGCTTGATAAGCATCTTGCGCCGCTCATTCTGTGTCGTGTCACCTGTCCGTACGCCTATCCTCACCTGCTGTATGTTCTCCTTTAGCAGATCAACACCCTTTTCCTTCTTTATCAATTCGTAGATTTCCTCAAGCGGCTTTGATAGATTATTATATACATCATTGTTCAGTGCCCTAAGCGGCGAGACATACAGGCAGTATACCTTATCCTCAAGCTTTCCTTCCAGCGAATAGTCAAATAGTTTGCTTATTATCGTAAGGAATCCTGACATTGTCTTCCCGCTCCCTGTCGGGGCAGCAATCAGTATGTTCTTCTTTTCGCTTATGAGTCTGAACGCATACTTTTGGGGCGGAGTGAGCTCATCAAACCTACCGGTAAACCACTCCCTTACATACTTGTTAAGCACTGCAAGGCTCTCCTTATCATCAAACGCCCTCTCCGCATGTGTTATCATAAAAATCAAAATAGGATTATACACGCTAACTGGTCGTGTAGTTTATATCTCTCATAAAAAGCTAAAAGGATTGCCTAAAAATGGCATCCTATTAGGGTATTAAATGGTCTATTCTTTGCGAATAACAGGAAGAGGAGAATCCCAAATGACATTGCCAATGTCTACTTCAGGCCTTTTCTCATCATCTCTACACATGCTACTAATAAAGGCACCAGGCGCTAGGTGAAATACCTGCTGTTTTGGACTTGCAATTCTATGTTGTGCAATTCTATTACGTCTAAAGTAAAATTGAACAAGAGGCGCAGTATCCCTTTCTAAAGCCCTTAATGTTCCCATATCCATAACTCTTGCGGCAAATGGGCCGCCTGCAATTATGGCCCTTTCAGCTACATCACCGTTTCTTACGATATCATCACAAAGCGCAGCTGCTTTTTGAGATTTTTTATCCATCATATTTCTAAAGCTCATTATATCACCTATTATTTATGAATTTTCAAATATATATAACTGCCTGATTAAAAAAAATTTGCGCTATTAAGTCAGTCTATGTCCTCTATGCCAAGATCGTCTATGTCTATCTTTATGTCGCTTTGCTGTATGCTTTCCTCGACATATTTCGCAAGCTCCAATCCGCTCATCACTACCATCACCCTCAATGTCTTCTTGTGCATTGCTGGATCGACCCTTGCGCCCCATTTAAGCATCGCATCCTCGTTTATCCTGCTTGATACCGCATGGAAGACGTTCTCGGCCTCCTTTAGGGTAAGGTCGCTTCCGCCTACTATGCTGACAAGCGCCTTCTTTGCCTTTGATATGTCTATGTCAAGGAAGGAGCTGTTGAGCGTTTCGCTTATCGCATTATCTATGCGCTTTTCCTCCTTGACCGCATGCGATTCGCCCACGCCTATCAATGCATAACCGGAATCCTTGAGCACTCCCTTCAGGTCTGCAAAGTCGATATTAACCATGCCAGGCTTTGTTATCATCTCTATTATGCCCTTTGTCGCATTTGCAAGCAGGTCGTCTATCCTCTTGAATGCCTTTTCAAGCGAGATCTCTGGTGCAAGCGTGAGCAGCTTGTCGTTAGGTATCACTATCGTTGTGTCTGTATTCTTCTTAAGCCTTGCAAGCCCAACGAGCGCATTCTTCATGCGCGCCTTGCCCTCGCTTGTGAATGGTAGCGTTACAAGCGCTATAGTAAGCGCACCGGATTCCTTTGCCTCGCCTGCAATTACCGGCGTTGCACCAGTCCCTGTGCCTCCACCTAATCCTGTATTTACGAGCACAAGCTGCGCTCCCTCTATAGTGTGCTTTATCTCATCCATATTCTCAGCTGCCGCCTCCTCTCCAAGAACAGGGTCGCTGCCTGCGCCAAGCCCCTTTGTCACAGTCCGGCCAAGCAGTATCTTCCTATGCGCCTTTGTTGCCTCAAGATGCGGCGCATCTGTATTTGCAGCAATAAGGTTGGCGCCCTCTATGCGCAATTCAGTCATCCTTGTCATGGTGTTTGACCCGCTTCCGCCAATTCCTATAACATAAACCTTTCCCTTTGTTGCGTCAACAAATTTTTGGATCTCCTGGTCGTCAGGGGACCGGATAAACTGCTCCTCCTCCTGAGGAGCTTTAGTTGCCTTAGCCCTTGCGGTGGATTTTGTCTTCGCTTTGGCCTTTGCCTTTTTTTTGACTGCCATCTATTTACCGCTATACTATGTCTAAAAAAGCATAAAAAGATACTCATCTCCCAGAATTCTAAGATTTAAGAACACTATCTAAGTAACTCCATAACAGCAGCATCTACTTCTACAAGTTTTCTGAGTACAATCAACTCAGAAAGGCGATCAGCAAGCATTATTGATTCTCCAATTGTAAAGCTTGTATTCTCAATTATGTATTTGCCAAGGTTAAATGCTAAAATATCAACGGTCTTTCCATACAAGGACCTAATTGAGTTACTATCAGACCCAATATTATGGGCCACCAATGTTTCATAATCGTTGCCTGTTATTACAAATCCATTTTTCGTGTTGCGATCGTTTTGACTAGTATCTAGAGTTATAAAAGCCTGATTCGGTTCGAAGTATAAATTTATTGTTTGCTCTATACTTCCAGTGATTGTCCTAAAGACTGTGTGATTGTACCTTAGAGTGTCATCTCCGCCTCTTTCACACATAAGGCTTGTTCTACTGCCCTTGAAAATCGTTCGGACCGGTTGCAGATCTTTTGCAGTTATCATTTTATCAGCATGTTACGAGCAAAATAATTATTTGATATGGCTGTGTCACTTATATATGGAATCATATCTTACTCCTGCGTCGTCGGTTATGTGTATGCATTCACCTTCGCATTCTATGAGGCATGCCTGGCACAGGATGCATGCGCTTCCTGCCACTGCTACAGAGAGTCCTCCGCTAGTGCCATCGTTGTCATTCGCAAAGTGCTTGTGCCCGTCCTTCGCCTCAGCCCACTTTGCATGGATCTCAGGGTCTGTTGCGCCCTTCCACTTCATGTCATCAGGTGCTGTGTCAGCATTCGCCTTTGCAGGGTCGTTCCGGCTTTCCATTTCGAATACAGCAACCGGGCACACGTCCTTGCAGTGCTGGCAGCCAGTGCACTTGACCTTGTTTACGAAGACGTCCATAGAGTCACTTTTCTATTATGTCCTGTGAAACTATAAATTGCTTCTGTTTGGCATTCACCAAAAAGAATCGCAATTATGCTCCACCGAACAGGCTTGCAAGGCCTCCTGTAGCCTCCTCTTCGTTGACCTCTTCCTTCTTCTCTTCCTTGTGCTTCTTCTCTCCTCCTTCTGCATGGTGTGGAGCTGCAGCTGCGGGCGCGGCATGCTGCATCGACTGGGCGTTCTTTATAACATCCTTTATGTTCACGCCCTTTAGCGATGCGACGATCGCCTTTGCCTGTGCCTCGTCAGGCGTCATGCCTGCGGCCTTTACCACATCCTCTATGCCCTTTTCGCTTATCTCCTTTCCAGCAGCGTCCAAGAGAAGCGCAGCGTATACGTATTCCATATTTTCACCGTCTATTTTAGCATTATCATTCCTTGTTATCAGCCATGCTGTTGAGCGATGCAGCCTGCATCGCAGCATCGGCAATGAGCATGTCTATTATTCCCGAATCGGGTATCTTGCGCTCTATCCCAAGATGCATGGCATTCATGTATGCCTTTTCTATGAATGTATTTATGGTGTAAGCATTTATTATATTCGCCTCAAGCGAGAGTGAAAGCGCATTCCTAAAGCATATTGCTATATCCCTTGTTGTGCTTTCCGCATCTATTCCAAGGACGGCCTTGCTGAATACCATTCCATTGCTCAGCAAAAAGGAGGGCTCTATTACTGCCTTGAACGGCAGTATGTCAAGTATGTGCAGCGCCTTTGATATCTTAACGCTTACCGTTTCGCCCTTGGCGACCAGCACCTTGTCCTTTGCTATTACCACCTTGCCCTTCTGTATCTGCACATCAACGCCAGCGCTTTTTAGGTCTGTGACGGTCTGTCCCGGCTGTATGCCTGTCTCGCCAGCAGTTACGCTTACATCCTCGGGCGAGACCTGCCCGGGCTTTGCGGCAAGGCGCAGGCTGTTTGACTTGAACTTCGCGTAAAGCTCAAACGGATCCTCATTGCTGAGTATTATTGCGCTTGTTGCCGTGAGCTCCTTTGCAAGCCTCTTTGCATGCTCGTTGCTCTCAAGTATCTTGGCAAGAAGTCGCTTCCTGCCTATTATGAATCTTGTATTGGCCCTAAGCTTGTTCTTTGTCGATTGGAGAAGCCTGTCTGGAATTCCGCTAAGCTGAACTATGCCTATTACCTTGTATTCCTTGAGCAGCTTTGCGCGCTCAGAAACGAATTTTATCTTATCATTCTTTGTAAGCATAAGTATCACATTATCCTTATCGGCTTGCTCATCGTGAGCTTTGCATACACTGATTTTAAGTGCTGCTTGCCTATCCTCTTTATTATCGCATTGACTACTTCGTCTATATTTGCGGTTATTGCAGCTATCTCCATGTTCTCTGTTGCAACCATACAGTGTGCGGTTGGCAGGTACTTGCCCTTGCTGCGTATGAATACGCTTCTGGCGGTATCCTCTACCGCTGTTTTAATATCAAGCCCCATAAGAGGCCTTGGCATCTTGTTCCTGGGGCCGAGGAACTGACCAAGCGCCTTCGCGATCTGCGGCATAAGGCTTGGCTGTGCGAGAAGCTCGCTGTGAAGTAGCTCGTTTATCTTTATCTTGTCATTCATTATCGACTGTATGCCAGAGCCCGGTATGACTGTTGCTCCAGACTCCTGGGCCTTTGCGACTATTGTCTTATCATCTGCGAATACAACTACCTTGTGCGACTTTCCCTTAGGGTTTGGCATCTTTATCTCAAGGTTGAGGCGGTTGTCCTGCTTTGACATGTCAATACCCATGAAATTGACAGCAATCTCAACGCTCTGGTTAAACTTGCGTTTGCCCTTGTTCTCCTGGATAAAAGCACTAAACTTCTCAATTGTCTCCTTGTCCATCTAATCCCTCCTGCAAAGTGCAGTAATGCGGGAAAATCAGCATTAACAATACTATTCTATCAGAAAGGGTTATAAAGCTTTTGCCGATAGGTTTTGCCGAAAAGAAAAGTATTTATATTATAAAATGCCCTATAAATATGATAAAATGTTCACTAAATCAGCATCAACTGAAAAGCGTACGCATATTGCAGGAAATGCTGCAGATGCATTTCACAGTTTGATCCGTGAACCGGAAAAGGGCGCAGTGCTACTCCGCAGCAATAACCGATCCGAGTACACTAACGAGCGCTTAAAGGTCCTTTTGAGAGAATCATGGGAGCAAGAAATTAAACTTAAGGAACGTCAACTTGGTAGGATCCTCACAGAAGATGAAAAACGGTTAATAAAGATAGACAAGGAATTTATTGGCCGCTGGCACAAGTCAGGCAAGCTTCCTCATTTCAGCACGCTTTGCCAACACTTTGGTGGCATCATTCATCTTGCAAATTTGCTAGAACTACCTGCTACATTCGCATCCCCTCCAATGCATTTCGAAATGGCAGACAAAGATCTTTATATCGGAAGACTGAGAGAGTACGCTGAAAGATTTCAACTGCAAGAAAAGCGTTCAATAGGCAGAAAGGAGCTAATAACAGCGGTACGGGAAAATAAAGTGCCCCAGGTTCCAACAAAACTTTTTAAACATTTAATGGCTGCAGTAATTTTTGAACAACTGGGGATCGGAATTATCAAAACCCATGGAAAAAAGACAAAGTATACAACTGATGATCTATTATCTGTATTAAAATTAGCATACGAAGAAAAATGCCTGCAAGTGGCAGTTGAATTAGATAAACCTGAATTGACTCCAGCGGAGAAGGAGAATGTCAAGCTAACAATAAAGGATTATATAGCATTCAAAAAGAAAGATGGGAAAAGATATCCAAAGCTTGCAACAATACAAAAGAGGCTTAACCCATATTGGGCCAATTGCCTAAAAATGGCAGGCTTACCGAATTGATTCAATGAGAGCAAAAACAAAGGAAGTTTTACCAATAATAGCTTGTGGCGCCATTCTGGCAGCAGCTACATACGATAAATACACCGTAAAATTACCAGAGGCGTTTGTCCTTCTATATGGAGGGCCTACTCGCAATAACACCCCAAAATGTTATACAGCAATAGATGATATGAATAATGGCATAAGTAGACTGGACCAAAGTAATAATTACATACATCTTAAAGCAATCATTGATATGATCAGGCTAAAAGACCCTAGGAAAGACGAAGAGATAAAGTCAAGCCGATCTGCTTCTTCTGATTTGGTAGATCCAATATTAACCAGTATAGCCGTAGCAGCAGAGGTTTGTGGTGTTGATGGCATTTCAATAAGGGGTTATGTTACAGATGGCGATGGAAATACATATAACTTCTGAAAACCTGCGTCTTTTAGCGAATGGTAAACTGCAAATATATTAAACGTGTAAGCGTATATGAGCCTGACGGGATTTTCCAATCTTTTGATTAAACGTTTATCAAAAGTTTATTTGAACCCGCAACCACTTGGTCCGAAGCCAAGTGCGCTATCCAAGTTGCGCCACAGGCCCTACAATATTATGCAAGACAAATTTATTATATGCGAGAGCCTTGTCTAATCAGTTAAAGAACAAGCTTTTTCTGCTTTATTCGCTCCATCGTGCTCCACTTCTCCCTTATGTTGCCGGTAAGAATGCCACTCTTTAAGTTGTTCCTTATCATATCTATGGTCTTGTTATCGGACGGGTAACCAGAGCCTATCACTATCTTGAGCGCCTTTTCAAGTTTTTTGATTTCCCTGTCGCGAGTAACCTTTGCTATTATGCTTGCTGCAGAGACGATCGGATACCTTGAATCGGCCTTATGCTCAGCTATTATCTTTGTGTATTTTATGCCCTTTGCATGCGGATTCTCCTTTATGCCCATTACCTTTGTAGGCTTTGTGCTTGAGAGTTTGAACCTTGTTCCAAACCTGTTTGCTATAACGTCAGGAGAATCAAGGTACACGGAGCCTACCTCGCTCTCTATCTTGTCAAAAAGCGCAGCAAACCTGTTTGCCTCAAGTTCGTTCAGCGATATATGATTTTTCATCGCCTCATTTATTTCGTTTGGATAGATTTTGTCTATCTTTATGTCAGAGGCTATATCGCCTATTTGGCTATACAGTTGGTTCCTTCGTGCCTCTGAGAGTAGTTTTGAATCGCGCACGCCTATCTTTACAAGCCTGTGCACGCTGGCGTTGTTTATCGATACAATGCTTATAACAAGTGGACCCAATATCGCACCGCGCCCAGCCTCATCTCCACCGCAGATTATTATAAAGACCACCGAATAGGCCGACTATAGGAAAGGAAAATGAATTTAAAGATTCTTCCTGTCAACTACGATGTAATCGTTTACCGCCATTACTGAATTGTACGGCACCTTTACCTGGTCATCATCGCTCTTGATCTTCGCAGCCAATGAGCTATCTGGATCAGGTTCTATAAGCAATACGTTAATCTTGCCAGTTACCTTGCTTATCTCTGCATCTACGAATCTGCCCAGATCGAAACCATCGTTTGTTATTACTTTCTTCCCTACAAGTTGTTTTGCTATAATGAACTTTACCATATTATCCACCTATAGTCGTGCTAAATATTATTCACTTATTATATTAATAACCTTATGCTTTCTGATCCTGGATTGTCAAGTCGAGAAACCTCAACTAATCTTATCAATATGATACAAAAAGGTATATAAAGCTATTCTCCGTCGCTATTTATCGGATTTACTCTGTAAGCAGTAAATTGGTGTGCAAAAAGGCTGATAATACGACATATTCTCCAAGCGTAGTGCTATAAATTTGATATTCAAATATCAAAAAGATCGCATAATTTGATATTCAAATGTCAAAAATTCAATGCTATAATCTCCCTTTTGACTCGCCTGTTGCTATGCCCCTTGCAACAATATGTGCTATCCTCAATGCCTCAAATGCGTTAGCCGTGAAATTTTTGATGTAGTTATTATCTAAACCGCTTTGGATGAAAAATCCATCTGTCCTAAGTGGCTTAATATTCGAACTCTCTTTCACTATTTCAATCTGGTCTCTTACATTTACTTTATTTGCCTTTGAAAAATGGCTAAGTGCATTTATCAACTCATTTGCGTTCTGCTTTCTCCTGTTAAGAAGCACAACCTTTGAATCAAGCTTTTCCTCAAGAATCTTAGGATTTATTATATTAAGCCCCGCAATCGCAATTCCGTTAAAAATGAGAATCCTTATCTGCTCCTTGAATCTGGAGTTATTTACCATTTCTATTATCCGCCTTGTAGAATCAGTCCCGTTTGATGTTATCTTTGTTGAAAGAAATCCCTCGATATAATTCTCTCTGAAGATAATCCCTATAATAAGTGTGTCTTTCCTTTTGCCAATATACCGATTCTTGATAGGCCCGCTGGCAATTGCGATATATCTTACTCCTTCCTTCATCATGATTGGGTTTCTACTTCTTCTTTGATATCTGCGTCTTCAATTCGGCAAACTGCTCATCAAGGCTTTCTATCGCCTTCAGAAGCTCTTCCTTTGCCTTCTTGCTTGACTTGACAACGAGAACCGCATTTCCGGTCTCAGGATGATCCTTTGATACACCAGCAAATTCCACGGAATCGCTTTCCAGCAATTCGCTTGCGATAAGGTCTGGTATTGTAAGGTCATGTGTCTGGAATTCCACAACAAGTTCCTTGCTTTCCTCCTTCAGCACTTTTATTTTCAAATAATCACATTATCATTGTTATATCTTATACAAAAAGACTTTTTATCTCTTGCGGCTTGTTGTAAAGATCGCTTATCTTCCTTCTTTCCCTGTGTCCGCATTCGCCGCATAATAGGCTGTTCGCATCCCTTTGGAGATCATTTCCACACATCTCGCACTTTGCGTATATTACTCCTGTCTCATTTCCATTAAGCGAGAGCGTATATGAATCCTTGTCGTTATACTGCACTCTTGCAAGTATTGTGTCTCCTACTGCACATGGTTTTATCGGCTTTTCGGCATGGAAGCGATTGTCACGGCCTCCACCACCTCCAAAACTTGGCCTTGGCCTGTCCATTATTATCTTGCCGTCCTTCAGCGCAAGGTAATCCTTCTTCTCTATGTTGATGTCGCCTATTTTTACAAATATAACGCTCTTTACGTCATCAGTCACAGTGCCAAGAACCAACATGTTCTTGTCTATTATCTTTATCTCCCTTCCTGCAGGGGCTACTGCTATAGATCCATTCTCTTTTATTATGTTGCCTATCACAGAAGAATATATAATCCCATCTTCGATAAAGGTATTGCTTCCTGCTGCCATCTCCTCCTCAGTTGCAATCCTTTCGCCAGGAATTACGAATGCGTCAGCCTCAATTCCCATAATAATCATCTATTTATGTTTTCCTCAGATATATTCTTCATCTCATTTATGCTTCCCAATGCCCTGTAAGCCGCAAGAACTGTATTGTATTTTGCTCGTGTCCTTCCCCTTGAGAATTCCCAGGCATCCTTTACGCCAGCGAGCTCTAGCATCTTCTTTACTGGCAGGATTTGCAACTATCCCAAGGCCTCTTGGCGCTGGCTTAAGTATTACCTCAACGCTTCCGCATCTTCCCGTTACCTTTATCGGAAGGCTGTGTTTTGTGCCGCATTGGCACTGCCATGAGCCGCAGCCCATGATTATCGGTATGACATTGCTCTTTGCATCGAGTACGGCACTCTCAATGGCCGCCTTTACCTCAACGTCCTTCCCTGAGCCTACACCTACATGGCCCTTTCCATCTCCGACTATAGCCGTTGCCCTGTATTTCATCTTGCGGTTGTTCTTTGTCATTCTCTGGACATTGGCAATCTCTATTACCTCGTTGTTCAGGTCTGGAAGAAGAACCTCTATTATCTCAGGTTCCTCTATCCTTCTGCCATCATGGAATACCTGTTCTATTGATGTAACTCTCCTTTCCTTGACATCCCTGCCCAATTCTGTCTTGGGCTGCCATGCCTCTATGTTGAATACGCTTCTTTCGCGTTCCCTTCGATCATATCTAGGTCTATCCAAAATATCACTTACTACATGTCTCTGTTTGATTTACTAATCTAATTGCGGCTTTTGCAATTTCTACTTCTGCATTTGTCATTCTATTTTCACGCGCGTAATCAATTAAAACTTTAGAACTTATATCCGGTATTTCTGGTACTGATCTGTGAATACGCATATATCCTATCATTATCGTACTGCGCGCTAATTCTGGATTATGCTTCATTCTATTTTTTGCCATACGATCACTTTGCAACAATCTGTTTTTTTATCGAATCGAATTTGTTCTCTATCGATTTTGCCTCAAACCCTGCCTTTGTATATGTTGAGAACTGAACCTTATTTTTCATCTCTTGCTCCGCATATTTCGCTATATGCGATCCCGAAAGCCTTTTCTCATCAAACTCTATGCTGTTGTGTAGCTTTGCCCCGGAATCTGCAAATCCCTTTGCAGCCGCAAATATCACCGATCCCTTTATCGGCCTATAAAGACCTATGTCAAGTATATATTCTGAATTGTTGTCATTAAGCTTCTTTCCCAATAATAGCCCAGTAAGGTATGCTGTTGGTATATTGCATCTTGGCTCCCATCCTAATGGCTTTAACTCTTTTGAATTGCAACTTGCAAGCACCTTGTCGCCATTTACCTCATACTGTATTATCTGCATAGATATCTCCCTGTTGCTCTTCCTTACCGTTACCCTCTTCATGCCGCTCTTCAGCGCTTCCACTCGCTTCTTGTAATTTGTAACGGAGGTCAATCTTCTATGCCTTATTTTTCTGTACATTAACATCACATATGCCTGAGCTCTTTCATCTTTTCTTCTTTTATCTCTACGCCATCATTTTTCATGCGGCTGAGCAACGAGGCCTTGTTCGCAAAGGTTCCCCCCTTTACAAGTGCATAATACTTCTTGAACCTCTCATTGTCGACCAATTTCTCTTCTTTCAATACCTTAAGGACCCTTCTTTGGCCCCTTATGCGCTTCTTGTACTCTACAGTTCCGCGAGCCTTGAGTGTTCCCTTCCTTCTTCCTGTACCTCTTCGCCTTCCCTTCTTCCTCTTTTCCTTTAGAACCTTTGAATATGCGCTTATATTATGCTTTAATTTTGTCGTATATATGCTGCCGCTCTTTATCATGCTGCGAACATCCTCACGAGTAATTGCCTTTTCGGCATCCTTGGTGAAAGCAGGCTTGATGCGCACCGCGCTCTCTCCTCTCTTGAGAAGCTCAGCTGCTATTCTTCTTGTAAGCTTTATGCTCATTTATACGCACCATTTGTTATTCTTATCTTGCTTTTGTTCGCGATCTCTGTCATTACTATCCTCTTCCGTGTAGAGACTCCCTTTGCGATGGTAAGGTCAGTCTCGTTTAAGGACTTCTTATCTATCAGCATCTTAAGCTCTTCGGGGTTCCTTACTATCAGAATTCTGTTACCGTTTGCCCGTCTTCCCCTCAATTCCTTAGGATTCCTGTATCCTATTGTTGGCTCTGCACCCATGAAGTTCCTCTTTATGCGCTTCTTGCTGTCTATTCCGCGCTGCTTCCTCCATCTCGGCAGAACTCTCTTTCTGCCCTTCGCGCCATAGTTTGGCACAGTGAATTTCGGATGGCTCTTCTTTTCCATAATCATCATTCTGTATCATAGTATAATCCGTCCTGGAATACCCTTATGTCCTTGTTCCTCATCTTGCAGATCTGCCTTATGTTTGCCGAAGTCTGTGACACGTCGTCAAGGCTTGTTCCGTATATCCGCAGGTTCTGGCCCTTTACCTCAAGCTTTGTGTTTCCCACGATTTTTGATATCCGTGGGAATCTCTCGCCTATTATGTTCTTTATTAGGACGTCGCTGCCCTTTACCTCGACAGTGATCGGGAAGTGGGCAAAAACCGCCTTCATCTTTTTCTCGAAGTGCTGTGTTACACCTTGCATGTCGTTCTCAAGCTCCTTCTTGAATGTCCTTTCAACCATTGCCGCCTTCTTTGCAAGCACCTTGTCCGTCACTGATTCTATGACTATTGTGTTACCTTTCTTTGATATCTGTAGAAGCGCATCATTGTATTTTCTTGCATTTGAGCCGAGGCTGCCCTTTGTGTGGATCTCATTTCCTTTTATCTCCACAGTTACTCCCTCGCTTATTGGAAATTCTATCATTTATTCACTATGTTCTATCTAATCCATCCTCAGAAATTGGGAACGTACCAAGTTTTCTTAATATATCTCTTAACTCCATACCAGTCAACTCGTTTAATCTAACATCTATAAATGCTTTAAATAACTTGTTCCCTTTTGTAGAAACATCATCTGGAACTGTAAAGTTACCTTTAGTACTACCAGAGTGCCATTCTAAAATAAAATCATACGTATGCAATGCAATACGATAATTCTTTTCCTCATATGCTGCATAAAATAGTCTTATTGCATATTCCCTTTTAACTAAGTCAATTGTGTCTAGCGCCTGCGACAGTTCAGGCCGATTTTTGATAGCTGTGTGTAATGTGCTGTATTCTTTTCTCCTGAGCATATCCTCAAGTACACAGACTGTCTGTTCTATACGTGCTATTCTACCATGTTCTTCATCGACTCTAGGATATACTCCAAATAATTTTTTATATTGCATTTTATGGTGTACCAATGCCATTTCAATAATTGACTTTTCTCTTTGTATAATCGTCTCACGAGATAAATTTGCTGTAGACATTGATGTAGCCATTTTTTTCACCTAATATACATATGCGATAAGCCTTCCGCCTATCTTTCTCTCACGTGCCTCCTTGTTTGTTATTATTCCCTGTGGGGTTGTGAGTATCAGTATTCCAAAGTCCCTGCTCGGTATGTATCGCATCTCGTATTTCTGCATAAACTCATTCTGCACAGCGTACCTTGGCTTTATTACGCCTATGCTGTTTATCTTGTTTGAAAGCGCAACCCTAACGTACTTGATCCTCTTGTCGGTAAATTCCTCATAATCCTTTATGTATGATTCCTTTTTCATGACATCAAGGACAGCCTTTAGCAGCTTTGTCGAGTATAATACGCACTGCATGCGGCCTATGCGCTCATTTGTCTTTATAACATTTATTGCGTCTGCGAATCTGTCCATGTGATCATCCATATTTCTTGAATCCAATGCTGCGCGCAACCTCCCTGAAGCACCTTCTGCACATGTAAAGCTTGTGCGATCTTACCAGTCCCCTTGCTCCGCCGCATATCCTGCACTTCCTGATCCCTTTTCCCTTGAATTTTTCCTCTGGTTTCAAATCAATCACTTACGCTGCCTGCTCTACAATGCTCACATTGAACTCCTTTTTAATGTAATCTATTATTTCTTCCCTTGACACCGACCTGTGCTTTGATGGCACTTTTGAATTCCGCCTTTTCCTCAAAGCTACCCTAAGGCCGCTCCTCCTGAATGAGAGGTTTACATTCATTCCAAGCATTCCTATCTTCGGATCGTACTTTACGCCGCTTATGTCGATGTATTCAGCTATCCCGAAACTCAGGCTGTTGCTTGTTATTGAGCTTTCCTTTATCTTGTTGTCTACCGCATCAAACAGCTTTACCGCAAGCTTTTTGGCATGCTCTCCCCTTATGGTGACAAATGCGCCTATCTTCTGCCCCTTTGCTATCTTGAATGAAGGGTTTCTTGTGCGTGATATCTCGTTTGCCGGCTTCCTTCCGGTTATTGCCTCTATAAGCCTCTTCGCATTGAGCTGCAGATTCTCGTCGCTGCCCGTGCCTATGTTTATCACAAGCTTGTTCAGCCTAAGATCCCTCATGATATTATTGTCGACCATTCTATTCTACCACTATTATGTTCTTTACAAGGGTCTCGAACTTTCCCCCATTATGCTCCTCTACAATTACTGATTTTGTCTTGTGCATGTTTCCCTTGCCTATATCCTTTACCTTTCCTGCCTTGCCCACGTGCACGCCATCTATTACCTCGCACATTGCATCCTTGTCCAATTTGACTACCTTTGGCGCCCCCTCCCCTGAGAGCAGGAGTGAATCATCAACATTTGCGCCACCGCTTGCCTTTACAAGAGTGCCGTCATGAAGGCGCAGCATTATTGTGCCATTGCTGTATTTGTATTTTCCTACTATCTTGTAAACCTGCCCGCTGTCTTTTTCGCCCTTTGTTATGCTTATCTGGCCCTTGCTGTTTATGCCTACCCTATATTTGTCCTCTCCTATAGAGAACATGTCATGCAGCCCTACCGGATATTTGGGGTCTGCTATTTTCTTCCCATTTACGCTTACCATTCCCTCCTTTATTATCCTGTCTGCATCCTTTCTGTTTGAGGCAGCGCCTACCTTCCCTACCAGGAGGGTAAGTGCAACAGATTTATGCAAGCTGTGCCTTCCGGGATTCTGCTTTATCGAATATTTGTGCTCCTTCCTGTGTATTGCAAAATACCTAGGCGCATTCAGCCTCTTAATGTGACCGCTATTTCCTCTTTTAGCCATCTAATCATCTCATTTGTTCTGGACTGCAGCAAGAACAGGCTTGCTGCTTTCCTTCTTTGGTTCCTTTACATCTATATTTGTATCTACGACAGCGCTTGCGCCTATGTTGGATGTCTTTACAGGCTGCTTCTGCTGTGCAACCTTTAGCTTTGCTGCACGCATCTTGTCGCTTAGATTAAGATCTGTAATATAAACACAGCTTGCGCTTATCGGAATATTGAACTCCTTGCCCTTTGCTGTTTTCTTTACAAGCGAATCTATCCTTATCTTTCCTGTCCTTAGGCTTACGCTTAACACCTTGCCGCTTGTGCCCTTTTTGCTGCCTGCCATTACCTTGACCGTGTCGCCCTTCGAAATCTGGACAGAGCGCCTCTTTATCCCAAGCTTTGCCTTCAAGGACTTATCAATATGAGAGTGTACAAAATGCTGTCGCACGTGCATGGGTGCATTGTACCTGAAAAATCTCTGCTTTCTTGGCTTGCTGCTTTTAATCATATTATTCGACCTTACTCTCCTCTTTGCGCAGGAAGCGACTTATCTCAATTGCAGAATTTATTGAACGCATTGCTGCAACTGCAAATGTTACTGTTAATACGCCTCCAATTGTAAATGCTGCTGCTGGATACTCCTGCTCCTTAGCAACCAAATATATTGCAGGTGATAATGAGAGAATAGTGAAGATTAGGCCTTGGCCCATGTTTAGTTGCTTTATGGCATTCCATCCCTCTGCATTATGCCAATCCTTACTTATGGGATGTACTATCTTAGGACTTGCTTCTTTTTTGATCACATCTATAGTTACTGGCATAATATCACAAATATCATACGACTCTTGATGCGATTCCGGCAAGCTTCACGTATCTTTCTACTACCTCCCTTGCCATTGCGCCCTTTACCTCTGTTCCGATCGCAAGATTGTTCTCGGTTACAAGTATGCCCGCGTTGTCCTCAAATCTTACCCGCATTCCGTTTGCCCTTCTCATCGGGCTTTTCTGCCTTATTATCATGACCCTGACCTTCTTCTTTACATACTGCGGCGTTCCGGACTTAACGCTTGCTATCACAACGTCGCAAATGCCCGACCTTGAATACCGTCCTTTTCTTCCGCCTCCCTTTCCTATCCTGTTTATAATCATCAATGTCCTTGCCCCGCTGTTGTCAGCGCATGTCAGGACTGAGCTCGGTATAAGGTTTCTTGGTATTGTTGTCGATAGCCCTTTCATGTCATTCAGCCTTCTTAAGTATTTTTTCAACGACAAAGGATTTTGTCTTGCTTAGCCTGCGCGTCTCTGCTATAAGCACCATGTCTCCTGTCCTTGCATTTATGCATTCAGGATTGTATGCGGCTATCCTTGATGTCTTTCTTAGCGATCTCTCATATTTGGTAAGGAATGTCGTATAAGCATGCTCGACTATAACGCTCTTTTTGGCCTTGTCGCTCACCACAATACCCTCAATCTCGTTGCCGCGCGTCTTTAGCATGCCGTGCACAGGGCACTTCGGATCTTTGCATTCCAATACATCACTTGTTCAAACTCCTCCTTTTGTAAAACTTAAGTGCCTTCTCAGTTCGCTCATGAGGCCTGAAATTTATCTCCACGCCATCGACAACAAAAGATTCATTGCCATGCGAAAACCTGAATTTGGAGATTTTCTTTACTACCTTTCTTGTCTTCGAATCATGCCTAAGATAGAGAAGATTTTTTGTTTCGTTAATTACTCTTCCTTCAATACCTATCTGCGAACTATCCTTACAGTCTATTACTTCGGTGTAGAGACCTATAAGTTCATGAAGCACAATGTTCTTATTATTATAGCCGTGCATACATTTAAACCTTTCTTTTTGCAATCCTGACGTTGAATAAAAGCAATTGCATTGCATCCAGCGCAGCAATGCCTTTTGACGTACAGCCGAAGAAGAAAACAAAAATTCTAAACATCTGCTGTGCTGTCTGGAAGAATCTGGAAATCATAGACACTTATATCTATTCCATCTTTGCCCTTGGTCACGTCACAATAAAGCCTTACCCCTACCCTCTCATTTAATGCCCTATTGGCCCTTTCAAGCATTATCTTATTTATCTTCAGGCCTACAGTCTTTGAGGGATTATCGTCATTATAAATCTCAAAAGTCATCTTATCCGGTGTGCTTGTTATGCGCTTTAAATGCCCTTTTATCGATATCCTGCTGCCTATTAGTTGACCTTTGTTATTGTGCATTTCTCTAATAAGCGACTCTACTCTTGTCTCGACCGGATCTTTGTTATCAGACCTTTTTACTATCCCTATTGGCATGACAGTATCACTTTATTCTGGATTATTAGAACTATCTTATTATTACTCTGTCTGAGACTCCGGTAATCCTGTCAACATCGTACTTTATCACGTTTCCGTAGTCTGTCTTGACGAATATCAATCCGCGCTTGGAGTCGACATCTGTTATCTTGCCTATATAGGCCCCTATGTCATTTATCACGCTCTTGTCCTTTATCCTTGCATGCCTGAGTGCACGTCTCCTAAGGAATACGCTGAAAATTGATATTCCATACCCTGCGAGTATAGCGATGCTGCCGAAAAGAAGGAACTGCCAGAAGTATATCTGGCCGATTATCCATGATGAGGTAAGGTAGAGAAGCGCTATTGCAACTATCACGTATGCTGCATAAGTGCCCTGTGATATCGCCCTGTATCGCATGCGCTTGTTCTCAAGGTCTATCATCCTGCCTATAAGGTAAAGTATAAGGCTTACCGGGAATAATGTAAGGAAACCCTCTATTGCCTGCGATGCAATTATAAGGTTGTTGGTAGCGGTGCTTAATGCTACTGAATATGCGGCATATCCTATTATCAGGCTGATAAGGAAGAATATTATAGCACCGATATAGAACACAAAGCTGAACCTCTCAATGCTGAAGCCAAGCCCCTTGAATGAGCCAACTATAGCATCCTCGAGGCCGAAGCCCTTCATTATGAGGTATATTCCTATCAATGCTGCCGGCAATTGCCATCCGAAGTTGAAGTAATAGCTGATTGCAAATAGTATAAGCAAAACTGCTGGTATGCCGAATACTATCCTTGAATAGTGTGGCTCCTTGAGCTTCTCAAGAAGGGTGAAATAGGTGTTCTCAAGACCCTCCGCCTGCTTCATGTGCACTATGTCAACGCTGTTAACCTTTATGCGGTTCTTAAGCAAGGGCAGAACTCTGGAGTCGCTGCTGCCGTCAGTCACAAGAACGCATGCGTCGCTCTTAAGCCTCTCAAGCACAAGCTCTATCTGGCGTACAACTTCAACATCAGCAACATAACCCTCCTTCTCCGCGCCTGTTACTGTAGCCACATTTACTGAATAGCCCTTCTTCTTAAGCTCGTCATATTTGCGCACAGCCTCAAACATTGCGTTTGCATCGGTATCCTGGGGGTCGGCTAGGGCCAGCTTAGCCGCTGCCTTAAGGTTGTCAATACGCCCAATTACCGGACCAGTTATCTTCGTCTTGCGGTAAAGGTCGTTGTCAACGTCAATAGCAAGTACAAGTATGCGCTCTGCCATCAGTACACCATATATAAATGTATCTGAAAGATTAAAAGCCTATCACCCGGCTCTTTTGAAGCGGGAAAAGTAGCATGATATTTATCTACCAATTTGTCGGATGACTATCGATAATCATCATTACAATGATTTTATTATGCCAAAAAACAGAGACATATCTGTGTTTGGTCACAATAACACACTTTATGCTGGTGTATTACGGATAGTCCCAAACCTAATTACCATGATCCTCAGCAGCATGAATGCAGAGGAAGCCCACGAATTTATTCGTGGGAGGATGTCACTGAATCAAAGATGCAAATCCCTTAAGCACAAGATATGATGCTGCATAAGCTGGAAGCTCAATTTCATTACCGTCGTATGGGCCAAAAGAGTTGCTTGCCATCGAAAACTTGGGAACTTTTGCGGTCTTTATTTTTATAAAGCTCTCGCCGAATGCTACTGCATCATCCATAGGTTCAAAACCATCAAGAGCCTTCAGTGATCTGACCCTTTTTGCAACAAGGCCGGTATCGCCGTGTATCGTTCCAGGAAGCCTTATGAGATGGTATATGTCAGTGCTTACATTCTTGTCTATCGCATCGCTCTGCTTTATCGCTATGTTCTTAAGCACATTCTCCCAGAACTCGCCCTTTTTTGGTATGTTTATCTTGTCCCAGTTGCCGGTGCTTATGCCAAGCACAACCTCTGCGCTCTTTCTTGTAAGCATCTCGGCGTATTTCTTTTCTATTCCAAGCTCGATGAGCGAGTTGGTTCCGCTGTTCACCGCATTTATGACACCGTTTGCAAGCTTGCCTCCCCAGCCATTGTCCAATGGCCGCGGCCCCTCAAGCCGAACTCCCCTTCTTCTGAGGGTGGGGAAGAATGCAGTAAGCTTTATCCCGTTTCCAGTTATGTAGTTGCCTATCTGCTTCCTTGCATTCCCGTCAAGCCTGAATACGCTATCATCATGCACATGTATGTGGTATCCCCTATTTCCGCTGAAGTTGATCAATATGCTTTTCTCGCTAAAGCCAAAGTCCGGAACAAGAAACTCCTCGATAAGCTTTATCGTCTCGGCCTTTGCGCCATCTAGGCATATACTACATACCCATGAGCTTGGATGGACGCCCTTGCACCTCAGGTTAAGGTCGCTCGCATCGATGTCAAAGATGAGATCAGAGCCGATCCATCCCTTGCTTTCCATGGGTCGGCCATCCGGTTTGGTGTACTCTGCAGATGAATATGAAACAAAAGGAGGGCTTTCCGTAGAAAGGTAAGTTTTCAATATTTTCTCATTCTGGAATGCATAATGCCTATAATGTATCTTCCTCTCAAAATCCCCAAACCCAAATTCCCTCCTCTCAATATTAGGCGGGGCTATATTCTCTATATCAGAATAGAACTGCCTTATAAGCCCCTTGAAGAATGCAGAGTCCTTTTCATTTAGCAAAGAAGCACCGATAATATATTAGATATGATTAATAATTTATTATGCTAAGATGTTCATATGCAACTTGAAGATGAAATAAAGCAGGTAATACTCATAAGGATGGACATAACCATGGGGAAGGGCAAAACTATCGCCCAAGGTTGTCATGCATCATTAATGAGCTATCTTGAAGCCGAGAAAAAGAACAAATTAATCGCAAAGGAATGGCTTGATACCGGAGAAAAGAAGATAGTGCTCAAGGCAAGTGACGAGGAAACGCTGGTAAAGCTCTTTAAGGCATTCGAGTTCAAGAAGGTTCCATGCGCTCTTGTGAGCGATGCGGGTCTGACGCAGTTGCCTCCGGGCACAAAAACAGCATTGGGAATAGGCCCATGGAAATCGTCAGAAATAGACCTGTTCACAAAAGGGTTCAAGCTCCTGTAAGTAAACCTAATCAAACTAATGGCCTATTATTTGTAAACAAATGTTTATAAATGTTTACATTCTAATATTATTGTGATTGTATGGATAGCGTAGTAGTTAGTGTAAGAATAAAGAGAGAAACTAAAACAAATCTCGAACATGCTGGTATAAATTTAGAGGAATCAATAAGAGAATTTATAGCCCAGAAAGAGGCATTCATAAAGCTTAAGAAAACGGTGGAGAGATTGTCGCGAGCTATAAGAGAAAAAGAGATCAAACCATCAAAATCTGGCTTTGCAGCTAATTCGGTACGAGGCGATAGGGATGCGGCTCATTGATTCTTCCGCGATAGTCAAATTCTTTTCCAAGGAACCTGGATGGGAAAAAGTTCAAGTTTACGTATCCCAGTCATTTTCGATCCCGATTGCAATTTTGGAGCTGTCTAATGCACTAAGGAGCAAAGTAATTAGCGGTGGAATAAGTTTGGAAAAGGCACTGAATTTTATAACCCAATATGCAGATAGTGCGGTTCTTCTAGACCAGAAGAAATATTTAGGGTCTGCATTCAGAATATCAATCAACAACAAGATTACAACTTACGATAGCATCTTCATAGCGGCTGCTTTGGAAGAAAATCTTGATCTAATTTCATGCGATGAAGAACAGAGCAATGTCGCAGAGAAGTTAGGCATCAAGGTAATAAGATGCTAACATAATCTTAGATATAAGTGAGCCATTCCCCAAATTCCCCTTCTTTACCCTCAACGATTCTTGAGTACTTTGCAGCAAGCGTTTTTGTTATCGTTCCGAGCTTTCCATTTCCAACAATTCTGGAATCTATTTTAATTATCGGTGTTATCTCTGCGGCGGTGCCTGTAAAGAATGCCTCCTCACATGTATACAATTCCTCCTTGTGGATGTTCCTCTCAATAACCTTAAATCCTGTGCTCTCAGCAATTTTTATTATTGAATCTCGTGTTATTCCAAGAAGTATGTCTGCCTCCCTTGACGGCGTTACAATGTTTCCATCCTCTACTATGAATATGTTCTCCCCTGGACCTTCTGCAACATAACCATCAAGTGATGTCAGTATTGCCTCGTCAGCTCCTGCCATCCTTGCGTCAAGGTTTGCTATTATGGAATTGATGTAATTGCCGCTTGCCTTTGCCTCAGGAGGAAGTATGAGCGAATTGATCCTCTGCCATGATGATATCTTGCATGTTATCCCATTCTCCCTTCCCTTTCCGTAATATGCCCCAAAGGGCCTGGCGGCAATGAACAGGCTGATCTTCTTGCCTGCAGTGCTTATTCCTATGCTGTCATCGTCGTAGAATGCGAATGGCCTTATATAGCAGCTCTCGAGCCTGTTGTGCAGCACCGTTTTTATTATTGCGTCATGTATTTCCTTATGGTTATATCCAAAATCCATCGCGTATACCTTGGCAGTCTTGAGGAACCTCTTTATGTGGTCATCAAGCCTGAATATTGCAGCACCCTTGGGCGTCTTGTACGCGCGTATGCCCTCAAATATCCCGCTGCCATACTGCATTGAATGCGTCAGTATGGGAACAACTGCGTCCTTCTGTTTTATCATCTTTCCATTAAGCCAGAAATAAAGGTCGGCATTCTTCCTCATACAAACACGTAAATGAATTTCATGGATAATTTAAATAGTTTTGCGTAGAATATCTGACTATGGGGGCAATGGTAGAAAGAAAATTTCTAGTCAGAGAGCTTCCTAGCAAACTGAGAGAAGGTAACTTTTCCTGGATTCACGAGATATATCTTGATGGCAGAAAGCTGACTAGGACCATAAGGGACAACAATACAGAAGAATACAAAGAATGCCTGCAAAATGGTAATGGATTACCAGCCAAAGCAGCACGAATTAGAGAGATAGATTTTTGGAAAGCATGGTATGCAAATACCGGGAGAAAGGTAGAGCTAAGCAGCCATTCTGTTAATTACAATGGCTGCTCTAAAATGACCATAAATATATTCCGGGGAAAACTTGCATCCCACGTAATCATTTTAGATGTGCAATTCAAAAACTTCGATAGGGCAAAAGCATTTGTTCCACCAGCTTGGTGCACCGAGATTACTGGTAACGATAACTACAGCAATTACAGCCTTGCAACAAAAGGATTGAGGCTTTTAAGGAGGGCTGCTGCATGAAAAGGGCAAAGATCCTCAAAAAGCTTAATTCATACGGACTTACAAAGTTCGAAAGAAAGGTATTGCTTGCAACCCTATCTATAAAGAAAGGTTATACACTCACATACAAGGATATCGCAAGCAAGATAGGCAATCCTAATTCATGCAGGGCTGTAGGTACAGCTCTGAAAAATAATCCACTGCCAATAATTGTGCCATGCCATAGGGTAGTCAGAAGCGACGGTTCCCTCGGTAATTATAATTCCGGCGGAACCGAAAGGAAAAGAATGCTACTTATGGAAGAAGGTGCATTAATATAAAGTGATTTTATGAAACAAAAAGAAAAGCTTGTTGTATTGGGCGTAGGCGCACATCCTGACGATATTGATTTTGGCGCAGCTGGAACATTTGCAAAGTTTGCAAAAGATGGTGCAGAATGCTATTATCTGATATGCACTGATGGGTCAAAGGGAAGCAGGGATCCCAAAATGACGCACAGGAAACTGGCAGAGATAAGGGTAAAGGAGCAAAAGGCATCGGCAAAGCTTCTGGGCATAAAAGATGTTTTCTTTCTCGATCATAAGGACGGCGAACTTGTTGCAGACATAAACCTACGGAAGGAAATAGTGCGATACGTTAGGAAGTTGAAGCCGGATATAGTGATAACACACGATCCAAGTTACATATTCTCGGATAGGTTCGTTAACCATACCGATCATAGGGCTGCAGGCCTTGCAACTATAGATGCGGTCTTTCCCGCAGCAAGGAATATGATGACATTTCCTGAACTTAGGGAGGAAGGGCATGAGCCACACAGGGTAAAGGAGATGTATCTGGCAAACTTTGGAAACCCAAACTTTGCTGTGGATATAAGCAAATTCATAGACCTGAAGGTAAAGGCCTTATCCGAGCACAAGAGCCAAGGTATAGGATCAAATCCTGGATTTGTGAAGGAGATGGCTGCAAGAATGGGCAAGAAATGGAAGTACAAGTATGCAGAGCCATTTTTCAGGATAGAATTTGCAATATAATATCTAAGAGTTATTCGGGCGTGCCAATCTGACAAACAGATATGAGCCAAACACTATTGCTGTAACGAAGAAGCTTACTGGATATGGTGCGTAAAAGGAAATGAAGAGCCCCAGCCATGTTGCGAATAAGGCAATAAGTATAGATATGACTATGGCATATGTAGGTTTCTTTGTCAACCTAATTGCGGTAGCGGCTGGCGTTACCATCAGTGCGAAGATAAGAAGCACCCCAACAACCTGGACTGCTATTGAGACTGCCGCAGCAAGTAATAACATAAAGATAATCCCGATAAGAAGTGTTGGTATTCCCTTTGCCTCGGCGACCTCCTCATCGAGCGAGGAAAACAAAAGCGGCCTATACACAAATGCTGCCGCTACAAGGATTGCAAGACTAAGTACAAATGTTATGATTACGCCGCTTGTGCTTATGCCAAGTATCTCTCCAAAAAGTATGGAGTATGCCTCTGTGGCATAACCTGTATAAAGGCTTATGAACAATACCCCAACGCCTAGTGCGAATGCAAGCACGGAGCCTATCTCAATATCACGGTGCGAGGCACGTTTGCCAAGTACCGCAATCCCGGCGCCGCTTACTGTTGAGAAAGATAAAAGACCGAAGATAGGATTTATTCCGACAAGCACCGCGCCTGCAGCACCTGCAAAACCTATCTCTGAAAGTGCATGTGCGGCGAATGATGAGCGTCGCAGTACAACGAAATAGCCAATTATTCCAGCTATTATTGCTATAATAGTGCCAGCCTCAAATGCATGCTGCATGAACTGGTACTGAAAAATCTCCTTAAAATCTGAAATCAAATTGATGCTAAATGGTATATACATGGTATCAGTCACCGTGATAATCCTCTGCGCCTACAACTACTATGTTGTTCTTTGAATCGCGCAGGACCTCTACACTGGTTCCATACAGAGAGCTAAGGCGCTTTGATGTAAGTACCTCCTCAGGGGTTCCAGTCGCAACCTTGCCATTTGCTATGTATATTACCTTATCGAGATACTGTATCAGTGGATTGATATCGTGAGCTACCAGGAATGCTGTGACGTTGCGTGATTTTACCACGGAATTCATCAGCTCTACAAGGTCCTTGATTCTCCTTATATCAAGATTGGATAAGGGTTCATCTAGCAATAGCATCTCCGGGTTGCTTACCAATGCCTCTGCAAGAAATATCCTCTGTAGTTCACCTCCAGAAAGTGAACCGAGCGATTTTTTAGCCAATTCTGTAGCGCCAACAGCTGCTAATGTATCTGATGCTAATTTTTTCTCTGCACTTGGTGACAAGTTAAATCCCCACTTATTTCCTGAATATGCAAGGCGAACCAGTTCTGCACATTCGATATTGGTGTCATTGTCGATAGTGTGGCGCTGTGGTATGTATCCGATCTTAGGATTGCCGCGCATAGGTTTGGCATTGAATACCTTTATCGTTCCGCTCATCGGCTGCTGTAGGCCGAGGAGCAAGCGGAACATTGTTGTCTTTCCGGCGCCATTAGGGCCAATCACAGCCACAAACTCTCCACGATTAACACTGAAGTGTGCGTCCTTCCAGACTGGCTTCTCACCATAGCCTATGGTAAGGTTCTTGGCAGACACTATCTCCTCTTTGATGCTCATTTTCATCACTGGCCCAGCGCATTTGCATTGAGTGCATTCTGCAGCTGCAGCAATTCCCCATTCATCCAGACCTGGAATGTAACATCTGGAGGCTGGATTGTCTCAGTCACACCGACTATTGTGACGTTGTTATCAACTGCTATCTGCTTGATCTGCTGCGTCAGCGAGGTTACAGTCTGCTCATTGTAGACCAGCACACTTACATTTTTGCTCTCAAGCTGGTTCTCAAATTCTGAAACGCTCTGAGCTGGCGGGTCTACCCCCTCTGCAACAGCATCCATAAATGCTGGGGGTGAAACCAAATCAAGTCCCGTAGCATTAGCAAGGTAAACAAATATGCTTTCTGTAGAAGCCACTTTTGTGCCGCCAAACTGGTCTCTTATTTCGGTCATGCGGCTGTCAACCTGTGCAAGCGAGGCGGTTACGTTATTGTACCTTTGCTTGTAATAAGCAGCATCAGCAGGATCTGTCCTTACAAGGTCCAAATACATCTGTTTTACAGTCGTATTTACATAAGTAGGATTATACCAGAGGTGAGGGTTTGATCCATTTGGCACGTTAAGCAGATCTGCCACATTAAGTACTGTCTGGTTCGGATTGTTGTTTGCGGATATGAGCTTCAGTGCCCAGTCATCATATCCAACCCCATTGACAATCACGATCTTTGCATTTGCTATATCTCGCGCATCAGCCGCATTGCTCTCATATTCGTGGGGATCAGCATTAGGATCGGTGACAATGCTTGTTACATTAACATGCGTCCCACCAAGCTGCTGCATCAGGCTGCCCCAAAAGTTCTCGGCAGCAACAATCTGTATAACATTCATGGAACTTGAATTAGACAAACTCGAGTTAGATAACTGTTTGGAAGTCAGACCTGAAGCATGGTTATTGCTGCTATACAAAACAAAACCCGCTATCGCTATTATGATTACTACAACTGCTGTAATCCCAACAAGTGCATATCTATTTGTTTTTGCCATTGCATCACTAAAATTTAAATCTCAATATACAATGCTAAAACAAAAGTTAATAAGTCTTCGTGTTTTAATTATTAACTATTAAGTGGAAAGCATTAAATCTTAATAAAAAGTGGTTTACTGGAGATAATAAGCATATCCCTCGATGAGGAAACATTGAAGGAGCTCAACAGCATACAGCGTAATCTGGGTTTTAAAAGCAGGTCAAAAATGATAAGGGCAACAATCGATTCGCTGATGAACGAATTCAGGATAATAGATTCGCTCAAGGGAAGACACGAGCTTGTGTTGATAATAACTTATAGGGAACACCAAAGAGATCAGGTTTCAAATGTACTACATAAGTTTGAGAACTCCATAAAGACGACAATACACCAGCACCAGCATGCGATGTGTCTTGACATAATAAATGTAAATGCAGATGCGAATAAAATCCGTGAATTGTTCAGCGCATTAAAGCGTGACAAGCATGTCAAATCTATAAACTTTGCATTGCTTGGAACTGAGAAATAATCTTAAACTATTGGAAGCTTATTCAGCTGTTCTATTAATACATAGTCCCTATAACGCTCACAAATCGGGCTTCATCCCATAAATAATTGACATCTGAAAACAATTATTCCATCCTCTGTAAAGAGTTGGTAGACTATTTTCACAGATTATAATCAAAAATTCAATAAATCTATGTGGGATTAGAAAGTAGAATAAAGTATCCACTAACTGTTGAACCTACATTGGTCGTTTTTCACTGGTCAGCAATGTACCCAATATGGAAGACCGAGTCGTGTTGCGGTCTTATCGTAGAGTGTTTGTTTGATGTTGAAGGCAAGTATTCTCAAAGCAATGGACATATTTCTTGCCTTTGTCTTTATCGCCCTAACATAATTTCCATATCGTCTTTTCAGAGCAGACATTATACTTTCTATTATCGAACGGAGGTGGTAAATTGTATCGTAAATTTCCTTATACGATCTTGAAAAATCAACCATCTCGTCCCATACTTTAGAACCATTTTTGCCCGCATTCTTCTTGAACTTGATGAATGGTCTGCCTGCCTTCTTTGCGACGATATCAAAATTCTTTATTGATGGATAACCTGAATCTGCAAGAACTGCAATGAGTTCGTCGATGTTTCTCAAGAGAAACTCAAGTTGCGGTGAATCATTCCTTTTCCAGTTCGTTATTTTGTATTCGGTAATAACATTTCTGTTAATACTGAGCGCAATATGTACTTTTGCATTGTCCTTTCTTTTGTTTTGCCTCTTTATCCGAATATCATACCATGAGCTACTGGTTTTCAGACGTATGCCTGTTGAATCCACAACAATCGTCAACCTTCCTCTTTTGAGAATCTTCCTGACAAGACATTTATTAAATCTCCTGACGTATTTCTGATTAAGGCGCAGCATACCTCTATTCAAGACACTGCGACTTGGAAGGTTGTTGACCTTGAGTAATTTCTCAAGGTATTCCTTCCTCATTTCTGATGCCATCTTGTCATAGGTGAAATTCAGAGAGACCATCAATAAACATAACACAAATACGGTTCTACTGTTGTGTATTACTGGTCGGCCTCTGCTGTATTCTTCCCATGGTGGGGGAAGTCTATCAACGAACTTCTTTGCCTCTTTTACAGTCAATTCTTCAAGGTTCCTATCAACTCTACTTACCACCTTCGGGTTCACCCTCTTTTTGGGTTTTCCCATGTTTTGAGTAGGTCAGAAAAAGGATAAAAATTGTCCTCTAGAAATTCCGCTATTCACGCCGTTATTGAATTATGGGATGAAGCCCACAAATCGCATGAATCAGTAGTAATATAAATCCTAAATCAAAATATATGTGGTGTAATTACGAAAGTTATTATTCAAAAACGCGCGGCCAAAAAGCTAGACAAAATGCCCAGCTTTATAGTTGAGAAGATACTCGAAACTGCGAAAACGCTGGAACAGTTTCCAATGATACATGCAGATTTTAAAAAGTTAGAACATCATGTATATCGGATAAGAAGAGGTAACTATAGAATTATTTTTGCAGTAGAAGGTGATATATTATACATAACAGAAATAGATATAAGAGGTAGAATAAGCTATTCAAAAGGTTAAGTTTTTCTCTTTTTAAGCGTCCTTTCCACTTCGTCAAGTGTTACGAATTTACTCATCCTTCCAGCTTTTAGATCCGCTCTGGCCTCTTCAAGATGTTTCTTATCCTTTAACGTCAGCTCACTTTCACTCACACCCTCTATTATTATAGGTCCTAAAATTGGGCGGTCTAATTTCTTTTTTATTCCTTTGAGCTCGCGCCTAATCACAGTAACCTCTTCCTGCAATTGTACTAAACTGGTCTTCATATTCATCACTATATTATCACTATTGATATTTTTAAACCTATCCGTTGTCCCACAAAGTCGCCTAATTAACCCTTATTCTCTGCTTGCATCCAAATAAAATAGAAAGACAGCCAGCCGGTATTGCTGACATGCCAGTCCTCTGTTCCATCCCATCACCTAGGTCGCCAAGCTGTCATCTGTAAGCGTAAACCCCATTTGCCATGCCGTTGTACCTGTTTGCATAATTGGCGCTTGCACTCTTGCTCTGCATCTTTTGGACAAATTCGCCGCTGAAGCGATCTATTACCTCATTCCTTATACTCTCTAGCCTTGCAAGTTCGTCCAGTCCATGCCTTGTCAGGCTGAGCGGCTTGCCTATCTCGTCCTTGTTTGCGAATTCTACAAGCCCGAATCCCTTTAGCCTGTTCAGGCAATACCATACCGAGCTTTTAGAGAATCCATACTCATCTTTCATGTAATCGACAAAGCTGGAGGCTGTGTCTATAAAATCCTCTTCGATCTCAAGAAGCATGAGTTGCTCTCTCCTGCTAATCCTGATTTCTTTATACACTCTACCATATACCATTTGTGCCACATAAACCACCAAAACTTTAAAAAAAGTTAATTTATGCGGCAGCAACCTGGTCCTTATTATTATTTGGTGTATCTACAATGAGATGTGCGCAAATGCCTGTGCTACCTATAACCGCGACTGGCATACTAAACCAATGCTGTAACATTTGCATCATTACACCAAACATTCCAAGTGTGTATTCTTATAACGAATGATATATATTTAAATCTTTTGTATCGACCTTCCTGAGCTGATTCATTTAACTTCAGATGTGCAGAATGCGCACCTCCTTGCTGCTATAGGTATTTCAGAAAGGCATTCCTGGCACTTCTTTGTCGTTGCCTTTTCCTCCTTCTTGTTCTTTGCTGCACTTGCCTCTTTCATCTTTGATATCGGCTTGACAACAAAGAAGAAAACGACTATTGCTATGGTTATGAAGCTTATCAATGCATTTACGAATGCGCCAACCATGAATACGCTTCCGTTTACTGTGTAAGTATACGCCGAGAAATTTACATGGCCCGGTATGCCTATTAATGGTGTTATTATGTCAGACACCAATGCAGTGACAACAGCATTGAATGCAACCCCTACAACAACACCTATCGCTAGGTCTATTGCATTTCCTTTCATAATGAAGTCCTTGAATTCAGAGCCAAGTGACATAAATTGCACCAATTCTATAGTTGATAAGCAATCAAAGGATTAAATCTCTATCTATACGCTCTTTTTAAATGGACTTAAGCTATATAAATGGACTTAAGCTATAACTGCAATGTCCTTGAATCCGTGAAGCTGCTCACCGACCTCGTCTGTTGAGTTTATGACCTCTATCTCTATTCTATCTTTTTCCGCATCGCTCAGAAGTGCCTGTACAGCTGGGTCTCCCAGAATGCTGTCATTGACCAGTATAAGACTTGCCTCACTGTTTTCCAGGGCTATTGTTACATTTTCTATTCCATATTTTGACTTTCCTGTGCCTAGGTTCGTGAGGAATTCCTCTATGAGCTTGAATTCTGTCCTTATGCGCTCCTTCTCCAATATCCTTGCAAACTTGTCGCTTTTTATCAATTCATAAACTCCTGAGCGCTCCGAATTGCTTACACTTTCAAAGATTATCCTCTTATCAATCTTTTTTATGATTCCGGAAGATTCGCCATAGGCTTTTATGTCATCCTTAGTGAAGCCAGGCCCTGCAACCACAACAGTGTCCACTACAAGGCTTTTAATCAACTCAAATATATTATCATAATACTTGTTCTGCTGCTCCTGGAAGTCCTTCTGGCTCATTCTCTTGCTTAATTTGCTATATACCTCATTGCCGAAATCGACTCCATAGCCGAGCATATACGCAGGGAGCGCCTTTTCCTCATCTATCACAATCAGCCCCAATCTCGGCCTCTTTGAATCTGATACCGCATTCTTAACAACGCTTATTATGTAATCCTGCCATTCGCCCTTTATTATGTCAAATACATCACCAGGCGCGATATTGAGGGTGTGGTAGCTGTTTATCCTTATGTACTCAAGAGGCTTGCCATCAACTATCTTTCCAAGTATTCTAAGCCGCATCGCATCCTTGTCAAGCTCTGTCTTTTCAACCCTTAATGTTATTACAACCTTTTTTAATTCTCCCTTGTCGCTCTCGCTGGATTTGAATTTACGTTCGCTCTCTGATTTTACAATATCATTTGCAAATATTATGCGCTGCGCTGTCCATAGGTCTTCCAATGTATCTACCTTAAGTTTCAGTGTGCCCGTGCTTTCGTAGAATTTCACTATCTTCATATGAATATATTGAAAAATAAGGATTTAGTAGTTTTGATACAATATAGAAATTTATACACCAGCACCAGCAGCCCTGGTCTTTGTATTCTTGGCGTCTAACTCACTCCTTCTCAAAACTTGATTAGCAACTGACCTATCTCTTACACCTCTAATAATTCTGGCAAGATCTACAGTCAGCTCCTCTTCGCCATGAAGCATAGCTGCAAGATCTCTTCTATCACGCATTCCCTTTATACTCCTCTGGAATTTGCTTCCATTATTGCTCATAAAATCACTTATCATGTTAACATAATATCCTATAATTTTAAATCAGCATAAAGCGGGAATTCGTTGCACATGCTCACTACCTTCTCTCTCGATTCCTTTATGGTTTTGTTCTTTTTGATTTCCTTGTGGAACTTCTTCATGTATTGCGCTCGCCTTTCCTTGTCTTCTGGTATGCTGTAATCCTTTACCTCTTTTATTATACTTGCAATAAGCCCCGCGATGGTTATCATCTGTTCCTCTTTCATTCCTCTTGACGTAATTGCAGGTGCGCCAAGCCTTATTCCGCTAGGATAGAACGGGCTGGACGGTTCCTTTGGTATTGTGTTCTTGTTAACAACTATTCCACCAAGCTCAAGGGCATCTTGCACGAATACCCCCTTACCATTTCCAAATGGGGTAAGATCGATAACAGCCAAATGGTTATCAGTCCCGTTTGTCACAAGCTTAATCCCATTTTTCATTAGCTCATTTGCAAGTACCTTGCAATTATCCACTATTTGGGATGCATATTCTGCAAACTCTGGTTTTGAGGCCTCAAGGAATGCCACTGCCATTGCAGCTGTCACATTGTCATGAGGTCCTCCCTGCATGCCAGGAATTATCGTTTTGTCTATCTTTTCACCAAGCTCTGCATCCTTTTTAAGTCCCTTATCTGTAACAAGTATTATTGCACCCCGCGGTCCCCTTAAAGTCTTGTGTGTTGTTGTCGTAACAATGTGGGCATAATCAACAGGGCTCTTATGGACACCTCCAATTACCAATCCTGCAACATGGGATATATCAGCGGCAAGATATGCCCCGCATTCATCCGCAATCTGCGCAAATTCCTCAAATGGCAATGCCCTTGGATATGCTGTAGCTCCTATCCAAATCAGTTTTGGCCTGTTCTCAATTGCAAGCCTTTTTGCCTCCTCTATGTCTATGTAGCCATCCTCCTTTGAATGGTAGGGAACGCTATTAAAGAACCTTCCTGTTATGCTTGTCTTCCAGCCGTGGGTAAGGTGCCCCCCATCGCTAAGGTTGAGTCCCATTATCGTGTCTCCAGGATTGCAGAGAGCAGCGTAAACAGCAAGGTTTGCGGGAGAGCCAGAATATGGCTGCACATTGGCATAAGGCACCTTGAAAAGACTCTTTGCTCTTTCTATTGCAATGCTCTCTATGTCATCTATGAATTCGTTGCCCGCATAATATCTTCTCTTAGGATATCCTTCCGAATATTTGTTGTTTAGCACTGTACCCAATGTATTGATAACGTTCAGGCTTGCAAAGTTCTCGGAGGGTATCATCTCAAGGCATGTGCGCTGGCGCTTAAGCTCATTCTTTATTCCCTTATATATCTCAGGATCCACAGTTCTAAGATTCTTCAATGTGCCTATGCAAACGCCCCCACACAGAACAAAGCTAACTTTGTAAGTGTTGGATTAGATTGACTCTCCATATTTTTATAACTTACCCTCCATAATATACCTATTAAGGGGCTTTCGGACCCCTAATTGGCGCGGGTAGCGAGATTTGAACTCACATCTCCCCCTCCGTAACAGGGGTGCTCTATCCTAGTAAAGCTATACCCGCATTTGAGTCAAAATAAAATTATTATCTGATTAGCATAGTGAGTATAGTTAGGTATGTAAAATGGCTTTTTAGTTTTATTATCAATAAGACGACAGATTTAGTAATAAACCGACAAAGCCATGTAAAATAATATATACTCTAATATATATTTTGATATTATTATATAAGTTCATGATTTCAATAAGTAGAGTCAAGGCTTATCAAAGCATTAAATTGCTTTGCTGCCATTCATATCTGAAACATTTTTGAGTAATTGCATGATATTCACGCTAAGCATTGTAGGATTCATAGACTTGCTAATCTTTAATTCGTATACGGCAATAACCGCATTCATAAAGAGCTACGGATATCTTGCGATATTCGTTTTGATGGCAATGGAGAGTTCATCATTGCCGGTGCCTAGCGAGGTTGTGCTGCCGCTTGCAGGGCTTTTCGCAGCAGAAGGAATACTTAGTTTTCCAATAGCATTCATTGCGGCATTTATTGGCGCGGTAGTCGGATCAATGATAGATTATCTGATAGGCTATTACATAGGAAAGGAGATTATATACAAGCATCTTGGCTTTTTCCACATAAAGAGGCACACTCTTGACAGCTTTGACAAGTGGTTTGAGAAGAACGGCATTGCAGCGGTATTCTTCACAAGGCTTGTCCCTGTATTGCGAACCATAGTAAACTTTCCCGCAGGGTTTGCAAAGATGAAACTCAAGGATTTCCTTGCATACAGCATCGCAGGCATAATAATATGGGACCTTGTTCTTATGCTGTTCGGGTATTATCTACTATCTGCACATAGTGCAGTGATAATCCTCGCAGCAATAGGGGTATTCGCACTGCTGCTTTATATTGTATACAAGCTTGCAATGAAAAGGATGAGAAGATAAGGCGATTCATGTACCCTATTAAAATATTGGCAATCACTCCAAGTTATAAGCCATAAGACTATTAAGTATTAGGTAATAATTTATACTGTGGTTTTAATGAACAGAGGTATACTATATATCCTGATAGCATTTCTTTTTACCACATCGCTTTATACAGTGGCTTGGGCAGGATCTCCTGCTGTAGCTTCACCGGGAATAGTGGCGAAATCCGTCTTGTCATTGCCGATAATGGTAATACCGGAGGGTGGAGTATTAGTTTCAGTCGTAGCGACAAGTCCAACAATAGATTCTGGCAGTACAGAAGTATTGTCTGCATCAATATCAGGCGGATCAGGTTCCTACCCAACAATAACATGGACTGGAAATGAAGGATCGCTTACCTCAACTGCATCAGACTGCCTTACAAGTGAATCTGCACAATCAACATACACATGCACAATAATTGCCCCAGCAGCATCATTTAGCCCAGATACTTACACTGTCAGCGTTACAGACTCACTTGGTGGTCCAGGAACAGGCACTGCATTAGTAACAATAAACCCTCCAATATCAGTTTCAGTCGTAGCGACAAGTCCAACAATAGATTCTGGCAGTACAGAAGTATTGTTTGCAGCAATATCAGGCGGATCAGGTTCCTACCCAACAATAACATGGACTGGAAATGAAGGATTGCTTACCTCAACTGTATCAGACTGCCTTACAAGTGAATCTGCACCATCAACATACATATGCACAATAATTGCCCCCGCAGCATCATTTAGCCCAGATACTTACACTGTCAGCGTTACAGACTCACTTGGTGGTACAGGAACAGGCACTGCATTAGTAACAATAAACCCTCCAATCTCGGTAACTACATCTTCTGCAACAATCGACAATGGCCAGTCAACAGCCTTGAGTGCAACCGCATCAGGTGGTTCCGGCACAGGATACGTATATACTTGGTACTCTGGAAGTTTATGTTCTGGTACTCCTCTAATCAGCACTACAGTATCTCCGTCTTCAACATCAATGTACTGCGTAAGTGTAACTGATTCACTCTTAGGCACACCTGCAACAGGAATAGAAACCGTTACAGTCAACCCTCCAATCTCGGTAACTACATCTTCTGCAACAATCGACAATGGCCAGTCAACAGCCTTGAGTGCAACCGTATCAGGTGGTTCCGGCACAGGATACGTATATACTTGGTACTCTGGAAGTTCATGTTCCGGTACTCCTCTAATCAGCACTACAGTATCTCCGTCTTCAACATCAATGTACTGCGTAAGTGTAACTGATTCACTCCTAGGCACACCTGCAACAGGAATAGAAACCGTTACAGTCAACCCTGTACTTACAGAAACAGCGCAGCCAAGTGTTCCAACAACACTTGACTTGGGTTATAGTATCCCGGTCAATGCAATAGGCCACGGCGGTGCAGGATTAAACTCATATTCATACACATGGACTTCGAGCAGCTGTCCTGGCGCAGCAGCATCAGGTTCAGGCAATTCATCGACATATACCCCATCAGGGGTGACAACAAGCTGTACATTCACATTCACGGTAAATGATGGACTTACAACAAGTACTGCAAGCACTGCAGCAATAACTGTAAAACCAGTACTTACAGTAACAGCACAGCCAAGTGTTCCAACATCACTTGAGGTTGGTCAGTCTATACCAGTAAACGCATTCGCATCAGGCGGAACAGGATCATACTCTTACAGTTGGATAGTTCCAAGCGGTGCATCATGCCCTGGATTTGCTGCACCGGGCAATTCTTATTCGTTCATATACGCACCAACAGGTACAACATCTGATTGTATATTCAAGGTAACAGCAAATGACGGACTTGCGACAGCCTCTGCAAGCACAGCAGTAATTAAGGTTAACCCTGGTTGCACAGATTCCAACAAAGGCGGCATTGTATCAATAACAGGAAGCTCGATAGTACAAATAGTTAAAATAACTGACCAGAGCGGAGTTGATATAACAGGAAGCTCTGACAATGTGATAATCGACATGCCCGGGAGCGACTGCAACATCGCAGTACAGGTAACAGGAAGCTCCAACAAATTAGCTGTAAATAACGGCACAATAACTTTGGGAGTGACTGGAAGCAGTAACATTGCAACCTTAAGCAATACTATAGTTTCAGCGCAGACAATAACTGGTAGTTCAGATAAACTTACTGGTGCAATACTCAATGCAAGCGCATTTACAATAACTGGAAGCGCCAACTTGGTCGAGAGCGTACTGATAAAAAGCCTTAGTTCGCTCCAGCTTACCGGCAGCAGTGTAAATATCACTGTAGACATGCTTACAACAAAACCTATGGCAACAACCATAACAGGAAGCTCAAACATTTTTCATATAATAAATGGAACCATAAGCCTAAAAATAACAGGAAGCTCGAATAACTTCTATCATCATGATACAACCATAACAAGCCAGACTATAACGGGCAGTGGAAATAAGATAACCAGCGACTGAGATCTATATGGTAATCATATGGAACCCGCACCCATATTAAAAAAATACTATTTTTCACCTACGCCATAGCTTTATAAAACCCGCATACCTAATGCTATGAGTGATGATTGAGGTAATCGCTGAGCCTTTGGCTATGAAGAAAAGTAGGCGGGCTGAATTTACCGCATTGCATTCAATTGGGTGGTCGGATAAGTGTATTGAGCGAGTTGCATAAGAACAGCATACGTGCATCGGACATCGCATCCCAATATTGGTGCGAGCGCCAGATGGAGTACAACTACAAATATGGAAAGAAGATAACCGCGCAGATAAAGGAGGGCCGCGCAATACACGAGGAGCTTGAGAACGAGGTGAATGTGCCGATAATGCTCCAGCCGCGCAGCTATCCTGATGCTCTCTACAGGGACCTATACAGAAGCTACATGGCATTGCAGGCGCTAAAGGGGAATACGCGCACAAGGGAGGTCAGCATATACGGCTCCATAAATGGCTACACGCTTGTTGGCAAGATAGACGAGCTCCAGAGATCTGCAGATGGCAGCATTACAGTTCTTGAGGACAAAACAAAACAGAGCGATACTATTCCATCGGAATCGCAGAGCCTCACGCACAAGGTGCAGATAATGCTCTATAAGCGGATGATAGACGACATAATGAATAACTCTTATGGAATTGAAAACTTTAAGAGGGCATACCATACAAACGAGATGGTGCTTACCGAGGAATTCACCCGCCAGCTTGAGGCGCTAGGCATAGACAAAAATTTATACAGCATCAACAGCATAGCGCAGAGATTCTTCGATGCCTTTGCATCCGTGGGCAGGATAAGCGGCAGCCTGCACATCCGCTACATAAACCAGTATACTGGCAAGGAGCTAAAGCTATACAAATTCGATTACAAGAGCGACGACATGGATAATATAATAAAATATTCACTCAAATATTGGAATGGGGAGAGGGAATCCATGCCAGTGCCAGAGAATGAGCAGTGGAAGTGCAACTACTGCGTCTTCTTCGGCAAGGAGTGCAAGGTGTGGTACAAACAAAAAGGACTGTGATATCTATGCTCAGTAAGAACCAACTTCGTATTGATTTTTCAAAAGAGCCATCAAAATACTACAGCACAAAACTCTTCGAGAAAGAGGGCTTCGAAAGAAGGAAATGCACAATTTGCGGCAAATACTTCTGGACTGTGGACGATTCAAGGAAGCTTTGCGGCGACCCTGAGCATGAGCCCTATTCATTCATAAGGGAGAAGACAAGGTCCGTATCCTACGCGGATTTCTGGAAGAGCTTCTCAAAGATATTCACAGATTCCGGACATGAGGAGATAGAGAGGTATCCTGTGGTTAGCAGATGGCGTCAGGACCTCTATTTCACAATAGCAAGCATACAGGACTTCCAGCGCATAGAGAACGGGAAGATGAGCTTCGAATATTCTGCAAATCCGCTAATAGTGCCGCAGATATGCATGAGGTTCACCGACACCGCAAATGTAGGCCTTACTGGAAGGCACCTTACCTCATTCATGATGGCTGGTCAGCACGCATTCAACTATCCGAAAGGGGGTTATTGGCGCGACAGGACGATAGAGCTGAACTACAAGGTACTTACCGATCTTGTCGGAGTAAAGAAGAAGGAACTTACATACATAGAGGATGTCTGGGCAATGGGCGACTTCTCGGAGTTTGGTCCCTGCCTTGAGAGCTTCTCAAACGGGGTCGAGATAGTCAACAGCGTCTTCACCCAGTTCGAATATGTAGACAACAAGACAGAGGAGCTAAAGGGAAAAGTTGTTGATGTAGGCTGGGGATTTGAGAGGCTTTTGTGGTTTTATTGCGGTACAGACACAATATATGATGCGGTCTTTCCCAAGGAGCTTGAATACATCCACAAAAGCACAGCAATGAAACTAAACAGGAAACTATACACAAAGGTTGCTCCCTACTTCGGCTCGCTCGATGCCACTGAATCGCGAAACATAAAGGAACTTGAGCTCAAGGTCATGCAAAAGGCTGGCGTTGCTGCTGATGAGTATTTCAGTACAATAAAACCTATGCAGGCATCATATGCAATAGCTGACCATGCAAGGACGCTTCTCTTCGGGATAAGCGATGGCGCACTTCCGAGCAATGTTGGTGGCGGATATAATCTGCGCATAATACTGAGAAGGATATTTGACTTCATGGAGCAGTACAAGATGGAATTCGACATAATGAAATTGATAGAGATGCATGCAAGGGATTTGAAGCCCCTTTACAAGGACATAGAAGAAAACATCGACGAGATAAGCGAGGTAATAGAGACAGAGAGAAAGCGCTATTCAAGCACGAAGGAAACTGCGCTTAGCATAGCAACCCAGGTGATAACAAAACGCGAACCTCTTACAAACGAGAGGCTCAAGACCCTTTATGAGAGCAATGGAATAACCCCTGATTTCATAAACTCTGTCGCTGAGTCTGAGGGCATAAAGCTGGAGATTCCAGAAGAGGCGTACAATGCATTGATTAAGGGTGAATTCACCGGAAGGCACAAGGAAAAGAAGAGATTCCCCATGAGGACAGAGGATCTTCCGAAGACTGAGAAACTTTACTACAAGAATTTCGCTCACAGCTCTGATTCAAAGGTTGTAGCAACATACGGTGAGTTTCTTGTGCTGGACAAAACCCCATTTTACCCGGAAGGCGGAGGGCAGGAAACAGACACCGGAACGGTCGGCGGAATAAAGGTAAAGGAGGTGCAGAGCGTAGAAGGTGTTATAGTGCACATAATGGATCATTCTGTTGACTTCAAAAAGGGATCAACTGTCCATTGCGAGGTCGATATGGAGAGAAGGATTAGGTTAATGGCTCATCATACCGCAACCCATCTAATAAGCGCTGCTGCACGCAAAGTGCTTGGAAATCATGCGTGGCAGGAAGGCGCACATAAGGGCCCGAACAAGGCCCACATAGACGTATCGCATTATGAGAAACTGACTGATGCACAGGTAAGGGCAATAGAGGATACGGCTAATTCGTACATCACCCACGGGATAAAAGTCTCTGTTGAGGAGCTTGACAGGAAGGATGCTGAATCAAGATTCGGCTTCTCAATATACCAGGGGCATGGTGTTCCTGCAAGCAGATTAAGGATAGTAGAGGTTAGGGACCTTTCAGGCAACCTTATCGATGCTGAAGCTTGCGGTGGGCTTCACCTCTCGGGCATGGAATCCACCATAGGGCTTATAAAGATAATAAACTGCTCGCGCATACATGACGGGATAAACAGGATAGAGTTTGTTGCGGGCCAAGCATCCCAGGAATATATCAACCATCTTGCTGACAGCATAGATAGCATCTCAAAGCTTGCCGGGATAGATAGGGACAAGCTGAGCACGGGCCTTGCCGCAAGGCTTGAGGAATTGAAACTATACAAGGCGCGCTATGAAAAGGCAGAGACTGAATTGGGAAGGGCAATCGCTGCAGAGATCGGAGCCTCAAAGGAGAGAAAGGCGAGCAGGGAGATGGATTACGATAGGGCAATGCTCAGAAAGATAGCAACTATATTCATAGAGCTGCACGGCGACAGGGCAATTGCCCTATACAACAAGGATAATTACATAATAGTGCTTGCAGGGCCTGAATCAAAGATATCCGCAATGGAGTTTGCAGCAGAGTTGGCAAAATCAGTGTCAGGCGAATTCAGGGGCGGTGGATCAAAGAGGATGGCAGAGGGAAGATTGATCAGGCTTCAGCAAAAGAAATAGCGTGTTGCCTTTTGGAATCTTAATAAAAATTTCTGGCGATTAATTGTACTTAAATATAATCTATCTTGTTTTCCTGTATCCTATAATCTACATATTTCCTTCATACGCTGCGAATGGGGCGCCAATACTCTTTGGTGGCGGGAAGCCTCTCGACATGGGAAAGAAAATTAATGGCAAACGCATATTCGGGAATAATAAGACAATAAGAGGAACAGTATCAAGCCTTATCTGCGGCATAGCTATCGGCCTAATTGAATATCCGTTCCTTCATTATATGCTTCCCATAGCAATATTGCTCACCTTTGGCGCAAACTTGGGTGATCTATTCGGTAGCTTCGTAAAGAGGAGGCTTAATCTCCCCAAAGGCGCAAGCTTCCCTATAATGGACCAATACGGCTTTTTTGTATTTGCGATTCTGTTTGCGCTGCCCCTCGGCCATCTGCCTGGAATCTATGGCATCTTATTCTTAGTTATACTTACCGGAATTGCACATGTATCTACAAATAGAGGGGCACACAAACTCAAACTAAAGAAGGTTCCATGGTAAGGCCAGCTGCCCGCTATTATGGGCTAAGATAATTATTTATCCAAGAGCCTCCTACGCCTATGCCTGCAGTGTTGGATGTAGCTGCATTGTTATTGTTTCCGCTATAGTCATTATCATTTCCATTGAGTGGCCACCATCCTACTAGATTCTTAAGATTGATGGGAGCGCCGCCCAGGCCCTCATTGTATTGGCCAACTATCGAATTATACGAGAGTGTTGTGTTATAAAACTGTATGTTCGAGATAAGCCCGTTCCAAGGTACACTTATCTGAAATTCTCCCTGTCCTTTTTGCACTACCCAGGATGGGCTTATTGGAGAGCTTAGGGAGATAACATTCCCTGAGATTATCGTGTATCCTGTTAAGTAAACGCTGTTGGCTGTCACTGCTACGAAGATCCATTTATTTATCGGAACTGCCGAGTTGTAAGCGCATGATGTTGCAGCAACACCAGGGTCAAAAACACTTATAAATATACCGTCGTTGCAGTAGGGTGAGGAATTTGTGTTGACCACCAGCACTTGCTCATTGGGCAATGCAATATTCTGACCATAGGCGAAAGCAGTCTGCCATTGCCCTTGGGGTTCTGTAAGGATCCATCCGGTTATCGTAAGGTTGCCATTGCTGCCAGCACCAATTGCAGGCATATACTTTAATTTAGTGATTGTCAGATTGGCTGTGCCCGAGGCGAGGAGTGAGGACGATACATATCTGAATTGGTCCACATATTCTGGCAGCTCATTGCAGATACCTGCAGTAGATATAAATATATCGCTCCCAGGGCCGTCCGGCCTGCTTACTGTACATGCTTGTGGCTGTCCCCTAGGCTGCGCCAAAAGGATTCTAAATATACCTGAATTTAAAAGGATAACAGCAACTATTACGATAATAATTATTGCCCAGCTATAAGTAATCAAATATTCCATTGCGGCCTGCGCATTAAATTTCCTGTCTAAATCCATTTTTCAAACCTAAAAATTATATATTATATGCAGGGTGGTATATCTGTAATAGTAGTTAAGATTTAAAAAGGCTTGGTCAGATAATATTCTGCGATCTAATGAAGCTTTTTCCATTGAATGCAGGGGCAAGCCAGATAAGGGGCATAATAGACATAATAAAGGCGAACAAGAACATAATCGATGTCTCAAGGCTTGCAGAGGAGACAAACAACGACATTGCTGAGCTTTTCCCCCTAATAGACGCGTGCGTAATGCTGGGCCTATGCAAGGTGAAGGATGGAACCGTAAAGCTGACAAAGACTGGTGCAATCATTGACAACGATAACAAAAGGAAAATATTTACAAAGGCGCTGAATAAGGTGGAACCGTTCAGAAGCGCGTCAGCAATAATAAAGCATTCAAAGGAAATAAGCACGCTGGATCTCTCAAGAAAGCTATACAAGAAGAGAATACTCTTCAACAGCGACGAGATAACCAACATTGAGCTACTTAAAGGCCTACTATTCAAGTGGGGGATCGAAAACAAGCTATTCTCATACAACAGCATGTCCGACATGTGGTCGAAGTAATGGCTGATATGTAAGCTTGCTGAAAATCAACCCATATGTAAATAAAGTCCAATGCATGCTTCGGGCTTTGCGTAAAATACCACTCTGCTTTAAAATTCTAAGTGGTAAGAACTTTATATATATGGTCGACCATGTCCGAGAACTTCTTGCTCCTCCTAACCCTCGGATAATCCATATCTACCTGTATTATCTCTTTTACATGAGAGGGCTTGTTCGAGAGCACAACTATCTTACTCGATAGTTCTACTGCCTCCTCAACATTATGCGTAACCATTATGACGGAGTTTACTGGTATTTCCGTATTCTTCAACATGCTAAGTATATCAGACCTTAATGTATTTGCGGTAAGCTCATCAAGAGAGCTGAACGGCTCATCCATTAAGAGGACAAATGGCTCCGATGCAATTGCGCGGGCTATCCCTACCCTCTGTCTCATTCCCCCGCTCAGAACATTCGGGTATGAATACTCAAAACCGTCCAGCCCAAAACGTGTAAGAAGCTCCTTTGCAGTCTTCTCCCTTTCCTCATCGTTTATATCAAAATAGGAAAGCCCAAGCTTTACATTTTCTATGTTTGTAAGCCATGGCAGCAATCCGAAATCTTGAAATACGAATGATATCTCCTTTCTTGGCGCGGTTACCTCCCTATTCATGTAAAGAACCCTTCCATGGGTTGGTTCTATCAATCCTACAATGATCCTCAAAAGAGTGCTTTTTCCACAGCCCGAAGGACCTATTATGGATATAAACTCATTTTTCTTTGCAGAAAAGGATATATTGCTCATTATCTCTATGTTGTCTATAGAATAAGTGACATCTTGAACCTTAATTACGTCCATGCAATCATTTGTAAGGTGTAAGCACCTTTTTGTATATTTTTTTCCACACGAATCTATTTACAAGTATTATAACAATTGTCAGGTTTATTAAACCTATTACCATAAGAGTTATGTTCCCATTAGCAAGCGACACGTCAAGAAGCTTCCCAAGCCCGACGTTTACCGAAGTTATCACATTCCCATTGCCAACAGCGGTTGTTGTGAACCTCTCAGCAACTATGCTCGCATTCCATTCCGCTGCAATCGCGGTTATGCTGCCTGTTATTATGCCAGGCAGTATTGCCTTTACGTATATGTCTTTCCACAGCATTTTTCCCTTCACCCCAAATATGCTCTTTACCTCGTATACATATTTGGGTATCGCGTTCTTGTTTGACACTATGCTGAAGACAAGGTACCAGATGCCGCTCAGCAAAAAGACGATGAAGGCAACAAGCTCGTTGTGGAACGGGGCATTCTTCAGAGAAACAACTATGATTGGGAGAAGTATTGTTGCTGGTATAGATGCTATTATCTGGAAGAGCAGGAGGTAGGAATTGCTTCTTCTTGTGATAAATATGAGGTAGACTCCAACAGGTACCGAGATTGCGAGTATGACTGCGAACACGATCCATATCCTTATAAGAGTTGCAAGCATGGCAACAAGAACCATATACTCATATGATATGTATGTTGGAACCAATGCGCGGTAGAAATAAAGGCCGTAAAGCGCAATAATAATAAGTAATGAATATAAAAGCGGCTTGTAATTAAGGTTCTTCTTTTCCTTCCTGATCCTGGGTGTCTTCCTATCAGAAACAACAATTCTCCTTGTAAAACGGTTCCTTATGTTTATTAGGTTTTTCTGTATCACATCAAACCTTACCTTACTGAATGGACTAATCTTGTCTATTGCCTCTATCACATTTGACTTCTTTGCATCCTGCATGGATTGCCTCTGCTGCAAATTGTACCTGCTGAACCTTCTCTTAAGATAATCAAACAGGATAAGTCTTGTAGCAACTACGAAGAGTATGAATATGCCAATTCCTATGAAGTATTTGAAGAAGTTTCCTGACAACGCAAGATTAGTAAGCGCAACCCCTATTCCATATTTCACTGTGTAAGACGCGTTCCCTGTTGAGAAAATTTCGCTTGTTACAAGGTAAAAAAGCCCTATCGCCCAAGATAGCATTGATTGCTCTACTACTCTTGGCATGCTTGCAGGTATTAATATCTTTTTCAACCTTCCAAATGGGCTGAGGTTGAATATCCTTCCGACCTCTGAAAATTCCTCAGGTATTGTCTTTACCGCTTCGTAAACGCCGAATGTTATGTTCCATATCATGCTTGTAACTATTAGGAATATGACAGCAGCATTTATGCCTATATAACCTGGAAGGGTTGCAACAACTACGAATATTACAAACGGGAAGAATGCTAGTATCGGAAGCGTCTGGAATATGTCCCATATTGGTATTATTATTCGCTCCGCTCTCTTGTTGGTTGCGGCGTATATTCCTACAAACAGGCTTATTATTATGGATAAGAAAAGTGCAATAAGCATCCTTAGCCATGAGAATGAGGTGTCGATTACTATGGAAATTATGAAGCTTATAAGCGGTTGCATGATTGAGATGGGGAACAAACTAATTTAATGCTAAGCGGTAATGGCTCGAAATTAGCGCAGGAAGTGCGTAGAATAATCAACAAGTAACTTTATCGACCTGCCGAGCAGCGGGATTTTGCGTGTCACATTTGCCAGGCCCTCAAAATCCTTCCTGTCTGCCGCTCTTGTAAGTGCAATTATTATTGGATACAATATTATCTGCGACACTGCGCCAAGAATTAATATCATAATGTAATTATTTGACAGTATGATAAGCAGGACAAGGGGCACCGCACTTATCAATCCTGCTATAATTATCCTAATAAGCCTTGTAATCTCCAATCTTATCTTCAGCTCTCTGTTTGCGACCCCGAGAAGAAAAGCCGATATGAGAAACGGCGTTATTATAAACATTAGCGCTACAACGCCTAATCCACCAAATATGGGTGCAAGCGTGAATAACGACACTATCTCTATGCAGCATATCACTATGCTGTATATTAGAAGCTCCTTGACCTTGTTTGAACCAACAATAAGCATATTCGTGTAAGTTGCAACAATCCACAAAAATATACCGGCGCTTATTACTGAAATGTAAAGAGGCGCATAGGTGTATACTGCGCTAAATACAGTAAAAGAAACCTGCTTTGAGAGTATTGTAATGTATAGGAGCATAGGCGTTACGAGCAAATATGTTGCATGCACTACGCGGTTGAAGAATTTTCCTATGTTCTTGTTCATGCTCTTTGAATAAACAGTATAGGCAAACATCGGCAGAACCGCAAGCCCCAATGTCTCTGTAAATGTGCTTATTATGCTGCCTGCCCTGAGTGCGACACCGAAGTTGCCCACTATTGCTGTTGTTGCAAAGATTCCAAGAACTATAGGGGAAAGATTGCTTATGAATCCCCTTAGGCCATTATATATCGATATAGGAGATGAAAACTTCAGAAGTTTCCGCATGTGAGTTAAAGAGGGTTTTCTTAACCTTATGCCTAATTTAAACCTTAGGAGCGCCAGGGTCGTAATTATCACAACTATATATCCCAATATTATTCCGAGTATTGGTGCAATCGCACCTAAACCCATAAACGCCAGCACTATGCTTGCAACTGCCTGGAAGAACGCCTGCAATATAAGCACGATTGCAACATAAGCGCCCTTGCCAAAACCGACCAGCGCATAATACGATATCGCATAAAGCATCGCAGTTATTATTGAAAAGGAGACAATCTGCATCACATAAGTAAGGCTTGCATTGCTGAGTATGTGAGCCGAGACGAAGCCGCTTAAAAGGAACACAACCAATGTGAATACAAGCCCGCTTATCGTAACAGCGGCATATCCGCTTGATATAACCCTCTCTATCTCATCCTTCTCTGTCTTCATCGAGTACTGGCCTATGAACTTGCTAAACGCAACGCTCACACCCAGGTCTCCGAAGCCAAGCCCGAAGAAGCCGGCAAATGCTATGGCTAATGTATATATCCCATAAACACTTGGGCCGAGCAATCTGGCAACAATTATGAATGCTATGCCCGAAAGTATCATGGCTATGAACCTGCCAAAGACCATCAGGCTCGCAACCCCTGCGGTCCTAGCCCCGATCTCCTCTTTTTCACTCTCATTCCTATCTTTCACGGTTCCAGCCAAAAAAACTACCACAGTCTTAAATTAAATCATAACTTTTATCTATTACCAACTTCACGTATATGGATACCTTGCATTATACCTGTCATCAAGCAGCTTCATGAGTAATTTCACGCCCTGTTCGCCGTCCATATATCTTTTATTCAACTTCTCAACTATATTATTGTTATCGAGCATCAGGTATTTTATCAGTCCGTCTCGGGCCATGGCCTTCGATATATCAAATACCATCCTGCTGTCTTTCTCCTTTTTGAACTTAGAAGCCAATTTAGTTTCCCTCACAGCAGTTGGTATTGCCTCGTCAAAAAGATATTTAATGTCCCTCCTTTTTATTGTGTATGCGCCTTCAATCATAAGATAGAACATAAAATAGTCAAAATTGCTTATCTCGCTATTCATCTGCCTTAAAGTTATCTTCTCGTAAAAACGCATCCAGCCCAAGACAAATTTGGCTGTTGCTGTTTGCTCTATATCCTGGCCTTCTGGCAGCATGAGCTTTTCAAGATACTCCTTTATCCTGTAGTTCAGCATCTTATATGAGAGCCTATCATTATATTTTCTTATAAGGCTGTATTCACGGTCTGTCCTATTCGAACCTTTCTCCTTGAGCTCCTCCACATGCAGCATATAATATTCTTCTCCAAGCTTCCCAAGCTTCCCTGTCACTATGGGTTGCTCGTGCAGCAATCCTCTATAATAAATCTTTTTTTTATTATATAGCCTTATCTGCCATGTAAAGAACGTTCCTTTCTCGCCATCAAGATGCGCATTTTCGTATCTTCTTATTGCAAAGGCGTCATATTTGCCGTCAGCCAATTTTTTCAAATCCCTATTTAGCACCGCGCCCAGCCTCTCATCAGTGTCTATGTATAATACCAAGTCGTATTTGCATTTGCTTAGTCCATAGGCCCTAAGCGGATCTGGATATCCCAATGCCAGCACTCTATGCAGGGATATTTTCCCCTTTGGGAATATTGTCAATGCCTGCCTTAATGACTCGGTCTCTTTTCTGCTTCCAGAGTACATTAAAACTATCTGATCGCATACACCTATCAGTTCCTTTACAAGACCCAATATCTTTGAATTAGAATCCTTTGAAAAAACAAGCGCAGATAAATTTTGCATGGTCAAACCCCACCCCCAAGCTCTGCGAATATGGTACCGCCATGCATTATCTGATTCTCTGTATTCACATTTCTCATGCGTTCCGGTTTAGTGTGCCTCACATTGAATCCCGACGCCCTCAGCTTTTCCACAAGCTTCGGATAACCATAATGATACTCTATAAGAATACTCCTGAAGCGGCGCAACACCACACTCTTCGACTTCAGTATTATATCGTATTCGCATCCTTCACAGTCAATCTTTAATGCTGCATTATTTAATCTGTATCTTTTCACGATAGCATCAAGCGTAAGTATCGGAATGTTTTTTCCGAACCCAGAGGATCTGATCTCGCTTCCTGCAAGGTTCTTGTAATCAGTATTTATCTTCATCGTTCCTTTACTGCCTCCGCATCCGGCATTAATGATTGTTACCCTGTCAGAGAGTTTGTTTGCAGATACGTTCCTCTTCGCTAGCCTATACGAATATGGGAAAGGTTCATACCCATAGACGTGCTTTGCGCCATTCAATGCAAAATATATTGGCGTATCCCCTATGTATGCACCGATATCAACCACTACTCTTCCTTTGACGTCAAGCACAGAATGCGGCTCGTCAAAGAATTCGCCTATCATCATTAAAATTGCATGTATTTTCTCCTCATTGGTACTGTAGAGAAATTTCAGATCCATATCCTTGTAATTTGATACGACACAATCATCTCCTACCCTTATATTATAAGACCTGCCGTTCCTTAGCCTGACATCAAGGCTGTTTATCCCTCCAGCAAGAAGAAGCAATACAGCGTGCCAATTGCTTACAGTCTTGTGCAGGAAGTCCAGCGAGCCTGAGTTGTCGTGCGCCAGCCTAGAAAGTGTATTTATTACTATGCCCATATCTGAATCACAACTATATATGTTTACAAAATTAAATTAATGGTTGCCCTTTGGAATCTTTGAGCCTATGCCGAAATACCCAAGTATTGCAGGGCTTACGTCAGACAGTGCCATTCCTTTCTTTCTAATGCCTATGTCTTGGCTGCCATTATAGGATTTCACTCCGAAGATTCCTGTACTTGTATGTTCCCCCCTCCTATTTATCTCAGGCTCTGTATATAAGCGCTCCTTGGAATAGCCAGAGTAGTCTGCGGTATAATTTTCATTAAGCTCAAAGAGTATGTCCGGAGTGATAAAATTACTGCTGTTGTGGAAATATCTGGATCCTTCATAAACATCTCTCATCAAGCGCTTTCCTTCCACATTTTTTAACATTTTGAGCTTGCCGATTATCTCTCTCTTCAGCTTCTCACGCTGTACTGCCTTGACACATGGCTTTGAGAACCTTGAATCGTTTATGAATACCATGCCTATAGGTCCGAATGAAACAGAACAGAAGGCCTTGGTTTTATGCATGTCGAAATCGGATTCCGTTATTCTTGTGTACTTGCCGCGCGTCTCATAATCGAAGGAATCCTCTACGAATTTCTCCCCGATCCTCTTCAAGGATTTTGGCATTCTAGAGTATATCTCCCTTCTGAACTTGCTCTCAACCAGTGTATTGACTATCCTCTTTTTGACATTTGATATTGTACTATCGGGTTTTTGCGCTTTACGCCTATATACCTCATCTTTAAGTACTGCGTAATTGTTCTGCACCATCCATGAATTTGAGAGGAATTTGTACTTTATCTGCTGCGCACCATGGTCTGACACGATCATAATTACTGCATCCTCATCGAGTTTTCTTATCCTATTGTCCAAATACATTATAAAATCTGATATCTGCTCATATACAGGTCCGACATAGGCTTCCCAACCATCAAGATTAAGGGAATAATGCTGTATGCGGTCAGTCTCTGTGAAGCATACGAAGGACATATCATAATTGTTCTTGTCTATAAGATATTCAGAGAGCTTTGCGCGTACCTTAGTACTTTCAGTGTATACCTTTGTAGCATCTGCTATTGACAGCTTTCCCGTATTGAGCGCGTTGCCTATGTCAGGCTCTCCCTCATATTTGTATCTTTTGCAAACCTCCTCTATTTTTTCAGAGCTGAACCTTGGTTGTAGCGGCCATCCTGTTATCATGTCAACATTCCTGTGCCTGCTCCTTTCCAGCGCAACTGCAGGCGTTACAACAAGGCAATTGTACTCATTTGATGCAAGAACATTCCAGAAAGGTGGATTCTTGTAAGAGTCATAATAAAGGAGCTGCTTTCCATAGTCTTTCCCTATCCCGGAAAAATCAATAACTCCATGCTCGTCTGGGTCAAGGCCTGTATATATTGTAGGCCAAGCTGCACTTGTAACAGGCGGCACTGTTGAGGTTATGTCAAATAATCTCCTTTCCTTCATGAAGAGCCTGAAGCCGTCCATCCTGTAATTTTTGCTGAGTTTTTCTACTATCCATAACGGTGCGGAGTCTATTCCAACCAAATAAAGCTTTCTGTCGCTTTTGATCCCCATTTAAGTTCATCCTATGTTAATTCTTGTTAGTAAAATATATAAAAGGAGCAACACAGATATCTCTAGTACAATAGGAATAAATAAGTAAAAGACAATGGCATAAGTAAAGGGAGACTATGGTCAAAATAAGGATGTCCGAACCTGTTATCGGAAAGGAAGAAATAGACAATGTAATCGAGGCAGTGGAAACCAAGATGCGCCCCAACGATCATTTCGTCCTAGAATTCGAAAAGGGATTTTCTTCCTATATAGGTACCAGGCACGGTATTTCTGTTAATAATGGAACAGCAGCATTGCACCTTGCCCTCGCAACGCTGGGCATAAAGGCCGGAGATGAGGTTATAGTGCCAACTCTTACATCAATAGGCTGCACTAACGCAATAGCACTAACTGGTGCAAGAGCTGTTTTTGCAGACTCTACAGAACAATACTGGTGCATCGACCCAGAGGATCTGGAGAAAAGAATAACAAAAAAGACAAAAGCAATAATGCCTGTCCACGTATATGGCCATCCGTGCGACATGGATCTCATAACTGAAATTGCCAAAAAGCACGATATATATGTTGTTGAAGACGCTGCAGAAGCTCATGGTGCTGAATACAAAGGAAAAAGAGTCGGCAATTTCTCTGATATAAGCTGCTTTTCATTCTACGGCAACAAGGTGGTGACTTGCGGCGAAGGTGGAATGTGCCTTACAAATAACGATGAGCTTGCGGAAAAGATGAGCATACTAAGGAACCAAGGGACAAAACCGGAATATAAGAACAAATACTACTATGACATAGTTGGATTCAACTACAGAATCACCAACATGCAGGCAGCAGTTGGCGTTGCGCAATTGAAAAGGATTGACTATCTCGTAAATAAAAGGCTGGAAATGGCAAAGGCCTACAACGAGATTTTTGAATCAAGATCAAAAAACATAGTCCATGCCCCAAGGATGGATTGGGCAAAGAACACGTACTGGTATTATTCAATACTTGTGCCCAAAAATCTGAGGGACAATGTGATTGAAATACTGGAAAAGAAGGAAATAGAGGTAAGGCCATTCTTTTATCCTATACATATGCTTCCACACTATAATACTGGTGATAGGTTGCCAGTAGCTGAGGATATAGGATTCAGAGGATTAAATCTGCCATCAGGGCCACAGCTTACGAGCGAACAAATTGAAGAAGTGGCAACAGAGATAATAAATATAACAAAGTAAATGAAATATTGGTGAGATGATAAGAAAAAAAGATAATTTTAAAGATATACTTTTAGACATAGTCCCTAATTCTGACAAACGCGGCGAAACTATAAAAATAATGACAGTCCAAAAGACCGGATGGCCTGCCAGGGATGTCATCGTCTCATCAATAAAACCAAAAGTTGTAAGGGGAAAGCACTACCACAAAGCCCATGAGGAGGTTTTTGTACTGCTACATGGCAAGGTAGCCGTCAATATGATCAATGTAAAAACAGGACAGCGCAAGGAAATAAAACTGGACGGGCAAAAAAGGAAAATGTTATTCATACATCCTTATGTTTCACACTCTGTTAAGAATATAGGAAAGGGAACCGCATGGTTCGTTGAGGTGCAAAACACCGACTATGACAAAAACGACGACTTTAAATTTGAGATGGATTAGTTTATTCCTACTTCTGCTTCAATAGTTTTCTATAGACTGCAAGTGTCTCATCTGTTACTCTGTCCCATGAGAAGCTTCTCACGTATTTCAGCATCGCTTGCCTATGATTCTTCTCAAATCCCTTCTCTTTCACGCCCTTTATTATCTTTGCTGCATCGTACTCATCATCTGAGACAAAACAGTACTTTGTGACCTCATTGTCAACCTTGTTCTCCTTGTAGATAACTACTGGAAGGCCCCTGCATTGTGCATTTATCATTGGCAGACTGGAGCCCTCCTCTGTTGTCGGGTACAAAAACAGGTCGAAAGTGTCATACATCTCAAGGAATTTTCCCTGTTGCGGGAAACCCGTTATTTCAATATTATCAAGCTTGTGCGCTGATACGTATTCGCGGAGCCTTTGCTCTTCAGGTCCGTTTCCATACATCCTGAACTTGTAACTCTTATCCTTTTTCAGGATTTCTGCAGTTTTAAGCACGAATATCGGATTCTTCCATGCTGCCAGTGCACCAACATATCCGATTACAAATTCCTTTCTTTTGGCTTTTTTAGGTATTGCAGTAGTTCGAAATTCCTCAGACGGTCCTAACAATGTTGTAACCCAATTATTGTGCTTTGAATAAAACATCTTTTCTGCGTCTTTCTGTACTGTGCTTGCACTGAATATTATATAATCCGAATATTTGAAGCAGTTAATGATGCTTCCCCTGACAAGTGTGTTGTATAACTTTTGGCTTAGGCTCTTGTACGAATTTATGTGCATCCTCATAAGGTCATGTATCGAGGTTATCAATTTTGCGTCTGTGCCGTTTTTCTTCAGTATTTTTGCAGCAAATCCGAGTTCTTGGTTTGTTATATGTATGATATCATAATTCTTATGTGCCAGACTCTTTACCTTCAATTTAAAAAGAGTATTTGCATGCAATAATGCCCTATTGTCCAGCCGTTTAGAGGAATCCGTCACGTATACAAGATCTACTTCATGGTTTTTCTTGAGCCTTTCGTAAATCTGGTATGTATATTCTGTCATGCCGTCCCTGCTGCCTTCTTGTGGTTTTATTATATTTATAAGAGCTATCCTCATCATGCCACCAGCAAATTGCTAAACTTATATATAGCGATGCGCATCTTTTTAGCTCTAAGCATCGAAATTTTCAGCACATGAAAGCAAAATGAATAAATGAATAATTGTACGGAAGGCCGTACTGAAAAAGAACCAATCAGACCTCTAACTATCTATTTTGCATGTTTTGCATATACTTCTATGATTCTGAAAATTCACATCCATTCCTATATTTTTGAATGCGATATCAAATATTTGTATTGCACCGTTTCGGAAGTATTAATAAATCTTCGCAGCGTAATAAAAATATAAATGCAGAACCACAATCCTTGCATGTGATTACTTTTCTGCTGTTGTGCAGCGTTGTTGCAAGTGCGGATAACAGGAAATCCCATCCGCTGCGACTCTCAAGTAGTTGCAGATACAGCAATACCAGAAAGAAATTCCATTACAGCAGAAGCAGGCGAATAGATGAATAAACAAAGAATTTTATTTCCTTTGCTTTTTATCATGCTACTAATAATAGTAGCATTGCCAAGTATTTCTCATGCAAGTCTTACTGCAGACCAGGCAGCAAACATAGTTCTAGGCCAGCCGAACTTATATACAGGCATTCAAAATCAACAGGATGTCCTTAATTTAAAGGATTTATCCAGTCCTTCTTCAGCTACATTCGATTCCTCAGGAAATCTCTGGGTAGCAGACTCTGGCAACAACAGAGTGCTTGAATTCAAACCTCCATTTTCCACTAACGAAGTCGCATCAGTAGTCCTCGGCCAGCCAAATATGTTCAGCAACGCATGCACCACCACTCCCACAGGTTTATGTGGCCCTTTTGGCATCACCTTCGATCCCTCGGGAAATCTCTGGATAGTCGACAGCGGCAACAGCCGAGTACTAGAATACCTCTCATCTAACCTAATCACGGGGGACGGAGCTGCTAATGTTCTAGGAGAGCCAGATCTCGTAACAGACAATGTATGCGCCACCACCCCCACAGGTTTATGTTATCCTTCTGGCCTTGCCTTCGACCCCTCTGGCAACCTGTGGATATCAGACCAAGACAACAATAGGGTATTAGAATACTTCTCATCTAACCTAATCACGGGGGACGGGGCAGCCAATGTCCTAGGAGAGCCGGACCTCGTAACCAACAACGGATGCACCACCACCCCCACAGGTTTATGCTATCCTGTTGGCCTGACCTTCGATCCCTCCGGCAACCTGTGGATATCCGACACAGGCAATCATCGAGTAGTAGAATACCTCTCATCCAACCTAATCACGGGGGACGGGGCAGCCAATGTTCTAGGAAAGCCAGACTTAGTAAGCAGCGGATGCACCACCACCCCCACAGGATTATGTTATCCTACTGCCCTCACCTTCGACCCCACCGGCAACCTCTGGATATCAGACTACAGCAACAACCGAGTAGTAGAATACCTCTCATCCAACCTAATCACAGGGGACGGCGCAGCCAACGTCCTCGGCGAGCCAGACATGTTCAGCAACGCATGCACCACCACCCCCACAGGTTTATGTAATCCTTCTGGCATTACCTTCGACCCCACCGGCAACCTCTGGATCTCCGACACCGAAAACAACAGAATAGTAGAATACCTCTCATCCAACCTCATCACAGGCAGTCCAGCAACAGTAGCCATAGGCCAGCCAAGCCTATATACAAGTAGTGCAGATCAACAGTATATCCTTAATTTAAAGGATTTAGACTATCCTTCTTCAGCTGCATTCGATTCTTCAGGAAATCTCTGGGTATCTGAATATGAAAACAATAGAGTACTTGAATTCAACCCCCCATTTTCTACTAACGAAGTCGCATCAGTAGTCCTCGGCCAGCCAGACATGTTCAGCAGCGGGTGTGCCACCACCCCCACAGGTTTATGTGGTCCTGTTGGCCTGACCTTCGATCCCTCCGGCAACCTTTGGATATCCGACACCAACAACCAACGAATAGTAGAATACCTCTCATCTAACCTAATCACGGGGGACGGGGCAGCCAATGTTATAGGTCAGCCGGATATGTTCAGCAGTGCATGTACCCTCACCCCCACAGGTTTATGTGGTCCTCAAGGCATCGCCTTCGACCCCTCCGGCAATCTCTGGATATCCGACCAATACTACAGCCGAGTACTAGAATACCTCTCATCCAACCTAATCACGGGGGACGGAGCTGCAAATGTTCTCGGAGAGCCAGACCTCGTAACTAACAACGGATGCACTACCACCCCCACAGGTTTCTGTGATCCTGAAGGCCTCGCCTTCGACCCCACCGGCAACCTCTGGATATCCGACTTTGGCAACCAACGAGTATTAGAATACCTCTCATCCAACCTCATCACAGGGGACGGAGCTGCAAATGTTCTCGGAGAGCCAGACCTCGTAACCAACAACGGATGCACCACCACCCCAACAAGTTTATGTCGTCCTGTCGGCCTCGCCTTCGACCCCACCGGCAACCTCTGGATATCCGACTACCAAAACAGCCGAGTATTAGAATACCTCTCATCCAACCTCATCACAGGGGACGGAGCAGCCAACGTCCTAGGTGAGCCAGACATGTTCAGCAGCGCATGCACCCTCACCCCCACAGGTTTATGTAATCCTCAAGGCCTCGCCTTCGACCCCACCGGCAACCTCTGGATATCCGACCAAGGCAACAACCGAGTAGTAGAATACCTCTCATCCAACCTCATCACAGGCAGTCCAGCAACAGTAGCCATAGGCCAACCAAGCTTATATACAGGCAGTCCAAATCAACAGGATGTCCCTAATTTAAAGGATTTAAATTTTCCTACATCAGTTGCATTCGATTCTTCAGGAGATCTCTGGGTAGCAGACCCCGGCAACAGCCGAGTCCTTGAATTCAACCCCCCATTTTCTACTAACGAAGTCGCATCTGTAGTCCTCGGCCAGCCGGATATGTTCAGCAGCGGATGCGCAGCCACCCCAACAAGTTTATGTCGTCCTGTCGGCCTCGCCTTCGACCCCACCGGCAACCTCTGGGTAGCCGACGAAGGCAACAGCCGTGTCCTGGAATTCCAATCTACCAATCTTATCACAGACGGCACTGCATCAGTAGTCCTTGGCCAGCCAGACTTCACAAGCAGCAGTTCAAACCAAGGCGGCGCCCCCTCCCCCACCACTTTAGCAGGACCCTCTAATGTCACCTTCGATTCTTCAGGAAATCTCTGGATATCCGACACCTTCAACAGCAGAGTAGTAGAATACCTCTCATCCAACCTAATCACAGGGGACGGGGCAGCCAACGTCCTCGGCCAGCCAGACTTCACAAGCAGCAGTTCAAACCAAGGCGGCGCCCCCTCCCCCACCACTTTATACTATCCTGCCGGTCTTGCTTTCGATTCTTCAGGAAACCTCTGGATATCCGATTCCGCCAACAGCCGAGTAGTGGAATACCTCTCATCCAACCTAATCACAGGGGACGGGGCAGCCAACGTCCTCGGCCAGCCAGACTTCACAAGCGGCAGTTCAAACCAAGGCGGCGCCCCCTCCCCCACCACGTTATCCTATCCTGCCGGTCTTGCTTTCGATTCTTCAGGAAACCTCTGGGTAGCTGAGTCCAATAACAACCGCGTCCTGGAATTCCCATTCAACAATCTTGTCACAGACGGCGCTGCATCTGTCGTCCTTGGCCAGTCAGACTTCACAAGCAGTAGCCGAAACCAAGGCGGCAACCTCGACCCCACCACTTTATCAGATCCTTCCTCTGTCACTTTCGATTCTTCAGGAAACCTTTGGGTAGCTGACTCTGGCAACAACCGCATCCTGGAATATCTGAATCCTCCTCTCTCTGTGTCTTGTTCACCAATATCATTCACAACAAGCGAATCAACAACCTGCACCGCAACATTAAGTGAGAGCGGAACTGACGGTGAGTCAATATTCTTTTCGTCATCTGATTCCTCAACAGGCACCTTCACTCCCGCATCATGCATCCTATCATCAGGATCATGTTCAGTTGCATACTCGGACACTACAACAGGCACTCCAGCAATAACCGTAACATACCTTGGTGATTTAACCTACTCAGAAAGTTCAGCGAATACTATGTTGACCATAACTGCCTCAAACTCAAGTGGCGGCGCCCCCTCAAGCGGAGGCTTACATATAACAAATTCTGGCGGCGGAGGAGCTGGAGGATCCGGAGCAACAACATCCACAATCGCACCAACAAGCACCGCAACCTCAACAGCAATCACAACAACTGTTGCCACAACAACAATATTTGTTATATTTAATTCCTCTTACAACATCGGCTTTGCTATTTTATCTGCTAATTAATCGTAATTTATTAGCAAACTCAATAATAAATTAGCAAGTGATATTTAAAGATAGTATCGGTTCTATTTTCAATTCATACATGGCACTTATCAGAACTGTTATGTTATATGCTATCAGCTTGCATAATACCTCATTAGTCTGTGATACAAAGTTCTTGCTCTTTAGGCAGTCACCTAACTTAAACTTGACTGCCATAAAAGTCGCTTCTACATTGGGTCTATTGTGGTAGTGCATCAGAAAGTCCTCTTGATTTAACTGGAAATAGTGAAACATCTTTTTCCACATTACACTACCTTTTGCTTTTGCAGTTGAACCTTGCTTGAATGGAATATAAGGAACTGCACCAATACTATCAACACAGTCAAGGTTATCTCTGCTTGAATAAGCCTTATCAGCACTTACCTCTTGCATATTGAAACCCATACTTGCTGTTTGTTCTATGAGTGGTATAAACTGCGGACAGTCTGCTCCATATTCATCAGTTATTATTGCATCTGCGATTATGTTTGTTGTATTGCCAGTTATCGCATGGCACTTTATCCATTTATGCTGTTGTTTTGCGTTCCAGTAACGCACGGCGATCAGCCTCGAGGTTCCGTTCGCCAGTCAATTAAGGCACAGCTTCAGATGCTCGCAGTCATCCACGTCGTAGAGTTCCAAGTCCCCGAACTTACAGCCGAACTCGATCAGCGCCGCCTCGAATCGCTTGGCGGCCGTATCGCGATCGCCTCGGCAGGCACCTGTCACGACGAAGGCTTGCGGCTCGTCAGCGCCCGTCTGGAGTTCGATGAACGCAACGCTGGGAAAATCCGGTATCGAAAGCACGCGCCCGGTTTCAC